>NZ_BANS01000004.1 GCF_000332995.1 Gordonia amicalis NBRC 100051 = JCM 11271
ACCACGGTGACGGCCGGTGCGGGTTCGCGGGGGATGACGATCCACAGCGCCAGGTAGATGAGCACCTGGGGGCCGGGGAGAAGCATCGACAGCACGAACAGGACACGCACCAGGGTCGGGTCCCAGCCCCATCGTTCGGCGATACCACCGCAGACACCGCCCAGCCATGCGTTCGAGCGTGATCGCGTCAGTCGCGGTGCGGGGGAAGCGGGTTGTGCGGTGGTCATCGGGACTCCTCGGTCGGTGAACTGATGTCTTCGACGGTAGGTTCGACGACCGGTTCCCGGCATCGGTGATCACCCTGAACGTATCCCTGGGATATCGCCGCATAAACTGGCAGCCATGACTTCCGCCGCCGTCGAACTGTTGGAGTACGACGAGGTCATCGCCGCTTTCGATCCGGTGATGGGCCTCGAGGTGCACGTCGAGCTGGGTACCGCGACCAAGATGTTCTGCGGATGCCCGACCGACTTCGGCGCCGACCCCAATACCCAGGTGTGCCCGGTGTGCATCGGTCTGCCCGGCTCGCTGCCGGTCGCCAACGCCAAGGCCATCGAATCGGCGATCCGTATCGGCCTGGCGCTGAACTGCTCGATCCGGCCGTCGAGCAAGTTCGCGCGGAAGAACTACTTCTACCCGGACCAGCCGAAGAACTACCAGATCTCGCAGTACGACGAGCCCACCTCATACGACGGCTACCTCGACGTCCTGCTCGGCGACGGCACCACGTGGCGCGTGGAGATCGAGCGCGCACACATCGAGGAGGACACCGGCAAGTCGCTGCACATCGGCGGCGCCACCGGGCGAATCCACGGCGCGAGCCACTCGCTGCTCGACTACAACCGCGCCGGTGTGCCGCTCGTCGAGATCGTCACCCGTCCCATCGTGGGCGCGGGCGACCGCGCACCCGAGGTGGCCCGCGCGTATGTGACGGCGCTGCGTGATCTGCTCAAGTCCCTCGACGTGTCGGACGTGCGGATGGACCAGGGCTCGATGCGCTGCGACGTGAACCTGTCGCTGATGGCCAAGGACGCGACCGAATTCGGCACCCGCACCGAGACCAAGAACGTCAACTCGCTCAAGAGCGTCGAGGTCGCCGTTCGCTACGAGATGCGCCGCCAGGCCGCGATTCTGCAGGCCGGGGGCGAGATCGTGCAGGAGACCCGGCACTTCCACGAGGCCGACGGCACCACCTCGGCCGGACGCCGCAAGGAGACCGCCGAGGACTACCGCTACTTCCCGGAGCCGGATCTGCCTCCGGTCCAGCCGGATTCGGCGTGGATCGAGGAACTCCGAGCCACGCTGCCCGAGTTGCCGTGGTTGCGTCGCGCGCGCATCCAGGAGGAATGGGGTGTGTCCGACGAGGTCATGCGCGACCTGGTCAACGTGGGTGCCGTCGACCTGATCATCGCCACCGTCGACGCCGGCGCGTCACCTGAGGCGGCCCGCGGATGGTGGGTGTCGTTCCTTGCGCAGCAGGCCAATTCGCGTGGCGTGGAACTCGCCGACCTGTCCGTCACGCCGGCGCAGGTCGCCGAGATCATCGGACTCGTCGACGAGGGCAAGCTGACCACCAAGCTCGCCCAGCAGGTCGCCACCGCGGTGCTCGACGGCGAGGGCGAACCCGCTCAGATCGTCGCCGATCGCGGCCTCGAGGTCGTCCGCGACGACTCGGCCCTGCAGAAGGCCGTCGACGACGCACTGGCCGCCAACCCCGACATCGCCGAGAAGATCCGCGGGGGCAAGGTCGCCGCGGCCGGCAAGATCGTCGGCGACGTCATGAAGGCCACCCGCGGACAGGCCGACCCGGCACGGGTCAAGGAACTGGTGCTCGCGGCCTGCTCGTAGTCGGTGGCCCTTGCTGCCGGCTGAGCCGGTACCGAGCGCAGCGTCGGTGGCGCTTGCTGTCGGCTGAGCCGGTACCGAGCGCAGTGCCGGTGGCGCTTGCTGCCGGCTGAGTCGGTACCGAGCGCAGTGCCGGTGGCGCTTGCTGCCGGCTGAGTCGGTACCGAGCGCAGCGAGGAACCGCGTCGAAGCCCGGTGCGGTCGAAGCCCGCTCAGGTCCGGTCGTTGCCCCCTCCCTGCGGGAGGAAGCGGAACACGCGGTCGTCGGTCGGCTTCGGATTGCCGACCTGCTTGTTGACGGTGGCCACCTGCAGGAGTCCGTTGGGAAGAGCGGCCATCCGGCCGAGCGCGCCGTAGCGGCGGTCGAGGGCTACGACGGGAGGGGTGATCGTCGGGTCCTCGCGGGTCGGTTCCCGGATGCCCTCGATCCGCTGGGTGCGGGTCGTCGAGACGAAGATGCTGCCGCCGACCACGCCGCACCCGGCGATCTGCGGCTTGTCGGGCCACGTCCAGAGCACCTTGGGGCCACCTTCTTCGATGACCTGCACGCGGTCCTCGGTGGCCTTCTGGTCGGCGACGTAGATGGTCCCGGTGGATGCGTTGGGGCACAGGGCGACCGATGATCCGAAGCCCGAGGCCAGGATCTGCGGGCGCGGGCTCACACCCGAGGTGAACGAGGTGATCAGCAGCAGCTTCCCGGCCAGTGACGACGCGTCGTCAGCGGCGGCCGGGTACCCGGCGTCGCCGGTGGCGACCACCAGCTCGGTGGGCGAGCGGAAGTACATAGAGCCCATGTTCCCGGTGGCCCCCTTGGGGATTCCGGTCAGGATCGGCTTCGGCACGTCGCCGGGGGCGAGACGGACGACCCGGTTGTCCGACGGCGTGGTGATCAGTGCGTAGATCAGGCGGTCCTGGGAGTAGGTGGGGGAGAAGGCGAAATCGATGAGTCCGCCGTCGCCCGACGCGTCGACCGGCGCCTGACCGAGGACCCGTTCGGGGCCATAGCGCTTGGTGGTGATGATCTTCCCGGTCGTGCGTTCGGCGACCACCGTGACCTCGCCCTGCTCGTCCCCGGGCATCACCCCACCCGTCGACGCGAGACAGGTCGCGATCACCGCGGGATCGGGGTCGACGCACGGTCCCGTCGGCGGCGGCTGGGTCTCCCGCGGCGTCTCCGGGGGCGGCGTCGGCTCGGCCTGGCCACTCGGACGGTTGTTGGGACTGAACGCGCCGGCCTCCCGCTGACGGTCCTGTTCGGTGAAGTTCGCGCAGCCGCCCAGAGCGAGCGCGATCACCGCCAGAACCGCCACCAGCATTCGGCCCGTCGGCCGCCCCTTCCACATGGCGTCCACAGTAATGGTGTGCCGACTCACCCCGTCGGGGTGCGGGGACCGCACACCGCGAGCCTCTAGAGTCGGGCATGTGAGCGAACGCGACACGCCGAGCGACAGGGAGCCCGATACGTCGAGCCCGTCCGCGACCAGCCCATACGACGAGCCGACCGGTCAGATCCCGGTGACGGACCATCCACCGACCGCCGTACCGCCGCCCGCGGTCGACCGGGACGACTTCTACAACCGGCACGCACGGCGTTCGCCGGCACCGTATTCGCGGGTCGACGAACTCGACGACATCGATCCCGGCGATGTGGAGACCCGCCAGATCAGGGGCACCGTGGACAACCCGCCACCGGCACCTGTACACGAAACCGTGCGCACCCCGGAACCTGCGAGCAGCCCCGTACCTGCTCGCTCCCCGGAACCTCGGGGCACCGCGGGACCTGCGAGCACTCCGGAGTCCCGGAGCCCGCAGTCGGACTGCGAATTGACCGTCGCGTTCGGGCGCCGCCCGGCCGCCCAGACCGGTACCTCCGTCGAGATCCCCGCCGACGACACCGCGACCAGGCCCGAACCCGCGTTGCCACCGGTCGGCACCGGCCGCTACGACTTCCTCGACGACGAGGACGACACCGGCCGTTACCGCGCGCACCCGGACGAACCGCGTTCGTCGGACACCGCTTTGCTCGACGACGAGTCACCGGGTCGGCGACTGTTCGGTCGTCGACGGAGCCGGGCGCATGAGGACGAGTACGACACGAGGTCGGTGGCCGACGACGAACTCGAGGACGCTGTCGCGAAGTCGCGGCGCGGCACCATCGACCTCGGCCTGTTGCTGCTGCGGATCGCGCTCGGCGCGTTCGTCGGCGCACACGGCCTGCAGAAACTGTTCGGCCTCTGGAACGGGCCGCGGCTCAGCGGATTCGAGCAGATGCTCGTCGACGGCGGGTTCAACGCCGACTACGCGCAGATCCTCGCGATCGTCGGCGCACTCGCGGAGACGGTCGGCGGCCTCATGGTGATCCTCGGCTTGCTGACCCCGATCGGCGCGTCGGCGATCCTCGGCACGATGCTCGTCGCCGCGGCGTACCGGGTGTCCTCGGCCGGCGGCTTCGAATTCTTCGCCGCGGCACAGGGAGCGGAGTACGAGTTGTTCCTCGCGGCCACCGCGGCCGCGGTCATCCTCACCGGTCCCGGCCTGTACTCACTGGACTACCCGCGGGGCTGGGCCCGTCGACCGTTCGTCGGGTCCTTCGTGTGGCTGATCGTCGGCATCGGGGCGGCCGCTGCCGTCTGGATTCTGGCGAACGGCACCAACCCGCTCAACTGAGTCGCACGACGAGCAAGCTCCGACACAGGATGCGGGGTGCGTACCGGACTCCGGTACGCACCCCGCATCTTCTGCTGAGAGGCGTCAGTCGACCTGACGGACCGCGCCCTTGTCGGCCGAGGTCGCGAGCTTCGCGTACGCGCGCAGCGCGGTCGTGACCGTGCGCTGACGGTCCTTCGGCTGCCACGGACGCTCGGAGGCCTCCATCTTCGCCCGGCGCTCGGCGAGCACGTCGTCGTCGACGAGCACCTCGAGTCGACGCGTCTTGACGTCGATGAGGATCCGGTCGCCGTCCTCGACGAGTCCGATCGCGCCCCCCGACGCCGCCTCCGGCGACATGTGGCCGACCGACAGACCCGACGATCCGCCGGAGAACCGGCCGTCGGTGATGAGCGCGCACTTCTTGCCCATGCCGGTGCCCTTCATGAAGGCGGTCGGGTGCAGCATCTCCTGCATGCCCGGACCACCCGCAGGGCCTTCGTAGCGCACGACCAGGACCTCGCCGGCCTGGATGGTCTTCGAGAGGATGACCTGGACGGCATCCTCCTGGCTCTCGACCACGCGGGCCGGACCCTCGAAGTGCCACAGGTCCTCGTCGATGCCGGCGGTCTTGAGAACGGCACCGTCGGGCGCGAGGTTGCCGCGCAGCACGCACAGCCCGCCTTCGACGGTGTAGGCGTGCTCGAGGTCGCGGATGCAGCCCCCGGCGGCGTCGGTGTCGAGTGAACTCCACCGGTTCGCCGTGGAGAACGGGGTCGTCGTCCGCACGCCACCCGGCGCCGCGTGGAACAGTTCGACGGCCTCGTCGAGAGCCTTGCCGCCGCGGATGTCCCAGTCGTCGAGGGCCTGAGCCATCGTCGGCGTGTGGACGGTCGAGGTGGTGTCGTCGAGCAGTCCGGCGCGACGGAGTTCACCGAGGATCGCCGGGATTCCGCCGGCGCGGTGGACGTCCTCCATGTGGTAGTCGGAGTTGGGGGACACCTTCGACAGGCACGGGACCCTGCGGCTGATCTCGTCGATGGTCGACAGGTCGAAATCGGCGACCTCGCCCTCCTGTGCCGCGGCGAGGATGTGCAGCACGGTGTTGGTCGAGCCGCCCATCGCGACGTCGAGCGCCATCGCGTTCCGGAAGGCGGCCGGGGTCGCGATGTTGCGGGGCAGGACCGAGGCGTCGTCGTCGCGGTACCAGCGGTTCGCGGCGTCGATGACCACCTTGCCCGCGCGCTCGAACAACGCACGCCGCGCCTCGTGGGTGGCCAGCGTGGAACCGTTGCCCGGCAGGGCGAGTCCGAGAGCCTCGGTGAGGCAGTTCATCGAGTTGGCGGTGAACATGCCCGAACACGAGCCACAGGTCGGGCAGGCCGACCGTTCGACCTCGTCCAGCCCGGCCTCGTCGACGTCGCTGTTGGCCGACGCGGAGATGGTGGTGATGAGGTCCGAAGACGGATGAGCGACATCGCCGACGACGACGGCCTTGCCGGCCTCCATCGGTCCGCCGGAGACGAACACGGTCGGGATGTTCAGGCGCATCGCGGCATTGAGCATGCCGGGGGTGATCTTGTCGCAGTTGGAGATGCACACCAGCGCGTCGGCGGTGTGGGCGTTGACCATGTATTCGACCGAGTCGGCGATGATCTCGCGGCTGGGCAGCGAGTACAGCATGCCGCCGTGACCCATCGCGATGCCGTCGTCGACGGCGATGGTGTGGAATTCGCGGGGGACGCCACCGGCGGCGCGCACTGCGTCGGCGACGATCTCGCCGACATCCTTGAGGTGCACATGCCCCGGCACGAACTGCGTGTACGAGTTGGCGATCGCCACGATCGGCTTGCCGAAATCGTCGTCGGTCATCCCGGTGGCGCGCCACAGGGAGCGGGCGCCGGCGGCTTCGCGGCCGACGGTGGTGGTGCGTGACCTCAGGGCTGGCATGGCTTCCTCGTATCGATCGTCGGGTCGGGCGGAGTCGTTCCGGCCGAACGCCTTCGGGCTCCTGGGCCGGAGGCGTTCGCCGCGTCGGACTCGTGGCGTCAACACCGGGATCCCGAGGGTGTTTTTCACAGGGCCGTGTGCCCCGGGAACTGGGTTGAACGGGGCGTCGCACGCTGAGGGTGGGCGTCGCGAGTCGCCGAGAGACCAGGCTACTCCGCTGTGACATGCGGAAACAAAACGATTCGGCCGTGGACGGACGCTCGCGATGCCGGGTGGCGGCGTCAGATTCCCAAGACCGCCTTGGCGATGGAGAAGTAGACGATGAGACCGGTCGCGTCGCAGAACGTGGAGATGAACGGGGTCGAGAACACCGCCGGGTCCACGCGGATGGATTTCGCGACCAGCGGCATCACCCCGCCGACGGTCGCGGCCATCGTGCAGATCGACACGATGGTCAGGCCGATCACCGTGCCGATGTCGATGCCGTACACCAGTGCGGCGACGGCGAATCCGACGACGCCGAGCAGCGAGCCCATCGTCAGACCGACCCGGATCTCCTTGCCGGCGACGCGCACGACGTCGCGGGTCGTCACGTCGTCGGTCGCGAGGGCGCGGGTGACGGTGGTCGCGGCCTGCGAACCGGTGTTGCCGCCGATCCCGGTGAGCAGTGGGATGAACAGCGCGAGGGCGACCTTCTGTTCGAGCGTGCCCTCGAAGATCTCCAGAACGTTCACGGTGAGGATCGCCGACACCGCGAGGACGAACAGCCACACGATCCGGGCGCGGGTGATCGACAGTATCGACGCATGCAGGTACGGCTCGCGAAGTGGTTCGCGGGCACCGGCACGGGCTTCGTCGGTGTCGCGGGCCTGTTCGACGACTTCGACCGCGTCGTCGATGGTGAGGACGCCGACGAGTCGGTTGTCGCGGTCGACGACGGGCATCGCGAGGATGCCCCGATCGACGCACCGCTGGGCGGTGGACTCCGCGTCGTCGTCGGAGTGCGCGAACATCGGCTTGCGCATCAGACCGGCGACGGGTGCCTCCGGATCGGCGAGTAGCAGGTCACGAAGACTGACGACGCCGCTCAGCGTGCGGGCATCGTCGAGCACGGGCACGGTGTAGATGGTCTCGGCGGCGTGCCCGCGCTCCTTCACTCGGCTCAGCGCCGCGCCGGCGGTCTCGTCGAGTCGGGCGTGCACGAACTCCGGGCTCATCCGCCGCCCCACCGAACCGCGGGGATAACCCAGTACGACGGCGGTGACGTCGCGTTCGGCCCGGGTCAGTTGCTGGATGAGTGCCCGGGCGACACCGGCGGGCAGTTCGTCGAGGAGTCCCGCGCGGTCGTCGGGGTCGAGGTGATCGAACGCGGCGACCACTTCGACCGTCCCGAGGTCGTCGATGAGCCTGCGCTGGGAGTCGGCGGAGAGATCGTCGAAGACCTCGACGGCGAGATCCTTGGGCAGGAGGCGGAACGCCACGCCCCGCGACTGGTGGGGGAGACGGTCGAGGAGAGCGGCGATGTCACCGGCGGGGATCGCGGACAGCGCGGTCGCGACCGCGCCGAGTTCACCGTCGGAGATCAGGTCGTCGAGTTGGTTCGCGTCGAGCGTCGCGTACGTCACCCGACGAGCCTAACGGCCGAGTCCGTGTCAAAGCCGTTCGCGCAGCGTCGATTCTGTGCCTCTGGGGCGTGCCGGTTCTACTCGTCGGGGCTCGCGGCCGCCTCGAACGGATCCGGAATCCGTCCTCCGCTGACGATCGACAGCGCGGGCAGGTCGCGGAAACCGATGGCGGGGAGGCGAACTCGCTCACCGTTGTGGAGGACGGCGCGCACCGAACTCCACTTGGGGAACTGCAGGCCCGCGATGTCGGACCAGGCCACCTCGGTGGTCGAGAATCCGACCGCACGCAATCCGTCCTCGGTGACGATCGTGCGCAGACGATGAATCCAGAACCACAGCACGGCCGGCACCACGAAGGCGAAGGCGAACCACGGCGAGGCGCCGATCAGCAGGACCACGACCAGTGCGACCATCGGCACGGTGAAGTAGGCGAGCCGATTCATCCGGAAGGTCACCGGGTAGGTGATCTCGAGGGAGTCGTCGGCGGCCGCCGCGTCGCGTGGTGTCCGGGAGCTGCGCGGAGGCTGGGCGGCAGGGTCGCTGGAATCAGTCGGCACGTCTCCATTGTGCCAACCCGGCCGCGGCGAGTCCGGCGTCGGGTGTACCCGTGAGTAGTGGGTGAGACGTCCGTCACCACCTGTGCCTTCCCATCATGTGGGACGGCATGGTCCGGAGTTTGACTCAGAACGACGCGCGGTCCTACCGTGATCAACGTGATGATTAACGGGATCCTCGTAGTAATCGGCTGGCGCGTCGCCTGACCGGTCACTTCGCAGACCCCTACCGGCATCGACGCGCCACCCTCGAACAGCGGAAGCTGTCGGGGGTTTTTTCATGTCAGGTAGTCACATCACCCCACCACCGAAATACAGACAAGATGAGGATCGTGCAGTGAGCGCACCAACAGCACGCAACGACGCCGGCCGCAGTGAGCCGACGCGTAACGCCGGACTGCGTCAGCAGTCGCCCGCGGCGGGCAACATCCGTGCGGTAGGTCAGCACACCGTCGCGCCGGAGCGCGTCAGCGGTGCGCAGTCGGTGGTCCGATCCCTCGAGGAGCTCGGTGTCGAGGTCGTCTTCGGCATCCCCGGCGGCGCGGTCCTGCCGGTCTACGACCCGCTTCTGGACTCCACCAAGGTCCGTCACGTCCTGGTCCGCCATGAGCAGGGTGCCGGCCACGCCGCCACCGGTTACGCCCAGGTCGCCGGTCGCGCGGGCGTCATGATGGCCACCTCGGGCCCGGGTGCCACCAACCTGGTGACCCCGCTGGCCGATGCGCAGATGGACTCGGTGCCGGTCGTGGCCATCACCGGTCAGGTCGGTCGGTCGCTGATCGGCACCGACGCCTTCCAGGAGGCCGACATCTCCGGCATCACGATGCCGATCACGAAGCACAACTTCCTGGTCAGCCGTGCGATCGACATCCCCAAGACCATCGCCGAGGCGTTCCACATCGCCGAGAGCGGACGTCCGGGTGCGGTTCTCGTCGACATCCCCAAGGACATCCTGCAGAGCCAGACCACGTTCTCGTGGCCGCCTCAGATCGACCTGCCCGGCTACCGTCCCGTCACCAAGCCGCACGGCAAGCAGGTCCGCGAGGCGGCTCGGATGATCAACGCCGCGAAGTCGCCGGTTCTCTACGTCGGTGGCGGTGTGATCAAGGCCAACGCGTCCGCGGAGCTGCTCGAGCTCGCCGAGCTGACCGGCATCCCGGTCGTCACGACCCTGATGGCGCGCGGCGCGTTCCCCGACAGCCACAACCAGCACCTGGGTATGCCGGGTATGCACGGCACCGTGGCCGCCGTCGGTGCGCTGCAGCGAAGCGATCTGCTGATCACGCTGGGCGCACGGTTCGACGACCGGGTGACCGGACAGCTGGATTCCTTCGCCCCCGACGCCAAGGTCATCCACGCCGACATCGACCCGGCCGAGATCGGCAAGAACCGGCCGGTCGACGTCCCGATCGTCGGCGACTGCAAAGCCGTCATCGCCGAGCTGACCGAGACGCTGCGCGACGAGCGGGCGACCAGTGGCGCCACGCCGGATCTGTCGGAGTGGTGGACCTACCTCGACGGCATCCGGAAGACGTACCCACTGAGCTACGACCGTCAGACCGACGGTTCGATGTCGCCGGAGTTCGTCATCCAGGCGCTGGGCAAGGCCGCCGGACCCGACGCGGTCTACTGCGCCGGCGTCGGCCAGCATCAGATGTGGGCGGCGCAGTTCATCTCCTATGAGAAGCCGCGCACCTGGCTCAACTCCGGTGGTCTGGGCACGATGGGCTACGCCGTCCCCGCTGCCATGGGCGCCAAGGCCGCCGCACCCGACACCGAGGTGTGGGCCATCGACGGCGACGGTTGCTTCCAGATGACCAACCAGGAACTGGCCACCTGCGCGATCGAGGGCATCCCGATCAAGGTCGCGCTGATCAACAACGGCAACCTGGGCATGGTCCGGCAGTGGCAGACCCTGTTCTACGAGGAGCGGTACTCCAACACCGATCTGGCGACGCATTCGCGGATGATCCCGGACTTCGTCAAGCTGTCAGAAGCGTTGGGCTGCGTCGCTTTCCGCGTCGAGCGTGAGGAGGACGTCGACGACGTCATCGCTCAGGCACGCGCGATCAACGACCGTCCGGTCGTCATCGACTTCATCGTCGGCAAGGACGCCCAGGTGTGGCCGATGGTCGCCGCGGGCACCGGCAACGACGAGATCATGGCGGCCCGCGACATCCGGCCGCTGTTCGACGACGACGAGTCGGCGTCGGACCCGGTCGAGATCCACGAGACGATGAACGCCCCACGCGGGACTGTGGACCAGAAGGTCGACAACGCTCCGGCCGACCGCGCAGCAGAGAAGGACCAGAAGTGAGCACCACCCATACCCTCAGCGTCCTGGTCGAGGACCGGCCGGGCGTCCTCGCCCGCGTCTCCGGATTGTTCTCGCGTCGCGGGTTCAACATCGAGTCGCTTGCCGTCGGACCGACCGAGCTCAAGGGGATCTCGCGGATGACCATCATGGTCTCCGTCGAGGACTTCCCGCTCGAGCAGGTCACCAAGCAGCTCAACAAGCTGGTGAACGTGATCAAGATCGTCGAGCAGGACCCGGCCAACTCGGTGTCCCGCGAGCTGATGATGGTCAAGGTCCGTTCCGATTCGACGGTGCGCACCGAGGTCATCGAGGTGGTGAACCTGTTCCGCGCCAAGGTCATCGACGTGTCGCCGGAGTCGCTCACCATCGAGGCCACCGGTACGTCGGAGAAGCTCGAGGCTCTTCTGCGGATGCTCGATCCTTACGGCATCCGTGAGATCGCCCAGTCCGGTGCAGTCGCGCTGGGTCGCGGACCGAAGAGCATGTCGGTCAATCGCTGACCGATACACTCCGCTGGAAACAGCGGCGAAGAATTTAGAAGTCCCTCGGCGAGAGAGAAAATCGCGAGGGGCGCCACAAATCGAAGGGAAACAAAGTGGCCATCGAACTGTTCTACGACGACGACGCGGATCTGTCGATCATCCAGGGTCGCAAGGTCGCGGTGATCGGCTACGGCAGCCAGGGCCATGCGCATTCGCTGTCGCTGCGTGACTCGGGCGTCGACGTCGTCATCGGTCTGCGTGAGGGCTCCAAGTCCAAGGCCAAGGCCGAGGAGCAGGGCCTCAAGGTCCTCACCGCAGCCGAGGCTGCTGCCTGGGCCGACGTCATCATGGTCCTCGCGCCCGACACCTCGCAGGCACAGATCTTCACCGAGGACATCGAGCCGAACCTCAAGGACGGCGACGCGCTGTTCTTCGGTCACGGCCTGAACATCCACTTCGGCCTGATCAAGGCTCCGGCCAACGTCACCGTCGCCATGGTCGCCCCCAAGGGCCCCGGCCACCTGGTGCGTCGTCAGTTCGTCGACGGCAAGGGCGTCCCCGCGCTCATCGCGGTCCACCAGGACCCGAAGGGTGAGGGCCAGGCCCTCGCACTCAGCTACGCCAGCGCCATCGGCGGTGGCCGTGCCGGCATCATCAAGACCACCTTCAAGGAAGAGACCGAGACCGACCTCTTCGGTGAGCAGGCCGTGCTCTGCGGTGGCACCGAGGAACTGGTCAAGGCCGGCTTCGAGGTCATGGTCGAGGCCGGTTACGCGCCGGAGATGGCCTACTTCGAAGTGCTGCACGAGCTCAAGCTCATCGTCGACCTCATGTACGAGGGTGGCATCGCCCGCATGAACTACTCGGTCTCCGACACCGCCGAGTTCGGTGGCTACGTCTCCGGTCCGCGCGTCATCGATGCCGACACCAAGGAGCGCATGCGCGCCATCCTCAAGGACATCCAGGACGGCACCTTCGTCAAGCGCCTCGTCGCCAACGTCGAGGGCGGCAACAAGGAGCTCGAAGGCCTGCGCAAGCAGAACGCCGAGCACCCGATCGAGGTCACCGGCAAGAAGCTGCGCGACCTGATGAGCTGGGTTGATCGTCCGATCACCGAGACCGCCTGAGTCTCAGCCACTCTGACAGCAGGCCCGCACCTCTTCGGAGGTGCGGGCCTGCCGTCGTCTGCCAACGACAGAGCCACCCTTTTTCGGCATTTCCACCACCCCGCGAGGTGGTGGAAATGCCGAAAAAGGGTGGCTTTGCGTAAGGCCCAGGGAAAGCGCGACGCCCCGGGTGGTAACCCGGGGCGTCGCGAGGGAAGTTCGATCAGGCGTCAGGCGACGCGGTATCCCTTGTAGTCGGGGAGCGAGGCCACCCGATCGAGGATCGGTTTGATGTTGGTACCGGTCTCCGGGCCGAAGCAGCCGAGGAAGTAGTAGGCGTTCACCATGCCGACGAGGCGGTCGCCGACGACGACCGGGCTACCGGAGTCGCCCTCGATCACGCACAGCTGGCTCAGATGGACGTCGCCGTCGGAGAACCAGGCGATGCCGCAGGTGTTGCCGGTGGTGCGGCCTTCCTTGCAGGCAATGGTGGGGAAGCCGATCGGCCGGGTGTCGACCGATCGGATCGTCACGCCACGCACGGTCCGGAGCGGCACCACGCGCGAGGCGTCCATCTCGATGATCGCCATGTCGAGGTCGGAGGCCGAGTAGGTGATGGTGCCGGCCTGTCCACGGTCCTGGAAGGTCTCCGAATAGACCTTCTGGCCCGGGTTGCCACAGTGGCCCGCGGTGATGCCGATCAGTTTGCCGGTCTTCGAGCGGCCGATCGTCGTCAAGGTGCAGGCCGCAGCCGAGTTCCCACCTTTGAGAACCAGGATTCCTGAGCCGCCCCCGAGGAAGATCTTCGCCGGGGCCGCGACCGCGACGCCCGCTCCCCAGCCGGCCAGCACCGTCGCAGCCAAAACCGCCAACAGTGCCGTCAGCTTCTTCGTCATCCGCTCTCCACTTCTGATTTCGCAAATGCGCCGAAACGCCTGCCGCAACTCGTCGCGGCAGGCGGTCAAACACACCGTACCGGGAGCCACCGTCGTTCGCGCCCGCGTGGGATCGACCCGCGGTCGGTTTGCAACCCTTCCGTGATGCAGGCAACAGCGTGTCGTAATGCCCGTCACACTCTACCCAGCCGCACGGAGGCGACTGCTCTATTGGGGTAGACCGCCTGTTCTGAGCCATCGTCCAGACCTTTAAGCTGTGGTACGGAGAGTCTCCGACGCTCCGTCCCGCCAAAGGTGAGAAATCGCACCTGCCCCGAACCTGGAGAAAAGACTGTGAGCTCTGCTGGCCGCCCGGTTGTACTCATCGCCGACAAACTGGCGCCGTCCACCGTGGAAGCACTCGGTGACGGTGTCGAGGTGCGGTGGGTCGACGGCCCGGACCGTCCCAAGCTGCTCGAGGCCGTCGTCGACGCCGACGCCATCCTCGTGCGTTCCGCGACGACTGTCGACGCCGAGGTCCTGGACGCCGGCAAGAAGCTGAAGATCATCGCGCGCGCCGGTGTCGGTCTGGACAACGTCGACGTCCCCGCCGCCACCGCTCGCGGTGTCATGGTCGTCAACGCGCCGACCTCCAACATCCACACCGCTGCCGAGCACGCGATCGCGCTGCTGATGTCGGCGTCGCGCCAGATCCCGGCCGCTGACGCCACCCTGCGTGAGAAGACCTGGAAGCGTTCGGCGTTCAACGGTGTCGAGATCTTCGACAAGACCGTCGGCGTCGTCGGTCTCGGACGCATCGGCCAACTGGTCGCCGCACGCCTGGCCGCCTTCGAGACCCACGTCATCGCGTATGACCCCTACGTCTCCCCGGCCCGCGCCGCTCAGCTCGGCATCGAGCTGGTCAGCCTCGACGAGCTCCTCGAGCGCGCCGACTTCATCACCGTGCACCTGCCGAAGACCCCGGAGACCCTCGGCCTCATCGGCGCCGAGCAGCTCGCCCGCACCAAGAAGGGTGTCGTCATCGTCAACGCCGCCCGCGGTGGCCTGATCGACGAGCAGGCACTGGCCGACGCCATCAACTCCGGTCAGGTCCGCGCCGCCGGCCTCGACGTCTTCGCCACCGAGCCCTGCACCGACTCGCCCCTGTTCGACCTCCCGCAGGTCGTCGTGACCCCGCACCTCGGTGCGTCCACCAGCGAGGCTCAGGATCGCGCGGGCACCGACGTCGCCAAGAGCGTGCGTCTCGCCCTGGCCGGTCACTTCGTGCCCGACGCCGTCAACATCACCGGCGGCGCGATCGACGAAGAGGTCGCACCGTGGCTCGAAGTCGCCCGCAAGGCCGGTGTCCTCGTCGGCGCCATCAGCAAGGAGCCGCCGACCTCGCTGGTCATCGACGTCCGCGGCGAACTGGCCGCCAAGAACGTCGAGGTGCTCGGACTCTCTGCTCTGCGCGGTCTGTTCTCGGCCGTCCTCGACGAGCCGGTCACCTTCGTCAACGCCCCGGCCGTCGCCGAGAGCCGCGGCGTCACCAGTGAGGTGACCACCGCTCCGGAGAGCCCGAACCACCGCAGCGTCGTCGACGTCAAGGCCGTCTTCGCCGACGGTTCGATCCACAACGTCTCCGGCACGCTCACCGAACCGCGTCTCGTCGAGAAGATCGTCAACATCAACGGACGCAACTTCGACCTCCGCGCCGAGGGCCACAACCTGATCGTGAGCTACGCCGACCGTCCCGGTTCGCTCGGCAAGATCGGCACCCTGCTCGGCGATGCCGGCGTCGACATCCTCGCGGCAGGCCTGTCGCAGGACGTCGAGGGTGGAGGCGCCACCATGATGCTGCGCGTGAGCAGCGTCTTGGCCGACGAGGTCGTCGAGGCCATCGGTGCGGCCGTGGGCGCCACGCTGATCGTCCAGGTGGATCTGTCGTGAAGCTCGCCGTCATCGCCGGCGACGGCATCGGCCCCGAGGTCATCGGGGAGGCGCTCGGCGTCCTCGAAGCGGTCGTCCCGTCGGTGAGCACCACCGAGTTCGATCTCGGCGCTCGCCGCTACCACCGTAACGGTGAACTCCTCACCGAGGCCGACCTCGAGTCGCTGCGTCGTCACGACGCAATCCTGTTGGGAGCCATCGGCGATCCGTCGGTGCCGCCCGGAATCCTCGAACGCGGTCTCTTGCTCACCATGCGCTTCGCACTGGACCACCATGTGAACCTGCGTCCGTCGCGCCGGTTCCCGGGTGTGTCCTCGCCGCTGGCGGGCGACCCCGAGATCGACTTCGTCGTGGTCCGTGAGGGCACCGAGGGGCCCTACACCGGCAACGGCGGTGCGATCCGCGTCGGCACCCCGCACGAGGTGGCGACGGAGGTCAGCGTCAACACCCGCTTCGGCGTAGAACGTGTGGTGCGCAACGCGTTCCAGCGCGCGCAGCAGCGTCGTAAGAAGCTCACCCTGGTCCACAAGACCAACGTGCTCGGCTTCGCCGGATCGTTGTGGAGCCGCGCGGTCGAGGAGATCGGCGCAGAATTCCCCGACGTCACCACCGATTACTGCCACGTGGACGCGGCGACCATCTACCTGGTCACCGATCCGGGCCGCTTCGACGTGATCGTCACCGACAACCTGTTCGGCGACATCATCACCGACATCGCGGCTGCCGTCAGCGGTGGCATCGGACTCGCGGCGTCGGGCAACATCGATGCCACCGGCGCGAATCCGTCGATGTTCGAACCGGTTCACGGCTCGGCACCCGACATCGCCGGCCAGGGCAAGGCCGATCCGACCGCGGCGATCCTGTCGACGGCGCTGCTTCTCCAGCATCTCGGCGAGGACGACGCCGCGGCACGGATCGAGAAGGCCGTTGCCGATGACCTTGCCGAACGCAGCGGACCGGTGAACACCAGCGAGGTCGGCAAGCGCATCCGCCAACGGCTCAGCTGAGACGTTTGGCGGATCGCCACAGCTCCACCGGATACGGATCATCCCACCACCCGACTCGGGTGGTGGGATGATCTGTTTCCGCTGGGTTTGCGGGGCGGATCAGACCTCGGCCAGTTCCTCGACCTGCAGGTCCTGATCGTTGGGGACCAGGGGGGCGGCGACCAGCGGCGCGAGCGCGGTGACCGCGAATGCCGCCGGGAAACCGGCAGCGGCGATCAGCGCACCCAGTACGGGCGTGGTCGCGGCGGTGACCAGGAACTGGCCGGTGTTCTGTACCGCGAGTCCGCGCCCGCTCCAGTCGGGACCCGCGAACTCGGCGATGGCGGTGAACGCCAGCCCGTTGTCGGCCACCGAGATGATGCTCGCCACCGCCATCAGTGCGGGGGCGACCGGGCTGTCGAACCAATCCGCCAGTGCGAGAGCGCACATCGAAGCGACCCCGGTCACGGCGATGATGCGAACGGGGCGCATCCGTGACAACCACGCGTCCGACCATCGGCCCGCGGCGATCCGGCCGAACGCGCCGATCACCTGGGTCACGGTGATCAGCAGGCCCGCTGCGGCCGGTGACCAGTCGTGCGCGACGATCAGCCAGGTGGGCACGAAGGTCCACATCATCGACTGCGGGATGACGAGCAGCATGCTGACGGCGTGGACGCGCGCGAGGAACGAATTGCCGCGGTACGGGTTTGGACTGGTGGCCGGAACATCGCCGGTTCCGCTCGGGGCCGCACGCCGCGGCGGGTCGCTGATCCCGACGAGCACGGCCAGCAGCCCCGCGGCCGTGATCACGGCCGGGATCGCCAGTGCCGCAGCGGGTCCCTGAGTCGCGGCGACGACCGGCATCGTCAGTGCGCACACGCCGATGCCCAGGGGTTGCGCCATCTGGCGGATGCCCATCGCGGTGCCACGTTGATGAGCGGGGAACCAGCCCACCACGATTCGGCCGCTGGCCCCGTTGGCGGCACCGGAGCCGATCCCGCCCACCAGGAGAGCCGCACCGACGACGACATACGACGCGTCGGCGGCTGCGGCCACGGCCGCTCCGGTGGCGCCGGCCAGCGAGATCGACAGGGAGATCGTCAGGATCCGGCGTTCGCCATAGCGGTCCAGCAGGATTCCCCACAGGATGGTGGCGGTGGTGAGGCCGATCGTGGGGATCGCGGCCAGGGTAGACGCCTCGGTCAGGGTGAGTCCGGCGTCGGTGTGCAGTGAGGGGATCAGATATGCGATGCCGCTGACGACGCAGGTGGTGGTCAGTGCGGCGAGAAGTGAACTACCGAGGA
Source organism: Gordonia amicalis NBRC 100051 = JCM 11271 (assembly GCF_000332995.1). GTDB lineage: Bacteria > Actinomycetota > Actinomycetes > Mycobacteriales > Mycobacteriaceae > Gordonia > Gordonia amicalis. The sequence goes on from NZ_BANS01000004.1 coordinate 17,644, forward strand.
TGACCCACCGTCTGGTGTCGGAAATGACTCTGGCGTCATCCATGGAACTCACCTCTCCCGTTGCACACGTGAACTCGCCTCTATCGAATCTCAGAATATGGAACAAACTGTTCACATTCTAAAACTGCTGGCCGGGTCCGCCAACTCGGCTCCCAACGGATGGGATCGGTCGGTGCGATAGGGTCTGGACATGCGCTTAGGTCGAATTGCGAGTCCCGACGGAGTGGCTTTCGTGTCCGTCGAAGGGGAGGGCGACGACGCCGTCGCCAAGGAGATCGCCGAGCATCCGTTCGGCACCCCGACGTTCACGGGACGTTCCTGGAAAATGGCCGACGTCCGTGTGCTGGCCCCGATCCTGGCCAGCAAGGTGATCTGCATCGGCAAGAACTACGCCGCCCACGCGGCCGAGATGGGTGGTGAGGCGCCCGCGGACCCGGTGATCTTCATCAAGCCGAACACCTCGATCATCGGACCCGAGGTCCCGATCGTGCGTCCGCCGTCGTCGGAACGCGTGGACTACGAAGGTGAGCTCGCCGTCGTCATCGGCCGGCCCTGCAAGGATGTCAAGGCCGCACAGGCCAAGGACGTCATCCTCGGCTACACGATCGCCAACGACGTGACCGCCCGGGATCAGCAGAAGATCGATGGACAGTGGACGCGCGGGAAGAGCTACGACACCTTCTGTCCGCTCGGTCCCTGGATCGAGACCTCCTTCGACCCTTCCGACGTCGAACTCGTCACCGAACTCGACGGTGAGGTCAAGCAGCGGACGCGGACCTCGTTGATGCTGCACGACATCGGCGAGATCGTCGAGTGGATCACACGGATCATGACCCTGCTCCCCGGCGACGTGATTCTCACGGGCACGCCCGAGGGAGTGGGACCAATGGTTGCCGGACAGCGGGTCTCGGTGACCGTCAACGGAATCGGCACGCTCTCCAACCCGGTGGTGGACAAGGCATGACAGCTCCCAATACGGCACGCGTCAACGGCATCGACATCTCCTACAGCGTGGCCGGGAGCGGCCCGCTGGTCGTGATGGTCATGGGCACGGGCAGTCCCGGCCGCGTGTGGAAGGCCAATCAGGAACCGGCACTGGTGAAGGCCGGCCACACCGTCGTCACGTTCGACAACCGTGGCATCGCCCCGTCGTCGGAATGTCCCGAGGGTTTCGGCCTGGATGACATGGTCGCCGACACCGCCGCGCTGATCGAACATCTCGGCCGTGGTCCGGCGATCGTCGTGGGCACCTCACTGGGCGCCCGGATCACCCAGGAACTCGCCCTGGCGCGGCCCGACGTCGTCAAGGCCGCTGTTCTGATCGCCACCTACGGCCGCAACACGCCTCTGCAGGAAGCGATCTCGGCCGGTGAGCGTGCGCTCTACGACAACAAGATCAAGCTGCCGCTGGAGTACGAGGCCGCGATCACGGCTCATCTGAACCTGTCGCCGCACACGCTCGACGACGACCGCTCCGCACGGGACTGGCTCGACATCATCGGGTTCTCGCCGCAGACGGTGACCCCGGGGGTGCGCGCTCAGCTCGAGCTCCACAACAAGGAGTCGGACCGCCTCGCGGCGTATCGCAACATCACGCGCCCGACACTCGTCGTCGGGTTCGCCGACGATCGCACGTTGCCGCCCCACCTCGCGCGTGAGGTGGCCGAGGCGATCCCGGGTGCGGAGTACGTACAGATCGAACGTGCCGGGCATTTCGGCTATCTCGAACAACCGGCCGAGGTGAACCGCGTCCTGGTCGACTTCTGCGGGCGTTTCCGGGACTGAACGCGCCGGTCAGGGCTCGACGGGGTTTCGATACCCTGACGGTCATGACCAGTAGTGAAGCCGTACGAGTCCGATTCTGTCCGTCACCGACCGGTACACCCCATGTCGGACTCGTACGGACCGCGCTGTTCAACTTCGCCCAGGCGCGTCATGACGGTGGAACCTTCGTGTTCCGCATCGAGGACACCGACTCCTCCCGTGACAGCGAGGAGTCCTACCTGGCCATCCTCGATGCCCTGCGGTGGCTCGGAATGGACTGGGACGAGGGACCCGAGGTCGGTGGACCCTACGGTCCCTACCGTCAGTCGGAGCGTCGTGACATCCACGCCGGCGTCGTCGCACGCCTTCTCGAGGCGGGGGAGGCCTACGAGGCCTTCTCCACCCCCGAGGAGGTCGAGGCGCGTCACAAGGCGGCCGGACGTGATCCCAAGTTGGGCTACGACAACTTCGATCGCGACCTCACCGACGAACAGCGCGCGGCCTACCGCGCCGAAGGTCGCAAACCGGTTGTGCGCCTGCGGATGCCGGACACCGATCTCTCCTGGGACGACCTGGTCCGCGGTACGACGACGATCAAGGCGGGCACCGTTCCGGACTTCGCGCTGACGCGTGCGTCGGGCGACCCGCTGTACACCCTGGTCAATCCCGTGGACGACGCCATGATGAAGATCACCCACGTGCTGCGTGGCGAAGATCTCCTCTCGTCGACGCCGCGTCAGCTCGCGCTGTACGAGGCACTCATCCGCATCGGTGTCGCAGAGTTCGTCCCGGAGTTCGGCCATCTCCCGTTCGTGATGGGCGAGGGCAATAAGAAGCTGTCCAAGCGCGACCCGCAGTCGAACCTCTTCCATCACCGCGACCGTGGATTCATCCCGGAAGGCCTGCTCAACTACCTCGCGCTGCTCGGCTGGGGCTACTCCAGCGACACCGATGTCTTCTCACTCGACGAGATGATCGCCGCTTTCGATGTGCGGCAGGTGAACTCGAATCCGGCGCGCTTCGATCAGAAGAAGGCCGACGCGATCAACGCCGAGCACATCCGCCGGCTCGAGACCGATGACTTCACTGCGCGCCTCAAGGAGTTCCTGATCGGTCACGGACACCTGTCGGAGCCGGTCGACGATGTGAGATTCGCCGCACTCGCCGAACTCGTGCAGACGCGCATCCAGGTACTCGCCGACGCCTGGGACCTCATCAAGTTCGTCTACGTGTCCGACGACGAGTTCACGATCGACGAGAAGGCCGCGAGCAAGAACCTGGGAGCCGACGCAGTGGCCGTTCTCGACGCCGCCATCGCCGCCATCGAGCCGTTGACGTCCTGGACCACCCAGGAGCTGCAGGACGCCCTCAACGCGGCTCTGGTCGACGGTATGGAGCTCAAGCCACGTAAGGCGTTCGGTCCGGTGCGCGTCGCCGTCACCGGTTCGCAGGTGAGTCCGCCGCTCTTCGAGTCGATGGAGATCCTCGGTCGCGACAAGACCCTCGCCCGTCTGGCCGCGGCTCGTGAGATCGCTGCGAAATAGGCCTCTGAACTGCACGTTTGTGGACTTCCGGTAACCCTTTGCTATTGTCTTTCTCGGCACTTTTCCTCAGGGAAAAGGGAAGTCCGTGGGGTATGGTGTAATTGGCAACACAGCTGATTCTGGTTCAGCCATTCTAGGTTCGAGTCCTGGTACCCCAGCGAACTGAATGAGTTCGAGACCGTGCTAGGGTCTTGATCGCAACAAAGTTCCAAGGCCCCGTCGTCTAGCGGCCTAGGACGCCGCCCTCTCAAGGCGGTAGCGCGGGTTCGAATCCCGTCGGGGCTACAGAAACACCCTCCCTCTGCATCGCAGCGGGAGGGTGTTTTTCTTTGTGGTGCAGACGATCTCGCCCGTGTTGCGATGATCACATCGCGACACGGGCGAGGGGGATCCGCCTATCGGGTGGGCGGATTCACAGGACTGGGCGGTGCTTCCCGACGCCGGCATCTCCGGGATACCGAGTTTGCGGTGATCCCACGAACGGGTGCGTGTGGGCACCAGACGGACGGCCACACGCTTGTGCATCATCTGCTCGACGAAGGGGCGCGATTCCTCAGTGTAGGGCGCCGTGTAGCGCTCCCAGACGCTGATCCCGACCTTCAGGCAGGAGTCGGGGTCGTCGAGGATCTCGGCGGTCCCCTCGAAGCTCACGCCCCGCAGCGTGTCGTAGGTGTCGCCGTCCTCGATCATCACCGTGCAGCGGTTGTTGCGGCGGAGGTTGACCGCCTTCTGCGACTTCGACTTCGTCTCGAACCAGATCTCGCCGTCGATGACCCCGTACCACATGGCGACGAGGTGGATGCCACCGTCGGGGCCCGTGGTGGCGAGGGTGGCCGTGCGGCTGCGCGCGACGAATTCCTCGATCTCGGCGTCGGACATGACGATCTGGTTGCGTTGGTTGACTCCCATGTGACGAAGCTATCCGACCCGTCCGCTGCGCGGAACGGTCACGCCGGGAACGCCTGCGGCGGCGGGTCAGGCGCGGGAGGTCTGCAGCCGCTTGTGGATCGCATCGGCGGCGGCGAGGAGATCGGCGGCCCAGCGGGCGCCCGGCCGACGGCCCATGCGGTCGATGGGGCCGGAGACCGAGATCGCGGCGACGACGTCACCGTTGCCGTCGCGCACGGGCGCCGAGACGCTCGCCACGCCCGCCGCGCGCTCGCCGGCACTCTGGGCCCAGCCGCGGCGTCGGATCTCGTGCAGGGCTCGCTCGCTGAACACGCTGTCGTGCAGCAGCGCGCGCTGCGTCGCCGGGTCGGCCCAGGCGAGCAGGACCTTGGCTGCGGAGCCGGCGCTCATCGGGAACCGTGTTCCGACGGGCACGGTGTCGCGCAGGCCGGTAGGCGGTTCCATCGCGGCCACGCACACGCGTTCGGCACCTTCGCGGCGGTAGACCTGGACGGATTCGCCGGTGATGTCACGGAGTCGGGGAAGGACCATCAACGCGGACTCGGTCACGGGATCATGGGCGGAGGCGGCGAGTTCGCCCAGCGCCGGCCCCGGTTGCCAGCGTCCGGTGATGTCTCGTGCGAGGAAGCGATGGGTCTCGAGGCCGACCGCGAGCCGGTGTGCGGTGGCGCGCGGGAGTCCGGTGCGCCCACACAACTCCGAGAGATTGCACGGGGCCTCGGCGATGGCGTGGAGTACCGCCACGGATTTGTCGAGTACGCCGATTCCGCTGCTGACCGCGGATGCGCTATCCTGTCCCATAGGACGATACTAGCTGTCCAAATAGTGAGATGCACGTTTCAGCGCGAGCTGAGCGCGCACCGTCCGCCGAACCCGAGAAGATATCGAGTGCAGCCATGAGCAACAGCCCAGCCCAGCCGCTAACTCTTGCCGAGAAGGTCTGGCGCGACCACGTTGTCGTGCCCGGTGAGGCCGATGCGTCCGGAAACAACAATCCGGACCTGATCTACATCGACCTGCATCTCGTCCACGAGGTCACCAGTCCGCAGGCCTTCGACGGCCTCCGACTGGCGGGTCGCCCCGTGCGACGCCCCGACCTGACGATCGCCACCGAGGATCACAACGTCCCGACGGTCGACATCGACAAGCCGATCGCCGATCCGGTGTCGCGCACGCAGGTCGAGACCCTTCGCAAGAACTGCGAGGAGTTCGGTATCCGGCTGCACCCGATGGGAGACGCCGAACAGGGCATCGTGCACGTGGTCGGTCCGCAGCTGGGTCTGACCCAGCCCGGAATGACCGTGGTGTGCGGTGACAGCCACACGGCCACCCACGGTGCTTTCGGTGCGATCGCCATGGGGATCGGCACCAGCGAGGTGGAGCACGTCCTCGCGACGCAGACCCTTTCGCTGCGCCCGTTCAAGACGATGGCGATCAACGTCGACGGCCAACTGCCCCCCGGTGTCACGGCCAAGGATCTGATCCTGGCGATCATCGCGAAGATCGGCACCGGCGGTGGACAGGGCTACGTCCTCGAGTACCGCGGCGAGGCGATCCGCAACCTGTCGATGGAAGCGCGGATGACCGTGTGCAACATGTCGATCGAAGCGGGCGCCCGCGCCGGCATGATCGCTCCCGACGAGGTCACCTACGAGTTCCTCAAGGGTCGTCCGCACGCTCCGAAGGGTGCCGAATGGGATGCGGCTGTTGAGTATTGGGACAGCCTGCGCACCGACGACGACGCCGTCTTCGACGCCGAGGTCCACATCGACGCCGGCGAGTTGACCCCGTTCGTCACCTGGGGGACCAACCCGGGGCAGGGTGCGCCGTTGGGAGCGACCGTCCCGGACCCCGCCGACTTCGGTGACGAGGTCGCATCGAGCGCCGCGTCGAAGGCCCTCGAGTACATGGATCTCCAGCCGGGTACGCCGTTGCGTGACATCAAGGTCGACACGGTGTTCGTCGGATCGTGCACCAACGGTCGCATCGAGGACCTGCGCGCGGTCGCCGACATCCTCAAGGGCCGCAAGATCGCCGACGGCATGCGGATGCTCATCGTGCCCGGTTCGATGCGCGTGCGCGCCCAGGCCGAGGAAGAGGGCCTCGGGGAGGTCTTCCTGAACGCCGGCGCCGAATGGCGACAGGCCGGATGCTCGATGTGTCTGGGGATGAACCCGGATCAGCTTGCGCCCGGTGAGCGGTGCGCCTCGACGTCGAACCGCAATTTCGAAGGGCGGCAGGGCAAGGGCGGACGCACCCACCTGGTGTCACCGGCCGTCGCGGCCGCCACCGCGATCCGCGGGACGCTGTCCGCTCCGGCCGATCTCGGTTGAGTAACCCCCAGACCACATTCCAGACAACTTCCGAACAGGGACTTTCATCATGCAGCCGTTCACCGAACACACGGGCATTGGCGTCCCGCTGCGCCGCAGCAACGTCGACACCGACCAGATCATCCCGGCCGAATACCTGAAGCGGGTGACCCGCACTGGCTTTGAGGACGGTCTCTTCGCCGGGTGGCGCACCGACCCGGGCTTCATCCTCAACAACGAGCCGTGGAGCAACGGCTCCGTTCTGGTCGCCGGGCCGGACTTCGGCACCGGCTCCTCGCGCGAGCACGCGGTATGGGCGCTGTCCGATTTCGGGTTCCGCGTGGTGATCTCGTCCCGGTTCGCCGACATCTTCCGCGGGAACGCCGGCAAGGCCGGACTGGTCGCCGCCCAGGTCGAACAGTCCGACGTCGAGTTGCTGTGGAAGCGACTCGAGGAGAGCCCCGGGATGGAAATCACGGTGAGCCTTGTCGATAAGAGCGTCACGGCAGGAGACCTCGTGGTGCCGTTGGCAATTGATGACTACACCAGGTGGCGCCTGATTGAGGGTCTCGACGACATCGGATTGACGTTGCGGCAGGTAGACGCGATTTCCGAGTACGAGTCGAAGCGTCCGTCGTTCAAACCGAGGACTCTCGCGGACTGACCGGAGACCCCTCTCGGGGCCGCGCGGACGGTCCGGTCCCGCGACGCGGAGACCCTGTGAGCTGCTATGCGATTTCGCAACACGGCGTCCTAATTGGCGTGGAAGATGGACGTTTTCAAATTCGACGTTTACCGTGTGTGGGTAGCTGGCCGAAAACCGGTCAGATCAGCTTGCGGAGGTACTCATGAACAAGGCGGAGCTCATTGATGAGCTGACCAAGAAGCTCGACGCGGATCGCAAGACTGCGACTGAAGCCGTCGAGCTCGTCGTCGACACGATCGTTCGCGCGGTCAACAAGGGCGAGAGCGTGACGATCACCGGCTTCGGTGTTTTCGAGAAGCGGAAGCGTGCGCCGCGCGTCGCTCGCAATCCGCGCACCGGCGAGACCGTGAAGGTCCGTGCTACTTCGGTTCCCGCGTTCCGTCCGGGTGCTCAGTTCAAGGCCGTCGTGGCCGGCAAGCAGAAGCTCGCCGCCACCGGTCCGGCTGTGAAGCGCGGCAGCGGCACCACGGCGGCCAAGAAGGCTGCTCCGGCCAAGAAGACCGCGGCCAAGAAGGCTGCTCCGGCCAAGAAGACCGCGGCGAAGAAGGCTCCGGCCAAGACCAGGGCGGCCAAGAAGACCACCGCGGCAAAGAAGACCACGGCGGCCAAGAAGACCGCGCCGGCCAAGAAGACCACGACCGCGGCGAAGAAGGCCGCTCCGGCCAAGAAGGCTGCTCCGGCCAAGAAGACCGCAGCCAAGAAGGCTCCGGCCAAGAAGGCCGCGGCGAAGAAGGCTCCGGCCAAGAAGTCGACGCGCCGCTGAAGACCGGCCCGGTAGGGCACACCGCTTTTCAGATCAACCCCTGGTGACTTCCCCACCAGGGGTTGATCTGTGTTCGGAGGGACTCTCAGTCGGACGGAAGCGGACTCGCGATGTGATCGGCCGCCACGAGCCGGCCGTCGTGGAGCGAGCACACCCACACGCTGCCCTTGCGGTTCGAGGCCTTCGGCAGGGTGATGCCGTCGCGCTCGGCCCACCAGTCCATCAGCGGTGGGATCACCTTGCCCTGACTGCACACCGCCAGGGTGTCCGGCATTTCGGACGCCAGCTCCCGGATTCGGCGTTGTGCCGCGGTCGGATCCGCGCGATAAACCTCCTCGGAGAGGTCCGGCTCGCTGCAGGACTCGACACCGAGACGGGAGCGTAGCGGCTCCAGTGTCTGCTCACAGCGCACTCGATCCGCGGAGTGGATCCGTTGCGCACCGAAGGCCAGCAGCAGCGGGACGAGCGCCGCTGCCTGGGTGCGACCGAGGGCGTCGAGCGGGCGGAGGCGGTCGTCACCTTTGTAAACAGAGCGCCGCCCCGCCTTGGCGTGGCGCACCAGCAGCAACGTGTGCAGATCGGCCGGCAGTCGCGTGAACTCGCGCAGAGTTTCGCGATCCAGGTCATAGCTCAGCGTCTTTCGCGCTTTCTCGACCGTGAGCCAGCGTAATTCGTCGACCTCGTCGTCGGGGGTGAACGCACCGTTGTCGCCTCGCGCGGACCAGTAGCGCACATGCTTGCGCCCCGACCCGAGGTCATAGTGAACATCGCCGAGGTGCCGTCCGAGGACGACGTGTTGCCCCGTCTCCTCGGCGATCTCACGGACCGCGGTGTCGACGAGGGTCTCGCCCGGCTCACCCTTCCCCTTGGGGATGGTCCAGTCGTCGTAGCGCGGCCGATGGACAACGGCGATCTCCAGGTCTTCCGGAGCGGTGGAGCCCGACGTACCCGGCCGCCAGACGACGGCGCCGGCGGCCCACACACTTTTCCGAGGGACCGTCTTCGTCATCGGGAATCGCTGTCCGGATGCGGGGCCAAGGCGGAGCCGGTCACGAATTGATCTCCGGCCGACGACGATTGCGGCGCATCATCTGTCGCTGATGGTCGCGGACCTCCTCGCCCGCGGCAGGGGAGGCCACCCAACTGCCGTCGGTCTGCAAGACCCAGCATCGCGTGCGCGGGTCGAGCGCCGAGGCGAAGATGTCGCCGAGTTCACCGGCGAGGCGCTTGTCGCGCACGTTCACCATCACCTCGATCCGACGATCCAGGTTGCGATGCATCATGTCGGCGCTGCCGATCCAATACTCGTTCTGGGCACCGAAATGCAGGATGCGGGAATGCTCGAGGAACTGGCCGAGGATCGACCGGACGTGGATGTTGTCGCTGACGCCGGCAATCCCCGGACGCAGAGCGCTGATGCCGCGGACCACGACATCGACCGGGACCCCTTCCTGCGAGGCCCGGTACAGCGCGTCGATCACCTGCTCGTCGACCAATGCATTGGCCTTGAGCTGCACGCGAGCGCGGTCGTCGCCCGCGCGGAAGAGTTCGATCTCGCGGTGGATGCGCTCGATGATGCCCGCCCGGATGCCCTGGGGGGCAACGAGGATGTTGCGGTACTCCTTCTTGCGTGAATACCCGGTCAAGGTGTTGAACAGGTCCGTCAGGTCCGCGCCGATGTCGGGGGCGGCCGTGAGCAGGCCCACGTCCTCGTACAGCCGCGCGGTCTTCGGGTTGTAGTTGCCGGTACCGATGTGGCAGTAGCGCTTGATCGTCGAGCCCTCGCGGCGGACCACCAGACATGTCTTGCAGTGCGTCTTGAGCCCCACCAGTCCATAGACGACGTGGACACCGGCCTGCTCGAGTTTGCGCGCCCACTTGATGTTGGCCTGCTCGTCGAAGCGTGCCTTGATCTCCACCAGCGCCACGACCTGTTTGCCCGCCTCGGCGGCATCGATGAGCGCATTGACGATCGGGGAATCACCCGAGGTGCGGTAGAGGGTCTGCTTGATCGCGAGAACCTGTGGGTCGGCCGCCGCCTGTTCGATGAACCGTTGCACGCTCGTGGAGAACGAATCGTACGGGTGATGAACGAGGACGTCGCCCTCGCGCAACGTCGAGAAGACACTCTTGGGTGTCTCGCGCTCGCCGAACGCCGGGTGGGTGGCCGGCACGAACGGACGATCCTTCAGATGCGGCCGATCCAGGTCGTAGATCTCGAAAAGCGATGACAGATCGAGCAGACCGGGCACCTGGATGACATCGGCCGGGTTGACGTCGAGCTCGCGCAGCAACAGCTCGAGCATGTGCTCGCTCATGTCGTCGGCCACCTCGAGACGCACCGGTGAACCGAACCGGCGTCGGGCGAGTTCACGCTCGAGGGCCTGCAGGAGGTCCTCGTCGCGGTCCTCCTCGACCTCGAAATCGGCGTTTCGGGTGATCCGGAAGGCATGATGTTCAACTACTTCCATGCCCGGGAACAACGTGCCGAGATTGGCCGCGATGAGATGTTCCATCGGCAGGAACACCGCGCTCTTCGTGTGCGTCCCGTCGTCCGGGCCGCGGTAGGGCGCGAGCTGATCGACCCGGATGAAGCGGTTCACGTTGTCCGGGACCTTCACTCGGGCGAAGTGCTCGCCGCTCTCGTTGATGTCCTTGACGGTCACCGCGAGATTCAGCGACAGGCCACTGATGTAGGGGAACGGGTGAGCCGGGTCGACCGCGAGCGGGGTGAGGACGGGGAAGACCTCGTCCTGGAAGTAGTCGACCATCCGGGCACGCTGGTCATCGGTGAGCTGTGACCAGGACACGACATAGATGTCGTTGTCGGCCAATGCCGGTCGGACCGAGTCGAGGAAGACGCGGGCGTGACGGTCGGCGATGCTCTGGGTCCGCCCGGCGATGCGCATCAGCTGCTCCCGCGGGGAGAGTCCGTCTGCCGATCGGACCGACAGGCCCGTCTCGTCGCGGCGTTTGAGGCCCGCGACCCGGACCATGAAGAACTCATCGAGGTTGGAGGCGAAGATGGCGAGAAACTTCGCGCGTTCGAGCAACGGCAGCGAGGTGTCCTCGGCGAGTGCCAGCACCCGGGAGTTGAAGTCGAGCCAACTCAATTCTCGGTTGAGATACCGATCCTCGGGCAGGTCCGCGGACTCGTCGGGGACGAGCGTTGCGGCCGGCGGGGCATTGGGGATCGGCGTGGTCGTGACCGTGGCGGTCGTCGATGAGGTGTCGTCGGCAGGGCTCACCCATCAATGATGACCCATACTCGGAGCCCGTGGCATGAGCAGGACCCGTGAACCCCGTCGTCCACGGCACGATGTCCCTGTCGCCGTCACACGACAAGCGGAGTCATGCGGCAGTCACAGACGACGCAGAGCCTCGGCGGTGTGGGGGCCGATGCCGAGTGCGCGTGCGGCGACGAGATCGGTTGCGGTGTCGACGTCTGTGCGCAGATCGATCCACCGGGTGTGTGCGGGGTCGAGTTCGACGGCGCCGGCGGCCCGGTGCGCAGCCGCCGAACCCGGGCCGAATCGAGGTGCGTCGTCGAGAGCACCGGTCTCGTCGGGGAGGAGATTGCCGTGCAGGAGAACCGTGCCGGTACCGTCGCGGTCGGTCAGGAAGCTGAGACGGTGTGCCGGCGCCTCCCGCAGGACCGCGCGCAGCGAATCGCTGGTCGCGGCCGGCAGGTCGGCCTGCACGAACACCAGCCGCGTCGAATCCGGCCATGTCTCACGGGCCCACCGCGCACCGTGGCCGAAGGCGCTGTTGAGGCCCGAACCGGTCGTGGGCGAGTCCACCTCGGGTAGTCCGTGCGTGCCCGCCCGTCGCGCCGCGTCAAGTACCTCGTCGTCCGGACTGACGACCACCACTCTCGAGACGCCGGCACCTCGAAGGGCCTCGACGGTGTCGAGAAACATCGCCAGGACAAGAGAGCCCCGCGTGGTCGGTTCGTCGTGGCCGGTGGCGGCCGACAGCGTGGCCACCAGCCGCGACTTCGCGCGCTGGAGACTCTTGACGGCCAGCACGGCCGCGACCGTCGCCCCGCCGGCCGCGGGGCTCCCCGTGGCGGCGCTGAGGTCGACGCTCATGTCGACGGCGCTGTGGTCCATGCTGACCATCATGGTGCACCGCGCGATGGTGGGTGACATTCCGGGTCGGTCAGCCGGTGCGTGGCATTAGGGTGGGCAGGTAGTCGTTCGGTCCGAAGAGACGGACCCGGGGCAGGAGGAGTGCGGTGCGCGCGGCGGTCATGGGTGCTGGTTCCTGGGGTACGGCGGTGGCGAAAGTCCTCGTGGATGCGGGAACCGAGACGGTCATCTGGGCACGACGCCCGGAACTGGCGGATGCGATCAACTCCGAACACGTGAACCCGAACTATCTGTCGGACATCACGTTGCCCGGCGAGCTGACGGCCACCAGTGACGCGGTGGACGCACTGACAGGTGCAGACATCGTCGTGTGCGGCGTGCCGTCGCAGTCCCTGCGGGAGAACCTGACGCAGTGGACCCCGCACATCGGTTCCGACGCATCGCTCGTGTCGCTGGCCAAAGGCATCGAGACCAGCACGCTGTTGCGGATGAGTGAGGTCATCGCCGAGGTCACCGGCGTCGCCGATGACCGGATCGCCGTGCTCACCGGACCCAACCTCGCGCATGAGGTCGCCGAGGGGCAGCCGGCGGCGACCGTCATCGCATGCGTCGACGAGTCCCGCGCCGTCACCCTGCAGAGCGCGTTCAGCACCCGCTATTTCCGGCCGTACACCAACACAGACGTCATCGGCTGCGAGATCGGTGGCTCGGCCAAGAACGTGATCGCGCTCGCCTGCGGCATCGCGAGCGGAGTCGGATTCGGTCAGAACACGCTCGCCACGATCATCACGCGCGGCCTTGCGGAGACCATCCGTCTCGGGGTGGCCGTCGGCGCACAGATCGAGACCCTGGCCGGGCTCGCAGGAGTCGGCGATCTGGTCGCGACCTGCTCGTCGCCGCTGTCCCGGAATCGGACCTTCGGAGCCCGACTCGGCGAGGGCGCGACGATGGCCGAAGCGCAGGCGGCCACCAACGGACAGGTCGCCGAGGGTGTGAAGTCGTGTTCGTCGGTGCGCGCGCTCGCCGAGAAGCACCAGGTGCCGATGCCGCTGACCGACGCGGTGCACAAGGTGTGCCATGACGGGCAATCGGTCGCCGACGCGATCAACTCCCTGCTCGGCCGCAGCGCCAAGCCGGAGATCTACCGGGACTGACCTGAAGCGTCAGCCGAAGTCGAGCGGACCGCGTTCGAGCGTCTGGTCGATGAGGCCCGAGATGTCGGTGATCGGACCGTTCCCGGCATTGGACGGAACCCACAGTGCGACGTAGGGACGATGATCGACGCTCACGTAGGCCTGTCCGGAACCGTCGACGGTGTCGGTGATGAACCACTGCACACCGGCCCGGCCGGCCGCGTGGATCTCCTGCAGGTTGCTCGTCGGGGACAGCTCGGCCGGCCGCGTCACGCCGCAGCGCAGCGTCAGGTCGTCGCCGGACGCTTCCGCGGGCCAGGTCGCGCGGTCCCCGGAGATCTCCTTGTCGCCGAATCCTTCGAACCGCTGGGGCGCCGCGTCGAGCAGACGCGTGCAGTCCGCAGACGCGCTGCCGTCCGAGGCGTATGACTCGACGGGGTTCACCGTCTCGGGCCGCAACGCGGCGAAAGCGATGAAGCCCGCGATCACCATCACCGGGATGGCGACGAGAGTCGCGATGAGCGCGGGACTCAGGCGGGAGCCGGCACCATACCGTTCGTCGACCGCAGGGTCCTCCGGGCCGGCGAGGTCACCGGCCGCCGGATCGTCCGCCTTGTCGTTCTCGGGATCCTGAGGGGTGTCATCCGAACCTGCTGACGTCACGCCACCACCCTAGGAGCCGGCCGCGTCCCGGCCGAAGCCGGGACCGGCAAACCCGACTCAGCGGGTGTGGTCGACCACCGGGCAGGTCAAGGTGCGGGTGATCCCGGCTACCTTCTGGATCTGGGGAACCACACTCTCGGTGAGCTGCGTGGCATCGGCGGCATCCACCCGGACGATCACGTCATAAGGTCCGCTGACCTCTTCGGATGAGGCGACCCCCGAGATCTCGGCGATGGTCGCCGCCGCGAGGGCGGCCCGACCGACCTCGGTCTGGATCAGTATGTACGCCTGAACCACGGGCATCCTCTCCGTTTGTGCCCCCATCGCCGACACGGGTTCGAATCCGGCGGCAGTGGGCGCTGCGCGGCGAACACCGTTCGCCGTGAGCCCAATACACTGTGGCACACATTGTCACCGACAATCCCGTTCGCGCGCGACTCGACGGGGACCCGACGAGAGTGAGACCGGACAAGTGACCTCCGACGACGTCGGCACCGAGCGCCTCGACATTGTCGACACCGACCACACCGACTCTGTCGACACCGACCACACCGACACCGTGGGGGAGATCGGTGAGCGTGCGGTGATCGCCGCGCTCACCGCAGCGGCGACCGCGGCCGGACCCGCCGACGACATCGTGATCGGCTCGGGCGACGACGCGGCCGTCCTCGAGATCGGCGGGTCGGCGGTGATCAGCACCGACACGGTCGTCGAGGGACGGCATTTCCGGTTCGACTGGTCGACGCCGCAGCAGGTCGGGGCGCGGGCGGTGGTCCAGAGTTCGGCCGACGTCGCCGCGATGGGCGGCCGGACGACCGGGCTCGTGGTGTCCATCGCCTGCCCGTCGGCCACTCCCGTGAGCGTCGTCCTCGACCTCAACGACGGAGTCGTGGGCGCCGCACATGCCCTGGGCGCACGGGTTCTCGGTGGTGACCTGGTCGCCGCGGAGCAGGTGGTGGTGAGCGTCACCGCCGTCGGGGCGCTCGAAGGTCGCCGGCCGGTCTCGCTGGGTGGTGCCCGCAGCGGCGATGTCCTCGCGGTGAGTGGTCCGCTGGGCGCCAGTGCAGCCGGTCTGGCGGTGTTGTCGACCCCGGGCATCGACGAGTCACTGTGGTCGGAAGTCGTTGCTCTGCATCGTGTTCCGATGCCCGACCTGAGCCAGGGGCCCGTCGCGGCCGCGGCCGGAGCGCATGCGATGACCGACATCTCCGACGGGCTCGTCGAAGAACTGATCACCATGTCGCGTGCCGCGCAGTTGGCGATGGCCGTCGAGGTCGACGCGGTGCCGCGGCGTCCCGATCTGGCCCCACTGGCCACAGAACTCGGTGTCGAGGTGGACGAATGGGTGCTGACCGGCGGTGAGGATCACCACCTTCTCGCCGCCTTCGACGTCACGTCCGTGCCCGACGGCTGGACGGTGATCGGGTCGGTCCGGGAGGCCTCTTCGCCGACACCAGAGGTGTGGGTCGACGGCCGGCGCGTCGGCGGACCGGACGGGCCCGATCTACACGGGTGGCAGTCGTTCGCCGTTCCGCGCGGATGATCCGGCGGATCCGTGCGGTTCCGCCACCGGAATCGCCCCGCTCCATGACACTGTGGACATGGTCTCGCGATCGGATGCCGCCGACGACGCATCGTCGTCGATCCTTCTCGCGACCGTCGTCAATCCGGCCGGACTGACGCTGGCGAAGACGGTCACTCCCGAACGAGTGCCGGCGTTCGCGTCGGCGGGTCTCGGGGCCAGCCCGTCATGGCATGCGTTCGCGATCGATCAGACCGGTATCGCGTTCAGCGACGAGGTCGGAGTGGTGGGGGATCAGCGCATCCGGATCGATCTCGACGCCCGGGTGGTGGTCGACCCGACCTTGAGCTGGGCACCCGGAGAGTTCTTCGGCCTCACGGGTGATCCGGTGCCGCAGTGCGCTCGCGGCACACTGCGTCGCGTCGTCGCCGATCTCGCCGACGCCGGACTGCACGCCATGGTGGGTCACGAACTCGAGTTCGTGCTCGTCGCATCGGACGGGACGCCGCTGCCGTCCGCCCTGTGGACGCCGTACGGTGCGGTCGGCCTCGTCGAACTCGAGGGGTTCGTCCGGGATGTCCTCATCTCGTGTCGGGCCGCGGGGATCATCGTCGAACAGTTTCATCCCGAACACGCGCGCTGGCAGTTCGAGGTGTCACTCGGTCCGTCCGAC
This sequence comes from Gordonia amicalis NBRC 100051 = JCM 11271, assembly GCF_000332995.1. Lineage (GTDB taxonomy): Bacteria > Actinomycetota > Actinomycetes > Mycobacteriales > Mycobacteriaceae > Gordonia > Gordonia amicalis. The sequence goes on from NZ_BANS01000004.1 coordinate 33,724, forward strand.
CCCATCACCGCGGCCGATCGACTCGTGCTCACCCGAATCCTGATCGGACGGCTCGCCCGCAAACACGGTCTGCGTGCCAGCTTTTCACCCAAACCGTTCGTGGACGAGGCGGGATGCGGTGCCCATCAGCACATCTCGCTGCACCGCGGTGATCGGCCACTGCTGTCCGGGGGAACCGGGGTCGCCGGGATGACGCCCGACGGCGAGCACGCGGTCGCGGGCATCCTCGACGCGATCCTCGAGTTGCAGGGTGTGCTGTGTGGATCGGTGGTGTCCGGGCTGCGCATGCTGCCCGGGCAGTGGGCCGGCGCACACGCCTGCTGGGGTGTGGAGAACCGCGAAGCGGCGGTGCGACTGGTCTGTGCGGATGCGGTGGACATCGCGAGTGTCGTTGGTACGCAAGAGGATGCTCCGGGAACGCGGGGTCGGGGCGCCAATGTCGAGGTGAAGATCATCGATCCGTCCGCAAACGTCTACTTCGCCACCGCGGCCATCCTGGGCGCGGCCGCGGCCGGGATCGAACGCAGGGCCACCCTGCCGCCCGAGGTCGGCGTCGATCCCCGCACCCGCCCACTGGGTGAGCGAAGGCCGCTGTCCACCGATCAAGGTGAGGTCGTCGACCGGATGGAGGTGTCCCCGCTGCTTCGCGGGATCCTGGGCGACCCCGCGGTCGACGCACTCGTGGCGGTCCGGCGGTACGAGGTCACCCATTTCCCCGATCACACCCCCGAGACACTGACCGAGCGGTTCCGGCTGGCCTGGAGCGTGTGACCGGCGCGGGTGGGCACGGGTCGGTATCTGCACGTGGCTAGAGTCTCCGTATGGCGATCTACGCACTCGACGACCGCGTGCCCGTCCTGGGCGACGAGACCTATGTCCACCCCGACGCGGTGGTGATCGGAGCCGTCACGCTCGGCGACGGTGTCTCGGTGTGGCCGGGGGCCGTTCTGCGGGGCGACTACGGCACCATCACCATCGGTGAGCGCAGCAACATCCAGGACGGCACGGTCATCCACTGCACAGTCTTCGAGCCGACCGTGATCGGCGCGCGGTGCGTGGTCGGACACAATGCGCACATCGAGGGTGCGACCATCGGCGACGACTGTCTCATCGCCTCCGGCTCGGTGGTCCTGAACGGGTCGACGATCGGCAGCGGTGCGATCGTCGGGGCAGGGGCCGTCGTCCCGTTCAAATTCGACGTGCCGCCGCGTCGTATGGCACTCGGTGTGCCCGCGCGACTACGGGAGAACTACGAGGTCCCCGAGGGACACACCGAACTCAACAGCGAGATGTACTTCCAGAACGCCAAGTACTACCGCGAATCGCTGCGGCGACTCGACTGACACACATGATCCACCGATGGGACTGATGGGGAGACCGGAGTGACCGCACCGACCAAACCGCTCGCCGAGATCATCGACCCCGGCTGGGCCGAGGCCCTGGCCCCGGTCGAGCCGATCATCACCGAGATGGGCCGGTTCCTGCGCAACGAGATCGCCGAGGGCCGCCGCTATCTGCCCGCCGGACAACACATCCTGCGGGCCTTCACCCGGCCGATCGACGACGTGCGGGTGCTCATCGTCGGGCAGGACCCGTACCCGACCCCGGGGCATGCTGTCGGCCTGAGCTTCTCCGTGGCCCCCGACGTGCGTCCGATTCCGCGGTCCTTGGCCAACATCTACACCGAGTACTGTTCGGATCTCGGGTATCCGATGCCGACCAACGGAGATCTCACCCCGTGGGCCGACAACGGCGTCCTGTTGCTGAACCGGGTGCTGACGGTCGCGCCGGGGGAGCCCGCATCTCACCGCAAGAAGGGCTGGGAAGCGGTCACCGAATGCGCGATCAAGGCGCTTGTCGCCCGTGACGAACCGCTCGTCGCGATCCTGTGGGGCAAGGATGCGGCCGGGCTTCAGGAGTGGTTGCCGGACGTCCCGACCATCGTCTCGGCACACCCGTCGCCGCTGTCGGCGTCGCGCGGCTTCTTCGGTTCGCGGCCGTTCAGCCGGGCCAACGAAGAACTCGCCGATCTCGGCGCCGATCCGGTGGACTGGCGGCTGCCCTGAGTTCCGCTCTCGTCTCCGAGAGAACCCGGGACAACCACCCATCTCAGGGAGCGGTGGCCTACTCGGTAAGCCGAGAAGATCAGCGCGTCTTGCCGAAGTCCGGCGCGCGCTTGCCGACGAACGCGTCGACGCCTTCGATGCCCTCGGGGAGGCCGGACCGTTCGGAGATGGAACGTCCCTCGATGGTGAGCTGTTCGATCAGCGAGTTCTCCGACGACACGGCCAGCAGGCGTTTGGTGCCGGAGTCGGCGGAGCGGGGCCCTGCCGCGATCGTCTCGGCGTTGGCGCGGGCCACGGTCTCGACGTCCTCGTCGGCGACGATCTCCGACAGGATTCCCCAGTTCAGCGCGTCGTCGGCGGAGAGGACGCGGTCGGTGAGGATGATCTGGCGTGCCCGCGCGGCGCCGACCGCGCGGGGAAGGGTCCAGGTGAGCCCGCCGTCGGGGGTGAGTCCGATGCCGCGGTAGGCGGGACGGAGTTTGGAGGAGGTGCCGCCGATGGCGACGTCGGCGTGCAGCACCAGCGACATGCCGGCACCGGCAGCCCAGCCCTTGGCGGCGGCGACAACCGGGACCTCGGCCTCGTAGAGGGCGTTGACAAAGGCGTGGAAGTTGTCGGCGATCAGACGCAGATAGGTGGGTCGATCGTCGGCGGCGGCGAAGGCCCGCACGTTGCCGCCGGCGCAGAAGTTCTTGCCCGCACCGACGAGGAGCACCGCGCCGACGTCGCGACGACCGCGTGCCACCTCGCGCAGCGCCTGGGTGCCCGCGGCGATCCCGTCGTCGTCGAGTGAGTTGCCCGCGCCCGCAGCCGACACCGCGATCGTCAGGACGCCGTTGGCCTCACTCACGGGAGCCGACGCGTCGGGCTGGGGGGTTTCGGTGGTGGGGATTGCGTGGAAGTCATGCGCGGAACATTATCTCGCACACACCAAAGACCCGACGCCGGGGAGCTTACGCTCGGTGGCATCGGGTCTCGTGCTCTCGAACCCCATCACCCGCGTACGGGTGATGACGATCAGACAGCTGCGGTCTTGCCGGCCTTCAGGCAGGAGGTGCAGACGTTCTTGCGCTTGCGGTTGCCCGGGGCGACCTCGACGCGAACAGACTGGATGTTCGGGTTCCAGCGGCGGTTGGTACGGCGGTGCGAGTGAGACACCGACTTGCCGAAGCCCGGGCCCTTGCCGCAAATGTCGCAGACGGCAGCCATCGTCGAACTCCCTTGATAGATGAATATGGTCTCGTGGTCAGCCTCGCGGATCGGCACCACCGGAAGTGTGCGCGTGGACCGAAAGGCAACCCTGCAAGGATAACCAGCTCGGGTGGGCGTGGCCAAATCCGGGTCGCGGTGCCCCGCCTCGAGGCGCGGACGTCTCCGGGTCGTCGGGGACGCCGAGTAACCTTGCACACATCCTTCCAGACCGTCCCCTCGGCCCGCGGCGCAGCCCCGTCGTATGCCCAGGTCAGAGCGAGAAAGAGTCACCGCGTGATCGCCCGCACCATCAACCCGCAGCTGCTGCGTGACTGGGCCCGTGTCTGTGTCGACCAGCTCGAGGATCTGCGAGGCGAGATCAACGACCTCAACGTCTTCCCGATCCCGGACTCGGACACCGGCAGCAACATGCTGTTCACCATGCGGGCGGCTGCGGACGCCGCCGAGGCCGCACCGGACGACGCGTCGTTGCCGCAGGTCGCCCGCGCGATGGCCGACGGTGCGGTGGCGCAGGCACGCGGCAACTCGGGCATCATCCTGTCGCAGGTCCTCGTCGGCCTGGCCGACGGCGCCGAGATCCTCGGCGACACCGAATCCCTGACCTTCGGTGATCTGGCGACGCTCGGCCTCCGCCTCGGGTCGCTCGCCGCGACCCGCGCGGTCAGCGAACCGCGCGAGGGAACGGTGCTGACCCTGGTTCGCGTGGCCGCCGAGGCGGCCGCCGCACATGAGAAGGAGACCGCCGCCGACATCGTCCGCGCCGTCGCCGACGACTGCGCCGAGGCGCTCGAACGTACGCCGGAGCAGTTGTCGGTCCTCGCCTCCGCGGGGGTCGTCGACGCAGGCGGACGCGGGTTCCTCGTGATCGTCGATGCCATGGTCCGGGTGATCACCGGGGTGGTCAACCGCCGGCGCCGTTACCGGGGCATCCTCACCGACAGCACGACCCTCGGACACGGGGTCGACGACGCCTGCGTGGAGAGCAGCGATCAGGACTTCGAGGTGATGTACCTGCTCGACGGCGCGGCGGGTGAACAGATCGCCGAACTCCGCGAGCGTCTGAACGAACTGGGCGACGCCGTGGTCATCGTCGGCGACAGCTCGAGCGGCGAGGGCGAGCGCTTCTCCGTCCACGTCCACACCTGTGAGCCCGGTGCCGCGGTGGAGGCCGGCGCGGGACTCGGCCGGCTCTCGGATGTCCGCATCAGCTGCTTCGCGCTCGATGCCATTCGCGCACAAGTCGATTCGAGCGAACCTCCGCCGCGGCACAAGCGTGCCGTGGTGGCGGTGGCGCTCGGCGACGGTGCGGCCGACCTCTTCGCCGAGGCCGGGGCGACCGTGCTGCGCGCCGACGGCGGGCTGACCGCACAGGCCTTGGGACGGTCGATCCGCGACACCGACAGTGCCCACGTGGTGGTCATGGCCAACGGCGCGTTGAGTTCTCAGGATCTCGTCACCGTCACCACCGAAGTGCGTTCGACGCAGCGTTCGGTGCTGATGCTCCCGACGTCGTCGATGACCCAGTGCCTGGCGGCGCTCGCGGTGCACGATCCGAGTGAGACCCCCGACATCGACGCCTATGCGATGGCCGAGGCCGCCGCCGGTGCGCGGTGGGGGTCGCTGCAGCTCGCGACCACGAAGATGATGACGCTGGCCGGGATGTCGGACGTTGGTGACGTCCTCGGGCTCATCGGCGACGACGTCCTGGTGGTGGCGCCCGACCAGACCTCGGCTGGAACCGCCCTGATCGACCTGATGCTCGCGACCGGTGGTGAGCTGGTGACCGTGCTCGCCGGCACCGCCGTCGACGAGTCCGCGCTGGAGGCCGTCGCGGAACAGATGCGCCGCAGCTACCCGGGTATCGAACTCGCGGTCTACCGCACCGGGCAGCGCAGCGATCTGCTGCAGGTGGGTGTCGAGTGACCGAACTGGCGCTGGCGGATTCGCTGTCCGACGTTCTCGGCCCCAAGCCGGCGGAGAAGCTCGCCGCACTCGGCGTGACCACCGTCGGCGAACTGCTGCGCTACACGCCCCGTCGCTACATCCGCCGTGGTCTCGTGGCCGACCATCAGCGGCCCGAACCCGGCGAGTGGCTGACCATCGTCGGCCGGATCACCAAGTCCGATCTGATCCAGATGAAGAGCCGCCGTGGACAGTTCCTGAAGGTCAAGGTCACCGACGAGAACGAGGTCTACGAGGCGAGCTTCTTCAATCCGAAGTTCATCAGGCATCAGCTGCGCCCGGGTGCCCGGGTGATGATGGCCGGTACGGTCAAGTACTTCCGCGAGCAGATCCAGTTGTCCCATCCGGAGTGGATGATCCTGCCCGACGGCGATCCCGAGATCGATCACGTCGTCGGCTCCAAGATGCTGACCGAGATGTATGCGATCGAGGAGGAGGTCACCCGGGAACATGGCGGTGCGCATCCGTTGGTCGCGATGTTCGACCGCGAGATCCTCCCGATGTATCCGGCCACCAAAGACGTACAGACCTGGGACATCCTGGGCGCCGTGCGGCGGGTGCTGGACCATTGCGCGCCGATCCCCGACGCGCTGACCGACGCGCAGCGCCGGGAACGCGGACTGGTCTCCACCGACGAGGCGATCCGCAAGATCCACCTACCGGACTCCGAGGACGATGTGAAGGTCGCCTCGCATCGGCTGAAGTTCGACGAGGCGCTGGCGATCCAGACGGTGCTCGCACAGCGACGGCTCGAGGGCCGCAGTGAAGCGGCTCCGCCGTGCCCGCATGTGCCCGGCGGTCTCGAGGACAAGCTGCGGGAGCGTCTTCCGTTCACGCTCACCGAGGGGCAGCTCGCGGTGGGGGAGGAACTCGCCGAGGACCTGGCTCTGGCGCAACCGATGTCGCGGCTGCTGCAGGGTGAGGTCGGTTCCGGTAAGACCCTCGTCTCGCTGCTCGCGATGCTGCGGGTCGTCGACAACGGATACCAGTGCGCAATCCTCGCACCCACCGAAGTGCTTGCGGCGCAGCATCACCGAACGATGAAGAAGATGCTGGGCGACCTGGCCGAGGGTGGTGAGCTGACCGCGGCCGAGGGGGCGACCCGTATCGCCCTGCTGACCGGATCGATGAAGACCAAAGGTCGGCGCGAGACGCTGCTCGACGTGGTCACCGGCTCGGCGGGCATCGTCATCGGTACGCACGCCCTGCTGGAGGAGAAGGTCGAGTTCTTCGACCTCGGCCTCGTGGTGATCGACGAACAACACCGGTTCGGTGTCGAACAGCGTGATGTGTTGCGCGGCAAGGGGCGTGACGGCCGTATCCCGCACTTCCTGGTGATGACCGCGACGCCGATCCCGCGCACCGTCGCGATGACCGCCTTCGGCGATCTAGAGACGTCGGTCCTGCGCGAGTTGCCGCGCGGCCGCCAGCCGATCTCGACGTCGGTGGTCCCGATGGGCAGGCAGAACTGGGTCGACCGGGTGTGGTCACGTGCCAACGAGGAGATCGACGCCGGCCGACAGGTCTACGTCGTGTGCTCGCGCATCGGCGACGACGACGCCCCGGAACCCGCAGCCGACGACGACGAGAAGGGTCCGAAGACCACGTCGGTCGTCGAGCAGTACGAGGCTCTCGTGGCCGGTCCGTTCGCGCATCGGCGAGTCGAGATGTTGCACGGTCGCCTGGCGCCCGAGGAGAAGAACGCGATCATGGACGCGTTCGGACGGGGCGAGGTCGATGTCCTGGTGTCCACCACCGTCATCGAGGTCGGTGTGGACGTGCCGAACGCGACCACGATGGTGATCGTCGACGCCGAACGGTTCGGGGTGAGCCAGCTTCATCAGCTGCGTGGACGTGTCGGTCGTGGCCAGCACGCCGGCCTGTGTCTGCTGATGACGCACAGCAAGGACATCTCCCAATCGATGCAGCGTCTGCGTGCCGTGGCGGGGTCCAACGACGGCTTCGAACTGGCCCGTGTGGACCTCGAACAACGCCGCGAAGGTGACCTGCTCGGGTCGCTGCAGTCCGGCGTCAACACCTCGCTGCGGTTCCTGTCCTTGCTCGAGGACGTGGAGGTCATCGAGGATGCGCGCGGACTCGCCGAGGACGTGGTGAGCGAGGACATCACGCTTCTGCACCACCGCCCGCTCGCGGACCTCGTCGACGGGATTCTGGTGCCGCAGAAGATCGCGTATCTCGACAAGTCCTGACCGTCGGCTGATCCCGCCGTCGTGTTTCCCTCACGCCGAGCAGATCCGGTCAGCGCGAAGGAAACCGCCCATCGCGAGGTGAACCGCTGCGCGGAAACAGGTTTCACGTTTCGTGGAACCTCGCCGCCCGGCGCTGCGTCAAAGTCCCATGGTCCTCCGCGACGCGACGTTCCGATCGCCGACGCTCCGGCGGCTCCGCATGCGGGTGCGGTGGATCGCCTGGAGATCATCGGCATCGGGGTCGTGGTCGGCCCGGCAGTGGTCGCTGCTGGTCTTCGCGGTCGTCACGGCGATCGTGGTCGCGGTGGGATCAGGTGGATTCGGTCCGCAGTCCGACATCGACCCGCGAGTGCGGACGCTGGCGCGAGAAGCTCTGGCGCGCTTGGCGTCCATCCCCGTGCACGCACAGCGTCCCGACCGCGACGACTACGACCGAAGCGCGTTCGGCGCGGCGTGGACGGATGCGGTGGCCGTGGCCGGGGGTGGCAACGGATGCGACACCCGCAACGACATCCTGGCCCGAGATCTACAGGACATCCGGGCGGGACCGGTGTCGAGTTGTCCGCGCGCGGTTCTCGCGGGGGAGTTCCGGAGCCCGTACAGCGGCGAGTTCGTGGTGTTCCGCCGCGACCGCAACGCGTCGAGTGTGCAGATCGACCACATCGTGCCGCTGGCCTACGCATGGGACATGGGTGCGTGGTCGTGGGAACTCGGCCGACGACTGAGCTTCGCCAACGACCCGGCCAACCTCGTCGCCGTCGACGGCCCCTCGAATCAGGACAAGAGTGACTCCGAACCGGGCCGGTGGATGCCACCGGTCCGCGGGTTCTGGTGCCAGTACGCGATCCAGTTCGTGATGGTCAGCGCGACATACGGTTTGACGGTCGATGCCGAATCGCGTGAGGTGCTGACCGACGCGTTGCGGTGCGGACAGTGAGGCGGCGAGCTCAGGCCGAGAACGTCGGTTTGCCTCCGGTGGGCCGTTTGAGCTGCGAGAAGGCAGACGTGGCCCCGAGCGTGACGATCGCGGAGTAGAGGGCCTCGGCCTCGTCACCGGTCGGGATGTCGGAGAGCACCGGGCCGAAGAAGTGGGTTCCGTTGATCCCGGTGATCGGGCTGCCGCCGGTCTCGCCCAGGACATCCTGACTGCGTTGGTGCGCTGTCCTCAGGGCATCGTCGAACGAGTCGTCGTCCATGGCCTCGGCCAGTTCACCGGGGAGTCCGGCCTCGACGAGGATCTCCGAGACGACCGCGGGGGTCATCTCGTCACCCGCGTGGTGAAAACGCCGGCCGACCGCCGAGTAGAGGGGCCCGATCGCGTCCGCGCCGTTCTTCGCGACGGCGGCCATGAACACCCGGCCGAGCCGGCGGGAGGTGTCCAGTTGCCGTCGCTGCTGGTCCGATGCGGGTTCCCGATCCTCGTTGAGGACGGCCAGACTCATGACGTGCCAGTCGACCGAGTCATCGTGTCTCCCGGCCTGGTCGGCGAGCCACCGCGATGCGGCCCACGCGAAGGGACACACCGGATCGAAGTAGAAGTCGAAGCGGTTCATGACAACTCCTGTCGTGTCAGGGATTCTGTTCTGGGATCGGCGGGGGTCAGGACTGGTTCGACAGTGCGTCGATCGCGGCCTGCAGCTTCGTGGCGGCATCACGTGCGACGGACTCGAGTTCGGGCTCACCCGAGACCTGAACCATCAGATCCGGATTCATCGCCTCGACGAGTGTCGTGCCGGGATGGTCCGGGTCCGACCGGACGACGACGTTGCACGGCAGCAGCAGTCCGATCTGGCGTTGGACCCCGAGTGCTCGGTTTGCCAGAGGCGGATTGCAGGCGCCCAGGATCAGGTACTGCTCCATGTCCTCGTCGAGCTTCTTCTTCATGGTGGCCTGGACATCGATCTCGGTGAGGACTCCGAAACCCTGGTCGGCGAGTGCGGCGCGGGTGCGCTCGACCGCTTCGTCGAAGGGGACGGCCAGCGTGGTGTTCAGTGCGAGGGACATTGTGTTCCTTTCGGTTCGGACCCGGCCCGGGCCAGACGGTTGTCCGCTGGCCCGGGACGGAATCCGGTTCGGGTTGTCAGTGCGCGAAGCTGATCTTGGGCAGGATGCGGCGCAACCAGGCGGGCGACCACCATGCCGCGCGACGCGTGATCCGCAACAGCGCCGGAAGGAGTGTGAGACGGATCAGGACGGCATCCAGCAGAACGGCGACACCGAGGATGATCCCCATCTCCTTCGGGGGAAGAGGTTCGGCCAGGGCGAAGGTGAAGAACACCGCCACCATGACCGCTGCCGCGGCGAAGATGATCCGGCCGGAGTGCGCCATCCCGTCGATCTGTGCCTGTGTGGCGTTGTCGGACCGCTCGAAGTGTTCCTTCGCGGTGGCGAGCAGGAAGACCGTGTAGTCCATCGCGATCGCGAAGATCATCGCGAAGAAGAACACCGGTCCCCACCCGTCGAGGAAGCCCTGTGGTGTGAAGCCCAACAGGTCCGCGAGGTGCCCGTCCTGGAAGATGAGCTTTGCGACGCCGAAGGCAGCTGCCGTCGACAACAGGCTGACCACGGTGCCGATCAGGGCGATCAGAGGTGCCTGCAGCGAGACCAGGAGCAACAGGAAGCCCAGGATGAGGATGACGGCGACAACCAGCGGGAAGTAGTCGTTCAGGGCCTGCTGGAGGTCCAGGTTCTCAGTGGGCGCGCCACCGACCAGTGCACCGTCGGGCAGGGTGCTGCGCAGGTCGTCGACGATCGTGCCCATCTGCTCGTCGGACGGGTCGACCGACGGGAGTGCCTGCATCAGAACGTAATCCGAGCCATCTGCGGAGGGCATCGGGGGAGTCACCATCTCGATTCCCGGCGACTGAGAAGCGGCCTGGGCGGTCTGCTGTGCCTCGTTGGCAGGTGCGACGATCTGCAACATCCCGGGTGCGCCCTCACCCATCTGTGACTGGACGAGTTCGTAGCCCTGACGCACCGGTGCATCCTCGGGGACGACGGTGATCGACGGCATCGCGACCTTCAGGCCGAAGACCGGGATCGCCAACGCGATGAGAACGGCGAGGGAACCGGCGGCCACGGTCCACGGGTGACGGTGCAGGAAGAGTCCCCAGCGGGCGAACACCGGTGAACGGTGCTGCTGACGGCGGGCATACGGCATCGACACCGCATTGACCCGGGGACCCAGCTTGCCCAGCGCGGCGGGCAGAAGTGTCAGGGTTGCCGCCAGGACGAAGACGACGGCGAGCATGATGCCCACGGCCATCGTTCGCACCGCGGGTGCGGGAACCAGCAACACGGCCGACAAGCTCACCAGGACGGTGATGCCGGAGAGCAACACCGCTTTTCCTGCGGTGTCCATGGTCTCGGCGACCGCGGCACGCATGTTGTCGCCGTAACCGCGCATGGCATCGCGGAAGCGCGACACGATGAACAGTGCGTAGTCGATGCCCAGGGCCAGAGCGAACATCATGGCGAAGTTGATCGCCCACACCGAGATCGGGGTGACCTGGTTCAGCAGGACCAGTCCGCCGGCGGACGCGACGAGTCCGGCGATGGTCAGCAGCAAGGGAAGTCCGGCCGCGACCAGCGACCCGAAGGCCAGCACCATGATCGTCAAGGTGACCGGCCAGGAGAACAGCTCGGCCTTGATCATCGCGTCGTGATTGGCCTTGTTGAAGTCACTCCACAACGCGGACGCACCGGTCGGGTAGACCTCGACACCGTTCCCGGACAGCCCGGTCAGCTCGTCTTTGTGTTCGTCGACTGCCCGCACCATGTCGTCGGTGTTGGCAGCAGCGCCGATGATGACGATGCCGGTGTGACCGTCGGGACTGATGGACATTCCCGGTTGTGGTGGCACGACCTGGGCGAATCGGTCATCGGTCGCCGCGAGTTCGGTGATCTTTCCGACGACGGCCTGGACCGCGGGACTCTCGACGCGATCGCGGTCGGAATGGACGACCACCTGCACCGCAGCCGAGGAGTTGCCGCCGAAGTGCTGCTGGGCCAGTTCGCGGACCTGGACGGACTCGGACCCGTTCGCCTGCCATCCGGCGCCGGCGAGTGAGGAGAACACCGAGGGCGCCGCCGCTCCCAGAACCACCAGGAGGAGCACCCACACACCGAACACCCAACGGGCGCGGCCGGCCATCGTCGCGCCCCAGCGACCGAGGATTCCGGCTGCGGAACCTGTTGGGTCAGGTGTTGCTTCGTCTTCGGACAGGGCCGTCTTCGGCGCCATGAGATTCCTTTCGTCTGATACCCGTAGGGGTATTGGATCTGGCGCGAAGATACCCCGGGGGGTATGGTGGCGTCAAGGATCCACAGCTCCGACTACCGAGAGCTGTGGGTGTTGAAACATGAGGAGGAATCACCATGGCCGCAGACGAGAGGCCGCGCTTGACCGTCGGGGAAGAGGCGATGGGGGCTGTTCTGAATCGGCTGAAGCGTGCTCAGGGCCAGCTTGCCGGGGTGATCGCCATGATCGAGGCGGGCCGGGACTGCGCGGACGTGGTCACCCAGCTCGCGGCGGTGTCGCGAGCGCTCGACCGGGCCGGCTTCAAGGTCGTGGCGTCGGGGATGCGGCAGTGTGTCGAGACCGCCGACGGTGAGCAGCCGCCGTTGTCCGAGGCTGCACTGGAGAAGCTGTTCCTCGCGCTGGCGTGACGGGCGGTCCGGGGCCGGTGGCCGAGTAGGAGCGAACGAAAGAGGGGGCCGAGGCATCGGCCCCCTCTTTCGTGGATGTGGGTGTTTTCGTGGGTGGGTGAGCAGGGCGCTCAGCGGGGGTATGTGGCGCGAGGGAGTCCCGCCTTCGACATGAGCAGGCTGGCGGGGCACCATCCGACGGCGCTGTAGAGCAGCAGATTGGCGGCCACGAAGAGGGTGAGCACGGTCCACCACGGGGACACTGTCAGCACGAGGATGACGCTGATCGTCACCATCACGCCCGCGAGCGCGGGCACCATTCTCTCCACCGTCAATCGGGGCTCGTGAGTACCGGTTGCGCGTGTCATGGGGTCTTCCTTCTGCTGGGGACGTGTGAACGCCCGGGATCGATGGCAATGCCACTATACCCCCTGGGGTATAGTGGCGGCGTTGTCTCGAACTCGAACGTAAGGACCGAGAGCATGTGTTCACCGGTGAAGTGCCCAACGTGTGGCAAGACGACCTGGTCGGGGTGCGGTCGTCATGTCGACGCCCTCAAACGCCGCATTCTCGACTCTCAGTGGTGCGACGGGCACAAGCAGGCGCCGTCCCCGCGCTCGAAGTGGTGGTCCAGAGCCTGACCGGACCGGATAGCTCTTTGGGGACGTGCTCGGCCCGGCGCTACTCTTGAGGACGGCATACATCCCGCGGCGGCATCGTCGCGGCGACCACCCGCGAAGTCGAGGATGTTGATGAGCGCACCCACCGCAGAGCCCTCCGTCGCAAGAGACGAGTCCGGAACCGAGAAGGTCGTCCTCGGACTCGCGCGAGCGGCGAAATCGGCATCCCGCTCGCTGGGTGGTCTCACGTCGGCGGACAAGAACGAGGTCCTGCTCGCGGCAGCTGACGCCATCGAATCCGCGTCGGAGACGATCCTCACCGCCAACGCCGAGGACATCGCGCGCGCCGAGGAGGCGGGCACCGAGGCGAGCCTGCTCGATCGCCTGCGTCTCGACGAATCCCGTGTCGTCGGCATCGCGAACGGTCTGCGTCAGGTCGCGGTCCTGCCCGATCCGATCGGTGAGATCGTCTCCGGCAAGACACTGCCCAACGGACTTCAACTCCGACAGGTACGGGTTCCCCTCGGTGTCGTCGGCATCGTCTACGAGGCGCGGCCCAACGTCACGGTCGACGCCTTCGGGATCGCCTTCAAGTCGGGTAACGCGGTGCTGCTCCGCGGTTCGTCGTCGGCCGCGTCGTCGAACGCCGAACTCGTCCGCGTCCTGCGAGAGACCCTGTCCGCGAAGGGCGTCAGCGCTGATGCCGTGTCGCTGCTGCCCAGCGAGGACCGCTCGAGCGTCACCGCGCTCATCCGCGCCCGCGGACTCGTCGACGTCGTGATCCCGCGCGGCGGTGCCGGTCTCATCGAGGCCGTCGTCTCCAACGCGACCGTCCCCACCATCGAGACCGGCGTGGGCAACTGCCACGTCTACGTGCACGCCCTCGCCGACCTCGACGTCGCCGTCCGCGTCATCCTGAACTCCAAGACCCGCCGGCCGAGTGTCTGTAACACCGCCGAGACGGTCCTGATCGACAAGGCGGTGGCGGCCGACGCGCTGCCTCGCATCACCCAGGTCCTGCAGTCCCAGGGCGTCGTGATCCACGGTGACGAGCCGGGCATGGAACCGGCCACCGAGGACGACTGGACCAAGGAGTATCTGTCGATGGACATCGCGATGAAGGTCGTCGACGACCTCGACGCCGCCGTCTCCCACATCGACTCCTACGGCACCGGTCACACCGAGGCGATCATCACCACCGACCTCGCCGCCGCGGACGAGTTCACCCGCCGCGTGGACGCCGCCGCCGTCATGGTGAACGCCTCCACCGCCTTCACCGACGGCGAGCAGTTCGGGTTCGGCGCCGAGATCGGCATCTCCACCCAGAAGCTGCACGCCCGCGGCCCGATGGGCCTGCCCGAGCTGACCTCGACCAAGTGGCTGGTCTGGGGCAACGGCCACGTTCGGCCGGCCTGATGACGGGCTCCACGGAGTACACCGGTTCCGGACCACAGGTCGTCCCGTCGTTCACCTCCGTCGACGACGTCGTCGCACGGCTCCGCGACACCGGCTACCTCGCCGACGACGCCACGGCGACGTCGACCTTCCTCGCCGACCGGCTGGGCAAGCCGCTGCTCGTCGAGGGACCCGCGGGTGTCGGCAAGACCGAACTGGCCAAGTCGATCGCCGCAGCCACGGATGCCGAGCTCGTCCGCCTGCAGTGCTACGAGGGCATCGACGAGGCCCGCGCGCTCTACGAGTGGAACCATGCCAAGCAGATCCTGCACATCCAGGCGACGGGCAACCGCGCCTGGGAAGAGGCGAAGACCGACATCTTCTCCGACGAGTTCCTGCTGCCGCGGCCGCTGCTGAAGGCGATCTCGCGCGAGGGTTCGACCGTGCTGCTGATCGACGAGGTCGACAAGGCCGACGTCGACATGGAGGGGCTGCTCCTCGAGGTGCTCAGCGACTTCGCGATCACCATCCCCGAGATGGGAACCGTTGCCGCGCAGCGCCGACCGATCGTGCTGCTCACCTCGAACGCCACGCGTGAACTGTCCGAGGCGCTCAAGCGTCGCTGCCTGTACCTCTACATCGACTTCCCCGACGCCGAGCGGGAGAAGGAGATCCTCGCGTCGCGGGTGCCGAACCTGTCGGCGTCGCTGAGTGCAGAACTGGTCCGGATCGTCGGTGTGCTGCGGACGCTGGACATCCGCAAGAAGCCGTCGGTGGCCGAGACGATCGACTGGGCCCACACGCTGCTCGCGCTCGGTGCGGGAGAACAGGCCGACGCCAAGCGCGGCGGACTCGACGACGGCCTCATCGCCCGCACCCTCGGTGTGGTGCTCAAACACCGGCCCGATCTGAAGACGGCTCTCAAAGAACTCAAGCTGGGCTGATGACGACTCCGCTCGTCGCGCACCTCACCGATTTCGTCGATGAGCTGCGTCGTCGCGGGATCGTCGTCGGGCCGTCGGCGCTGATCGACGCGGCGAGTGCGATGGAGGTGCTCGATCTGCTCGAGCGGTCCCGCCTCCGTGAGGGTCTGGCGACGACGCTGCTCGTCGACCATGCGCATCGAGGGGTTTTCGACCGTGTCTTCGACCTGTGGTTCCCGGTCGGCGCGGGAATGCGCACCGTCACCGAGGATCTGCCGCGCGACGAGGACGGAAACCTCGACGTCGAGGCGGTGCGGGACGCGCTGGCGGAGATGCTGGCCGACGATGCGGCGGCCGGTGACGGGCGGCTCGAGCAGGCGATCGCGATGATCGTCGACGAACTGGGGCGCTACGGGTCGACGAAGGGCGAGGCCTTCTCGGCGTATCAGGCGATCTCCGCGGTCAACCCGCAGACGTTGATCGCCAAGATCGCCGCGGCGATGGCCGGTGGCGACGGTGCCCGACCGGGTACCGAGCCGCTGTACCGGCAAGCCGCGCGTCAGAAGGCCACCGACCTGCGGGCCGCGATCGAGCGTGAGACGCAGCGTCGGATGGCCGATCGCAACGGCCGGGACAAGGTCGGCGCGTATGCGGTGCCGCCCCTGCCGGAGAACGTCAACTTCCTCTCCGCGGGCGCCAAGGAGCAGGTGGAGATCCGCAAGACGATCGAGCCACTGGCCCGGTTGCTCGCCGCCAAGCTCGAGACGCGGCGGCGTCGTGCCCATCGCGGGGCGGTCGACGTGCGCAAGACACTGCGCGCGTCGATGTCCACTGGCGGCGTCCCGATCGAACTCAGTCACCGCAAGCCGCGTCCCGGACGCCCGGAGCTGATCGTCATCTGCGATGTGTCGGGGTCGGTCGCCGGGTTCAGCCAGTTCACGCTGCGGCTGGTATATGCACTGCGGCAACAGTTCTCGAAGGTACGGGTGTTCGCCTTCGTCGACACCGTCGACGAGGTCACCGACTTCTTCGACCATGGCGAAGAGGATTTCGGTGCTGCGATGCACCACATGATCTCGACCGCGCGGATCTCCACGCGCGACGGACATTCGGATTACGGCAACATGCTCGCCGGTTTCGTCGCCGACCACGTCGAGACGCTGACGCACCGGGGCGCCCTGTTGGTGCTCGGCGACGCGCGCAACAACTACCACGACGCGCACGCCGACGCGCTCGCGGAACTGGTCGAACGCGCCCGGCACGCGTACTGGCTGAACCCCGAGGCCAAGGAGCACTGGGGAACCGGTGATTCGGTCGCCACCGACTACGCGGAGGTCATCGACATGTTCGAATGCCGCAATGCGACGCAGCTGGGAACCGTCATCGCCGACCTGCTGCCGGTCTGACCCGGCCGTCACCGCGTAGACTGACCGTCCATGTCAACCGACCGCCACCGCGCGCGCCGCATCGGCGTCATGGGTGGCACGTTCGATCCGATCCACAACGGGCACCTGGTGGCGGCCAGCGAGGTCGCCCACCGTTTCGAGCTGGACGAGGTGATCTTCGTCCCGACCGGGCGTCCGTGGCAGAAGCTGGGCGAGCACACGATGGTCAGCCCACCCGAGGACCGGTACCTGATGACGGTCATCGCGACGGCGTCGAATCCGCAGTTCAGCGTGAGTCGCGTCGACATCGACCGTGACGGTGACACCTATACCGTGGACACGCTGCGTGATCTGCGGAAACAGCTGCCCGATGCGCAGCTGTACTTCATCACCGGGGCCGATGCGCTGGAGTCGATCCTGTCGTGGCAGGACTGGGAGGAACTGTTCGAGCTGGCGCGGTTCGTGGGTGTGAGCCGGCCGGGGTATGAGCTCGACGCCACGCATCTGGCGCAGCATCTCGCCCAGATGCCGGATGACACGCTGCACCTGCTGGAGATCCCGGCGCTGGCGATCTCGTCGACCGAATGCCGCACGCGTGCGGCACAGAGACGACCGGTCTGGTACCTGGTGCCCGACGGCGTCGTGCAGTACATCGCCAAGAGGAAGCTGTATCGTGCGCCTCGGGCGTCGTCGCCCGGGGTGTCCGCGCCGGGAGCGGAGCGAGCGGGCGGTAATGATCCTGCGCCGGGAGCGGAGCGAGCGGGCAGAGTTGATCCTGCGCCGGGAGCGCCTGCGGCCTCGGCCGGTAAGTGAATTTTCGAGAGGACTTGTGTGACTGCGTCAGCTGAAGCGTTGGAGATGGCCAAGGTGGCTGCTCTGGCGGCCGCGGAGAAGCTCGCCCATGAGGTGACCGTGATCGATGTGTCGGAACAGTTGGTGATCACCGACGCCTTCGTCATCGCGTCGGCGGACAACGAGCGACAGGTCAATGCGATCGTCGACGAGGTCGAGGAGAAGTTGCGGGAGGCCGGGCACAAGCCGCTGCGCCGCGAGGGTACCCGTGAGGGCCGGTGGGCTCTGCTCGACTACGCCGACATCGTGGTGCACATCCAGCACACCGACGAACGACGCTTCTACGCACTGGAGAGTCTGTGGAAGGACTGTCCGGTGGTCGAGGTGGAAGGGCTTTCGTGAGCGGCGGTCCCGACAATCACGACACCTCGGTCGAGCGCCTGACCCCGGTCGTCCGGCGCCTGATCCTGTTGCGTCACGGGCAGACCGAGTACAACGCGGGCAGCCGCATGCAAGGCCAGCTCGACACCGACCTCTCCGAGCTTGGTGTGCGGCAGGCGAATTCGGCTGCCATCGAACTGGCCAAGCGGCAGCCCCTGGTGATCTGGTCGTCGGATCTGAAGCGTGCACGGGAGACCGCGGAGGCGCTGGCGCAGCGCACCGGGCTCTCGGTGACAGTCGACCAGCGCCTCCGTGAGACCCATCTCGGCGAGTGGCAGGGTCTCACCCATCTCGACGTGGACGCGGCGATGCCGGGAGCGCGTGTGGTGTGGCGCGACGACGCGACGTGGACGCCGCCGGGTGGCGAGAGCCGCGTCGACGTGGCGAAGCGTTCCACCCCGCTGGTGGACGAGCTGATCGAGCAGCTGCCGGAATGGGGCGTGGGTGACAACCCCGAGGCTCCGGTCGTGCTGGTGGCCCACGGCGGGGTGATCGCGGCGATGACCGCTGCGCTGCTCGGACTGCCGGTGGACAACTGGCCGGTTTTCGGTGGGTTGGCGAACACCAGCTGGGTTCAGCTGTCCGGGCACGGCATGCCCGGCGAGCTCCCGCGCTGGCGTCTCGACGTGTGGAATGCGTCGGCCGAGGACTCCGATCCAGCCGTGCAGTGACCGATCCGGCTCTCGATGCCCCTGCGGGGGAGCGCTGTGTACTGGTCCTGTCCGACTCGCTGGCCTACTACGGCCCGGTCGGCGGGCTGCCCGCGGACGATCCGCGGATCTGGCCGTCGCTGGTCGGCGCCGACGTCGGTCTGCCCGTGCGGTTGTTCGGCCGGATCGGCTGGACGAGCCGCGATGTGTGGTGGGCGCTGACCCAGGACCCGAACATCTGGGCCACGGTGCCGCATGCCGACGTCGTCGTGCTGGCATTCGGGGGGATGGACACGCTGCCCTCGCCGCTGCCGACCGCGCTGCGGGAGCAGATCCGATATGTGCGGCCGAATCGGTTGCGGCAGTTGGTGCGGAACGCGTATTCATGGGTGCAGCCGCGCGGCTCGCGTCTGGGCTGGCCGCTGGCGTTGCCGCCGAAGGTGACCGTCGAATACCTGGACAAGATCCGAGAGGCCCTCACACAGCTACGCCCGGAGCTGCCGATCGTCGTGTGTCTGCCACCGACCCATCGCAGCCCGTATTACGGCTACGTCCACACGGGTCGTATCCCGACGACGGCGGCGATCGCGCGGTGGGCGAAGAGACACGGGTTGCCCTGCGTTGACTTCTACCCGGTGACCCGGGACGCGTTCGACGATCCGGCCGCGGAGATGAACCCGGACGGCATCCACTGGGGCTTCTCGTGCCATCGCCGGATCGCCGATGCGGTGGCGCCGGTGGTCGAGAAGAGCCGCGCGAACCGATAGTCGACGGACGCCACGACTCCCGTGTGAGGTCGGGCCGGTGAACCGGCTAACGTAGACGGGTGCCTGTCGTCGTAGTCACAGATTCCTCTTCTCGGTTGCCGGAGTCGGTCACCGAGCATTACGGGATCCGGCAGGTGCCGCTGCACGTGACGGTCGAGGACAAGGACTACCGCGAGGGCATCGACCCCATTCCGGAGGATGTCGTCTCGATGCCCGGCGTGACCACGTCTGGAGCTAATCCCGCCGAACTCACCGAGTACTTCGAATCCGCGCTGGAGGCCAGCGAGGGAGCGGGTGTGGTGAGCGTGCACATGTCCCGGAGATTGTCCGGCACCTGGGGTTCGGCACGGCTGGCGGCGGAGAAGTTCTCTGGGCAGGTCCGCATCGTCGATTCCCGATCTGTCGGTCTCGCAGTGGGTTTGACCGCCATCGCCGCGGCCCAGGCGGCCGCCGGTGGGGCCGACCGCGACCGCGTCTACGAGTCCGCGATCCGGCAGGCCGCGACGGTGGACTCACTGCTGTGCGTACAGCAGCTCGACAACCTGCGTCAGAGTGGCCGGATCTCCGCGGCCGGAAGACTCTTCGGGTCGGCGCTGTCGATCAAGCCGATCCTGCACATGGTCGACGGCACGCTCCAGCTCAAGGAACGCCATCGCACGTTCTCCAAGGCGCTCGACAAGATGGTCGGCGCCGCGGTCGAGTCGGCGGGAGGTCGCGCGGTCACCGTCGGAGTGCAGCACTGCGAGACCCCGGACGTCGCGGCCGAACTTCTCGCCACCCTGCGCAACCGGCTGCGGATGGTGACCTCCGAGCTGACCGTCGACCTCGGGCCGATCCTCGGTTCCCACGTGGGTCCCGGGGCGGTGGGCGTCGTCATCGCGTCGCATCTCGAACCGATCGAAGGGCTCGAGGAGGGCTGACGGCGCCCGTTTCCTGTCGACAGCCGCGCTCCTGTCCACAGATCTCGTGGTCGGCGTCCACAGCTCACGTGATCGGTTCTGAACACCCCTAGCGTGTGACGCCATGAGCGCATCAGGACGGCGGAATCCGCTGGACCGGTTGGGGCCGGTCGTCGAGCGGCCGGCGAGCCGGGACGACTTGTCGCCGGCCGCGGCCGGCTCCGACCCACCGCCGGGTGCCGGTGACCCTGCCGCGGCAGCCGTGGCGGTCGAGGAGCCCGAGCATCCGGGGTGGGGGATCGGTGGGATGCCGACGTGGCTGGATGCGCCGCCGCCCACGTCGCCGACGCGTGGGCATTTCGACGATGTGCTCGACCCCGACGACGATCGGTCGGGTGAGGACCGGGACGAGGACGAGGATCCCGTTCCGCGCCGACGCTTCGCCGTGGCACCGCCCGCGGCGATCGCGTTGATCGCGGTCGGGGTGATCGCCTGTGTCGTGGCCGGATTCGGACTGTTCCGCGGAACGGATTCCGCACCAGTCGTGGATTTCGGCGCGACGGCCGGTTCGTCGTCGATGCCGGATGCATCGGTGCCTCCGGTCAGCGCGCCACCGAGTACGACGCCGGCCCGGTTGGTGGTGAGCGTCGTCGGACTGGTGAACAGACCCGGACTGGTGCGTCTCGCTCCGGGAGCCAGGGTCGCCGAGGCGATCGACCAGGCCGGTGGGCCGCGCAAGGGCGCGGACCTCTTGTCGCTCAATCTCGCTCGGATTCTGCGCGACGGAGATCAGATCCTCGTCGGTTATGCCGCCGGCGAGGGGCAGATGTCGCTGCGTAGTGCGGTGGTCGGAGCCGAAGGTGGTGTGCCTGCACCGGGCCCGTCGGTCGGGCGGGGAAGTCCGCCACCGGCATCGTCGGCTGCCGAACCGGGCGGCCGGGTCAACCTCAACACGGCGACCGAGGCCGAGCTGGATGCGCTCCCCGGCGTCGGTCCGGTGACGGCGAAGGCGATCCTCGACTGGCGAGAACGCAACGGCCGCTTCACATCTGTGGACCAGCTCGCCGAAGTCGACGGGATCGGTCCGGCCCGGCTGGCGAAGCTGGTGAACCTCGTGACGGTCTGAGGCGATGGACTTCCGGCTGCTGGTGCCGGCGGTGATGGTGTGGTCGGTGACGGCGTGCGGGCTGGTGGCCCCGGTCGGTGTCGGCGTCGGCGTCGCGATCGTCTCGGCGGTGGTGGCCCTCGCCGGGGTGCTGGCATGCGGTGCTCACCGGCTCGGCTGGGAGGCGGTGGGGCTGGTCGTCGTAGGAGCGGGTTTGGCCGCGGCTTGTGCGACATCCCTCTCGCTCCGGCAGGAGGCCCGTGCCGATCATCCGCTGTCGCATGTGTCGGGGAAGGCGACGGTGGTCATGACTCTTCGCAGCGATCCGTTGCCGATCGGCCCGACGGGGCAGGGACGCATCCGCGCGCGCGTCGACGTCGAACAGATCGGTACCGAGCGGGTCTCGACCGCGCCGGCAGACCTTCGTGGTGCAACGCAGGCATGGGCGGGGTTGCTGCCCGGTCAACGAGTCGTCGCCGTCGTGAAGGTGCGGCCACCACCGGACCGAACTCTTCTCGTCGCGTCCCTCACCGCGTCTTCCCCGAAGCTCGTCGGCGGACCGCCCGCGTACCAGACCGTCGCGGGATCGATCCGGCAACGCCTACAACTGGTGGCGACCCGCGCCCTCGGTCCGGAGGCCGCGGGTCTGCTGCCGGGGCTCGTGCTCGGCGACGAGAGCGGGGTGGACGAGGGACTGCGCGATGACTTCCGGGCCGCGGGCCTGAGCCATCTCACCGCGGTGTCCGGAGCGAATTTCGCGATCGTCTGCGGCGCAGCGCTTCTCATCGTCCGCAGCATCGGGGTGCCGCCGCGCTCGTCGGCGATCGTCGGCCTCGTGGTGATCGTCGGTTTCGTGATGCTCGTCCGGCCGACACCCAGCGTGTTGCGCGCGGCGCTGATGGGTGGGGTCGGGGTGTTGGCTCTGTTCGCGTCGCGACGCTCGCAGTCGCTGCCTGCTCTGGGGGCCGCAGTGATCGGCGGTCTGCTGTGGTGGCCGGAGTTGGCGCTGCAGCCGGGCTTTGCGCTGTCGGTGGCGGCCACCTGCGCCATCGTGCTGTGGGCGCCTCGTCTCCGGGATCGGTTGCGGGCGTGGCGTTGTCCGCCGGGATTGGCGGAGGTGATCGCGATGGCGGTCACCGCGCAGGTGGTGACCGCACCGATCGTCGTGCTGGTGACCGGTCAGCTGTCCGTGGTCGGGATCGTGGCCAACCTCCTCGTCGCACCCGTGGTCGCGATCATCAGCGTCGTCGGTACCGCTGCCGCCCTCATCGGTGCGATCGGTCCGCCCGACGGCCTCGGTGCCGGGATCGCCGAACTCTTGGTCCGAGCTCTGGGGCCGGAACTGTGGTGGATGATCTGGTGCGCGCACACCTTCGGCGGGCCGGGGTGGGCGAGTGTGGAGGTGCTGGGGTGGGCGAGTGTGGAGGTGCTGGGGTGAGGGGAAGATGAGGCAGATGCCCCACGCGGGTGAGGCGTATGGCGGACGACTCTGGGGTCATGAACACACGAACACCCCGAGAGGTCGTCACCGATGTCCGCGCTCACCCGCGACTCGCTGACGGCGACGATGAACGTTTCGCCGGATACGGCGTCATGGGCCTGCCGTTCAGGTCGGGCCACTATCTGGCCCTGCGTGACATGATCGCCAGTTCCATCGGTCCGGCGTACCGGTCCGTATGGCACCGAGATCCGAACGGACACTGGACGATCTATACGACAACAGAACCCGGGCGGAGCTGCCCGCGGTATTTCGATGCGGACGCGACGACCCGTCAGGTTCCGGCGATCGATGTCGGGTGGGCCGATGACCACACGTTCGAGGTGACACTCGGCAACACCCTCACCTGGCAGATCGAGCTGACCTCGTCACCCACGACGCGCGTGATGACAGCGCTGAGCGGTGCGACGCCCGCAGCAGCGTGGCGCAGCCGGGCGGTGCTGCACGCGGTGGGACCGATGGCAACCATCATGCTGCGTGCCGGCCGAGTCCGGATGTGTGCACGGACCCCCAACGGGCCCGAGTTCCGGGGAACACCTCTGTACATCTGGCGCGTCGCCGACAGCCGGGCATCGCTCGACGGCGAGACTCTCGGTGCTCCCGCACCACTCGACGAGCAGGTCCGGATCGGCGACATCCCGCTTCCGCAACGCGGTCTGTTCTTCGTCGGACGATCGGCGTTCGACACTCCGAGCACCATCACGACCGACCCGGACTCACTTCACCACACGGGAGCAGTGCGATGACCACCACCGAAACCGGCGCTACGACAGGAGTTCTCGTCCGCCTCGGATACCTCGCCTACGGTGTGATCGCCTACGTTGCCTTCCTGATCGCGTTCCTGTGGGCGATCGCCTTCGTCGAGAATGCCTCGATCGTCGTCGGAGGCGTCGAGATCGTCCCGCGGACCGTCGATCGGAGCGGACCGTCGACGGGAGTGGCCCTGGCGGTGGTGATCGACCTGGCCTTGCTGACCTTGTTCGCCGCGCAGCACAGCGTGATGGCGCGCGAAGGTTTCAAGAAGAGGTGGACCAGGATCGTGCCCACCCCGATCGAACGCAGCACCTACGTGCTGGCGGCGACCGCCTGTCTCGCCGCACTCCTGTGGTGGTGGCATCCGGTCACGGCCACCATCTGGGATGTCTCGGCGCCGATTGCGCGGGCGCTTCTCGTCGGGGTGTCCGTGTTCGGCTGGCTTCTCGTCCTCACCTCGACGTTCCTCATCAACCACTTCGACCTGTTCGGGCTGCGGCAGGTGGTCGCCAATGCGCGCCGGCGTCCGCTCCCGCCATATCGGTTCATCACACCCCTCTGGTACGGGGTCGTGCGTCATCCGATCTATCTGGGCTTCGTGATCGCCTTCTGGGTGACGCCGACGATGACCGTCGGGCACCTTCTGTTCGCCTGCGCGACAACCGGTTACATCTTCGTCGGCATACATCTCGAGGAACGGGACCTGATCCGGGCCTTCGGGAACGACTACGTCGAATACCGCCGTCGCGTGCCGATGCTGCTGCCGGGGTTGCGTACACGTCGGACGTCGCACCCGGTGCACGTGCCGGTCAGCTGACACCCGGGCCGAAGAGCGCGACAATGAACGCCATGGGTGCGCAGGATGTGCTGCCGCGTCGTGTCGAGGTGCTGGCCGGGCTCTCGGTCGCGATCGATCTCGGGCTCGGTCAGCCGGCCGAGCACATGTTGCGCTCGGCGGTCATCGCCAGTCGGTTGGCTCATCGGCTCGGACTCGACCGTCACCAGCAGGACACCGTCTACTACACGACGCTCGTGATGTGGATCGGGTGCCATGCCGACTCCGCGGAGTACGCCCACTGGTTCGGCGACGACATCGCGGTTCGGCGCGACGCCTACCTCGTCGACTGGTCGGGTCTGCCGTACCTGCGGTTCGTCGTCGGCAATCTCGGTCGGGGAGAATCCCTCCCCAGGCGGATGCGGACGATGGCCGAACTCTTCCGGGATGCGCGCGGCCAGATGTCGCTGCTCGTGCACTCACACTGCCTGTCGGCGGCCGCCCTGGCCGGCCACATCGGACTCGGTGCCGACGTCGAGCACGCGATCACGTTCACTTTCGAACGATTCGACGGGGGAGGACTACCCGGCGGGGTGTCGGGTGCGGGTATCCCGATCGAGATGCGGGTGGCGCAACTGGCCGACATGGCGGAGGTTCACCACCGCATGTACGGGGTCGAGGGCGCGGTGGCGATGGCCCGGAGTCGCCGGGGCGGTCATTTCGATCCCGGGGTCGTCGACGCGTTCGTCGACGACCCCGCGACACTGTTCCCGGCCGACTCCGACGATCCCTGGGAGCTGGCGCTTTCCATCGCACCCGACGCGGAGCTGCGCCTCGACGATCCGGGTCTCGACCACCTCCTACTCGCCATCGGTGATTTCGTCGACCTGAAATGTCCTTTCGCGCTGGGCCATTCGCGCGATGTGTCGGCATTGGCCGAGTCGGCCGCCGGACACCTCGGTCTCGACCGGCACGACATCGCGGTGATCCGTCGTGCCGGTTGTCTCCACGACGTCGGCCGGATCGGGGTCTCCAACCAGATCTGGTCGAAAGCCGGTGACCTCACCGCGGCCGAGTGGGAGCGAGTACGTATGCACCCGTATCTCACCGACCGCGTCCTCACGCGCATTCCCGGGCTCCGAGACGAGGCTCGCATCGCCCGGACCCATCACGAGCACCTGGACGGCACGGGCTATCCCCTGGGACTCGGCGGGCCGGCGCTCGGACGACCGGAACGCATCCTCGCCGCGGCAGTCGCATATCGATCGGCGATCGAACCGCGGCCCTATCGGGATGCGATGTCCACGGAGGACGCGGTGGCGCGGCTCGGACGCCGCGCCGCTCGCGGGGAGCTCGACGCCGACTGCGTCGAGGCCGTCCTCGCCGCCGCCGGCCACGCCCGGATCCGGGCACGGCGCACCGACGCGCTCACACCTCGCGAGCGGGAAATCCTTGGCCTCGTCGCGCGAGGGTTGTCCAATCGGGAGATCGCGTCGAAACTGGTGCTCAGCGAGAAGACGGTGCGCAATCACGTCGAGCGCACCTACACGAAGATCGGGGCATCCAACCGGGTCGGCGCGAGCCTGTACGCCCTGGAGAACGGATTCGCGGGACCGTCGTGAGCCCGCGGCCGGAGCCCGCCCCCGAAATGCACCCCCGAAAAGCGCCCCGGAAATGCGCCCTCGAGGGGACAGCGGGAGACAATACGTCGTCGACGCCGCTTGACAGGGTGCTTGTCAGGGGCGGTTTTCGGCGCGGGGCAGGTCGATCACACGGCGCTGAGACCGTCGCAGTAGCCCCCGCGGCGTTGTCGGCCGGATCTGGCACGATGAGCACGTGACCGATCGCCTGCACCTGCTCCTCGGAGACGACGACTTCCTGACCGGCCGGGTGATCTCCGCGGTGGCCGAGGCCACGTCCAAGGAGGCGGGCACTCCGGTCCCGGTGACCCGGGTGCGCGCGGGCGACGTCAGCGAACACGAGCTGGCCGAATTGCTGAGCCCGTCGCTCTTCGCCGAGGAGCGGGTCGTCGTCATCGAGGCGGCCGCCGACGCGGGCAAGGAACCTGCGGCCCTCATCGCCGCGTCGGCCACATCCCTGCCCGAGGGCATCACGCTGATGGTGATCCACCACGGTGGGGGGCGCGCCAAGTCGATGGTGCCGGCGCTCAAGAAGGCCGGCGCGGTGGAACACGCGACCACCGCACCGAAGTGGCCGTCGGACCGGATGACGTTCGTCCGCAACGAGTTCCGGTCCCTCGGGGTGAAGGTCAGCGCCGACGTCGTCGAGCAGGTCGTGGAGAGTGTGGGTTCCGAGCTGCGTGAGCTCGCCGCCGCGTGTGCCCAGCTCGTCGCCGACACCGGTGGCAAGGTCAACCGCGAGACCGTCCAGCTCTACTACCAGGGTCGGTCCGAGGTGACCGGCTTCGAGGTGGCCGACAAAGCGGTCCTCGGTGACCGGGCCGGTGCACTCGAGTCGCTGGCCTGGGCTCTGCATCACGGCGTGCCGCGCGTCTTGCTGGCCGATGCCCTCGCCGAGGCCGTGCACGCCATCGCCCGTATCAGGCCGATGGGGTCGATCGATCACTTCGCGGCCGCTTCCGAACTCGGCATGCCGCCGAACCGGGTGAAAAGCGTGCAGGCGAAGGCCAAGGCGTGGGATTCGGAGTCGATCGCGCACGCGATCGGCGTGGTCGCCAAACTCAACGGTGACGTCAAGGGCCAGGCCGCGGACGCCGATTTCGCGTTGACGTACGCCGTTGCGGCCGTCGCCGACCTCCGGCCGGACGGGCGTCGTCGGAGCTGAGGTTTCGACGCGGCTCTCGCTGCGCTCGTGGCCGGCTCGACCGGCGGAGGGGGCTCTCGCTGCGCTTGTGGCCGGCTCGACCGGCGGAGGGGGGCTCTCGCTGCGCTCGTGGCCGGCTCGACCGGCGGAGGGGGGGCTCTCGCTGCGCTTGTGGCCGGCTCAACCAGCGGGAGGGGGCGGCTCAACCGGCGAAGGGGCGGCTCCACAGCAGGCGACTCTGCGAGTAACAGGGGCCCATCGCCCGAAGGCGCCCGAGAACGACGATCACCCCGGCAACCGCGTGGATGCTGCCGGGGTGATCGTACGTATGAGGATATGGCGGCGCGCCGCGCCGAGGCGACCCGGAGGTCGGAGTGGGTCAGCTCAGAGCTTGTTGACCGCGAGAGCGATGGCCGACTTCTTGTTGGCGGCCTGGTTGGCGTGGATGACACCCTTGCTGGCGGCCTTGTCGAGCTTGCGGCTCGCGGCCTGCCCGAGCTCGGCAGCCTTTGCCTTGTCGCCGGCCTCGACGGCCTCGCGGAAGCTACGGATCGAGGTACGCAGCGCCGACTTCACCGACACGTTGCGCTGCCGGTTCTTCTCGTTGGTGCGGTTGCGCTTGATCTGAGACTTGATGTTCGCCACGCGTGTTACCTCTGTCGTTGCTGGTGGATATGACTGTCTGTTCTGGGTCGGGGCGGCGGACCGGGTGGTCCGGGCTCGCCCCGCGCGGTGTTGGCGCGTGAAGTATCTTCACGGCATCACCGCAACAGCGGACAACATTACCAGCCGGGTTCGGCCAGCCCAAAATCCGTTGCGCGCGCGACGCACGCCGGAAAGAATCATCGTGCGTGAAAGTCTAGGCTCGAGTCATCATGTCCGTCGTTTACGTACACATAGGTCTCCCCAAGACCGGCACCACGCACCTGCAGGATCGACTCTGGCGCAACCGTGACCTGGCGTTGCAGACGTCGGGGCTGCTCTATCCGGGCAATGTGATCTCCGATCACTTCCACGCCGCGGTCCACCTCCAGCCGGAGCGCTACCTCGACTGGGCCGACCCGGCCTTCGCCGGCGTGTGGCCCAAGCTGCTCGGGCAGATGCGGGCCTGGCCGCAGACGTCACTGCTGTCCCACGAGCTGTACAGCACCGCAACCAGCGAGCAGATCGAGCGGCTGCTGGCCGATCTGTCGTTCGCCGACGAGGTCCACGTGATCGCCACCGTCCGCGACCTCGGTAGGCAGCTCCCCTCGGTGTGGCAGGAGAATGTCAAGAATCAGCGTCGTGCCTCCTTCGACGAGTTCGTCGACGCGGTGGCTTTCGCGGCCGAGTCGAACTCGGTGGGCGAGACGGCCACCGACGACGCCGGTCCGCTCGTCGAGGACGAACCGTTCTGGGAGTTCCAGGACCACGTCGGCATCCTCGCCAAATGGGCGAAGTTCGTCGGGCCCGAACGGGTGCACGTGGTGACCGTCCCGCGCGGCCGGCCGGCGACGGGTGACACCCTGTGGGATCGCTTCCTCCGGGTCATGAACGTCGACCCCGCACCGCTGAACATCCCGGTGCCGAGTCTCAACAGTTCGTTGTCGGCCGCTCAGGCCGAGTTCCTGCGCGGTCTCAACCAGCGCCTCCAGCCCGAGACCATCGAATGGCGTCGCTACGAACGCATCATCAAGGGGCAGCTGATCGGCGAGATCCTGTTCGAAGCGCGGTCGGGCGCGCCGCAGGGGCTGACCGTCGAACATCGTCAGTGGGCCGCCGCCCAGGCGGCCACGATGGTGGAGTCGGTGCGCAACGCCGGATACGACGTCGCCGGCGACCTCGCCGACCTCGAGGTTTCCACGGAGGGCGCCGCCGACGCGCCGATGCCGTCGGACCGGGAGGTGCTCGACGTGGCGCTGGACACGATTGCGTCGATGGTGCTGGCGGCGCCGCTGCCCAAGGTGGGGCCACCGGTCAAGACCCGCGCGGCCAACGTCCTGCGGCGAGTCAAGCGCCGCGCTCTCGCGATGCGTCGCTCGCGCTGAGCTGCGGTCGCGTGCCCTGCGCGACACGGGTGGCCAACCGTCGTGCCGTTTACGCGGTTATGCGGCACCATGGCACTTTATGACCCCCGCATCGACAAGTGCGCCCGCCAAGAAGGCGGCGCGTAAGTCCGCATCCGCGAAGACGACGACGTCGAGCTCGTCCGGGAAATCGGCGTCGGGCCGATCCGGCGCGACGAAGAGTTCGGGATCGGCCGCCAAGCCGACGAAGTCGAGTGGCGAGGGAAACTTCACCGGAAACTTCGGTGGATACGCAAAAGGCCCGTACGGCAAGGCATATGACGAGATGTTCGATGCCGCGGGGGAGGTGCGTACGCCCTACCGCGGCATCTACAAGGCGATGGCCGACGAGGACCAGTCCGATGTGGTCGAGGCCCGCGTCGAAGCACTGGGCCGCGCCTACCTCGACCAGGGCGTGACCTTCTCGCTGTCCGGCAAGGAGCGTCCGTTCCCGTTGGACATTGTGCCGCGCGTGATTTCGGCCAGTGAGTGGAGCAAGCTCGAAGCGGGCATCACCCAGCGTGTGCAGGCGCTCGAGTTGTTCCTCGACGACATCTACGGCGAGCAGGAGATCCTGCGCGACGGTGTGCTGCCGAAACGCCTCGTCCACTCGTGTGAGCATTTCCATCGGCAGGCGGCAAACATCCGGCCGCCCAACGGTGTTCGCATCCACGTCGCCGGCATCGACCTGATCCGGGACGAGAACGGCGACTTCCGTGTCCTCGAGGACAATCTGCGCTCCCCGTCGGGTGTGTCGTATGTGCTCGAGAACCGTCGTGCGATGGCACGCGTGTTCCCCGACCTCTTCTCCAAACACCGCGTTCGTGCGGTGGCCGACTATCCGAGCCATCTGCTGCGGGCACTGCGGGCGTCGGCCGCGTTCAACGAGGCCGACCCGAACATCGTCGTGCTGACGCCGGGTGTGGCGAACTCCGCCTACTTCGAGCACTCGCTGCTCGCGCGGCTGATGGGCGTCGAGCTGGTCGAGGGGCGAGACCTCTTCTGCCGCGACAACGTCGTCTACATGCGGACCACCGAGGGCGAACAGCGCGTCGACGTCATCTACCGCCGGATCGACGACGACTTCCTCGATCCGATGCAGTTCCGCCCCGATTCGATGCTGGGTGTCGCCGGATTGCTCAACGCGGCCCGCGCCGGCAACGTGGTCATCTCGAGCGCGGTCGGCAACGGAGTGGGCGACGACAAGCTGATCTACACCTACGTCCCGGAGATCATCCAGTACTACCTCGGGGAGAAGCCCAGCCTGCAGAACGTCGACACCCTGCGCTGCTGGCTTCCCGAGGAATGCGAGGAAGTGCTCGACCGGATCGACGAACTCGTCGTCAAACCCGTTGAGGGATCGGGCGGATACGGCATCGTCTTCGGGCCGGAGGTCACCAAGGCGGAACTGGACACGCTGGCGCGTAAAGTCCGCAACGATCCGCGCGGCTGGATCGCGCAGCCCGTCGTGCAGTTGTCGACGGTGCCGACGAAGATCGGCAACGAGATCCGGCCGCGTCACGTCGACCTGCGTCCGTTCGCCGTCAACGACGGTGAGTCCGTGTGGGTCCTGCCCGGTGGGCTGACGCGCGTCGCGCTGCCGGAGGGGTCGCTGGTGGTGAACTCCAGTCAGGGTGGCGGTTCCAAGGACACCTGGGTGCTGGCCAGCCGGACGTCGGAGGCCGAACGCGAACTGTCCGGGGCGAAGGTGGTCACCTCCAGCGGCGTCGCCGCGGCCCGACCCGCCGACAGCGCCCCCGACCCGGTCCACACACAGACCCAGCAGCAGCAGCAGGGCACGACATCCCGGTCGCAGTCGTCCGGCGGGCAGTGTCAGCAACTCGGCGACATGATCCAGCAGCAGGGCGGTGATCCCCGATGATGTTGGCGCGCAACGCCGAATCCCTCTATTGGATCGGCCGGTACGTGGAACGCGCCGACGACATGGCGCGCATCCTCGACGTCGCGATCCATCAGCTGCTCGAGGACACCACCGTCGACGTCGACCAGCAGGCGCGACTGATCATCCAGGTGCTCGGCCTCGAGGCCCCCGAGACCGACGAGGAGCTCGACGTCTGGACGCTGACCGAGCGCGTCGCCTACGACGCCGACGCGGTCGGGTCGATCGTCGACCTGATCCGTGCGGCACGCGAGAATGCGCGGGGCGCAAGGGAAGTCACGTCGAGCGAGCTGTGGGAGTGTCTGAACACCACCTACAACGGGCTCGACGCCGCCGAACGCCGCTCACGTCGCCTGGGGCCGCACGAGTTCCTCTCGTATGTGAAGAACCGTGCGGCGATGTTCGCCGGCCTCGCCGACGCCACCCTGAGCCACGACGACGGTTATCGCTACCTGCTGCTCGGCCGATCGGTCGAGCGGGTGGACATGACGATCCGGATGTTGTTGTCGCGTGCGGGGGATCGCACGTCGTCGCCCGCGTGGGTCAACGTGCTGGTGTCCGCCGGCGGTCACGACACCTTCCTGCGGACCTACCGCGGCGTCCTCGACGCGGAGAACATCGTCGAGTTCATGCTGCTCGACCGTCTGTTCCCGCGGGCGATCTTCCATGCGCTCAGCGTCGCCGAGCGCAACCTCGCCCAGCTCGAGAAGGGCCCCAGCCGCGTCGGCGCACAGGCCGAGGCCCAGTTGCTGCTCGGCCGGGCGCGGAGTTCGCTGGAGTTCCTCGAACCGGGTGAGCTGCTCGACGGGCTGCAGGAACGGCTCGTCGATCTGCAGGACACCTGCCGTGCCGTCAACGAGGCGGTCACCAAGCAGTACTTCCATGTGTCGCCGTACGTCTCGTGGGCCGACGCCCGGGTCAGCGACGGGCAAGTCATCGAGGAGAGTGAACTGTGAGCTGGCGTCTACGCGTCGTCCATTCCACCGGTTTCGCGTACAACGGTCCCGTCACCTCGTCGTACAACGAGGCCCGGCTCACGCCTCGCAGCGACGCCCGGCAGAACGTCATCGTCAACCGTGTCGAGACGGTCCCGGCCACCAGGTCGTACCGCTACACCGACTATTGGGGAACCGCGGTCACCGCCTTCGATCTCCACGCGCCGCACGAGGAACTCGAGGTGTCGGGGATGTCGGTGGTCGAGACCGATCGCGGGCAACGGCCGGGCGAGGACGAGCAGGCGACCTGGGAGGACATCACCAGCGACGCCGTGATCGACCGCTATGACGAGATGCTGTCCAACACCACGTACGTGCCGAGGAACCGTCAGCTGATCTCGGCGGCCAAGAAGGTGGCCAAAGGCCTGACACCGGGGGAGACGGTCGAGGCGATCTCGCGGTTCGTCCACGACGAGATGGAGTACGTTCCGGGCACCACGGGCGTGCACACCACCGCCGTCGACGCCTGGAACGAGCGCAAGGGCGTCTGTCAGGACTACGCACATCTCACCCTGGTGATGTTGCGGGGCCTGGGGATTCCCGCTCGCTACGTGTCGGGTTACCTGCATCCGGAACCCGATGCCGCGATCGACAAGACGGTCCAGGGCCAGAGCCATGCGTGGATCGAGGCGTGGACCGGTGGCTGGTGGGGCTATGACCCGACCAACGACACCTCGATCAGCGAACAGCACGTGTCGGTGGGCGTGGGTCGCGACTACGCGGACGTCTCGCCGCTCAAGGGTGTCTACACCGGCGGCGGCGCAACGGATCTCGACGTCATCGTGGAGATCACCAGGTTGGCCTAACGCCAGCCGAAGCGCGACCTGAGTTCGTCGGCCACGGCGTCGAAGCGGCGACGGTCGAGGACGGCGCCCTCGCGTCGGATTCCGTTGGCGTCGACGACGAGGACGCGGTCGAGTCGCACGAAGCTCGGCCGGTTCTGGGAGTCCCAGGTGCCGGCCCCGACGGCGAACCAGTCGTCGTCATCGCGGTGGTAGTCCTTGCTGGACAACATGAGCCCGAGGACGTCATCGGAGGTCCCGTCGTTGGCATCGCGGCCCACGACGAGCACGGGGCGGTCCTTGCCCCGGCTCGGATCATCCTCGTAGGCGACCCAGGTCCACACGATCTCGCCGGGATCGGCGTCGCCGTCGAGGTCCGGGACGTAGCTGATCGTGCGCGCCAGCTCCCGACTCGGTCGGAGAGCGGCGGGGCGATTGGTGCGGGTCATGCGGAAGTTTCTCCCATCAGGAACTCGTCCACCGCGTCGGCGGTCAGCGCGGCGGTCGGCTTCTTCTTCGGGTTCAGGTCGTGACCGACCTTCTCGAGTTCGACGATCCGTGTCGGCGCATCGATCAGACCGATGGCCTCGGCCATCTCCTCGGTGGTTCCGAACGGGTCGGTGCTGCCGTGGACGACGAGGGTCGGCACCGTGATCGACGGCAGGTGTTCGGTGCGCAGCCGGTCGGGCTTGCCCGGTGGGTGCAGCGGATAGGAGCTGAGCAGGAGACCGTCGGCGAGGGCCGGGCCGTCCTCGGCGACGGCCATCGACGCCTGGCGGCCGCCATAGGAGTGACCGCCGACGAACAGCGGGCCGTCGGACTCGGCCCGGAACATCGCGCAGGCGGCGCGGATGCCGTCGCGGTCGGCCGGCGACGTCGACGGACTGGGAGGTCCCTTGGGGCGGCGGCGGCGATAGGGGAGGTCGATCCGGGCGACGACATACCCGCGCGAACCCAGCTCGTCGGCCAGCGCGCGCAGGATGACGGCGGAACGGTTCCCGCCGGCGCCATGCGCGAGGACGATCGTGGCGCGCGGTGTGCCGTCGGGCCGGTGCACGTCGGCGGCGACGTCGTCGGTCTCGACGACGGTGATGGTGGTCCCTGGCTTTTCCGACTCGTCGGACTCGGCTGTCACGGCTGCCACGGTAGCGCCCCGCCATCCGCCTGGGCACCATTCGCGGCGCTCATGAGAACATGGTGGTCAACGCCCGTGTCCATCCTCGAGGAGTAGTTCCAATTCCCACCTTCGCCGACCAGACCTTCACCGACCCGGCGCGCATCCGGAACTTCTGCATCATCGCCCACATCGACCACGGAAAGTCGACGCTGGCCGACCGGATGCTGCAGCTCACCGGCGTGGTGGAAGAGCGCCAGATGCGAGCGCAGTACCTCGACCGCATGGACATCGAGCGCGAGCGCGGTATCACCATCAAAGCGCAGAACGTACGCCTGCCCTGGCAGCTCGACGGTGACGACTACGTCGTGCACCTCATCGACACCCCCGGCCACGTCGACTTCACCTACGAGGTGTCGCGTGCGCTCGAGGCGTGTGAGGGTGCGGTGCTGCTCGTCGACGCGGCCCAGGGCATCGAGGCACAGACCCTCGCCAACCTCTATCTGGCGATGGAGAACGACCTCACCATCATCCCGGTGCTCAACAAGATCGACCTGCCCGCGGCCGACCCCGACCGTTACGCCGCCGAGCTCGCCCACATCGTGGGTTGTGAGCCCGAGGACGTCCTGCGGGTGTCGGGCAAGACCGGTGTCGGCGTGTCGGAGCTGCTCGACGAGGTCATCCGCAAGGTGCCCGCACCCGTCGGCGACGCCGACGCCCCGGCGCGAGCCATGATCTTCGACTCGGTCTACGACACCTACCGCGGCGTCGTCACCTACGTCCGTGTGGTCGACGGCAAGATCGTGCCCCGCGAGAAGATCCAGATGATGTCGACCGGCGCCACGCACGAACTGCTCGAGGTGGGCATCGTGTCACCGGAACCGAAGGTCACCCAGGGTCTCGGTGTGGGCGAGGTGGGCTACCTCATCACCGGTGTGAAGGACGTGCGGCAGTCGAAGGTCGGTGACACCGTCACCACCGCCCGCCACGGCGCGACCCAGGCCCTGACGGGCTACCGCGAACCGCGGCCGATGGTCTACTCGGGCCTGTACCCGATGGACGGCTCGGACTATCCGGTGCTGCGTGAGGCGCTGGAGAAGCTGCAGCTCAACGACGCCGCGCTCACCTACGAGCCGGAGACGTCAGTGGCGCTCGGGTTCGGATTCCGGTGCGGCTTCCTCGGTCTGCTCCACATGGAGATCACCCGCGAGCGTCTCGAGCGCGAGTTCAATCTGGACCTCATCTCGACCGCTCCCAACGTGGTGTACCGCGTGGTGATGGAGGACGGCTCCGAGCACGTCGTCACCAACCCGTCGGACTGGCCGGAGGGCAAGA
The DNA here is from genome assembly GCF_000332995.1 of Gordonia amicalis NBRC 100051 = JCM 11271. Taxonomy (GTDB): domain Bacteria; phylum Actinomycetota; class Actinomycetes; order Mycobacteriales; family Mycobacteriaceae; genus Gordonia; species Gordonia amicalis. The sequence goes on from NZ_BANS01000004.1 coordinate 68,779, forward strand.
CCCGCCACATCTACGAGCCGGTCGTGAAGACCACCGTGATCGCGCCGAGCGAGTTCATCGGCGCCATCATGGAACTGTGCCAGTCGCGCCGCGGCGAGCTCGGCGGCATGGACTACCTCTCCGAGACCCGCGTCGAACTCCGCTACACGCTGCCCATGGCGGAGATCATCTTCGACTTCTTCGACTCGCTGAAGTCGCGGACCCGCGGTTACGCCTCCCTCGACTACGAAGAGGCGGGCGAGCAGGAAGCGGACCTGGTGAAGGTCGACATCCTGCTGCAGGGTGAGGCCGTCGACGCGTTCAGCGCGATCGTCCACCGCGACGCCGCCTACGCCTACGGCAACCGGATGGCGCTCAAGCTCCGGGAACTCATCCCGCGCCAGCAGTTCGAGGTCCCGATCCAGGCGGCCATCGGCTCCAAGATCATTGCGCGCGAGAACATCCGGGCGATCCGCAAGGACGTGCTCGCGAAGTGCTACGGCGGCGACATCAGCCGTAAGCGCAAACTGCTCGAGAAGCAGAAGGAAGGCAAGAAGCGGATGAAGACGATCGGCCGCGTCGACGTCCCGCAGGAGGCGTTCGTCGCGGCGCTCTCCACCGATGCAGCAGGTGACAAACCGAAGGGTAAGTAGATGGCGGGGCAGGACAGCGCAACCAATCCGGTACTGGCACAGAGCGATCTGCCCTACGAGCTGCCGGACTTCACGTCGATCTCCGACGGCGATTTCCTGCCTGCCTTCATCTCGGCGATGGCGTCGCATCTCGCCGAGGTCGAGGCCATCGCGGGCGATCCCGCGGAGCCGACGTTCGCCAACACCGTCGAGGCGCTGGAGTTGTCGGGCCGTGACCTGGCTCGCGCGTCGGGAATCTTCTTCAACCTCGTCGGCCCCGACACCAACCCCAAGCGCAACGAGATCTCCCAAGAACTCTCGACGCTGCTCACCGATCACGGCAACACCATCGCGATGAATCCGGTTCTGTTCGGCCGGATCTCGGAGCTCGCCTCCCGTGCCGACGAACTCGACCTGACCGAGCCGCAGCGTCGTCTCCTCGACAAGCGGTACCGCGAGTCGGTGCGCGCCGGCGCCGGTCTGCCCGCGGCGGAGCAGGAGGAGATGCGTCAGATCGCCTCTCGGCTGGCGTATCTCACGACCACGTTCTCGCAGAAGATCCTCGACGACACCAACGAGTCGGCGGTGCTCGTCGACGACGCGGCCGACCTCGACGGGTTGTCCGCAGGCCAGATCACGGCCGCCCGACGAGCGGCCGCCGATGCCGGTCACGAGAGCGGATACCTGCTCACCCTGGAACTGCCGACCAGTCAGTCCGTGCTCACCGAGCTGACGAACCCCGCTGTGCGACAACGGGTCTTCGATGCGTCGATGAACCGTTGCTCGCGCGGCAACGACCACGACACCCGTGACCTCGTCCTCGAGATTGTGCGTCTGCGTGCCCGCCGCGCCGAGCTCCTCGGTTACCGCGACCATGCCGAGTTCGTGATCGCCGAGCAGACCGCACCCGACCCGTCGGCGGTCGACGACCTGCTCCGTGAGCTGAACGAGTCCGCGATGCGTGCCGGTGGTCGGGAACTGACGCGGCTCACCGAGTTCGCCGGCGACGTCGAGATCGGTCCCGCCGACCTGACCTTCTGGCTCGAGCGCGAGAAGCAGGCCAGATCGTCGGTCCCGCTCGACGGTTTCGCCGACTACTGCGAACTCGACATCGTGCTCACGCGGGGCGTCTTCTACGCCGCGAACAAGCTGTACGGCCTGCAGTTCGTCGAACGGACCGGCCTGCCCGTCTATCACCCCGACGTGCGCGTGTGGGAGGTGCGGGACGACGCCGGCACCGGCATCGGCCTGTTCCTCGGTGACTTCTACGCGCGGCCGTCGAAGCGCGGCGGTGCCTGGATGAACAACATCGTCGACCAGTCGTCGGTGTTGCAGACCCAGCCGATCATCGTGAACGTCCTGAACCTGACGAAACCCGATGGGGGGCAGCCGTGTCTGCTCAGCATCGATCAGCTCACGACCCTGTTCCACGAGTTCGGACACGCACTGCACGGTCTGCTGTCGTCGGTCGAGTACCCGTCGCAGTCGGGGACATCCGTGCCGCGCGACTTCGTCGAGTTCCCCTCTCAGGTCAACGAGATGTGGGCGCTGCATCCGGAGGTGCTCGCCAACTACGCGCTGCACCACGCGACCGGCGACCCGATCCCGGCCGAGCTGGCCGCTGCCGCACGCGAATCCGCGGGTGCCGAGACCGCACACGGGACCCTCGAGTACCTGGCGGCGTCGTCGCTGGACCTGGCCTGGCACCGGCTGACGGTCGAGGAGGCCGCTGCCGTCACCGATGTCGAGGCCTTCGAGGCGAAGGCCCTCACCGAGGTCGGCCTGCAGACCGATCTGATCCCGCCCCGCTATCGCAGCGCCTACTTCAACCACGTTTTCGGCGGCGGATACTCGGCCGGTTACTACAGCTACATCTGGTCGGAGGTCCTCGACGCCGAGACCGAACAGTGGTTCCTCGCCTCGGGCGGCCTGGAGCGCGAGAACGGCCGGCGGTTCGCCGAGGCGACGCTGTCGCGCGGTGACAGCGTCGACCCGCTCGTGTCGCACGAGACGCTGATCGGCCGCAAGCCGCAGATCGAGCCGCTGCTGCGTCGTCGTGGCCTTGCTGCCTGATCGGGGCCGGTCATGACGAGCAACCATCGCCGGAACCTGTCGCGGTTCGCGATGCTCAGCATCGTGACCGCGGTTGCGGTCTTCGGGCTCAAACTGCTCGCCTGGTGGGTCACCGGGTCGGTGGGACTGCTGTCCGACGCACTCGAGTCGATCGTCAACGTCGTCGCCGCGGTGGGTGCGTTCGTGGCCCTGCGGGTCGCGGCGAAACCGCCGGACCACGGTCACAACTTCGGGCACACCAAGGCCGAGTATTTCTCGGCGGTCTTCGAGGGTGTGCTGATCGTCGTCGCCGCGGTCATCATCGTGGTAACCGCGGTGGACCGGCTCATCAACCCGCGTGAACTCGAGGAAGTCGGACTCGGCCTCGGCATATCCGTGGGAGCCACGGTCCTGAACGCGGTGGTGGCCTGGATTCTCATCAGCGCCGGCCGGAAACACCGCTCGTTGACCCTCGAGGCCGACGGCAAGCACCTGATGACCGATGTGTGGACGACGGTGGGCGTCGTCGTGGGTGTGTTCCTGGTCGCGTGGACCGGTTGGCTCCCGCTCGACCCGCTGATCGCCATCGCGGTCGCCGTCAACATCATGGTCGTCGGCACCCAACTCGTGTGGCGGTCGGGCTCGGGTCTGATGGATTCCGCACTACCGGCAGAACAGCGTGACGCCATCGACGACGTGCTCGACCGGTACCGCGCCGACGGTATCGTCTTCCACGACATCCGCACGCGCGAGGCGGGTCACCAGAGATTCGTGCAGTTGCACATGCTGGTGCCGGGGGACTGGTCGGTACAGCACGCCCACGACCTCACCGAGGTCGTCGAAGGCGATCTGCATGCCGCGGTCCCCGATCTGAACATCACGACACACCTCGAGCCGGTCAACGATCCGCGGGCCTACGAGGACTGGCGGCTGGAGTAGCAGGACGTGTGCCGGCCGACCACAGGTGTGGCCTGGGCAGAGTTTCGATCTCACTGATTTGAAATCCGATGACGATCACGCTGGTTGCTAGCGTGGTTCGGTCCGCCGGTCACAGCCCGTACCGGCCGGTCCCGTTGAGTCTTGGAGGAAGAGTGAGCGCTGGCCCAGCCGCGCGGCGCGGCATCCGTCGGACGAGCACCGCTGTGCTGGTGAGCTTGCTGGCAGTGGTGATGGTGGTCGTCGCGGGCTGCGGTGGCGGATCGACCGACGAACCCGGCGGAGTGGACATCTCCAGCGGTGATCGACACCTCGATCTGGTCGCCTACGCAGTCCCCAAGATCGGCTTCGACGAGATCATCCCGGCCTTCCGCGAAACCCCGGCGGGTGAGGACATCGGCTTCTCGGTGTCGTACGGCGCGTCCGGTGACCAATCGCGCAAGGTGGCCCGTCGTGTTCCGGCCGACGTGGTGAACTTCTCGGTCGAGCCCGACATCACCCGACTGGTGAAGGCTGGCCTGGTCGACGAGGACTGGAAGAAGCAGGCTCCCAACAACAGCACCCCGTTCGGGTCGGTCGTCGCGCTGGTGGTTCGCAAGGGCAACCCGAAGAACATCCGCGACTGGGCGGATCTGCTGAAGCCCGGCGTGCAGGTGGTCACCCCGAATCCGGGCAGCTCCGGCTCGGCGAAGTGGAATCTGCTGGCACCGTTCGCCGCGATCAGCGACGGCGGTCGCAACCCGCAGGCCGGCCTCGACTACGTGTCCGAACTGGTGCGTGACCACATCAAGGTGGTCCCCAAGTCGGGTCGCGAAGCCACCACGGCCTTCGAGCAGGGCCAGGGCGATGTGCTGATCAGCTACGAGAACGAGGCGATCATGCTCGACCGGGCGAACGCCACCGCCGGCCCGGACAATGAGGTCGAGTACGTGATCCCGCCGCAGACGTTCAAGATCGAGAACCCGGTCGCGGTGATCAACACTTCCGACGACCTCGCCGGCGCGCGGTCGTTCGTGGACTTCCTGTTCACCCCGGAGGCGCAACGAATCTGGGCCGAGCAGGGCTTCCGGCCCGTCGACCCGGCGGTCATCGCCGAGACCCGGAACCTGTTCCCGGGTGACATCGCGAAGCTGTGGACGATCGCCGAACTCGGCAAGGTACTCGGGGCGGGAACCGCCGAGGAGAACAATGGCAAGGATCTGACGGGTTGGAAACCCGTGGACGACGCCCTGTTCGGGAAGAAGGGCGCCATCACCAAGATCTACGACTCAGGGGGTGAGCAGTGACCTCGGTCGATCCTGTCGGAACACCGGCCACGGCCCCGGACACCGGCTCGCCGGTCCCCGATGCCGGACCGCCGCGCGGATTCCTCGGACGCTCGCGGACGTTCGCCGGCGTGAGCCCGATGACCATCGGCATCGCCTGGCTCTGGCTCAGCATCATCGTGCTGCTCCCACTGGCCGCGATCACGGTGCAGTCCTTCGACGACGGCTGGAGCGGTTTCTGGGAGGCCATCTCCGCGCCCGTCGCGGTGGACGCCATCTGGATCACGGTCCTCGTGTCCGCGGTGGCCGCGCTCATCAACGTCGTCTTCGGCACGCTGATCGCGTGGGTGCTGGTGCGCGACGAGTTCCCCGGCAAGGGATTCGTCAACGCGATCATCGACCTGCCGTTCGCACTGCCGACGATCGTCGCCAGCCTCGTGCTGCTGTCGCTGTACGGGCCGAACAGTCCCATCGACATCCAGCTCAACGCCACCAAGCCCGCACTGGTGATCGCGCTGACCTTCGTCACCTTGCCGTTCGTGGTGCGTCAGGTACAGCCGGTGCTCATCGAACTCGATGTCGATGTCGAGGAGGCCGCGGCGGTGCTCGGCGCCAACAACGCCACGATCTTCCGCAAGATCATCCTGCCGGCACTGCTCCCGGCGATCCTGACCGGTGCCGGCCTGGCGTTCACCCGTGCTATCGGTGAATTCGGTTCGGTGGTGCTCATCGGCGGCAACATTCCCGGAGACACCCAGGTGGCGTCGCAGTACATCCAGCAGCAGGTCGAGATCGACGCACCGGTCGACGCGGCGGCGATCTCGGTGGTACTGCTGCTGATCGCTTTCGTCACCCTGCTCGTCCTGCGCGTCGCGGGCCGGTGGCAGTCCAAGCGGGAGGACGCAGACCGATGAAGGTTTCACCGCTGACGAAGTACGGGCTGCGCACCGTCGCGCTGGTCTACCTGTTCATCCTGCTGGTCGTCCCCGTCGGCACCATCTTCTATCGCTCCTTCGAACACGGCATCGTCCAGTTCTGGGAGTGGATCACCACCCCGGCGGCCATCTCGGCGCTCCAGCTCAGTCTGCTGATCGTCGCGATCGTGGTGCCGCTCAACGTGGTGTTCGGGGTGATCACGGCGCTGGCCCTGGCCCGCGGACGGTTTCCCGGCAAGGGTCTCCTGCAGGCGGTCGTCGACCTGCCGTTCGCGGTGTCGCCGGTGGTCGCCGGTGTCGCGCTGATCCTGTTGTGGGGCCATGGGGGTTGGTTCGGCGGCGTCGAGAGCCTCGGATTCCGGATCATCTTCGGCTTCCCCGGCCTGGTGCTGGCCACGCTGTTCGTCACCCTGCCGTTCGTCGCCCGTGAGGTCGAACCGGTGTTACGTGAGATCGGCACCGAACAGGAGGAGGCGGCCGCGACGCTGGGCGCGAACTCGTGGCAGGTCTTCTGGCGGATCACCCTTCCGGCGATCCGCTGGGGCCTGACCTACGGCATCGTCCTGACCGTCGCCCGAGCGCTCGGTGAATACGGTGCGGTGACCATGGTCTCGTCGAACTATCCCGGTGTCTCCCAGACGCTGACCCTGTTGGTCCACTCCCGCTACACCGACGACTACAACGAGTTCGGCGCCTACGCGGCTGCGACGCTGCTGATGTTCGTCGCCATCCTGGTGCTCGTGCTCATGTCGCTCATCGAGCGCCGCGCCAAGTCCCGTCTCGTCGACGCCAGTGAATCCACCTCGGGCGACGCCGAACTCACCGAAGTCGACCTCACCCCGCCGCACGGGCCGGAGTCCGTCGACGCCAAGCAGGTCGTCCACTCGAACGCCCACAACAAGGAAGACGTGTGACATGTCCATCCAGGTGATCGGTGCGAACAAGCGCTACGGCGACTTCGCCGCCCTCGACAACGTCTCCATCGACATCCCGGACGGGCAGCTGACCTCGCTGCTGGGTCCGTCGGGTTCGGGAAAGTCGACCCTGCTGCGCGCGATCGCCGGCCTCGACACACTGGACTCGGGCATCGTCCGCATCAACGACAACGACGTGTCGCAGAAGTCGCCGCAGAAGCGCGACATCGGATTCGTGTTCCAGCACTACGCCGCGTTCAAACACCTCACGGTGCGCGACAACATCGCCTTCGGCCTCAAGATCCGCAAGCGGCCCAAGAAGGAGATCGACGCGAAGGTCGACCAGTTGCTCGAGGTGGTCGGACTGACCGTCTTCCAGCAGCGGTTCCCGGCACAGCTGTCGGGCGGTCAGCGGCAGCGTATGGCGCTGGCCCGTGCACTCGCCGTCGACCCCAAGGTGCTGCTCCTCGACGAACCGTTCGGTGCGCTCGACGCGAAGGTGCGAGATGACCTGCGCCGCTGGCTACGTCGACTGCATGAAGAGGTCCACGTCACCACCGTGCTGGTCACCCACGACCAGCAGGAGGCGCTCGACGTGAGCGACCGCATCGCTGTCCTGAACAAGGGGCGCATCGAGCAGGTCGGCACTCCCGACGACCTCTACGACCGCCCGGCCAACGAGTTCGTCGCGTCGTTCCTCGGATCCACGGTGCGTCTGAACGGCGAACTCGTCCGCCCACACGACATCCGGATCGGACGTACCCCGGAGATGGCGTCGCCGGCGGCCGACGCGTCCCTCGACACCGGTGTGATCAAGGCGACCGTCCTGCGTGTGGTCAACCTCGGTTTCGAGACCCGGGTTGAGCTCGTCGCCGCGACGACGGGAGACGAGTTCGCGGCCCAGATCACCCGAGGGGACCAGAACGCCCTCAACCTGAAGACCGGCGAGACCGTGTACGCGCGGGCCACCAAGGTCGCCGCCCTGACCGAGGTCTGAGGGCACGATAGATCCTGCATCCGCAGGCACCGGCTACGGTGACCGGCCGATGCATGGTGCCGTCAGCCGGTCGAGGACGGACTGCAGTAGCCCGGCGGCGATCTGAACGCAGTCACGCATCCCGACCCGGACGTGTCCGGTGGACCTTCCGGGCGAGGCTTCGCTGTGCCCCGATCCGGCGATGATCGGGCACGAATCCGCATGTCAGCACGTCTACCAGGTTCGTCCGTCAAACGTTTGTGAACACCCGTTCTGCGCGATCGCTGGAATCCGGTGGGGAAAGTACTGGAAGAGTCTTCCGTAGTTAGTAGTAACTATGTAATCGAGCTCACAGCCCGACGGAAGGTGTTGTCGGGATCACGCCCCCATCTCGGAGGAATGATGGTCTGGAAACAACCGATCCAACGTGCGCGAAGCCTTCCCCAGGCGGCCACGTCGAGCACCGCAACCCACGCATCGGTGATGCTGCTTGCCAGGAGTGGCCAGTGAGCGTGGTGACTACTGCGCACCAACGAAACACCCGACCGGTGTCGAATGTCGTTGCGACCGTGCGCCGGACGTGCTCGAACTCGGGAAACCGCGTCGTTGACAGTCTCAACACATTGGGGCGGTCCGTGCGACTCGCGGCTGCGGTGGCCACATTCTCGGCCACGGACATCGTGCGCTTGCGCCTCCCGGTCGGGGAGGTCATCGACCAGATATGGCGACTGTTCAAGGTGACCGCACTGCCGGCGCTGCTGATGGCGATCCCGATCGGTGGTGAGGTATCGGTGCAGGTCGGCGGGATCATGGATCAGGTCGGCGCCAACTCGCTCGCGGGTGCAGCCAGTGGACTCGGAGTGGTGGGACAAGGTGCCCCGATGGCCGCGGGACTGCTGATGTCGGGAGCTGCGGCCTCGGCGATCGCCTCGGATCTCGGTGCGCGCTCGATCCGCGAAGAGATAGAGGCCATGCGGGTGATGGGTATCGATCCCGTGCAGCGTCTGGTGGTGCCGCGATTCCTGGCGATGCTCATCCTCGCGCCCGCGCTGTGCATCATCATCGTCGCTTCGGGTGTCGTTGCGGGACTGGCGATCTCGGCCAACGTCAACAACGTGGTCCCGGCCAGCTTCTGGCAGACCTTCGGCGCCTTCGCGACGCCGGTCGACCTGGGCTTCTCGGTCCTGAAATCGGTTCTGTTCGCCATGATCGTCGTCATCATCGCGAGTCTTCGCGGCCTCGAGGCAAAGGGCGGACCGAAAGGTGTTGCCAACGCCGTGAACGCGTCGGTCGTCCTGTCGGTGTTCTGCATCTTCATGACCAACCTGATGGTCTCGCAACTGCAGACCATGTTCTTCCCGGCCCAGTTGGCGTGACATGACTACCACAGAGAAACGACGGGCGTCGTCGTATGGTGGCCGGTCGATGCACGTCGGCCGTCGGGTCGCCGGGGTGTTGACAGATGTGGTGCTGGGGCTCGGTCAGATCACGGTGTTCGTCGGCAAGACGATCTCGTTGCTGCCGGTGACCATTCGGCAATACCGCAAGCAGACCGCGAAGACGATGAACGACATGGCCTGGGGTTCGGGCTCGTTGATCGTCGACGGTGGTGTCGTCAGCCTGATGTTCTTCCTCGGCATCGCGGTCGGCGCGGTGGTCGCCATCATGTCGTTCATGGCCTTCGACCTTCTCGGGTTCGGGGCACTGACGGGGATCACCGGGTCGTTCGGCAACATCCGGGTGATCGCTCCGATCATCACCGGCATCGGGTTTGCCGCCCAGGCGGGCTGTCGGATGACCGCGGAGATCGGCGCGATGCGGATCTCGGAGGAGATCGACGCCACCGAGGCGATGGGACTGCGTGCCATCCCGTTCGTCGTCGGGACGCGGCTGATCGGCGGGATGCTCGTCGTCCTGCCGAGTTATCTGTTGGCGCTTGTCGTCTCATTCTTCACCGGCGGTCTGATCGTCAAACTCTTCCATGATCAGCCCGACGGCACGTACGACCACTACTTCGCCCAGTTCGTCACCCTGCCCGATCTGCTGGCCTCGGTGGCGAAGGCGCTGCTGTTCTGTGCAGTGGTCACGCTCATCCACTGCTACTACGGCTACTTCGCATCAGGCGGTCCAGCCGGCGTGGGTCAGGCATCGGGGCGGGCGATCCGCGCGAGTCTGGTGGCCATCGTCGTACTGAACTTCGTACTTACCGTGGCGATCTGGGGGCTGAATCCCGTTCTGCCGTTTAGGGGTTGAGATGGCGAGACACACCAATCAGGATTTCATTCGAGGTGACCTACGGGGTCAGTTGCGCACACTCGCCGTCGCGGGTGGTGTGTGCCTGGTCGTCCTCGTCGTCGCGTTGACCGCGACGTCGGTGATCTTCCCGAAGGCGAAGGAGCCCGCGGGCACAGTCATCCATCTGGTGGTGCCGGCGTTGGGCCCGGGGATCAAGAAGGGGTCCAGCGTGCTGTTGCGCGGAGCCCAGGTCGGGGAGGTGACCGGTGTGCAGGCGCCCGTCCCCGGTTCGGTGAACGTCGACTTGGTGCTGACCGATGCCGGGGCACGTGGGCTGCTCACCGATTCCTTCGACGTCGACTTCCGCCCGGAGAACTACTTCGGGATCACGGCGGTGAACCTCGTTGCGAGAGAGGGTGGCTCGCCCATCAGCGAGGGACAGGTGATCCGGAGGCAGTCGTCGCCCGACTTCACGATGTCGACGATGCTCGAGAACGGATCGCTGGTCGTGGACGGCGCGCTGACCAAGGAGATGATCGCCGGTCTCAACGAGGTCATCCGGTATGCGAACGGCCTGGCCCCGTTGATCCAGGCCGGTGTCATCGTCGCCGACAGCGTGGCCCAGACGCAGAGGCAGCTGCCGACGACACTCCTCCGGAAGACGAACGACACACTCGAGGAGTTTCCCGGGTTCGGCCGCGAGGTCCTCGGTGCGATCTATGCCTTCTCCCGCAACGAGTACAACACCGGACCCGAGTACGTGACCAAGGCCGACGACGTGCTGCTCGGCAAGACCGATCGCGGGTTGCAGCTGGCGGCCGATCGGCTTTTCGGTGCTGCCGGATCCCTGCTGTCCTCACATGACTCGGAGCTCGACGTGTTGACCACCATGCTCAAGTACATGCTCGACCCGCTACCGACGGCTCTCGGCGGTGGAGATGTCGTCGACGACACCGTCACGATCACCAGACGGCTGGAGTCGGCGTTCACCGGAACCCCCGATCAGAAGACACTGCAGCTGCAGATCGTGCTGGGGCAACTCCCGGCGGTCAAGAGTTCGCTGAACCAGATGGGCATCGCGTCCGTTGCAGGAGGCCGTCGACATGTCACAACGAACCAGAACTCTGCTGACCGCATCCAAAGTCGCTGTGGTGGAACTGATCACGGCGATGCTGTTCATCCTGGTGATCAACGCCATGCGCAACCCGGTGGACACCGCGACCAACAGGTACAGCGCGGAGTTCACCGACGCCTCCCGGCTGCACGTCAACGGTGACGTCCGGATGAAGGGCATGCGCATCGGGAAGGTCGAGGCGGTCGAACTCGACAAGGCCTCAGACGGAACTCCCGTGGCGCATGTCGAATTCTCGATGGACGAGAAGTTCACCCTGACCGACTCGACCGAGTTGGCGATCAAGTACCAGAGCCTGACGGGGGTTCGCTACCTCGATGTCGCGCAGAACGGGGTGCCCGGTCGGCCGGTCCGGACGATCTCCGCGAGCCAGACGACGCCGTCGTACGACATCACTCTGCTGTTCAACGGATTACAGCCGGTGCTGTCCACGATGAACACCGATGAGATCAACGAGTTCAGTCAGAACGCCATCGCGCTCCTGCAGGGCGACGGCGAAGGTCTCGGGCCGATGCTGGACAGTGCCCAGAAACTGGCCGACTACGCCTCGGATCGACAGCAGGTCATCTCGACACTGACCACGAACATGGCCAGGATCGCCGACTCGATGGGCGGACGTTCCAAGAACGTCCTCGGCTTCATGCAGGCCGCCGACATCCCGATCAGTTCGGCGATGACGGTCCTCGACGAATTCCAGAAGACGGCCACGACCGGCCCTGCGCTGATGGAACCCATCTGGCGACTGATGTCCGCGATGGGCTTGAACGAAGGTTTTGATGTGGACAAGTTCCTGAAGAACGCCTACGGGTCGATGGCCGAAGCGGCCTCGTCGTTCACCCTGATGCCCAGTGCGCTCGCCGGACTCACCGTCTCGCAGAACACCGGGGCCAACCGCACGTGCAGCAAGGGCCAAGCGCAGCTACCCAGCGATGTGAAGGTGCTGCTGGCGGGAAGTGAGGTGGTCCTGTGCAACGAGTAGGACTTCGCAAGGCCGTCGGTGGCGACGCCGCTCTCGGGATCGGGTTCGTGGTGATCGTGGTCGTGACGCTTCTCGTGCTGGGTCTGCTGTACATGCGGCCCCCCGCGCAGAAGACCTTCTCTTTCGAGACCACCGATGCTTCCGCGGTCACCGCGGGCCAGGATGTTCGCGTCGCCGGGATCAGCGTCGCAAGGTGCAGTCGGTGAAAATGCGTGAGCAGCGCGTCGCGGTCACCGCCCGGGTCGACGCGAACACCGAGATCGGTGACCGCTCGCGGGTCGAGGTGCGAATGCTCACTCCCGTAGGCGGTTACGCGGTGACCCTGATCCCCCTGGGATCGAGGCCGCTCGACGGTCCCATCCCGACCGAGCGGGTGGCGGTGCCCTATTCGATCGGTGACGTGCTGCAGAGCGCCCCCACACTGACCGGCAAGGTCGATGCGGGGGAGGTCAATGCAAGCGTGCACCAGGTCGCCGAGGCGCTCACGGGTAACTCGACGTCGTTGAGATCGATCGTCGACGGCATGAATGCGATCAGCGGTGTTCTCGATCGACAACGAGAGCAGGTGCATCAGATCGCCGGCCTGGCCGGCGAATACATGCAGACGTTCAACGGAAGTCGAGAGTTCGTCTTCTCCCTGATCAACAAGATCGATCAGGTGGTGGCCGCCTACAACAACTCGTCTGTCGGCTTCAACCGGACCTACTGGTTGCTGGCCGACGTCTTCGGCAAGCTCACTCCGTTCCTGCGGTTCTATCGGGACAACTCGGAGTTGGTCAGCACCAACTTGCATCGACTCCGCGACAGCATCGGCAACGCGCAACAGCACCTCGATCCGATGCTGGACAACCTGATGGCGATGCGTGCCCGGCTCGCCGAGTGGGTGACGCCCGAGGGGATGAAGCAACTCGGTGGCGGCACGCAATGGGTGCGCGGGATCTGTGTTCCCATCGCGGGAAGGGACTGTTGACATGACCGGACAACGATTGAAGAGCGTTGCGATCGCAGTGGTCGCAGCAGTCGGCATCGTCGGCTCGGGTGTACTCGTCGCCCAGTCCGGGGACACCGTGAAGCTCGCCGCGGACCGTGGGGACGGGCGAGAGGGCTACTGCGCGGACCTGCCCGACGTCATCGGCTTGTACGTGGGCAACCCGATCACCCAGATGGGTCACCAGATCGGCGAGGTGACGTCGGTCAGGGGCAACGGCGCGACGGTCCGGGTGATGTTCGACCTCGACGGCGGGCGAGCATATCCGGCAGACGTGAAAGCGGTCACCCGATCGAAATCACTGCTGGCAGATCGCAGTCTGGAACTGGTCGGCAACTACGTCGGCGGTCCGCAACTGCAGCCGGGTCGGTGCATCACTTCCGACCGGTCGTTCACGCCGAAGAGCATCTCGGAGATCTCCGGCTCGGCGTCGGACTTCATCGAGGCACTGACCGACGCGGGTTCGCCCGACGTGCAGGACGCCGTCACCGGCCTCGACGAGGCGCTCGCCGGCACGTCCCCGGATGCGGCGAACATGTACCGGCATGCCGCGGAGGCCGCCCGCAACCCCGACCAGGTGATCTCCGATATCGGCACCACCATCTCCAACATGGCCCCGCTGACGGATGAGGCACTCGCGCAGTGGAACACGATCGATGCCCTGCTGTCGAAGGCGCCCGTAGCGGCAAGTCAAGGCGCGGAGCTGTTGTCGAAGGAGTGGGTTCCCGACTTCAACGACGGAGTCGGTTGGCTGGTGACCGTGCTGTGGGACATCCACATCAACTACGGCGACACACTCTGGCCGACCTTGAAGGGGCCTGTGCGCGACATCATCGAGACCGCAGCCACCCGGGCGCCCGATCTTCGTCGTCTCTACGAGACGGTCCCGTCCATCGCGGCAGTCCTGAAGCAACAGGCCAGGGCCTCAGGCGGACTCGCCGTCCCGTACCGATCCCCGAAGATCACCGACGGCAGGACCTCTACCGACCTGTTCACCTTCATGCTGTCGACGGCGGGTGCGAAATGAGAACTCGGGCGGGAATCCGTGCGCGGTTGACTGCGGTGGTCGCCGTGGCGACGATGACGGTCGGCGTCGGCGCGTGCTCCCTCACGCCCAACGATCTGCCCTCGGTACGAGCCGGTGTGAGTAGCGACTACTCGATCACCCTGCAGTTCGCGAACATCCTCAACCTTCCGCAGGGAGCGGACGTGATGATGAACGGTCTGAGGGTCGGTACCGTCGAATCCACCTCCCAGACACCGCAGGGTGTCGACGTCGTCGCCGGCTTGGCCGGGGATACCAAGATCCCGGTGGGCTCGACCGCGATCATCCGGCAGAACACGCTGCTGGGCGACACCTACGTCGCGTTGACGCCGGCCCAGGATGACGGAGCGAGCGGCGCGGGATTCCTGGGCGATGGCGGGATCATCGGCCTGGACAAGACCACGTCGCCGCCCCCACTCGAGGACACGATCGCGGTGCTGGCCTACTTCGTGAACGGCGGCACCATCCAGAAGGTGCAGGACACCATGGCGACGTTGAACCAGACCATGCCCCCCTGAGCCGGGTCCGTGACCTGGCGGCCACCGTCTCGATCGACCTGACCGACCTCGCTCGGGAACCACCGAGATCGATCGACTCATCGCCGGCCTCGATGACACATCGAAGGTGTTCGCCGACAAGCGAAAAGAGATCGGTGCGGTGTTCACCGACGACGGTGTCCACTATTTCACCGGTGTGGCGAAGAGCGCAGTGGCCCACATCTCCACTCTGCTCCCGTCCATCGGTTCGGTCTTCATCGGCGGCCTGTGGCTCGTCCCGATGCTGGAATCGGCCGCCACCCTCGTGGAATCGGGACGCGGCGAGTTCGACGCCGCGACCGGCGCCGAAGCGGCGACAACGGTGACGAACTTCCTGCGGAACACCCTGCTGCCCTGGGCATCTCGACCACAGGGCGACATCAGGACGGTGAAGGCCGCCGGCGGGCACGACGAGCTCGTCGACGACGCGACGACGATTCTCCGGATGCTGGGGGCGATTCGATGATCACCAAAACTCGTATCTCGGTGATCGCGATGATCGCGCCGGCCGTGGTGTCGGTCGGCTACATCATGAATGTCGGTCTCCACGTACGCACTCCGAATCTGCGGTCGGCGACCATGGTGGTGCCCGACACGAACGGCATCCTCGTCGGATCGCGAGTGCTGATGCGCGGCATCGAGATCGGGCATGTCACGGGTATCGCACAGGTCGTCGAGGGGGTTGAGGTCGCGTGGGACTACGACGCCGACGTCCAGATCCCCGAGAGCAGCATCTTCCGTCTCGACAATCTGTCGGCGCTCGGCGAGTCCTACGTCGCGGTGATGCCCGACGGCAAGGCCGGTCCGTTCCTGAGTGAGGGGCAGCGCGTCGACCAACGGCGCGTGCTGGTCCCCACCACGTTCAAGGAACTGTCCCAGCGGCTGACGGTCCTGCTGCGGCAAGTGGATCCGACCAAGGTCCGGCGCATCGTAGGGGAGGTGGACGCGGGCCTGCCCGATGGCGCGGAGGTCCTGACCAGCATCAGTCGGGCGGGGTCGTTGTTGGCCGGCGAACTGACCGAGCAATCCGATGCTTTCGTAACCCTCCTGAGTACCTTGCAGCCGCTGATCATGAGCACCGGAAACGTACCGGCCCAACTGGCCGCCACGACGCCGCTGGTTCCGCGCTTCGGACGTGAGTTCAACGTCACTCTCGAAGCCATCGCAGACGTCACCGTCTTCGGTGTGGGCACCGAGAAGGGAATCGGCGAGGGGGCGGGGCCGGTGGTCGACGAACTCCAGGCGTTCCTGGACGCCAACGCGAAGGACCTGAACACCATCGGCGTCAACCTGCTGCCCGCGGCACGTGCCGGTGCCGCATCGCTGAACGGAGTCGACATCAGCCGCGTGCTCGACAGCTTCCTGGCGGCGACCCGGGACAAGGGCGTTCTCACTCTCACCGTGCCCACGGGAGGGCGTTGATGGTTTGAGTTCACGCTCGACCGGCCCGACGGTCGGGACGACCCACATCCGAATCCGTTCCACACGACGAAGAAAGCAGGTCATCGACATGGCATCGTCGACTTCCACCGACAAGCACACCCCCCTCACCGATCAGGCAGTCACCGACGCCGCAGACACCTCCGCCGCAGCTGACAGCGATACCGAAAAGGTTGTCGTCGAGGGACAGTCACGGACTTCGGCATCAGGCAAGCTCTCGGGCCTGCGGCAGAAACCGATCACCGTACAGCAATTGTTGACCGGTGGCGCCCTGGTGATCCTGCTGGTCGTCGTTGCGGTTCTGAGCTGGCGCTTGATGGACAAGTCCGACGACTACTCGGCACTCGAGCAGACCCGGGCGAATGAGGCCCGTGCCGAACAGGTCGCACTGGACTACGCCGTCGGTGCGGCATCGATGAACTTCCAGGATCCGGCCGAGTGGCAGAACCGCCTGACGGCGGGCACCACACCGGAACTCGCCGACCGGCTCCGTAAGGCGTCGACGTCCATGGAACAGCTGATCAAACCGATGCAGTGGACGTCGTCGTCGGAGAAGTTGACGGCGAAGGTGCAGTCGGAGCGTGACGGTGTCTACCAGGTGGCTGCATTCGTCAGTGTGCTCACCAAGAACGTGCAGGCGCCCGCCGGCATCGAGTCGACGGCCACCTACAGGATGACCATCGACTCCAACAATGACTGGGTCATCAGTGAGATCAGCGGCATCCCCACGTCGCTCGGCGGCGGATCAGGTCCGAAATAGTCCGAGGCCAGAATCATTCGCGCGGTCCGCGGGAATGATCCTGCCGGCCCTGCGTCAGTGATTCGCCGGCTGGAACGTGTGCTGGTGCTCGGCCTCCTCGGCGCGGATGACGTGCATGACCGCGTTGATCAGCGCCAGGTGGGTGAACGCCTGCGGGAAGTTCCCGAGCTGCTGACCGGTCTTCGCGTCGATCTCCTCCGCGTACAGCTTGAGCGGACTCGAGTAGGACAGGAGACGTTCGCACAGCGTCTTGGCCCGCTCCAGCTCACCGATCTCGACCAGTGCCGACACCAGCCAGAACGAACAGATCGTGAAGGTGCCCTCCTCGCCGGTGAGGCCGTCGTCGGTCTCCTCGACCTTGTAGCGCAGCACGAGACCGTTGTCGGTGAGTTCGTCGGCGATCGCGAGAACCGTTGCGCGGACGCGGTAGTCGTCGGGCGGCAGGAACCGCAGGAGGGGTACGAGGAGCAGCGAGGCGTCGAGGGCGTCGTCGCCATAGCGCTGGGTGAAGACCCCGCGGTCGTTGACGCCATGGGCCAGGACGTCGGCCTTGATCTCGTCGGCGATCGCCGCCCACTCCCGGGCATGGGTGACCTCGCCGTGCATGGTGGCGAGGCGGGAGCCGCGATCCAGTGCCACCCAGCACATCACCTTCGACGAGGTGAAGTGCTTCGGTTCGCCGCGGACCTCCCAGATGCCGCGATCGGGGTTGCGCCAGTGCTTGATCGCCTCCTCGACCTGCGCCTTGAGGACGGGCCAGAGGGTCTCGGGGACGGACTCGTGGGACTTGATGTTGAGGTACACCGAGTCGAGCATCGTGCCCCAGATGTCGTGCTGCGCTTGGTTGTACGCACCATTGCCGATCCGGACCGGGCGTGCGCCGTCGTAGCCGGAGAGGTGGGTGAGTTCCTCCTCCTCGAGGGTCCGCTCGCCGCCGACCCCGTACATCACCTGCAGCGGATGGCGTTCACCGTTGGTGATGCCCGAGACATCGGCGATGAAGGAGAAGAAGTCGTCGGCCTCACGGTCGAGGCCCAGCGTGTACAGACCCCACAGGGCGAACGTCGAATCACGCACCCACGCATAGCGGTAGTCCCAGTTGCGTTCGCCCTGAGGGGTCTCCGGCAGCGAGGTGGTCGCGGCAGCCAGCAGGGCGCCGGTCGGGGAGTAGGTGAGTCCCTTGAGGGTCAGCGCGGAGCGCTGCAGATGGGAGCGCCACGGATGGTCGGGGAAGGTTCCGATGTTGATCCACTGCCGCCACGATTCGGCCGTGGACCACATCTTCTGGGCCGCCTCGTCCCAGTTCTGCGGTGCCGGGAACCGAGACCAGCTCAACGCGACGAACCGATTGTCGCCCTCGACGAGGCGGGTGCGGGCACGTGCCTCGCGGCCCTCGAGCCCGAGGCGGAGGTCGGTCGTGAGCTTGAGGGTCGGGGTGTCGGCGTCGGTGTCCCGGGCGGTGGCGATGGCCTCGCCGTACGCCGGACCCGAGTACTCCCACTTGGTCGTCCCGCGGTGGTAATCGAACGCCGGCTCACAGCTCATGTGCAGTTCGACAGTGCCGGATACACAGCGCACCGTGCGGAGCAGGATGTGCTCGGCATCCCAGTCGGTGGGCGTGCGGCGATGGGTACGGGAGCGTCGGTCGTTGTCGTGCCACGGGCCCATGACCAGGGCATCGCGCACGATGATCCAGCCGGTGTCGGTCTGCCAGGTCGTCTCGACCATCAGGCTGCCCGGCAGGTACCGGCGATCGACGGGCACGTTGACGCCGTACGGCGCGAGGCGGAAGTGGCCGGCGCTCCGGTCGAGCACCGCCCCGAAGACGCTCGGCGAATCGGGTCGCGGCACGCACATCCACTCGACCGAACCGTTGCGGGCGATCAGGCAGTTCGTCTCGGTGTCGGACAGGAATGCGTAGTCGCCGATGGGTGGGAAGGCGCTCCCGTGCGCCGGGTTGGTCGGGGCCATCGGCGCCGGTCCCGGGACGCTGACTCGTGCGGCGTCGGTGCCGGTGCCCTGTGCGGAGGTCGCCGTCGGCAGGGACGTTACGGTGGAGTCATCTGCAACAGACATGGGATCTATCATTGCGACGGGCGCTGTCCGACGCCAGTCGGTCTCGACGGGGCCGGGCAGAAGGATGATCCGAATCGGACGGACGAGGTGATGAGGTGACGGCGTTCTTCGCCTGGTGGGACGGTGTGGAGGAGTGGCTGACCGGCCTTTCCTTCGTTCCGCAGCTCTTGGTCACCGTCGCCGTGGTGATTCCGGTCGCGATCCTGATCGCCTATGTTCTCAGTCTCATGGTCGATCTGGCGGCGACGCTGTTCGACCGCAGACGCTTCGCCGACGACGATGGGACCGGACTGTGAAACTACTGCGCTCGCCGGTCACCCTGGCGCTGCTGGCGCTGCTGGTCCTCGTCGTGATCGCCTGGCTCGTCACGATCTAGGAGTCGTCACCGTGACGCGGTGACGGCCCGATCCCGTGCGGCCGCGCGATAGAGGCTGCAGATGCCCCCGATGACATCGGGGTGCGCGCCGAGCGGGCCGGCCACGAGCATCTCCTCGACCAGCGCGTCGAGAGCGGTCTCGACCCGCTCGATCAGCAGACCCGCCGAGAGGAAGTACGGACTGAGGGCGACGTGCTCGGCACCGGCGGCACGGAGCCGGCGGACAGCCGAGGCGACCGCGCGGTCACCTGAACCGAGTTTGGTCGCGAAGACCACCTCGACCGGTCGATGCAGGTGGGTCGAGAGCTCGAGGGCCCTCCGCCGGACGTGACGGTCGGCGGAC
The DNA here is from genome assembly GCF_000332995.1 of Gordonia amicalis NBRC 100051 = JCM 11271. Classification (GTDB taxonomy): domain Bacteria; phylum Actinomycetota; class Actinomycetes; order Mycobacteriales; family Mycobacteriaceae; genus Gordonia; species Gordonia amicalis. The sequence continues at coordinate 88,378 of NZ_BANS01000004.1, forward strand.
TCGTCGGAGGAACCCACCGCCGACAGGATCACGCCGTAGCGCTCGTCGAGGCCTGCTTCGAGCAGACGGTCGGCGAGGGCCGCGGTGAACGACCGCGTTCCGATGACATCGGTCTGATACGCGAACGGCCGGTGCTCGGCGATGATCGCCGGCAGGTCGATCTTGTGGTGATAACCCGCGGACAGCAGCAACGGCACCACAATAGGATCGCCGCCCGCCCCATCCCCGCCGGCATCGTTCCCGGTCCGACCGAGGACATCGCCGACGAGCGGCTCGTCGAGGTCGAGGTAGGACAAGACCACCTCGACGCCCGGCAGGGTCGCCGCGACGGCGTCGCGCACACGGCGTGCGGTCGCGCCGAAGCGCGGATCGCGACTGCCGTGTGCGACGAGGACGAGAGCCGGATTCACACCAACTCTTTGAGGTGCAGCGGCGCGAGCGCGTCGCCGACCAGGCCGGCTGCGAGGGTGTTGCCACCCTGCGGGTCGATCAGCAGGAAGCTGCCCGACTCGCGGTTCACCTGATAGTCGTCGGCCGGGATCGGCTCGGCGGTCTGCACCGAGATCCGCACGATCTGGTTGAGTTCCACCGATTCCGGAGCCTGCTCCAGCGCGAGGTTCTGTTCGTCGAAGAGCGCGTCGAGCCCGCCGACGATGGCCTGCGTGGTCTTGGTGCCGTGCTTGAGGAGCAGGCGGACACCGGGGCGCAACGGTTTCTCGGCGAGCCAGCACACGGTGGCGGTGAATTGCTGAACCGGCTCCGGAGCGTCCGCCGCAGCCGCGATCAGGTCGCCGCGCGAGATGTCGACGTCGTCGGCGAGCAGGATCGTGACGCTGCGTCCGGTGTGCGCGGTCTCCAACGGTCCGTCGGCGGTGTCGATCTGGCTGACGGTGGTCCGCTGACCCGACGGCAGGACGACGACCTCGTCGCCGACCGACACCCGGCCGGCCGCGATCTGACCCGCGTAACCGCGGTAGTCGGGGTACTCGGAGGTGCGGGGACGGATCACGTACTGCACCGGGAAACGCAGTCCCACCGGGGCACGCTCGGTGAGGTTCGGCACCGTCTCGAGGTGCTCGATGAGGGTGGGGCCATCGTAGAACGGGGTGTTCTCCGAACGGTTCGCGATGTTGTCGCCGTGCAGCGCCGAGACGGGGATCGAGGTGACCTGCTCGTCCGACCAGCCCAGCGAGCGCGTCAGCTCGGCGAACTCGGCGGAGATCTCGGCGAACACCGACGCCTGATCGGAGACGAGGTCGATCTTGTTGACCGCCAGCACGAGCTGCGGAACACCGAGCAGGGCCATCACCGCGGCGTGGCGACGGGTCTGCGAGACGACGCCGTTGCGGGCGTCGACGAGCAGGATCACCAGCTGCGCGGTGGAGGCGCCGGACACCGTGTTACGCGTGTACTGCACGTGTCCGGGGGTGTCGGCGAGCACGAAAGAGCGTGCGGGCGTTGCGAAGTAGCGGTACGCCACGTCGATGGTGATGCCCTGTTCGCGCTCGGCCCGCAGGCCGTCGACGAGCAGCGACAGGTCGGGCCCCTCGAGTCCGCGGTCGACCGACGCCTTGGTCACTGCGTCGATCTGATCGGCCAGAACGGACTTCGTGTCGTACAGCAGGCGGCCGACGAGCGTCGACTTGCCGTCGTCCACACTGCCCGCGGTGGCGATGCGGAGAAGGTCGGGTGCATGCCTCATGTCAGAAATATCCTTCGCGCTTGCGGTCTTCCATGGCGGCCTCGGAGACCCGGTCGTCGCCACGGGTGGCGCCGCGCTCGGTCAGCCGCGACGCGGCCACCTCGTCGAGCACGGCCTCGTTGTCGGCGGCGTCGGAGAGCACCGCGCCGGTCGACGAGCCGTCGCCGACGGTGCGGTAGCGCACCGAGAGACGTTGCAGCTCTTCGCCTTCACGGGGCCCACCCCAGACGCCGGGGGTCATCCACATGCCGTCCCGCAGGAAGACGTCACGTTCATGGGCGTAGTAGATCGAGGGGAGCAGAACCTGCTCGCGCGCGATGTAGCGCCAGATGTCGAGCTCGGTCCAGTTCGACAGCGGGAACACGCGCACGTGCTCGCCCGGTGCGTGCCGGCCGTTGTAGAGATTCCACAGCTCGGGACGCTGACGCTTCGGATCCCACTGGCCGAAGGCGTTGCGCAGCGAGAAGATCCGCTCCTTGGCGCGCGACCGCTCCTCATCGCGGCGGCCACCGCCGAAGACCGCGTCGAAGCGGTTCTCGGTGATCGCGTCGAGCAGCGGGATGGTCTGCAGCGGGTTGCGGACGCCGTCGGGGCGCTCGGTCAGCCGGCCGTCGGCGAGGTAGTCCTCGACCTTGGCGACGTGGAGCCGCAGGTTGTGACGCTCGACGACGTTGTCGCGGAACTCGAGGACCTCGGGCAGATTGTGGCCGGTGTCGACGTGCAGCAGCGAGAACGGCAGCGGCGCAGGCCAGAACGCCTTGAGTGCGACGTGGAGCAGGACGGTGGAGTCCTTGCCGCCGGAGAAGAGGATCACCGGGCGCTCGAATTCGCCTGCCACCTCACGGAAGACGTGAATGGCCTCGGATTCGAGGGCGTCGAGCGTGGTGAAGTCGTCGGCCTCGGCGGAGACGGTTGCGTCGTGGACGGGTTCGGTGACGGTCATGCGTGGAGCCCACATTCTGTCTTGGCGCGGCCGGCCCAGCGGCCACTGCGCGGATCGGATCCGGGTTCGGGTTTGGCGGTGCACGGTGCACAACCGATCGAGGGGTAGCCCTCGTCGACCAACGGGTTGACCAGCACTCCGTTGGAGTCGATGTAGTCCTGCATCGTCTCGTCGGACCACGGTGCGATCGGGTTGATCTTGACGAGCCCGAAGCCCTCGTCGAACGAGATGAGCGGCGCATTGGCCCGGGTCGGCGCCTCGACGCGGCGGATGCCGGTGATCCAGGCGTCGTAACCCGCCAGACCCGCCTTGAGCGGGACGACCTTGCGCAACCGGCAGCACTCACCGGGGTCGCGTGCGAAGAGGTTGCGGCCCAACAGTTCGTCCTGTTCGGCGACGGTGTGCTCGGGGGTCAGGTTGACCATGTCCACGCCGTACACCTGCTCGACGGCGTCACGGGTGCCGATGGTCTCGGCGAAGTGGTAGCCGGTGTCGAGGAACAGGACCTTGACCGGGTCGCCGCCGAGGAGTTCGCGGTCGACGTTCTTGACCGCGAGATCGACGAGGGCGGCGTCCTGCATGTTCGACGCGACGACGAAGTTCGTGCCGAAGGTCTCCGCGGTCCAGCGGATCAGTTCCTCCGGGGTGGCCTCGGGACCGAGGTCGGCCGCGCCCTTCGCCGCGATCGCGCGGAGTTCGTCCTCGCTGTGGCGGCGGCCGGTGGCCGGCGCCGTGGTGCTGATGGTCATCGGAGTGCCTCCTCGTCGGCGCGAACGGCCCACTGCGCGAACCGTTCACCCTCTTCGCGCTGATCCACGAAGTTGCGGACCACGCGTTCGATGTAGTCGCCGAGCTCGGTGCCGAGCACCTTGTGCTGGCGCAGCTTGCGACCGAAACCGGAGTCCAGGCCGAGGCTGCCGCCCAGGTGGACCTGGAAGCCGTCGGTCTGGTTGCCGTCGGCGTCCTCGACGAGCTGTCCCTTGAAACCGATGTCGGCGATCTGCGACCGTCCGCAGGAGTTGGGGCAGCCGTTGATGTTCACCGTGATCGGCACGTCGAGCTGCGAGTTGATGTCCGCGAGCCGCTCGTCCAGCTCGGGGGCGAGGACCTGCGACCGCTTGCGGGTCTCGGTGAACGAGAGTTTGCAGAATTCGATACCGCTGCACGCCAGGAGATTCCGTCGCCACTGCGTCGGGCGGCCGTGCAGACCGAGCGGCTTGAGCTCGTCGATCAGCCAGTCCACCTTGTCGTCGGGGACGTCGAGCACGATCAGCTTCTGATACGGGGTGAAGCGGACGCGGTCGGAACCGACCGCGGCGACGGCCTCGGCGGTCTTGGTCAGGATGGTGCCCGAGACGCGGCCGGCGATGGGGGAGAAGCCGATCGCGTTCAGTCCGTTGCGCAGCTTCTGCACACCGATGTGGTCGATCGGGCGCTCGGGCTGTTCCGGAGCCGGGCCGTCGATCAGCTTGCGGCCGAGGTATTCGTCCTCGAGCACCTGACGGAACTTCTCGATGCCCCAGTCCTTGATGAGGAACTTCAGACGGGCCTTGGCGCGGAGACGTCGGTATCCGTAGTCGCGGAAGATCGAGACCACGGCCTCCCACACGTCGGGCACCTCGTCGAGCGGGACCCAGGCGCCGACGCGCTGGGCGAGCATCGGGTTGGTGGACAGTCCGCCACCGACCCAGAGGTCGAGACCCGGGCCGTGCTCGGGATGTACGACGCCGACGAAGGCGACGTCGTTGATCTCGTGCACCACGTCCTGCTGGCCCGAGATCGCGGTCTTGAACTTGCGCGGCAGGTTCGAGTACTTCGGGTCGCCGATGTAGCGACGGACGATCTCGTCGATGGCCGGGGTGGGATCGAGGACCTCGTCGAGGGATTCACCGGCGAGCGGCGAGCCCAGCACGACGCGGGGGCAGTCGCCGCAGGCCTCGGTGGTCTTGAGTCCGACACCTTCGAGACGTTCCCAGATCGTCGGGACGTCCTCGATCCGGATCCAGTGGTACTGGACGTTCTGGCGGTCGGAGAGGTCGGCGGTGTCGCGGGCGAACTCGGTGGAGAGCTCGCCGAGCGTGCGCAACTGCTCGACGTTCAGCGCGCCGGCGTCGCAGCGCACGCGCATCATGAAGTGGCTGTCTTCGAGGAGGTCGATGTTCTCGTCGCCGGTCCAGGTGCCGTCGTAGCCCTCGGCGCGCTGGGTGTAGAGGCCCCACCAGCGCATCCGGCCGCGCAGGTCCTGCTTGTCGATGGAGTCGAAACCCTGCTTGGAGTAGATGTTCTCGATGCGGGCGCGCACGTTGAGCGGGTTGTCGTCCTTCTTGACCTGCTCGTTCGGGTTCAGCGGCTCGCGGTAACCGAGCTTCCACTGGCCTTCGGCGCGGCGCTTGACCGGGCGCGCCTTGCGGGCGGGACGAGTTCGCTTCTCGGCGGCCGGAGCGGGAACGGCATCGGGCACAGCTGGGGCATCAGTTGTGGACGTCATGAAATCTCCTGTGCCGGCGCACAGGGGCCGGCTTCAATCGCACGAAAAGGTGGGCTGAAACGTGCCGGCATCCCTGGATTCAGGGATCAATCGGGGCCGAGACGTCGCTAGACGCGACAGAAAGCGCTGTTGACGCGCTTGAGATCAATGTGGCGACGCGCTGCGAGCCACACCCCGGGGAAAATCACGGGGTCCATAGTGCCACGACCATCATCGCCTCGTCTACTTGGGGTTATTTTCCATCATGATGATGGAAACGCGCCGGTGCCGGCGGGGCCGGAGGTCCTACCTGAGCCGGTCAAGCAGCCCGGCCGCCTGGTTGTTCCCCGGCCCCACCGACGAGGGGGACAGAACGCGACGATTTCGGTGCAGACGCCGAGGTCGGCATGATGGAACGGTGAACGTCGACATCGAAGCGCCCGCCCGAGAGCTCACCACCGAGCTCGTCGCCGGGGCCTGCCGCGACGTCGACCCCGAGGTGCCGTTCGGTCTCTACCTGCACGTCCCGTTCTGTGCCACCCGCTGCGGCTACTGCGATTTCAACACCTACACCGCGGGGGAGCTGGGTTCGACGTCGTCGCCGGAGTCGTGGCAGCAGGCCGTGGCCGCGGAACTGGAGTCGGCCGCGCGGCTGTTGCAGCCGGCGAGGAAGGTGTCGACGATCTTCGTCGGCGGCGGCACGCCGTCGCTGCTCGGTGCCGACGGTCTCACGCGATTGCTCGACGCGGTGCGCGCCCACTTCGACCTCGCTCCCGACGCGGAGGTCACCACCGAGTCGAACCCGGAGTCGACGTCGCCGGAGTTCTTCGAGCAGCTGCGCGCCGCCGGGTTCACCCGGATCTCGCTCGGCATGCAGTCCGCGGCCCAGCATGTCCTCAAGGTCCTCGACCGGGTCCACACGCCGGGACGGGCGGTCGCCGCGGCGCGCGAGGCCCGGGCGGCCGGCTTCGAACACGTCAACCTCGACCTGATCTACGGCACGCCCGGCGAGACCGACGCCGACCTGCACGCCACCCTCGACGCCGTGCTGTCCGCGGGTGTCGACCATGTGTCGGCCTACGCGCTCATCGTCGAGGACGGCACGGCCCTGGCGCGCCGAATCCGGCGCGGCGAGATGCCCGCACCGGACGACGACGTCCTCGCCGACCGCTACAAGATCCTCGACGACCGGTTGAGCGCCAACGGTTTCGGCTGGTACGAGGTGTCGAACTGGGCACTCGACGACGCCGGTGCGTGCCGGCACAACATCGCCTACTGGAACAGTCACGACTGGTGGGGGATCGGTCCCGGCGCGCACTCGCATGTCAACGGGGTGCGCTGGTGGAACGTGAAGCATCCGGCGCGCTATGCGCAGACGCTCGGTGAGGGTGTGTTGCCCGCCGCGTCGTCGGAGGAACTCACCGCCGAGGACCGCCACATGGAGGCGGTCATGCTCACCACACGGTGCCGTACCGGACTGCCGGGCGGGCTGCTCGACGACACCGAACGCGCGAACGCCGACGCACTCTGCGCCGACGGCCTGCTCACCTCGACCGGGGACGCCTACGTCCTCACCGACGCCGGCCGGCTCCTCGCCGACGGTGTGATCCGCTGCGTCCTCTGGGGCTGACCCGCTCCGCAAACCCTCCACTTTTCGGCAGATCCACCGCCGCGTCGCGGGGTGGGTTCGGCGAAAAGTGGTGGATCTCGCCGGCTACCAGGGGCGAGTCGGCCTCGTCCAGCCCGTGGACTGGGGGCCTCGACGATGGGCGCCGCCGCCGCTGTGCGGATCGTCGGCGCCACGGTTCGGCCGGACCGGTTCGGACGGGACGTCGACGACGCGGGGACGCGCCGGGATCTCGGCGGTGTCATCGAGCTGCTCCTCCAGAGGGCGGGCGCCCTCGGAGAGATCGAGGGCGTCGAGGTCGAGGGTGCGCGCGTGGATGATGTTGCGGTTCCGCAGCGCCGAGCGCACGGCGCGATGCAGTCCGTCCTCGAGGTAGAGCTCGCCCTCCCAGCGCACGACATGCGCGAACAGGTCGCCGTAGAACGTCGAGTCCTCGCTCAGCAGCTTGTCCAGGGCCAAGACCTTGGTCAGCGTGATCAGCTGGTCGAGCCGCAGCTGACGCGGCGGGATCTTCGCCCAGCCCCGCGTCGACAGCTTGTGGTCGGGATAGGGCTTACCCTCCCGTACCCCCTTGAAGATCATGTGACTCCGCGCCGGTTTCGTAGTATGGAACCTACCCAGTATGGGACGTACCCGACTCTATGGCCCAACTCCATGGACCGGGACTCGGATCAGGAGGTGTACCGCGTGTCCACTACGGACGACCGTAGGTTCGAGATCCTCCGCGCGATCGTGACCGACTACGTCGAATCGCAGGAGCCCATCGGATCGAAGGCACTCGTCGAACGACATCAGCTAGGGGTGTCGAGCGCCACCGTTCGCAACGACATGGCGGTGCTCGAGGCCGAGGGGTACATCACCCAGCCGCACACCAGCTCCGGCCGTGTCCCCACGGACAAGGGCTACCGGATGTTCGTGGACCGCATCAGCGAGATCAAACCGCTCTCCTCCGCCGAACGACGGGCCATCCTGTCGGTGCTCGACTCCGGAGTCGACCTCGACGACGTGCTGCGGCGCTCGGTGAAGCTGCTGGCCCAGCTGACCCGTCAGGTGGCGGTCATCCAGTACCCGGTCCTGTCGGTTTCGCGCGTTCGGCATCTCGAGGTCGTGTCCCTCTCGCCGTCGCGACTGCTGCTCGTGGTGATCGTCGACAACGGCCGGGTCGAACAGCGCATGGTCGCGCTGAACGAGGATCACGACGAGGGGGACATCGCGCGCCTGCGCGACATGTTCTCCGCGGCACTCCACGGCAAACGACTGGAAGAAGCGTCGGCGGCGGTCGCGGAACTCGCCAACTCCGCACCCGACGACATCCGCGGCGCGGTCCTCAACATCGTGATGGTTCTCGTCGAGACCCTCGTCGAACGCGGCGACGACCGTCTCGTGTTGGGCGGCACCTCGAACCTCGCGCGGTCGGCGGCCGACTTCACGCCCGTCGTCGGCGGCATGGACACCGTCCTCGAAGCACTCGAGGAGCAGGTCGTCGTGCTCAAGATCCTCGCCACGACGCAGGACATGGGCCAGGTCACCGTGCAGATCGGAGAAGAGACGCAGACCGAGAACCTGCGTGGAACCTCGGTGGTGTCCACAGGGTACGGTGCATCGGGAACCGTGTTCGGCGGCGTCGGTGTGCTCGGCCCCACACGAATGGACTATCCGGGAACCATCGCCTCGGTCGCAGCCGTTGCCAAATACATCGGTGAGGTGCTCGCCGAACGATGACCGCCGCCCCGGCGACGGACGTCGGGTGAGGGCCTCGACCGGTCGTCGGCAGAATCGAGTGGTTCCACTGCGTACCGCGCGGACGTACGTCCATCCCGATGAGGCACGCACCGCGCGGGCATCACCCGAGACCGCTTGGGTACCAAACTGAACCGAAGGATCACTACAACCGTGGCACGTGACTATTACGCAATCCTGGGTGTGGCGAAGGGTGCCAGTGACCAGGAGCTCAAGCGCGCCTACCGCAAGAAGGCCCGCGAACTGCACCCCGACGTCAACCCGGGCAAGGAAGACGAGTTCAAGGAAGTCAGCACCGCCTACGAGGTGCTGACCGATCCGGAGAAGCGTCGCATCGTCGACGCCGGAGGCGATCCCCTGGCGGGTGCGGGCGCCGGCGGTTTCGGCGGGGGTGGCGGCGGCTTCGGCGACGTCTTCGAGGCGTTCTTCGGCAACGGCGGCGCCTTCGGTGGCGGCGGATTCGGCTCGGGGCGCGGTCCCCGCTCGCGCGTCCAGCCGGGTGAGCCCGCGCTGGTCAACGTCAAACTCGATCTCGCCGAGTGTGCCAAGGGCGTCAACAAGGAGATCACGGTCGACACCGCGATCCTGTGCGACGCGTGCACCGGGTCGGGAACCAACGGCGACAGCAAGCCGGTTGCCTGCGACACCTGCAACGGGGCCGGCGAGATCCAGTCGGTGCAGCGGTCGTTCCTCGGTCAGGTGATGACCGTGCGCGAGTGCCCCACCTGTCACGGCGTCGGCGAGGTCATCCCCGACCCCTGTCACAAGTGCGGCGGCGATGGGCGTGTGCGCTCGCGCCGCACCATGACCGTCCGCATCCCGGCCGGTATCGAGAGTGGCATGCGGGTCCGCCTCAGCGGTCAGGGCGAGGTCGGTCCCGGAGGCGGGCCCGCCGGCGATCTCTACGTCGAGGTCACCGAACGCCCGCACGAGGTCTTCCTGCGTGACAAGGACGACCTGCACTGCACGGTGAAGGTGCCGATGGTCGACGCCGCGCTCGGCGCCGAGTTCGACGTCGAGACCATCCTCGGCGACCCGGTCACCGTCACGATCGCTCCGGGAACGCAGCCCGGTCAGGTCGTCAAGCTGCGCGGCCAGGGCATGCCGCACGTCAGCGCCGGTGTCCGCGGCAACCTGCACGTCCACCTCGACGTGGTCGTCCCGACCAAGCTCGACGGTGCCCAGACCGACGCCCTCAAGAAGTTCAAGACGGTGGCGCAGGACGAGATCGAGGTGGTCAACACCTCGGCCGCGTCCGCCCCGGGCGGCCTCTTCTCACGACTGCGCAACGCGTTCGCGGGCAAGTGAGCCCACCGCTTTTCTGGGCGGACTCCGTCCCCGCCCCGGGAGCCGACCTCGTTCTCAGCGGGCCAGAGGGCCGGCATGCGGTGACGGTCGCACGGCTTGGGGCGGGGGAGCGCATCCTCGTCGGGGACGGCGCCGGTTCGGTCGCCGGGTGCGAGATCCGGGAGATCACCGGGAAGGACACCCTCGTCGCCTCGGTGCGTGAGTTCTCGTTCCAGGCGCGCCCCACCCCGCAGGTGACCGTCGTCCAGGCGTTGCCGAAGTCCGAACGGTCCGAACTCGCCGTCGACCTCGCGACCGAAGCGGGCGTCGACGTCATCGTGCCGTGGCAGGCCATGCGTTGTGTCGCCCGATGGACGGGCAAGGCGGACAAGGGTGTTGCCAAGTGGAGGGCCGCCGCGTCGGCCGCCGCGAAGCAGAGTCGACGGCCGTGGATCCCCGAGGTCGCCGAGCTCGCCTCGACCATCGACGTCCGCGCGCGGTGTGCCGACGCGGTCGCCGGCGGTGGAGTCGTCGCCGTGCTGCATGAGGAGGCCGCCCGGCCCCTTGCCGAACTGCCGCTCGCCGATGCGAGCGAGATCGTGCTCGTCGTGGGTCCCGAAGGCGGACTCGACGACACCGAGGTCGCCGACCTCACAGCTCTCGGCGCGCATTCGGTGGTGCTCGGCCCGGAGGTCCTGCGGACCTCCACGGCGGCAGCCGTCGCGCTGGGTGCGATCGGCGTGCTGACCCGACGGTGGTCGCGGTGAGTGCCGTCCGACGCTGCGCCGTGCGCCGCACCAAGATCGAATACGGCACCGAGCTTTCACAATTCGGCCACCTCTACGTGCCGCGTGACGTTCTCGACCCCGCCACCCCGGCCCGTGTGGTCGTGCTCGTCCACGGCGGTTCGTGGTCGGTGGAGTACGGCTCCACGATCCAGACCGCGGTCGCCCGCACGATGGCCGAGCGCGGCGCGGTCGTGTGGAACATCGAGTATCGCCGCGTCGGGGAGCCCGGCGGCGGCTGGCCGAACACCGGCCGCGATGTGGTCGGCGCGATCCGTGCCCTCGACGGCCCGGTGCGCGAGGCGCTGCAGGAGCAGGAGGTCGATCTCGCCGCGGTCGACTTCTCCACAGTCGGCGTGGTCGGGCATTCGGCCGGCGGCCAGCTCGCGGTGTGGGCCGTCGGCAAGCTGGGGGCGCGGACCGCCTCGACCACCATCACCACCGTCGTCGCCCAGGCGGCGGTCCTCGACACGGTCTCCGCGGCGGACAAACAATCCCTGCGGGCCCTCATGGGGCGGCCGTACAGTGAGTCGCCGCGCCGCTACGAGGAGGCCTCGCCTCTGCTCGCGCCGGTCTTCGACGCGCACGTGGTCGCGATCACCGGCGACGAGGACGACCTGGTACCCGACGTGGTGAGCCGCCGCTACGTCGACGACGCGATCTCCCGCGGACAGTCGGCCGAACTGATCGTCGTACCGGGCGAAGGTCACGAGGCCTTCGTCGACCCGGGCACCGGGTGCGCCCGGCAGACGATCCGGGTCCTGGGGATCTGAAGCACGCGGTCCGGCGGTGACGTGGCCGTGCTGAGAAATATTGCCTGCTGACCGGCCGTTGCATAGCGATACACTGTTCACACAGCTGTGTGTTTCCTTCAGTGAATTCTCACTGTGAGGTGACGGACGCGCAGCCCACAACCGCAGACCACCAGGAGTGATTTCATACGTGAGTGACGACAACCCCGACCCGAGCGCGCAATCCAGCCGTACGCAGCCGCGCCGGTCTGGGGTCACATCCACCGTCGAAGTCTCTCCCGGAGTGGTGTTCGGGCTGCTCGGCGCCAGTGACGTCAACCTTCGGACGCTCGAGCAGCTGCTGCCCGCCGACATCCACGTGCGTGGCAACCAGGTGACGCTGACCGGCGAGCCCGCCGATGTCGCCGCCTCCGAACGTGTCATCGCCGAACTCACCGACCTCGTCGGACGTGGCACCCCGCTGACCCCGGACCTCGTCCGGCACAGCGTGTCGATGCTCTCCGACGGCAGCCAGGAGTCGCCCGCCGAGGTGCTGTCGCTGGACATCCTGTCGCGCCGCGGCAAGACGATCCGACCCAAGACGCTGAACCAGAAGCACTACGTCGACGCGATCGACAACCACACCATCGTCTTCGGTCTGGGGCCGGCCGGTACCGGCAAGACCTACCTCGCGATGGCCAAGGCCGTGCAGGCGCTGCAGTCGAAGTCGGTCAACCGCATCATCCTCACTCGTCCCGCCGTCGAGGCCGGCGAACGTCTCGGCTTCCTGCCGGGCACGTTGAGCGAGAAGATCGACCCGTACCTGCGCCCGCTCTACGACGCGCTGCACGACATGATGGACCCCGAGGCGATCCCGAAGCTGATGGCCGCCGGGGTCATCGAGGTTGCGCCGCTGGCCTACATGCGCGGGCGGACCCTCAACGACGCTTTCATCATCCTCGACGAGGCGCAGAACACGACGAGCGAACAGATGAAGATGTTCCTGACGCGCCTGGGCTTCGGCTCCAAGGTCGTCGTCACGGGCGATGTCACCCAGGTGGACCTGCCGGGCGGCGCGAAGAGCGGCCTGATGGCGGCGACCGCGATCCTCGAGGGCATCGACGACATCCACTTCTCCCGTCTCACCAGCCAGGACGTCGTCCGGCATCGTCTGGTCGCCGACATCGTCGACGCCTACGGGCGCGCGGAGGAATCCCAGCGAGCCGGTGCACGCATCGATACCGCGATCGGCGGCAACCGCGCGGCGCGTCGTGCGGCTTCCCACGGACGTCGCTCATGAGCATCGAACTGGCCAACGAGTCCGGGGTCGAGGTCCCGGCCGAGCTGATCATCGACGCCGCACGTTTCGCCGTGAACGCGATGGACGTCAACCCCGGCGCGCTCCTGTCGGTCCTCTGCGTCGACGAGGACACCATGGCCGACATGCACGTGCAGTGGATGGACCTGCCCGGACCCACCGACGTGATGAGCTTCCCGATGGACGAGCTCGTCCCGGGCGGCCGACCCGACGCCACCGATCTGGGACCGGCCATCCTCGGCGACATCGTCCTGTGCCCCGAGTTCGCACGGAAGCAGGCCCGCGAGGCGCGCAGGTCCTTCGAACACGAGCTCGCGATGCTCACCATCCACGGTGTGCTCCATCTCCTCGGCTACGACCACGCCGAACCCGAGGAAGAGCGCGAGATGTTCGGGCTGCAGAACGAGATCCTCGACGCGTTCTATGCCGAGCGGAACCGACGCGCGCAGGAACAGCGGCAGACCGATCGTGATTCGCGGTTGCTGTCCAACATCGGATTCACCGGGACCGAACAGGGAACCGGGGACGCGGGGGCGACCGGACGGTCCGAGGAGGACTGAGCGTGTCCTCCGACTATTGGTTCATCGTGGCCGCAGTCGTTCTGATCGGGCTCGGCGGACTGTTCGCCGCCGTCGACACCGCCGTGTCCACCGTCTCGAACGCCCGCGTCGACGACATGGTCCGGGAGGGCCGCGGCGGTGCACGACGCCTCGCGATCATCCTCGACGCCCGCGCCACCTACGTGGGACTCGTGGTCCTGCTGCGCGTGGTCTGCGAGACCGCGGCCGCCGCACTCATCGCCCTGTCCGCGGCCGAATGGCTCGGCGTCGGTTGGGGACTCGTCGTCGCCATCACCGCGATGACGGTCATCTCCTATGTCGCCATGGGCGTCGGGCCGCGCACCCTGGGCCGGCAGCACGCGTACACCATCGCACTGTCGATGTCGTATCTGTTGTTCGCGCTGGGCATCCTGCTCAAGCCCGTGACGCGGCTGCTCATCCTCATCGGTAACGCGCTGACCCCGGGTCGCGGCTACCGGAACGGCCCGTTCGCCACCGAGATCGAGCTGCGTGAGGTCGTCGACCTCGCCGAGGCCCGCGGAGTGGTGGCGGCCGGCGAGCGCCGGATGATCCACTCGGTGTTCGACCTCGGCGACACCAGCGCGCGCGAGGTCATGGTGCCACGTCCGGAGATGGTCTGGATCGAGGCCGACAAGAACGTCCTGCAGGCCACCAACCTCGCGACCCGGTCGGGACATTCGCGTATCCCGGTCATCGGCGAGAACACCGACGACGTGCTCGGGATCGTGTACCTCAAGGACATGGTCGAACGGACGGTCGCCAAACGCACCGACCCCACCACGCTGCGCGTCTCCGAGATCATGCGCGACGCCGAGTTCATCCCGGACTCCAAACCGCTCGACAAGGTCCTCGCCGACATGCAGCTCACGCGCAACCACATGGCGATCCTCGTCGACGAATACGGTGGCATCGCCGGCCTGGTGACGATCGAGGACGTGCTCGAGGAGATCGTCGGTGAGATCACCGACGAGTACGACACCGACGAACTCGCACCGGTCGAGGACCTCGGCGACGGGTCGTACCGGGTGTCGGCGCGTCTTCCGGTCGAGGATCTCGGTGAGCTGTTCGACGTCGAGATCGAGGAGGAAGAGGTCGAGACGGTGGGTGGACTCGTCGCACTCGAACTCGGCCGCGTCCCGCTCCCCGGCGCCCGGGTCAAGTCCCACGGCCTGCAGCTCGTCGCGGAGGGCGGTCCCAATCGCAAGGGGCGCCAACGCATCATCACCGTCCTCGTCACCCGGGTACCCGGGGAGGGCGCCGACGGACCGGACCCGCAGCGGCACGAATCCTCGGGCGGTCGTGGGCACTCCGGCCGTTCCGGACGTCATGACCGCACCGCGGCGCGTGAACACGAGGACGAATCCCATCGCAGTACACACGAGCAGACGACAGCAAGGATGAATCAGTGACCGAGACCCTCGCAGACGAGGATCAGAAGCTCGTGGTGCTCGCTCGCGGCGCGCTCGCGCGTGCCGAAGCGCGATCGGGAGCCGCCGTTCGCGACGGCGACGGTCGGACCTACGCGGGTGCCGAGGTCCGCACCAAGACCCTCACACTCAGCGGTCTGCAGGTCGCGGTCGCCTCGGCGATCTCGAGCGGGGCCGGCTCCTTCGAGGCGGCCGTCCTGGTCAACGGCGACGCCGACGATCCCGGTCTCGCGACCCTGCACGAACTGAGTCCGCAGGCCTACGCGTACGTCACCGATGCCGCCGGGCGGCCGCAGCAGCGACTCGGTGGCGCCGATGTCTGAGTCCGGCTCCGCTCCTGAATTCCGCTCCGGTTTCGTCTGTTTCGTCGGGCGCCCCAACACCGGCAAGTCGACGCTCACCAACGCGCTGGTGGGGGAGAAGATCGCGATCACCTCCAACCGGCCGCAGACCACCCGCCACACGATCCGCGGAATCGTCAACCGGCCCGACGCCCAGCTGATCCTCGTCGACACCCCGGGACTGCACCGGCCCCGCACGCTGCTGGGGCAGCGGCTCAACGACCTGGTGCGCGACACGTACTCCGAGGTCGACGTGATCGGTGTGTGCATCCCGGCCGACGAGGCGATCGGCCCGGGTGACCGCTGGATCATCTCCCAGGTCCGCGAGATGGCCCCGCGCACCACACTTCTCGGCGTGGTCACCAAGATCGACCGGGTGGGTCCCGAGCAGGTTGCCAAGCAGCTCGTGGCGCTCTCCGAGATCCTCGGCCCGGACGCCGAGGTGGTCCCCGTGTCGGCGAAGTCCGGCAAGCAGCTCGACGTCCTCAGCGACGTGCTCGTCGGTCTGATGGAGGAAGGTCCGGCGTTCTATCCCGACGGTGAGCTCACCGACGAACCCGAGCAGGTCCTGATGGCGGAATTCATCCGCGAGGCCGCCCTCGAAGGCGTCCACGACGAACTGCCGCATTCGCTCGCCGTGGTCATCGAGGAGGTCATCGATCGCGAGGACCGGCGCCCGGACCAGCCGCCGATGGTCGACGTCCACGCCGTGCTCTTCGTCGAACGGGACAGCCAGAAGGGCATCATCATCGGGCGCAAGGGGGCGCGTCTGAAAGAGGTCGGTACAGTTGCGCGCGCACAGATCGAGCGGCTGCTGGGGACCAAGGTGTACCTGGATCTGCACGTGAAGGTCGCCAAGGACTGGCAGCGCGACCCCAAGCAGCTACGCCGACTGGGCTTCTAGAGGAGAGAATGCCGGCACCGTCCTCGCGACGGTGTTCAGACGGCGGGCACGCGCCTGCGGGGGAGGTACGTCGATGGGAACGCACGAGTCGCACAAGGTCTCGGACTCCGACGCCGACACTGGTCGCGGAGCCCATGAGGCACCCGAGGTCGAACAGCCGACCGGCCGGACGATCGCCGGCGTACTCGGGTCACCCCGGTTCTGGCTCGCCCCACTGGTCCTCGTGGCGGTGCTGTTCTCCCTCATGGCCGCGCTCTACATGTCGGCCGTCGTCGACCCGCAACGCCACCTCCACGACTTCCCGGTCGCCCTCGTCAACGAGGACTCCGGCGGTGAGGTGACCGGCGCGGACGGAAAGGCCACCGAGCAGAACATCGGGAACGAGGTCGCGAACGGGATCATCTCGTCGGCCGCTGACAGCGGCATCGTCGTCCGGCGCACCGACCGCTCGACCGCGATCGGTGAACTGAACAGCGGCAAGGTGTACGGCGTCGTCGTCATCGGCTCGAACTTCACCAATCGCGCAGTCGCGCTGGGACGTTCGACGGTCCTTCCGGCGCAGCCCACGCGTCCGGCGATCGACATCTTCATCAACCGCGGCTCGGGCGCTTTCGCGTCGTCGATCACCTCGACCTTCGCCGAGCAACTGACCGAGCGGGTCAACGCCGAGGTCGGCGCGCAGCTGACCGCACAGGTCCGAGATCAGCTCGACCGCAACGACGTCACGTTCACCGGTGCCGCACAGCTCGCGCTGGCCGATCCGGTCGCGGTCTCGGTGTCGGAGCCCACGCCGCTGCCCCAGGGTGCCGGAAACGGACTGTCGGCGTTCTACCTCACGCTTCTCCTGGTGCTCGCCGGCTTCACCGGCGCGATGATGGTGAGCATCGTCGTCGACGGCATGCTCGGTCAGACGCCCATCGAGTACGGCCCGTTCTACCAACTCCGTGAACGTCTGGCGATCAGCCGCTGGGCGACCCTCGCCGCCAAGTGGACGATCATGTTCCTCGTCGCGGTGGTCCTCTCGACCCTGTTCATCGTGGTGGGCGCCTGGGTGGGCACGTCCCTGCCGAATGCCTTCGTGCTGTGGGTGATTTCGATCCTCGGCATCTTCGCCGTCGGCGTGAGCGCGAGCGCGATGATGGCCGTCTTCGGCAACGCCGGTCTGCTGTTCAACCTCCTGTTCTTCGTGGTCTTCGGCCTGCCGTCGTCGGGCGGGACCCTGCCGCTGGAGGCCAGTCCGCGGATCTTCGAGTGGATCGCCGCGATCGAACCGATGCACGTCATCTACCTCGGGGTGCGGTCGGTCCTGTACTTCGACGCCGACCTGTCGGCGGGGCTCGCGCGGTCGGTCGTCCAGTGCCTGATCGGACTGTGCATCGGTGTCCTGCTGGGTCTGCTCGGCACCAAGTACTACGACCGCAAGGGTTGGCACCGCTACCCGGGGGGCATGACGCTGCCGCCCAAACTCGACAAGATCGTGAACGCTGGATGAGCAGGCCGCTGTCGCCGCGCCCCCCGAGGCGGAAACCTGGCAGGGTGGAGGCATGGGGTTCCCGGTGGAGATGTCGATCGAGGAGATGTCGGACGCTCTGCACGACCTGCGAGACGAGCTCGACCGCGCGGAGAAGCACGCCGGTCCGCTGATCTCCGCGGTCGCCGTACAGCATCGGCAGAGTGCACGCAATCTCGTGCATTACGTCACCGTCCGTCGTCGTGACCTGCGACCGCTGCAGGCGTCGATGGCCGCTCACGGGCTGTCGAGTCTCGGCCGGATGGAGTCGATCGTCTACTCCTGGATCGAGACGGTCATCGAAACCGTTGACGCACTCGCCGAAGGCCGACGGCGACAACCGATCTGGGGCGATCTCTCCGACGGCGTGCGGGTTCTCAGCGCCAACCGGGACCGACTGCTGGGGAGTGTGCACCCCGGCGGGGTCGACGACGTCACCGCCGATCGGTCCGGCGACGAGCACGGTGAGCGGACGAGTCGGGTGATGGTCACGATGCCGACGCAGGCCGCCGACGAGCCGGACCTGGTGCGACGCATGGGCGCGGCCGGCATGGATGTGGCGCGGGTGAACTGCGCCCACGACGGACCCGCGGAATGGGCGCGGATGATCGAGTCGGTGCGTGCACTCCCCGGACGGGTGCGCGTGGCTATGGACCTGGCCGGACCCAAACTCCGGACCGGGCCGCTCGAGCCGGGACCGAAGGTCGTGAAGGTCAAACCCGTTCGCGCCGACGACGGGACCGTCGAACGGCGGTCACGGGTGCGGTTGAGCACAACCCCCCACGATGCCGAGCACGACCTTCCCGACGGTATCGATGCGGTAATCCCGGTGGACGACCTCGGCAGCCTGTCCGACGGTGACCGGCTCGTGTTGCGCGATGCGCGGGGCCGGCGTCGACGCCTCGACGTCGTCGGGGTCTCCGAGGACGGGATCGACGCCGAATGCGACCGCACCGTCTACTACCGGACGGGCGCGTCGATCAGGGTCAAACGGTTCGGCGGCGGAACACTCGTCATCGGTGAACTGCCGGAGAAGCCACAGCATCTGCTGATCCGCACCGGCGATGAGATCCGACTCCGGCGCGACCTGTCGCCCATGCCCGCGACCAGGGTCGGGCCGCATCGGATCGGGTGTGAACTCGGAGACGCCTTCGACGACGTGGAGCCCGGACACCGGGTGCTGTTCGACGACGGGAAGATCGCCGGACGGGTGCGTGAGAGGCTCGACGACGAGATCGTCGTCGACGTCGAACGCGCCGGCCCGAAGGGTTCCAAACTGCGTGCGGAGAAGGGCGTCAACCTCCCGGACACGACCCTCCACATTCCCGCGCTGACACCGGATGACCGCGCGGCTCTCGAGTTCGTGGCGACGCACGCGGACATGGTCAACTACTCGTTCGTCCGGTCGCCGGAGGATGTCGCCGACCTCATCGCCGAACTCGAGCGCCTCGACGCCCGGAACGTCGGGATCGTCCTCAAGATCGAGACCCGCGCCGCGTTCGAATCGCTGCCGCAGATGCTGCTCGAGGCGATGCGGTGGGACGAGGTCGGGGTGATGATCGCGCGCGGAGACCTCGCCGTCGAGGTCGGTTTCGGGCGGCTCGCCGAGGTCCAGGAGGAGATCCTCTGGCTGTGCGAGGCCGCCCACATCCCGGTCGTGTGGGCGACGCAGGTGCTCGACGGTCTGGCGAAGACAGGCGTGCCGACGCGCGCGGAGGTCACCGACGCCGCGATGAGCCGCCGCGCGGAGGGGGTCATGCTCAACAAGGGCCCTTACATCGTCGAGGCCATCGAAGCGCTGACCTCGATCCTCGACCGGATGGGCGGTCACGTCGAGAAGAAGCGGTCGCTGCTGCGACCCCTGACCTCTTTCGACATCGGCTTGGACTGACGTCACTGGTGGTCCCGGGGCGTGTGTGAGGGGCTGGTCTACTGCGGTCTTGGGGCGTGTGAGGGGGCTGGTCTGCTGCGGTCTCGGGGCGTGTGAGGGGGCTGGTCTGCTGCGGTCTTGGGGCGTGT
>NZ_BANS01000003.1 GCF_000332995.1 Gordonia amicalis NBRC 100051 = JCM 11271
GCCGACCGGCTCAACCAGCAGGAGTCGATGCTTCGATTCGGTGGCGTAGCCAAACCCGCTGCGCGTGAGTCTGTTTCGTTAGGCGGCGATGTCGTCGAGTCGCATGGTGCGGCGGTTGTAGGCGGGCAGCGGTCGACGCTGCGGGTCGACGTCGGCGGGCGGGATCAACCAGGGGTGGCGGTCGAAGCCCATCAGGATCTCCCAACCGTGGTGATGGACTTGGGTGTGGCAGCGTTGGCAGAGTAGGCAGCCGTTGTCGAGGTCGGTGTCACCCTCGTCGGACCAGTGCTCGATGTGGTGAACCTGGGTATGTGAGTGCGGTGCACCGCATTTGATGCAGGACTCGTCGCGCAGGATGATCGCCTTGCGCAGGTGTGCCGGGAACAGTCGTCGTTCGCGGCCCATCTGCAAGGGCACGGTCTCGCCGTCAACGATGATCTCGGTCAGGGTTCCGTCGCAGGACAACCGTTTCGCAGTCGCCTGCGTGACCGACCCGGTCCAGGGCAGGAATGCGGGATCGCCGCCGTCGGCAGGGATGGTCAGCAACGTCTGAGTTCTCGGTGTTCCGATGGTGTCCATGGCCGCACCTACTGCGGCTTGGTCCAGCAGCACCTCGAGTGCGTCTGCGCGTCGTTGTTCGGCGGAGCGGCGGTCGTCGGCGCCGTCGGGTTCGGGCCGGGGCATCGATCGTTCGTCGATCATCGCGATGAATTTCTCCCCGACTGCCTGGGTGACGCTGGCGCGGATGTCGATGCGGGAGTCGTCGGTGAGGTGGTGTGACAAGGTGTCCAGGGTTCGGTCGTCGCTGGCTGGGATGCCGCCCTGATCGTCAGCGTTGGTGTTGCCGATTGTCTGGGCGTGCTTCTGTATGTCGGTGGGTGCGGCGCCGGACAGGGCCTGGGTGAGGAGTTCGGTCTCGTAGATGTCGTGATCGTCGTCGGATAGCTGTGTGGGGGAACGTTTCTCGATGGTCGTGATTCCGCGCACGATGGCGTCGACGACTTCGGCGGAGAGTCGTCCGTCGGCAGCGCAGGCCTCGACCTTGCTCAGCGTGCCGAGAGCGTCGGCGATCCGAGTGGTGCGAGTAGCCGCTGCGGGTGGGAACCCCATCTCGATCAGCAACTTCTTGGTGGTGGAGCCCGCCTTGTCCGCGACGCCGAGGTCGTCCAGTTGCGCCGCGTGCGTGGCGATCTGGTGATCGGCCACGTTGCGGATCAACCGCCAGAACTCCAGCTGGGCACACGTTGTGCGGCCGGTGGAATCGTCGACGGGTGGGGTGATCTCGACGAGTCGGTCGAGGATGGCGTCGAGTGACGCAGTGTCGGTATCGATCATGACGGGAGCCGTCTTTCTCATGGAGGATCAAACCGGTGGGGTGGGACCGTCGTCGAAGACTGCTCGTCATTGATTTCTGTGTCTTCAGTTCTACCTCGGGGGTCCGACAGTTCCCGACCGGGCAGGTCCGCGGGTGACGTCAGTCGGTATACAGGCAATTCCCTCGCGCGTCCGACTTGGCACAATGGACGACGTGCTCACCCTGTCCGCCGGAGAGAACCGCCCATTGCCGTCGTCGGCTGTGACGGTCTCGGTGCGTTCGGTATCGCCGGTCAACACCTCGGCGATCCTGCTCACCGATGCCGGTCGCGTCCGCTCCGACGCCGACCTGATCTTCTACAACCAGCCGGCCGGTCCGGGCGTCGGATACCGGTCCGCGGGGGCGGTCGACATCGTCACCGTCGACACCGCCGCGCTGCCCCGCGACATCACGACGGTCGTCGTGGCCGCGAGCCTCGACGGCAGCGGGCCGTCCACCTTCGCGACCGCCGGTGCGCTGACCGCGACACTGAGCGGCGGCGGCGAGGAACTCACGTTCGCGCCCACGGGCCTCACCAGCGAGGCCGCCGTCGTCTGCCTGGAGATCTACCGCCGCAACGACACCTGGAAGGTCCGCGCCGTCGGTCAGGGCTACGACGCCGGGCTCGCGGGTCTCGTCTCGGCCTTCGGCATCGAGGTCGAGGACGACCCGGCGCCGCCACCCGAGCCCGGCCGGCCACCGCGGGTGACCGATCCCCAGCCGTGGCCGCCCGCCGCGCAACCACAGTCACCACCCGCGGCCGCGCCGCCACCGGTCACCCCGCCCCCGGCTCCGGCCACCACTCAACCCACGGGAGTCCCCATGCACAGCGATCTGTTCGCCCCGTCCCACGCCGAGGTCAGCGGCCAGGGAATCCAGAAGCAGGGCAGCAAGATGTGCCGCATCGGGCTCTCGGGGGAGGTGATGGCCCGCACCGGGTCGATGGTCGCCTACCAGGGTGACCTCAACTTCGAGGCCCTCGGCTCCGGCGGGCTGGGCCGGATGATGCGCCAGGCCATGACCGGCGAGGGTGTCCCGCTGATGAAGGTCACCGGACGCGGCGACCTGTTCCTCGCCAACGCCGCGTCCGACGTCCACCTCATCGACCTCGACGGCACCGACGGCCTGACCATCAACGGCGCGAACGTCCTGGCGTTCGACTCGACCCTGCGCTACGACATCCAGCGTGTCCAGGGCGCGGGCGCGATGAGCAACGCGGGCCTGTACAACTGCGTGTTCACCGGTCGCGGACGCATCGCCATCACCACCGACGGCACCCCGGTGGTGCTCAACGTAGACGCCGCGACCTACGCCGACCCGCAGGCCGCGGTCGCGTGGTCGTCGAGTCTCCGCACCTCGGTGAAGTCCAACGACTCGTTCAACCTCGGCACCCTGATGGGACGCAGCACCGGCGAACGTTTCACCCTCGCCTTCTCCGGCCAGGGGTTCGTCGTCGTGCAGCCGTCGGAGCTGCCGCCGGGCGGCTTCATCGGCGGCACGGGCGGCGGCGGGGCCGCGGGCTCCGGCGCCGGCGGGATGCTGGGCGGCATCCTCGGACGCTGAGCCCGGCGTCGGCTCCTACCGGAAGACGCTCCCCTTGTTCTCCGACGCCTCGACCCGTTCGACGATCCAGGCGACGAGCACCTCGACCTTCCGCTTGCGGCCGGTTTCCTTACGGGTGTCGAGTTCCTGTTCGGCGATGATGTCCCGGAGCTGCTCGATGGTCAGCTCGCCAAGCCGCGCCGCCAGGTCCTGCCCGCCGCTCTCGCGGTAGACGACGAACGGGTCGAACGCACCCGGCTGACGCGTCACCCGTGGCTTCGGCGCCGCGGCACGCTTCCGCGGCGCCGGCACCGGTGCTGCGCCGAGGACACCATCGGCCGGACGCAATGCGTCGACGACTCCGGTCAGCGCGGCGGCGAAGCGGGAGGACCGCTCGGCTTCCGCGATGATCACCGTGGTCAGTCCGGCGATGAGCTGTGCGGCTTGCGGATTCTTGGCGTCCAGCTGCGCGAGCGCCCCGCCGACGGCCTGGTACTCCATTCGACGGCGGGTGTCGTCGGAACTCATCGGATCTTCTCCTGCGCCTCGGTCATCACGTCCATGGCCAGCCCACGGAACTGGTCGAACTGCCCTTGATTGCCGTATTTGCCCCGGAGCGTCCCGTAGGGCGTGAACTCAGCAGCTGCCGCCACGGAATTCGCCTCGTTGATGTAGCTGGGCAGCACATGCTGGATGGTGGGATCACGGCGCAGACGCAGGGCCGTCGACCGGTGCACGGCCGAGTTCGCCTTGTACTTGGTGATCACCACGCCGAGTTCGACGATCGTCCGGCCGATCTCGTCGCCGATCTTGCGCACGCGGGTCTGAATCTGGGGAATACCGTACGTGGACAACACATCCGGGATCGTCGGGATGATGTAGGCATCCGCGGCGGCCAGACCGTTCAGCGTGACGGGTCCGATGTTCGGCGGGCAGTCGATCAGCACGTAGTCGTAGAAGTCGACCACCGGTGCGATCGCTTCACGCAGGAACTGGGTTCCGTTGCCTCGAGCGCGCCCCTCCACCCGCAGTGCACTCAGTTCCTCCTGGACCTCGATGAGATCCAGGGACGACGCCAGCAGGTCGACGGTATTCACCTTCTTCACCGGGGAGACACCCCGTTCGATCGCGTCGTTCAGCCGGAAGTACTGGGTACCGTTGATCGCGTCGGAGAACAGCGTGGCCAGCGTGCGGCCATTCGTGTTCAGCTCGAACCACCGCTCCTCGCTGATCATCATGGTGGTCAGATTGATCTGCGAGTCGAGATCGATGAGCAAGACCCGCTGCCCGAACTCCGCCGCCATGAACTCGGCCAGCCCGGCGGTCACGGTCGTCTTGCCGACACCGCCTTCAGGCTGATCGTCGCGATCACCTTCGCCATCGAAAAGTCTCTACCTTCCCTGCAATCTGCTTCGGCAGTGTGCAGGGAACGGGTCGCTCCATCGCACTGGTCAGCCGCCCCGGCCGCGAGCTTAGCACCGCGATCCGACGCGAAAATGCGCGCCATATACCAACTTTCGTTACGGATTCCGGGGTCACGGGTAACGTCGCGCCCATGCCCGTTGCCTCCGCCTCCGTCGTGATCAAGCAGTCGGTCGACACCGTCTGGGAGTATTGCCTGGTCCCCGAGCACGTCGCGGCACTCACTCCGGGTGTCGTCGGGATCGTGCCGGTGTCGGACGGGCCCACCCGCGTCGGCACCACGTGGAAGGGCCAGATGAAAGCGCTGGGCCGCACGGTCGACTGGGTCGGCGAGTTCATCCGCGTCGACCCCGCTGAGGCAACCGAGTTCACCTCCACGGAGTCGCCCGTCGGGTTCACCATCTCCGCCACCTTCGATGACGCGCGGGACGGAGTCCGACTCACCTACCGCGTCCACAACGATGGTATCGGCGGCGGCGCCATCGGCCGGGTCGCCGACGCGCTCGCCATCCGTGCCTATCAGCGCTCGTTGTCGGCCAGCGCCCGAGAGCTGCCGCGCCTCGTCGACAACTGGGCGGCAAGACGCTGATCTCGGTCGCGAGACCCCCGGGACGACACGATTCGGGTGTCGTCCGCTCGGACGGTTTTCGTGTCGCCCGCCTGAGCGATCGGAGGTCGCATCAGCGGTCACGTCGCCGGTCGTCGATCTGAGCCGTGGCCCAGCCGAGCACCGGAAGCACTGCACCACAGCACAACCCGGATGGCCCCCGTTCGGGGGACGCCGCGAGCCCGGCGGCGGGTCCATCACACGCGGGACTCCGACCAGGTGAATCGTTCGCGGAACTGTTCGTGACCGCCGCTGCGAACGACTACCGTCAGAGACGTCGGCTGGGTCCGCGGTGGTGATTTGTTCACCCATCGTCGTTCACAGCGATATGTGCTGCTTCGTATCGAAGGTCTCCCGAAGATGACCATGACCACTGCGCGACCCCGCCGCGTCCGGGTGCTCGCGGTTGCAGCTGCCGTGGGTCTGGCGCTCTGCTTCGGCGGGCAGGCACCCGCGACGGCCGAGCCGAGCGACTCCGGTGGCGGCTCGCACAGCGTGGACGCCCCTGGTTCCGGAGGGGACTCGAGCAGCGGTGGCGAGTCGGGCAGTGGCGACTCGGGCGGCAGCACCTCCGGCGGTAGCGGCTCGGAGGGCGGTGGGAACTCCTCCGGCAGCGGTTCGGGCGGCACCGGGTCCGGCGGCGACTCCAGCAGCGGAGACTCCGGCGGAGGCTCCGGCGACAGCGCACCCGACCCCGGGTCGAGCACGGACTCCGATCCCGGCGATTCCACAGGAGAACCCTCGAGCTCCCTCACGGAGAACGACGTCGTCCCGGTGGACCCCACCCCGCCATCCGAGACCGAGGGGGCCAGCGCGGGCGAGCCCAGCGCGCCACCTGCCGCCGAGGTGACCGAGCCCGACCCGGAACCCTCCTCCGACCCCGCCCCGGACACCGCAGCCGCGGACGTCGACGTCGACATCAACCGAAACCCGGTGCCGGACCGACCCGACGACTCCGACCGCGCCGGCGCCGACGGCACTCCGCCGCCCGGAGCCGAAGGCCGACCCGGGGACTCTCCGCTTGCCGCACGAGCGGCTGGGGCGACCGGATCACAGTTCGATCCTCGCGTGTCGCCATCCGGCGACCCGCCTCCGTGGGCCCCCATGCTCAAGACCTCCACCCCGCCGGTCGCCGTGGCCCCGCAGCCGTACAAGACCGGCGCCTTCGGGCTCCTGACGTTCCTGGGGATCCACATCCTCGGAGGAGGAAGCACCGGCGCGGTCAGCCCGGCACCGTGGACCCTCCTGTGGTGGATACGACGTTTCGGCACCCCCGGCCCGGTCGCCACCGCCGAATCTCCCCTCACCCCCTACACAACCGGCCTGGTGACAACCGATCCCGACCAGTTCCTCGGCTCGGCCGAGGGGTCGGGACCGAACAGTCCCGTCCCACAGTCCGCGCTCGTCGGCGGTCTCGTCTTCGGTTCCGCACTCCTCACCAGAAAGCGCATGGCGGCCGCGGTGACGGTCACGGCGAACGACCCTGCGTCGACGATCCCGGTACCACGCCGCACTCATGCAAAAACGGTGGCAGCACCCGCTCCCTCCGGCGTCCTGCACGGTTCCTTGCGGTTCACCGATCCGGACGGAAACCCGATCCCGACGACGCTGCACGGCGTGACACGGACGAGCGACCAGACCTTCCTCACCGCGAGCGGCAGCGTGCTCGCCTACGACGAGTCGACCGGCACGTACACCTACTCGCCCGGCCTGCCGGCCCGCGTCGCAGCAGCCGCACCGGATGCCCCGGAATCCGCTCGCTTCGACTCCGTGGTGATCACGGCGGACGACGGCCGGGGCGGTACGACACCGATCACCGTCGCCCTGCCGATCACGAGTCCGTACACCCTCGGGCAGGTGTCGGTACCCGGCTGCCAGATCGACGACGTGGTCATCGGCCACGACGACGCCGCGTTCGTGACCACCCGACGCGGCGACGGTTGCACCCAGGTCTCCGTGGTCCGGCCGAAGACCATGACGGTGGCGACGGTCCCCATCGCGGGGTCGCCGGCCGAGCCGAATCGTGGCGTCGTCCTCGGCCCCGACGGCCGCGCCCATCAGCTCACGGAACTCGCGGAGATCGCCGACGAGACCATCAGGACATCGGTGCGGGTCACTCGAGTGGATCCGTCCGGCGCCGCGTCGACCACCCGACCGATCCTCGGCCAACCCGCAGATCACCTACTGTTCGACGCCGCCGGCGTGGGCTACCTGCTGACCACGTGGTCCGACGACGACGGCCGGACCTACACCTACCTGACCGCCCTGGACCACGACGGCACCGCCTCTACGTTCCCGCGTATCCCCGGCGCCGGCAGCCGCCTCGTCCTGTCCTCGTCGGGGAAGGTGTTCGTCTCGACGTCGGATGCCGATGGAACCCGTCTCTACGAGGCCCGCCCTGCTGGACTCTCGCCCGTCGGGCTGGTGTTCGACGGCGAGGGCGGCGACATATGGGCGCGGCGCGGGGACACGCTGTACTTCGTGCGCCATCACGGCGATCACGTCGGCCGACCGGTCGCCACCCTCGCGATCCTCGACCTGGGGGGTTCGATGACCACCGTCGAGGAGATCCCCGGGCTCGTGTCCTCCGTGGTGCCGACCGACACCGCCGTGTATGTGGTCTCATGGTCTCCCGAATCGGTTCATGTCACCGCAGTCCGTTCCGAGAGCCGGATCTCGACGGTCGATCTCGCCGGCACCGGCGACGGCGGCGCCGTTCCCGGACCCGGCGACCACCTCTTCCTCGCGCTGACGAATCCCTCAACCGGGATGAGCGCCGTCGTCCGGATCTCACCGGACGGCATCGCGCAGATGATCGCAACGGGAATCGGGCCGGCGTCCGTCCAGGCAGACGCGATCGGCACCGTCCTCATAACCACGACGACCACCACGCCGGCCGGCGAGGACACCACGACCGTCACCGTCATCCGCAGTGACAGCATCGTGGACGACGGGTACGTCGTCCACGGGACTCCGGTCTCGGTCCACTTCGACCGGACCGGCGCCGCGCATATCCCGATGCTCGCCACCGACCCGGTCAGCGGGGCCCCGCTCATCTCCCTCGCGGTGATACGCCCGGACGCCACGACCGTGGTGTCCCCTCCGGTCTTCGGGGAGCCGGCCGGCACCCCGGCGATCGCCCACGACGGTCGGACATATCTGCCGCTGACCCGCTTCTGTCCCCAAACCCGGCGACCGACAACGACTCTGGTCGTTTTCCACACCGATGGTTCGGTCGTCGAGGCCGGGGAGTTCCACGGACATTCGACGCACGGCCCGGTCATCTCACCCGACGACGACGTCATCCTTCTCACGCACGACACCGGTACCACGACGATCCGTCCGATCAGGACGACCGCCCACAGCAGTCACAGCGTCGAGAACCCCGCCCCCGCCTTGGTTTTCGAGGTCAAACCGACCATCTCTGCCATCAACCCGAAAACGGGCGCCGTGTCGGGTTCGGTGGCCGACACGACCGGCCAGACCTCCGCTCTCCGTTATCTGACCACCGACTCCCAGGTGATACTCGATTCCGGCAGCGGCACATTCGTTTTCACGCCCACAGCAGCGCAGCGCCACTGGACCACCGGGTCGGCCTCACACGATTTCCCCGTTCTGGTCTCCGATGCGTCGGGGTCATCCACGGTGATCTCGGTGCGCGTCCCGATCATGCCTGCGACCACCCCCGATCCACTCGATTAGACTGCGCGGCAACGACTTCGCCGCACCGAAACGGATGAGCACACATCCACGCCGTTCGTGCCAAGCCAGGCGAGCGCCTTTGTTAGACAAAACAATTGACCGTTTTATCCGGTGGTCAGGCAGCTCTCGGCGGCGTATTCTCATCGATGCATGGAACTAGGTACAGCACGTCACACCTACCCGCCGTCCCGGGCGGCGTAGGACACCACCCATTTCTTCACTTTGCACAGGACCTCGTCATGCCCGAATCCAACGCCTCCGTCGTCGTCAAGCAGCCCCTCGAAAAGGTCTGGGAATTCACGACAGACCCCGAAAATGCCGCCAGCTACTTTCCTGGAACCGTAGAACTCACCTCTCTCTCAGACGGCCCTGTCGCCGTCGGCACACAGTGGAAGGGAAAGACCGCACTGCTCGGGCGGACCATGGACTGGCGCGGGGAATACACCCGTGTCGACGCCCAAAAGGGAACGGAGTTCAAGACGATCGAATCCCCGTTCAAGTTCTCCATCCACACCGACCTCGAGGACACCGCCGATGGCGTACGCATGTCCGTCCGCGTCGATTCCGCCAGCGGACTGGGCGGAGTCTTCGGCAAAATGGCCGATCCCATCGTCACCCGCATCTATCAGCGCTCCCTCACCGCATCGATCGAGAGCATCCCCGATCTCATGGACGCGTGGCTCGCCCAGAAGGGATGACCACAGAAGGGTTGACCACAGACACGAAACGGCCCCGATCTCCGCGAGGGAGATCGGGGCCGTTCGTCAAAGCGTCAGCCTCGGGGAAAAGTCACCAGCTGGACTTCTGCACGCCCGGGAGCTCGCCCGCGTGCGCCATCTCGCGCAGGCAGATTCGGCACAGGCCGAACTTGCGGAACACCGAGTGCGGACGGCCGCACTTGTTGCACCGGGTGTAGCCCCGCACGGCGAACTTGGGCTTCTTGTTGGCCTTGTTGACCAGAGCCTTCTTTGCCATGTCAGTTGTCCTTAACGTTGTTGTCCTTGAACGGGAAGCCCAGGGCACGAAGCAGTGCGCGGCCTTCCTCGTCCGTGCGGGCAGACGTCACGACGGTGATGTCCATACCCCGCGGGCGGTCGATGTTGTCGATGTTGATCTCGTGGAACATCGACTGCTCGTTCAGACCGAACGTGTAGTTGCCGTTGCCGTCGAACTGCTGGTCCGACAGACCGCGGAAGTCGCGGATACGCGGGAGGGCGATGGACACGAGGCGGTCCAGGAACTCCCACATGCGGTCACCGCGCAGGGTCGCGCGGGCGCCGATCGGCATGCCCTCACGCAGCTTGAACTGCGCGATGGACTTGCGAGCGCGGCGGATCTCCGGACGCTGACCGGTGATCTTGGCCAGGTCCTCGACAGCGCCGTTGATCAGCTTCGCGTCACGGGCGGCGTCGCCGACGCCCATGTTCACGACGACCTTCACGACGCCGGGGATCAGCATCACGTTGGGGTATTCGAACTCTTTGTTCAGCGCATCCTTGATCTCCTCGCGGTAGCGAGTCTTCAGGCGCGGCTGGATCTTCTCAGTAGTGGTCATCTCAGATGTCCTTCCCGCTCTTGCGCGAGATCCGGACCTTCTTGCCGGTCTCTTCGTCGACGCGGTAGCCGACGCGGGTCGGGTTGCCGTCGGAATCGACGACCATCACGTTCGAGACGTGGATCGAGGCTTCCTGGGTCACGATGCCGCCGGAGGAGGCACCGCGCTCGTTGGCCGATGCGGCGGTGTGCTTCTTGATTCGGTTGACGCCCTCGACGAGGACACGCTGGGTCTTCGGGAAGGCCTGGATGACCTTGCCCTTGGCTCCCTTGTCCTTGCCCGAGATGACGATCACGGTGTCACCCTTGTGCACCTTCATGTCAGATCACCTCCGGTGCCAGCGACACGATCTTCATGAACTTCTTCTCTCGCAGCTCGCGGCCGACCGGGCCGAAGATGCGGGTACCACGGGGGTCGCTCTCACCCTTGAGGATGACGGCGGCGTTCTCGTCGAAGCGGATGTAGCTGCCATCCGCACGACGGCGCTCCTTGGTGGTGCGCACGATGACGGCCTTGACGACCTCACCCTTCTTGATGTTGCCGCCGGGGATGGCGTCCTTGACAGTGGCGACGATCACGTCACCAATGCCGGCGTAGCGCCGCGAGGAACCGCCGAGCACGCGGATGCACAAGATTTCCTTGGCACCGGTGTTGTCGGCGACCCGCAGGCGAGATTCCTGCTGAATCACTCGTTAGTCTCCTTGACCTGGCTTCTTATGTACGGCGGATTTCCGACCCGACGCACACGGTCCGCTGCCACCGAACACACGCCTGCCTGGGGTTTTCCACCAGGCTGTGACACCTGGACGGATCGCCCAGTGGGTTCGTGAGCCGATTCGCGACACAGCAGTGCCGCAGGCAACCCCACAAGTGTAGGGGAACTCCCAGGTGGGAGCCAAATCCATCCATCCCGCCCGCGACCGAGAGCTGGTACGTGCTCGCGGCTCGAAATGTTTTCTCGGCGTGGACCCATCTGCCGCGATGTCCCACACGAAGCACCCACGGGACGAGACCAGCCCGTACGAACCGCTCGGCAGCGAGCCCGGTGAGTACGGCACCGCGATCGGTGACCATGCAGGACGCGTGGCCCGTCGGCGGGGGGACCGAAGAGCGTCACGAGTGCCGGGGGATCTGCTTCAGACCGAGGGTGGATTCATCCTCCGCACACGCCCTCGGGGTCCGACGCCCAGTACGACACGCGCGCCCTGGCCTTCGCAGAAGTTCGATCCCTCACCCGCCAGGACGCTCGTCCACAGGGGAGGTATGCGTGACCACAGAAGACACGATCCGGCACACCGGCCGCACCGGCCACACATCCCACCCCGACCCGACAATTCCGATGACCGCCGCACAGCGCGGCATCTTCTATGCCCAGCAGCTCGAACCCGATGTGCCCTTGACCATCGATGCGTTCATCGAATTCCGCGGAGAATCACCGCTTTCCGGCGAGGCCTCCGACAGCTGTCCGGTCGACATCGATCCCGAGATCATGCAGCGCGCCGCCACGCTGACCGAGCTCGAGACGGAAGCCTCACTGCTGCGTCTCATTCCGACGGATGACGCCGAACCCACCCTGACCATCGACTGGACACGTAGGGTTGTCCTCGGCACACAGGATTTCAGCGACGCCGCGGACCCACGCGCGGCCGCCCTGACTTGGATCGACGAACACCGGTCGCAGAGTCCGGACATGTTCTCCGACCCCCTCCTCGAGACACATCTCCTCAAAGTCGGTCCGGGACATTCGATCTGGTACTGCCGAGGCCATCACATCGCGTACGACGGCTATGCCGCCATGTACCTGATGCTCCGCGTCTCGTCGCACTACACGGCGATCGTCAACAACACTCCGCCTCCCCTGGCCGACACCGCGTCGATGGCCGAGATCGCCGGACTGGACGTCGCCTACCGGACGTCGGACAAGTTCCGCGCCGATCGCGAGTACTGGTCGCAGCGGCTGGCCGATCTGCCCGACTTGGCCACTCTGACGCGGCGTTCCAGCCCGGCGGCACCACTGTCGACGATCAAGTCGGCGGTCCTCGACGACGATCTGGTCACCCGTATCCGCGTACTGGCACGCGAACATCGGGTTCGGCCGGCGTCGGTCATCACCGCCGCGGTCACCGCCTACGTCGCCCGGTTCACCGACCGCGACGAGGCGGTCCTCAGCCTTCCGGTCACGGCGCGCGACCGCGACATCCTGCGCACTTCGGCCGGCCTCATCTCCAATGTCGTCCCGTTGCGCATCGCCCTCGACGACGACGCCACGGTGACCGATCTGCTCGCGTCGGTCAACACCGAGATCAAGGGCGCTGTGCGGCACCAGAAATTCCGCCACGAGGACATCGTCGCCGACATCCTGGGGTCCGCAGGCGCCCGCCGCGGGTTCTTCGGGCCGCTGGTCAACGTGATGCTGTTCTTCCAGCACATCGACTTCGGGCCCGTCCGCGGTGAGCTCAACATCCTGTCCACCGGGCCGATCGAGGACGTCTCGGTCAACGTCTACGACAGCCTCGACGGCGGAATGAGCGTCGACCTGGAGGCCAATCCGAACATCTACTCCGACGACGAGATAGCCACCCATCACCGGCGCCTCGTCGAGTTCCTCGAGGCCCTCGTCACCGCCTCCCCCGAAACCCCGGTGTCTCATGTCAGCGTGCTCCGCGAGTGTGAATCCGCGGAGTTGCCGCAGCGCACCACCGGCGACCGCGTCGAGCTCGGGGAACGCACGCTCGTCGACCTTCTCGACACGGCCGCGGCGACCCACGGCGACGCGCCGGCCGTCGTCTCGGCGCAACCGCGCGACCCCGCCGAATCCCGCCCGTTGTCCCATGCCGAGTTCGCACGGCAGACGCGATCGTTGGCAGCCGCGCTCCAGGATCGCGGAGTCGGGGCGGAAAGCATTGTCGCCGTCCAGCTCCCACGCAGCGCCGACCAGGTACTCGCTCTTCACGCCGTCATCCGCGCGGGGGCGGCCTTCGTCCCGGTCGACCCGAACGAGCCGGCCGATCGTCTCGACCACATCCTGACGGTGGCGGCACCGGACCTCATCATCACCGAGGAGAATCTGGCCACGCTGCGAGCCTGCCCCGCCCGACGGGAGCCGACGCCGACGGCCCGACCCGACAACACCGCATACCTCCTGTTCACCTCGGGCTCCACCGGCAAGCCCAAGGGCGTGGCGATCACCCACCGCGCCATCGTCAACCGCCTCGAATGGATGCAGGACCGGTACCCGCTCGGGGAGTCGGACCGCGTCCTGCAGAAGACCCCGGCCACCTTCGACGTGTCGGTCTGGGAGTTCTTCTGGCCCTTCGTCACCGGAGCCGCCCTCGTCGTGCCGACCGCCGACGGGCACCGCGACCCCTGGTACCTGCGGGATGTCATCGACGAACACCGCATCACCACAGTGCATTTCGTGCCGTCGATGCTCGCCGCGTTCTCGGCGGCACTCGCCGCCGACCCGGAACGGCCCCGCGGCGAGAACGGCCGCGGGGCGACGACACTGGACTCGCTGCGCCAGATCTTCACCAGCGGTGAGGCTCTGACACCGGCCACGGTCGCTGCGACGGCGGCGCTCACCTCCGCCCCGATCCACAACCTCTACGGTCCCACCGAAGCGGCGATCGACGTCACCCACCACGACGCCTGCCGCGCGGACGTCCCGGTCGTGCCCATCGGCCGACCGGTGTGGAACACCAGCGTCCACGTCCTCGACCATCGGTTGCGGCCGCAGCCCCCCGGCGCCGTCGGAGAGCTGTATCTCGGTGGCGTGCAGCTCGCCCGCGGCTACCGGGCACGACCCGATCTCACCGCGTCGCGGTTCGTCGCGTCCCCGGCCGGGTCCGGCGAACGTCTCTATCGCACCGGCGATCTGGTCCGGATGAACGACGGTGAGCTGGAGTATCTGGGGCGCACCGATTCCCAGGTCAAGATCCGTGGTCAGCGGGTGGAGCTGGGCGAGATCGAATCGGCGCTGGGCTCCCTGAGGGGAGTCGCCGCTGCGGGTGTCGTCGTCCGGGACGACCTCGTCGCCGACGGATCCGCCGTCGTCGCCTACGTCAGCGGCGCCACCGACCTGCGCACCCGCGAGCTCCGCGCAGAACTGGCGTCGGCGCTGCCCGGGCACATGATCCCGTCGGTGGTCATGGTGCTCGACGAACTCCCGACGACCGCGAACGGCAAGCTCGACCGCCGCGCGCTCCCCCGGCCGCAGTTCGACACCGACCGCGAGTTGGTCGCACCGGCGACCACGACGGAGACCTTCGTCGTACGCACCATCGCCGAGGTCCTGGGCCTCGACGCCGATCAGACCGGCGGCTACCCGATCTCGCTGCGTGACAACTTCTTCGACATCGGTGGCACATCGCTGTCGGCGACCCGCATCGCGTCCCGCCTGTCGAAGGCGACCGGCCGGCGCATCGGCCTCCGCACCGTCTTCGACGCCGAGGACATCGGCGGGATCGTCGACGCGCTGGCTGCACTGGGCGTCGACGTCGACGACTCCGTCGAGAACACTTCCGAGCGCGCCGCGTCGCCGACCCTCTCGGATTCACCGGTGCCTCTCTCACCGGCACAGCACCGGTTGTGGCTCGCCACCCGACTCGATCCGGCCGGCGCGGCCACCTACAACATGCCGTTCACGGTCAGGCTGGTCGGCGCGCTCGACACCGGGGCCCTGCGGCAGGCTCTCACCGATGTCATCGCCCGACACGAGCCGCTGCGCAGCGTCGTCGTCGAGCAGGACGGCGTCGCGTATCTGTCTTCCCGGCCCGCGGACACGGTGACCATCGACCTACCGGTTCTGCGCGCGGAGGACGTGCGCGATCTCCCCGACCCCGAATTCGCCTCCCAGATCTTCGATCTCGGCACCGATCTACCGATCCGTGCGCGGCTCGTCCGCACCGCCGCCGACGATCACCGCCTCACCGTGGTGGTCCACCACATCGCCGCCGACGGATGGTCCCTGGCACCGCTCGCCGGCGATCTCGCGACGGCCTATCGCGCCCGGCGGGATGACCTCGAACCCGACTGGCCCGCACTGCCCGTCACCTACTCTCAGGTCAGCGCCGAACGTCACGCCTGGCTGTCCGAGAACTCCGACGCCACCGCCGAACTCGACTTCTGGCGCGACGCCCTCGCCGACGCCCCGCGCGAGACCGAACTCCCGCTGGACCGGCCGCGTACCGGTCGCGGTGAAGTATCGGGTGCATCGGGGACCCACACGCTCTCGCCCGACACCCACCGGGCCATCCGAGAACTGGCGGGCGCGACCGGCTCCACCGTGTTCATGGTGTTGCACGCCGCGGTCGCGGCCCTGTTGCGCTCGCTGTCCCAGTCGTCGGACGTCATCGTCGGGACCCCGGTCTCCGGGCGTGGGGACGCCGACCTCGACGGCCTCGTCGGCATGTTCGTCAACACACTGGCACTGCGCACGGTCGTCGACAAGGACGCCGGTTTCGTGGACCTGCTGGCACACGTCCGCGACATCGACCTCAGCGCCTTCGACAACGCCGACCTGCCCTTCGACCGTCTGGTAACCGAACTCAACCCGGACCGGTCGTCCCACGTCCACCCCTTCTTCCAGGTCTCCCTCGCTCTGGAGGATCGTTCGGCCATTCGTCTCGACTTCGCCGGTCTCGCGGCCACCGCGTCGCGCGTCGACACCGGGCACACCACCTTCGACCTCCAGCTCACTTTCACCGAACTGCAGGACACCGACGGCGAACCGGCCGGACTCGCTCTCGAGATCGGTTACGCCACCGCCCTGTTCGACCGGTCCACGGTGACCGCACTGTCCTCTCGTCTCGACCGTCTGCTCCGGGCCGCCACCGCTGCGCCGAACTCGGCGGTCGGCGACCTCCCGGTTCTCGATCTGCACGAACGCCTCGATCTCGTTCCTGCGGTCGGTGAGGGCAGCCGCCCCGTCGAGCACCTGACGACACTGCTGTCGAAGGCGGCCGAGTCCTCGCCGCACCGGGTTGCCATCACCGACGGCACCCGGTCGCTGACGTATCGGGAACTCGACGCCGCGTCGAACCGGCTCGCCCGCCTGCTGATCGACCGTGGCGCCGGACCCGAACGCCATGTCGCGGTGGCGCTTCCCCGTGGCGTGGACTGGATGATCGCCATGTGGGCGGTGGCTCGGTCGGGGGCCGCGTGGGTGCCCGTGGACCCGGCCTACCCGCCGGCGCGCATCGCGCACATGCTGGGCGACTCCGGTTCCTGCCTGCTGCTCACCGCCTCGTCCGCCGACCCCCGGGTTGCGCTGGCCGAAGAATCCTCAGCGGCGGTCCCGGCGACCGTCGTCCTCGACGATCACGAGGTCGTGGAACTGGCCGCCCGGAAGTCCGCCGGACCGGTGACGGCCTCGGAACGCCCCGGCCCCCTCGACGTCGACCAGCCCGCCTACCTGATCTACACCTCCGGCACCACCGGAACACCCAAGGGCGTGGTGGTCGGTCACCGCGGTCTCGCGGATTTCGGGGCGCAGCAGGTCACGCAGTACGGGATCACGGCCGAGAGCCAGACCATGCACATGGCCTCGCCCAGCTTCGACGCCACCGTGCTCGAGATCCTGATGGCCGTCGCGGCCGGTTCGACCATGCACATCATCCCGCCGGGCATCGTGGGTGGGGCCGAACTGGCGCAGCTGATGCGGGACGGACGCATCACCCATGCGTTCCTGACACCGTCCGTGCTGACCACCATGTCGCCCGCCGACGTCCCGGAACTCGAGGCCCTCGTCATCGGCGGTGAGCACCCGAATGCGGAAGTGGTGCGTACATGGTCGACGGGGCCTCGGTTGTTCAACGCCTACGGCCCCACCGAGACGACGGTCGTCGCAGCGGTGTCGGCGCCGATCGACCCCGACTACACGACGCTGACCATCGGACGGCCCATCCGCGGCGTCTCCGCGGTGGTCCTCGACGAACGACTGCAACCGGTCGCCCCCGGGGCGGTCGGCGAACTGTACATCGCCGGTGAGCATCTCGCGCGCGGCTATCACGGGGTACGACCGCTGACCTCGAAGCGGTTCATCGCCAACCCCTTCGGCGATCCGGGTGCGCGGATGTATCGCACCGGCGATCTGGTGCGATGGACCGCCGATCACGAACTCGAGTTCCGGGGACGGGCCGACCATCAGACCAAGATCCGCGGTCACCGCATCGAACTCGGTGAGATCGACGCCGCACTGGTCGCCGACGCCGCGGTTCGTGCGGCGGTCACCACCACCCACGGCGAGGGCGACCGCGCTCATCTCATCTCCTACGTCACGATGGGGCCCGAGACCTCCGACGCGGTGTCCGAGGTTCGCGAACGACTGGCGGATCGCCTTCCGCGACACATGCTCCCGTCGACGATAGTCGCGCTCGACGAGATCCCGACGACGCCGATCGGAAAGGTCGACCTGCGGGCGCTGCCCGCGCCGGACACCCTGCCGGCGGACACCGGCGTCGTGTACGTCGCGCCGATCACGCCGATCGAGCAGACGGTGGCCGACCTCATCGCCGAACGCCTCGACCTCGCACCCGGCACCGTGGGCCGTCACCACGACTTCTTCGATCTCGGCGGGAACTCCCTGCTGGCGACCCAGATCGTCGGCGCGCTCGAGCACCTGACCGGTCGTCGCGTACCGGTGCGTGAGGTCTTCGATCATTCGACCGTCGCCGCCATCGCACGACTCGTGGACGGTCGTGGCGCCACCCGACCGGGCGCGGACGAAGCCCGGATCCCCCGACTCACACACGACCCCGACGCGCCCGTCGAGCCCGGTCCAGCCCAGCAGCAGCTCTGGTTCCTCAATCAACTCGCCATCGGTGACAGCGCCGGGGAAAGCGGTTCGGCGACAGCCGGTTACGCGATCGCGTTCGCTCTCGATCTCCGCGGCCCGCTCGACGACGAGGCGCTCGCCACCGCGATCCGCCGGACCGTCGACCGCCACGTGATGCTGCGTACGGTCTATCCGGACCGCGACGGCAAGCCGGTCCTGGACGTGCGGCCCGCCGGCGAGGTCAGCCCGGACCTCCAGATCACCGAGACCACCGGGGCTCACTGGCCGGACCTGGCCCGTGGGCTCGCCCGCCGCCCGTTCGACCTCACCACCGATCTCCCGATGCGAACCGCGCTGCACCGGCTCGACGGCGACCCCGGGCACCACCGGTTGTCGGTCGTCATCCACCACATCGCCGCCGACGGGTGGTCGATGATCCAGCTGCACCGCGATATCGCCCGCGCCTACGCCGAACTCCGCCGTGATGACGCGACGGGCGCGGACGCCGATGCCGGCCGATCCGACGCCGCGATCGACTACCTCGACTACCTGCGCTGGCAGGCGGAGAACCTCGCCGACCACGGTGAACTCATGGACTGGTGGCGACACGAACTCGACGGCCTCGACGCCGCCCCCATCCTGCTTCCGGACGCCCCCGCCGGAGAACCACGCCGTGCGGAGGTCGTCGAGGTGGAGTTCGGCGTCGACGTGCGACGTCGCCTGATGACCCTCGCCCCCGGGCGCGCGACCGAGTTCATGACTGTGCACGCACTTTTCGCCGCGCTGCTCCGCCGCCTGGACGCCGACCCCGACACCCATGTCGCGGGTGCGGCCTCCGACATCGTCATCGGCACCCCGGTCGCCGGGCGCAACGACCCACGACTCGCCGACGTCGTCGGGATGTTCGTGAACTCGGTGGTGTTGCGGACCCCGGTGGACGGCCGGGAGAGTTTCACCGCACTGCTCGACTCCGTCCGCCGTCGTGACCTCGAGGCACTCTCGCAGTCGGACATGCCGTTCGAGCGGATCGTCTCGATGATGAACCCGCCGCGCAGCGGTAGGCATCCGATCTTCCAGATCGCGCTCGCCTTCGACGCCCAGACGACCGACGCTCCCGCCTCCGACACCGCGGGTTCACTCGCCGGCATCCCGGACCTCCGCATCGATGCGGAGGAGATCGACACCGGCGCCGCCCGTTTCGATCTCGAGCTCCGCATCCGCGATGGACGTGCGCGGTTCACCTACGCCACCGACGTCTACACCCGCGGGCGCGTCGAGACCCTCGCGCGGATGTTCGCCGACCTCGCCGACACCGTCACGACACACCCCGACACCCCGGTCGATGATCTCCCCCTGATGACGCCGGTGATGTCGCAGGGGCAGCGGCCCGCCGGATCCACGATCGCCCCGCGCCACCTCGCCGACATCGTCACGGCGACCGCGCGCCGGTATCCGGACCGGGTGGCTGTCGAGGACGGTGACCGCAGTCTGACCTATGCCGAGATGGACGAGATCTCGACGATCTGGGCACACAACCTGCGGGCGTTCGAGGTCGGCAGCGACGATGTCGTCGCGGTCGCACTCGATCGGAGCCTCGAGTCCGTGATCGCGACGTGGGCGATCATCAAGAGTGGTGCCGCGATCCTCCCCGTCGACACCCGCTACCCGACCGAGCGCGTCACCCATATGATCACGGATTCCGGTGCATCGCTGGGCATCACGACCTCGGACCGGTTCGCGGATGTGCCGCAGGACATCTGGTGGACCTCTCCCGGCATGCTGGGGGTCCTCTGGGAGAGCCCTGCACCGGATGACGACACACTCACGACCCCGCGCCACACCGACTCACTCGCCTACGTCGTCTACACCTCCGGTTCCACCGGAAAGCCCAAGGGCGTCAGCGTGACCCATCGCGGCCTCGCCGCGTTCAGCGCGTCGCAACGCGATCGCTACCGGGTGTCCCCCGGTGATCGCACACTGCACTTCGCATCCCCGGCCTTCGACGCCGCGATGCTCGAGTTCCTGCTGGCGTTCGAGGTCGGCGCGACGATGGTGGTCGTCCCGCCGACGATCTACGGCGGCGACGAACTCGTCGACTTCCTCGACGCGCACGCGGTCTCCCACGCGTTCATCACCCCGGCCGCACTGGCCGCCGCCGCGCCGCATCCACTCCCCCATCTGCGCACACTCGGTGTCGGCGGTGAGGCCTCCACACCGGACCTGGTGGCGCGCTGGGGAACCGGCCGCAGGTACATAAACTCCTACGGACCGACCGAGACCACGATCGTCACCGTCATGTCGGAACCGCTCCGGCCGGGTGAGCCGATCACCATCGGCACTCCGGTCGCAGATTGCACCGCGCTGGTCCTCGACCATCGACTGCAACCGGTCCCCGACCACGTCCCCGGCGAGCTGTACATCAGCGGCCCGGGTGTCGCCCGCGGCTATCTCGACCGGCGCGGTCCGACCGCCGCGCGGTTCGTCGCCCGACCCGACGGTTCCGGTGCGGTCATGTACCGCACCGGCGACATCGCCCGGCGCGCCACCGACGGCACGCTGATCTACCACGGGCGCAGCGACAACCAGGTCAAGGTGCGCGGCTTCCGCATCGAACTCGACGAGGTCACCGCGGCACTCGCTGCCGCCGGTGGAGTCGACTTCGCCACGACGGTCGTCCGCGGACAGGGCGCCGACGCGACGCTCGTCGGGTACGTCACCCTCGCCGGATCGCCCGACGCACCGGACACCGCAGCCGTCCTCGACGCCGTCCGGCAGCGACTCCCCCGCCACATGGTCCCGTCCGCGATTGTCGTACTCGACTCGATCCCGTTGACCCGCAACGGAAAACTCGATCATCGTGCGCTCCCCGATCCCGCGACGACGGCGCAACCGTCGGCGGCACGAGCCCCGCGGACCGTCGCCGAGACCGCGCTGGTGCGTATCCTCGCCGACGTGCTCGGTCTGCGTCCGGGTGAGGTCGGCGCGACCGATGACTTCTTCCATCTCGGCGGGACGTCGCTACAGGCGACCA
Source organism: Gordonia amicalis NBRC 100051 = JCM 11271 (assembly GCF_000332995.1). Lineage (GTDB taxonomy): Bacteria > Actinomycetota > Actinomycetes > Mycobacteriales > Mycobacteriaceae > Gordonia > Gordonia amicalis. The sequence continues at coordinate 20,988 of NZ_BANS01000003.1, forward strand.
CGCTCATCAGCCGGATCAACCGGGTCCACACCGGCGAACGACTCCGCGTCCGTGACGTCTTCGACCACCCGACACCGGAAACGCTCGCGCCCCTGCTCACGCTGGCGGACGGGTGGGACGTGAGTGCCCTGGACGAGGACGGATCCGGCTCCGCCGCGGAGTCGCCCGATCACGCAGGCGGCGAGGAGATCCCGGACCGTCCCGCGCAGTTCCCACTGGCACCGATCCAGCGTCGGCTTCACTCGTTGGCCATCGCGGATCCGGAATCCACCGAGTACCTGATGCCGTTCGTGCTGCGGTTGCGCGGAGATCTCGACGTGCCGGCCCTGCGGGGCGCTCTCGTGGACGTGGTCAGCCGGCACACGAGTCTGCGTACGGTGTTCGAACCCGGGGAGACCGGCCCCCTGGGCCGCGTACTCGCCGATCCGGAGCCGGTGGTCGGCGACCTCACCGTCCGGCGGACCACGGACACCGCCGCCGAGATCGCCCGGCTCGCAACCCGACCCATCGACATCACCCGCCGCGCACCGATCGCCGCGACACTCGTCGCCGACAGCGCGGCCCCGGGCGCAGAGACCGAACACCTGCTGATTCTCGTCCTGCACCACATCGCGGCCGACGGCGCCTCGCTGCCGATCCTGGTGGCCGACCTCGCGCGCGCCTATGGCGAACGACGACGCGGTCGCACCGCGAACTGGGCCCCGGCCGCCGTCGACCACCGCGATCACGCCCTCGAGAGCGACGACGCCGCGAGTCTGGCAGACGACCTGCGGTACTGGGAGGAAACGCTCGCCGACGCCCCCGCCGAGACGACCGTCGCGCCGGTGTCGGACCTCGAGGCGCGTGCCGCGGGCGATCCGCAGACGTCCTCCACCGGAGCGCGCTCGGTGAGTCTCGAGATCCCCACACACGCCCGGGCGGGCCTGATCTCCTTCGCCCGCGAACAATCGACGACGCCGTTCTCGGTACTGCACACGGCATTGGCGATCCTGTTACATCGACTCGGCATCGGCCACGACCTCGTCGTCGGCAGCCCGGTGGCGAATCGCGTGGGTCGCAAGGCGGGCCGCGACTACAGCGGTGTCGTGGGCATGTTCGTCAACGTCCTGCCCCTGCGGACCCGGGTGGCGGCGGCCGATACGGTTGCCGCGCTCGTCCGCCGGGTTCGGGACGCCGACATCGATGCGCTCGATCACCGTGGCCTGCCCTTCGACGACATCGTCGGGGCACTGAACCCGGCGCGCACCCCCGGGCGGCATCCGCTGTTCCAGGTGGCGTTGTCGGTTCACGAGTACGCGGCCGGGAACGCGGACCATCCCGCTGACGGCCTGGCGGCGACCACCATCGAGATGGACGCCGGACTCCGGGCGTCGATCGCCGAATTCGATTCCCCGGCCGCCAAGTTCGACCTCCAGTTCACCATCACCGGGCTGGGTGACGGCGACGCGATGCTCCAGGTCACCTATGACGCCGCCCGCTATCACCGCCGGGATGCCGAACTCCTGGCCACCCGCCTGATGCGAGTCGTGCGCGGCATGCTGGGGGACCCGGGCCGGCCGATCGGCGACATCCGGGTCACCGACCCGCTCGAGATCGCCGAGCGCACACCGGCGCTCGGCCGTCCGGCCCAGATGCCCACCACGCTCGACCGACTGTTCGCGCAGGCGGTGCAGCGGAACCCCGATGGCGTGGCCGCGATGTCGGGGGTGCCGACGGCTCCCGAGACCATCACCTACGCCGAGCTCGACGCCCGATCCAACCGCCTGGCACGCGTCTTGATGGGCCGCGGTGTCGGCGCACCGGACGCCGAACACGTGGTGGCGATGGCGGTGGAACGTTCGATCGGCTCCCTCGTGGCGATCTGGGCGATCGTGAAGACCGGAGCCGCGTACGTGCCGATCGACCCGACCTATCCCGCCGACCGGATCGCGCACATGCTCGTCGACAGTGGCGCACGACTCGTCGTGACCACCTCGGCCGCACGGGAGTCCATCTCCGCGGGGATGGCCGAGGACCCGATACCGGTGCTCGTCCTCGACGACGCGGCGACCGCCACCCGCATGCAGCACTCGTCACCGGCACCGATCGCGGACGAAGAGCGCGGCGCGACGATCCGGCCCGATCAGCTCGCGTACATCATCTACACCTCCGGTTCGACGGGTCGCCCGAAGGGTGTTCTGGTGCCGCATTCCGGACTGCGTCCGGTGCACGACGAACTGGCTCACCGGATGGCGCCGGGACCGATGTCGCGAGTGCTGCATTTCGCCTCGCCGAGTTTCGACGCATCGGTCCTGGAAATGCTGTTCGCACTGGCCGGATCGGCGACGCTGGTCATCGTCGGGCCGCAGGTCTACGGGGGCGAAGCGCTCAGCGACGTCATCGACTCCGCGCAGGTCACCCACGCGTTCATCACGCCGGCGGCCGTTGCCAGCATGTCGCCCTCCGCAGTTCCCTCGCTGCGGGCGCTCGCCGTCGGCGGTGAGGATTACGGCGCAGACCTGGTACGCCGTTGGGCGGCCGGACGCACCCTCGTCAACGTGTACGGACCAACCGAGACCACGATCATCATCACCGGTAGTGAACCCCTCACGCCCAACCGGCGATTGACCATCGGCACGCCGAACAACGGTGTGGGCGCACTCGTTCTCGACGAGCGCCTGCACCCGGTCCCGGCCGGAGTCGTGGGCGAGCTCTATCTCATGGGACCGCAGATCACCCGCGGATACCACCGCCGTCCGGGTCTCACCGCCACCCGTTTCCTGCCGGCGCCGATGGTCGCCGGTCCACGCTTCGCCGGTCGTCGCATGTACCGCACCGGCGACCTGGTCCGCTGGACCGAGGACGGCCGACTCGTCTACATCGGCCGCGGCGACACCCAGATACAGGTTCGCGGTTTCCGCATCGAACTGGGCGAGATCGACGACGCCCTCACGACCGAACCGGATGTCGACTTCGCGGTCACCCTCGTCGTCGGCACCGGCGCGACGGCGACGATCCGCAGCTACGTCACCGCGGCCGACGGATCCGCTCCGGAGCCCGCGGATCTACGACGGCGGGTGAGCCGCCGGCTCCCACGGCACATGGTGCCGACCTCGGTGACCCTGCTCGACGCCATCCCCCTCACCCCCACCGGCAAGCTCGACCGCAAGGCCTTGCCGGTCCCCACCGATGGCGACGCCGCACGTCGCGTACCGGCTGCGGGTGGAGAAACGGCGGTCGCACAGGTCTTCGCCGAGGTCCTGGAGATCACTCCGGACACGATCGGCGCCGACGACGGCTTCTTCGATCTGGGCGGCAATTCCCTGCTGGCCACCGCCGTGACGTCGCGGCTGACCGAACTCATCGGTCGCCACGTGTCCGCACAGGCGCTCTTCGGCGCACCGACCCCGGCGGAACTCGCCGCGGCACTGGGCATGGACGGGGCGCCTCCGACGGACCCGTCAGGGCGGTCCGGCACGTCGGGGTTGGACGTGCTCCTCCCGCTGCGTCGCGGGCGCGGGGCAGCCGCCGAGAACTCCGACGGGCCACCGCTGTTCGTCGTCCATCCGGCGATCGGGCTGTCCTGGAGCTTCACCTCGCTGCTGCCCCATCTGCCCTCCGGCCGTGCCCTGTACGGACTCCAGCACCCGGCTCTGTCCGGGCGGACATGTCCGCGCTCGATCGGCGATCTCGCCGCGGAGTACGTCGCACAGATCCGCACCGTCGCGCCGGACGGCCCGTATCACCTCCTCGGCTGGTCGCTCGGCGGTCTGATCGCGCACGAGATGGCCGTGCAGCTGCGGGAGGCCGGGGATGAGGTCGCGCGGCTCGTCCTGCTCGACAGCTACGTCATCGCCGAGCGCCCCGACCTGGACACCGAAGCCTCGATCACCGAGCTGATGCGTGAGTTCGGACTCGAGGTCGACAACGAAACAATCTCCGGTGCAGGAGAACTCACCGTCGACGATGCACACCGCATCATCTCCTCGACCGGTGGCGCACTTGCCGGCCTCACCCGGGAGACGCTGGGCACGGTCCACGAGGTGTTCCGCCACGCCTCACCGCTGGCGCGCGGGTGGCGGCCGCGTGTCTACGACGGCGACCTGACCTTCGTCACCGCGACCGTCGACCCCGAGCCCGGCGCACCAGCCGTCGAGGCCTGGCATTCGAAGGTGACCGGGCGGGTCGTCGACATCGGTGCGCACAGCACTCATGCACGAATGATGCTGCCCGAGCACGTATCCGACTGGGTACACGCCATCGATGCACCGCCGGGGCCACCGGCGGCCGCCATACGAGAGGAGAAGTGATGACCAACCCCTTCGACGACACCGACGGAACCTTCCGGGTGCTCGTCAACCACGAGAACCAGCATTCGCTGTGGCCGGACTTCGCACCGGTGCCCGATGGCTGGCGTACGGTCTTCGGCCCGTCGGGACACGACGAATGCCTCGAGTACGTGGAGGAGAACTGGCGGGACATGCGGCCGGCCAGCCTGATCCGGACGATGGAGAGTTCGCGGGACGACGAAAGCGAGGTCACCCGTGGGGCGGCACAGCATCGCTGACGACGCACCGACCGAGGAGGCCGCACGTTACGCACTGGAACTCCGCGGGTTGCACAAGACCTTCCGCACCGGACTGTTCGGCCGCGGGCCACGTGTTCACGCTCTCAGCGGACTGGACCTGACGGTCCCCACCGGAACGGTGCACGCGCTCCTCGGCCCCAATGGTGCCGGGAAGACGACCGCGGTGCGCGCCGTCGCGACCCTGATGACCCCCGACGAGGGCTCGGTGCTCGTCGACGGGGTCGACGCCATCGCCGATCCCGGCGCCGTCCGGAAGATCGTCGGGGTGTCGGGCCAGTACGCGGCCGTGGACGGCAACCTGACCGGCTTCGAGAACCTGCGCATGGTCGGTCAGTTGTACGGGCAACCACGGGCCGTTGCATCGGAACGCGCGCGTGAACTGATCGCGGAACTGAACCTCGAGGACGCCGCGGATCGACCGATGCGGACCTACTCGGGCGGGATGCGTCGTCGGCTGGACCTCGCCGGGGCACTCATCAACCGCCCGTCGCTGGTGATCCTCGACGAGCCGACGACCGGACTCGACCCTCGCGGGCGACGCCAGATGTGGGAGGTCATCGCCGAACAGGTCGGCTCCGGTGCGACGGTTCTGCTGACGACGCAGTACCTCGAGGAAGCCGACGCGCTGGCCGACGAGATCACGGTCATCGACCACGGCACGATCCGGGCCCAGGGAAGCCCGGCCGATCTGAAGGCCTCGACGGGCGGATCGATCCTCACCGTCGAACTCGCCGTCCCCCACACGGACGACACCCACGACGAGCAGATCTCGGCCTCCCTGACCGAGATCGGTGTCGGGCGACCCGAACGTCTCGAATCGGGCGGCGAGAGGGGCGGGGCCGATACCGAATCCGTGCGCTGGTCGGTCCCCGTCGACGACGGGACCCGCAGTGCGGTCGCCGCGGTCCGGGCGCTGTCGTCGGCCGGGATCGAGGTCGTCGACGCGTCCGTCACGACACCGACCCTCGACGACGTCTTCCTGACGCTCACCGAGCGAGCCGGCACCACCGATCCGGATACGACTGTTGATGTCGAGATCGCCGACATATCAAGCGATTCGGACATCACGGTCACTCAGTCAGGCATGAATGGTAAGGCGGTCAACGGTTTTGCGGGGTCGATCGATCACGCTGTCATCGGAACAGGTGACTCCGACGCGGACGTACCGGACAATCTGCCCAACCGAACGGAGCGAGCTCGTGTTCACTGACACCGCGGTACTGGTCGAGCGAAACCTGCTGACCGTCAAACGCATACCGACGCTTCTCATCAGTGCGACGATCCAGCCGCTGATGTTCGTCTTCCTCTTCGCCTATGTCTTCGGCGCGACGTTCGGCGGCGGCTCATACCGCGAGTTCCTGATGGCCGGGATCTTCACGCAGACCGTCGTGTTCAACGCCGCCTTCACCACTGTCGGCCTGGCGAACGACACCTCCGACGGAATCATCGACCGCCTCCGCTCGCTACCGATGTCGCGACTGGGCGTCATCAGCGGCCGGGTCTCCTCCGACATGCTCCTGTGCGCCGTCGGGCTGGTGGTGATGGTCGCCTGCGGGCTTGCCATCGGATGGCGGGTTCAGGGCAGCGCCGCCGACGCCGCGATCGCCTTCGGCATCATCGGACTCTTCGCTGTCGCGATGGCCTGGGTGGGCGCCGTGACCGGCCTCGGAGCCCCGAATGTCGAAGCGGCACAAAGTATCGGCTTTCTCTGGATGTTCCCCCTGACGTTCCTGTCGAGTGCGTTCATCTCCGCACAGAGTCTTCCCGGCCCGCTGCGCGCCATCGCGGAGTGGAACCCGGTGACCGCCGTGGCGACCGCATGCCGGCAACTCTTCGCCAACGAGGCGCCACCGAATTTCCCGGCCGCCACCGGGTGGGTCGCCGACCATGCCGTGGGGTATGCGGTGGGCTCGTCTCTGGCCATCCTCGCGGTGTGCATCCCTGTCTCCCTTGTTCTTTACCGAAGCTCAGCAAATCGGTGATTGCAGATCGCCGGAGAACTCCCGACTCTTTTGGTTACCGTGGACCAGTGACATCGGACGACGGCAGCGCGACCCCCGATGCGGACCACGGACGTGGACACGAATCTCGTTTGTTGCGCGATCTTCTCGAATCGGCCTCCACCGGGGACCGAGCCGCGTTCACGCGTCTGTACGACCTGACCAGCTCGCGCATCTACGGACTCGCGTTCCGTGTCATCCGCGACCGCGAGTACGCCGAGGAGATCGTGCAGGAGGCGTATCTGCAGTACTGGCAGAAGGCGAGCGAATACCACCCCGCACGCGGTTCGGTCATCACCTGGATGATGACCATCGCTCACCGTCGCGCCGTCGATCGCGTGCGCACCGAACAGCTCCAGCAGGAGCGGATGTCCGATTACGGCGCCGCGTCCGTCGAAACTCCGCGCAACATTCCGCTCGAGGTGGTTGTCCACGCCGACGAGGCGCGTACGCTACGAACATGTCTCGGCGAGCTCACGGACTTGCAACGGAGCTGTATCGAGATGTCCTACTTCGGCGGCCTGACCTACCCGGAGGTGGCATCACAGACCGAGACCCCCTTGCCCACCATCAAGTCCCGGATCAGAGATGGCTTACGCCGCCTGAAAAAGTGCTTGGGGACGCAGGAGGATGTCTGAACTGACCATGACAAGAACCGACGCGGACCCCGACGACGGCATGTCCGCCTGGCTCGATGACCACATCGAGTTGTACGCCGTATCCGCTCTGACTCCCGAGGAGACCCTCCGCGCGGAACGGGAACTCGCCGCGCTTCCCGCGGCGGAACGATCGTCCTACGAGGCACGCATCGTCGAGATCCACACCGCCATGGCCGGATTCGCCAGCACATACGCCCTGGAGGCGCCGTCCGATCTCCGACACCGCGTGCTGTCGCACATCTTCGACGGCACCACGCGGTTCAGCTCGTCGCCATCGGCACAGACAGCGACACCCGAGCCCATGGATCGACACCGTCAGAGGACCACGCAGGGGACACGGCGGAAGACGGCCGTGCTCGCCGCGGCCGCGGCGACCGTCGCCGTGGCACTCGGCGCCGGCGTCCTGATCGGCCGTACGACGGCACCGGAACCCTCGCCGTCCGCGACGGCGGTCGGCGGGGAGCAGCAGGAAGTCCTCGGGGTCCTCGCGGCCGGTGACGCGACCGTCACCGCCGAAACCCTGGCGGACGGCCACGGGACGATCACGGTCATCGCCTCCGAGACGGCCGGCCGCGCGGTGACACTCATCCGGAACCAGGGCCGTCCGATCTCGCCGGACAGCGCGTTCCAGCTCTGGCTGGTGGGCGGAGCGGAGAACCCGGTACCGGCCGGCCTGATCCCGGGAGGTGACACCGAACCGGTCGTCGTCGACGGACTCGGCGACGCGAAGGTCCTGGCGGTGACCATCGAACCCGCGAGCGGCTCCGCGCAGCCGACGACGCCGATCCTGGTACAGGCCCCGCTCTGAGACCACGGCACCGGGCAGACGCACGCCTACACTGACGACGGGGGTACTCCGCGGGACGACCGCGGCGTTCTGCGTCGCAACACATCGTGGGACGGATCGAGGATGACAGGCGGGGACGTGGTGTGCGTGCACGGAGGTAGATGGTTCTGGTCGGCCCTGCTGGCGACGATGGCGGTTGTGGGTGCGCTCGTCGTGGGACCCGCGTCGGCCGCCGACGCGGCGCCGGGGTCACGAGTCGTCGACAGGTACGTCGACGATACCCAGCAGACGACACTGCTCGTGCACTCGGCGGCGATGAATCGCACGGTCGCGGTGACCGTACTGACCCCACGCGACCGGTCGCGTCCGGCCCCGGTGCTGTACCTGCTCAACGGTGCCGGCGGCGGCGAGGACTCGGCGACCTGGGATGCGCGGACCACCTACAAGCGGTACTTCGCCGACAAGAACGCCTATGTCGTCACGCCGATCGGCGGCGCCTTCTCCTACTACACCGACTGGCAGCGCGACGACCCGGTACTCGGCCGCAACAAGTGGCAGACGTTCCTGACCAGGGAACTCCCGCCCATCATCGACGCCACGTTCCCGACGACGGGCGCGAACGCCATCGCCGGAATCTCGATGGCGGGCACCTCGGTGCTCAATCTGGCCATCGCCGCACCCGGCCTCTACCGGTCCGTCGCGGCATTCAGCGGATGTGCACGGACGAGCGACCCGGCCGGCCAGCAGTACATCCGGATGGTCGTCGAGGATCGTGGCGGCGGGAACATCGTGAACATGTGGGGTCCGCTCAACGGTCCCGGCTGGCGTGCGAACGACCCCTATCTGAACGCCGAGAAACTGCGCGGGACCAAGGTGTACATGACCAGCGGGACCGGCGCGCCCGGTGTGCATGAGCAACTCGGGGACCCGGGCATCGAGGGCAATGCCTTCGACCTGGCCAATCAGGCCATCGTGGGCGGCGGCATCGAGGTCGCCATCGACATGTGCACCCGCCAGATGGTCCAGCGGATGCGGTCCCTCGGACTGCCCGTTCAGGTGAATCTCCGGCCGACCGGCACCCACTCATGGGGCTACTGGCAGGACGACCTGTACGCGACCTGGCCCAAACTGGCGCGCGACCTGCGCTGACCCCCTTCTCCGAGGATCACCGCAGACCACGCGTGGAGACGATCACCAGCGATCGAGGCTGGTGTACCCGTCCTGGAGGGCGCGCGCGAAGAGATGTGTCTTGGTCGGGGCCGGACGGCCCACCGCGGTGTACTTCGCACGGATTCGTGCGAGGTGGGTGCTCACCGTCGACGCCGAGATGAAGAGTCGGGCTGCCGCCTCTTCTTTCGACTCGGCGGCGAGCCAGGCGAGCAGAACCTCGACCTCACGGTCGGACAGGCTCGGCCGCGGCAGCGCCGACGGTGCGCGGTCACCGGCCGTGCGGTAGTCGGAAAGCCGGGCGATTCCGTTGTGTGGCATCGTTTCCGGCGAGCCGACGCGACGCTGGTCCACGGCCCCCCGGGACTGTGCGGTTCGATAGAACTCTGAAGTGGCCGTCACTGGTCCATCCCCTAATTTCTGGCGCAACGCTCACGTCCCCCGACGCCGTACGCTCCGCGCATCATTCCCTATGATTCTGAAAGTAGTGCTGCTGTCGACGACCCGGTAGACCCAGAATTGGGGACTTCTACTGTTCTGACGCCGATCGACTGCCGATTCCCCACCATTCCCCTTTTCTGCCTACTGATTCCGCACCTGAGTCGTCCTGTGCTAGGGCCGAAGTTCCCTATTATCAGTGACTTTCACCGACCGGGATCGGCGCCGCGACTCCGGTTGCGCTGGGGCACCGGCAGCCACCCGTCCTCCACCGCACGCTTGAACAGGTCGACCTTGGTCCGGGTCGGCCTGCCGGCGTCGGCGTACTTCTGCCGGATCCGCTTGAGGTACTCGTTCACGGTCTCCGCGGACACACCCAGAGCAGCTCCCACCCGAGCCGACGTCTCCCCCGACGCGTACAGGGCCAGAACCTTCTGCAGCTGTGGCGACAGATCGACTGCGGCCAGTTCGGGGTCGCCGTCGATGGCCGCGGCCCACTCTGTCGTGAGCACCGCCCGGCCCTCGGCAGCCGCTCGGATCGCGTCGATGATGACCGATTCATCCGCCGACTTGAGCACGACGCCGAGCGCGCCTGCCCGAGCCGCCGAACGCAGCAGCGCAGTGTGTTCACCGGATGTGTACACGACCGTGGCGACACCGGCAGCGGAGAGCGCGTTGACGTTCTCCCTGGGCGTGGTCCCGTCGTCGAGGCGCAGATCGAGCAGGACGACGTCGAGGGGCATCCCCGCGAGCACACTTGTGACCGTGGACGCCGAACAGACCAGCGAGATGTCGTCGACCGGATCCAGGACCCGCTCGATCCCCCAGATCGGTGAGCGGTGATCGTCGACCATCCCGACCCGGATGACGCGATCCACCGGAGCCTCGTCTGCCGTCATCGCGCGCACCTCGCCATCGGCACCCGGCCCGGTGCCGCACTCCTCCGGTGTGGCGACGCGACGTTCCCCTCGGGCATCGACGGTGCCCCCTTTCGTCGGCTCACCGTGCAGCCTTCACGCGCCTTCAGCAATTACACAGCGCTCCGGGGCCACACACTGGGCGAACCGTATACGACAAGTCGGACATCGACCGTTGGATCGCCTGGACCTGCGACAACCCGTCACGTTTTGTCACCGTCGATGTCCACAGGATGGGGGACATCCGCCTTCTTCGACCTCTCCGCACCCCGGTCATGCCAGACTAGAACACGTTCTAGTGTTCGTCGGATGCGGCCGAACACCCGCATCCGACCAGAAGAAGGAAGTACCGGTGACAGCACCTTCATCCCACGACATCCTCGGCACCACGGTGACCATGCCCGTGGAGATCCGGCATGCGCGGTGCTTCGTCGCCGGCTTCACCGCCGACGCCGCGGCTGTCCAGCGTGCGATCGACAGCGAGTCCGGACGGCCCGGCACACTGCGTCCGCTGCGAATCCGGCCAGGACGTGCGATGTGCATGCTCGTCTTCGTCGACTACATCGACGGCGACCTCGGGCCGTACAACGAGTTCGGTGTCTGCTTCCTCGTCGACGACCCCTCCCGACCCCCGGCCTCACCTGTCCGAGCGCTCCGCGCTCTTGCCAAGGGCGACGCGCGGGCCCTCGTCCACCGGCTACCGGTGGACGGCGACTTCACCCTGGCCGCCGGCCGTGGGATCTGGGGTTTCCCGAAGACGCTGGCCGAGTTCGACGTCGATCACGGCTCATCGGTGCGGCACGGCCGCCTCGAGGCCGACGGCGCGCTGATCGCGGACCTGCGGATCAAGCCCGGCATCAAGGTCCCGGACACGACCGCCGACACCGTCCTGCACGCCTACTCGCAACTCGACGGCGTCACCAGGCTCACCCCCTGGCGGCTGACATCGGTGACCGGCACCCGCACCCGTCTCGGCGGGGCGGATCTCGAGCTCGGCGACCACCCGATCGCCGCCGAACTCCGGTCGCTCCGACTCGGGCGGCGCGCGCTGATGACCAGCTCGGTGGAGAAGATCACGATGCTGTTCGAGAACCCGACACTCGTCTGAGGACACGCTTCTGGCCACACCGGTCCCCCACCCCGGGGAGAATGGTCGCCATGAGCAATCTGGAGGCCCATCCGGCCGAGGTCGAATGCCGTACCGACGCCGAGAATGCGACGCGCGCCGGACACCTCCACATGGAGGTTCTCACCGCACGCGACGTACCCCTCGGCGGGCCGCGGGCGATGACCGTCCACCGGACGCTCCCGCAACGCTCGAGGTCCCTCATCGGCGCGTGGTGCTTCGTCGACCACTACGGACCCGACGACGTGGCGAGCACCGGCGGGATGGATGTGGCGCCGCATCCGCACACCGGCCTGCAGACGGTCAGCTGGCTGTTCACCGGCGAGGTGGAGCATCGCGACACCATGGGCAACCACGCGATGGTCCGGCCCGGCGAGATCAACCTGATGACCGCGGGACACGGCATCGCGCACACCGAGGTCTCGACCCCACCGACCACCATCCTCCACGGCGTCCAGTTGTGGACCGCGCTGCCCGCCGACGACGCCGACACCCCAAGGGATTTCGCCCATCATCGTCCGGATGACGTGGTGCGCGAAGGGGTCACGGCCAAGGTGTTCCTCGGCGAGCTGTTCGGCACCCGCTCACCGGTTCACACGTTCACCCCGCTGCTCGGTGCCCAACTCGACTTCGCCCCCGCCGCCACCGTGGACATCGACGTCGATCCCGCCTTCGAACACGGCATCCTCGTCGACGTCGGGACCATCGAGGTCGCCGACACCGGCGCCGCACCTCTCGAACGCACCGAACTCGGCTACCTCGGGGTGGGTGCCTCACGACTGACGCTCACCAACACCTCCGACGACGCCGCGCGGGTGATCCTGCTCGGTGGCACCCCGTTCGGCGAGGACATCGTGATGTGGTGGAACTTCATCGGTCGCACGCACGACGAGATCGTCGGGTTCCGTGAGGAGTGGATGGCCCACAGCGAACGGTTCGGGCAGGTGCAGGGATACGAGGGACCGATCCAGCACCTACCCGCACCGCCACTGCCGCACTCCCGGCTGCGCCCGCGGAAGAACTCGCCGGGAAGCGCCTGATCCCACCGCCCCCTGAGGAGGCCCGGAGCGTGCGGAGGGCCGTCAGCCATCGCTCCCTTCAGTGTCAGGGTTGTGGAGCCACGTCAGTGGTGATTGGGTTTCGTCCACCAGGTGTTTGGCTCAATCGCTCCCTGCCGCCCCTGTGGGGTTGGTGTTGCCTCATCGTGCCGACATCTGGTGTGACGGACCGGTCGGCGTGACTTGATAGGAGCGTGGCAGCGCCCCTCCACTGAAGTATGTCCACCGACCGGCCCGACTGTCCGCCCACCCTGTGACAGGAAGGCACGTTCCATGATCGTCATTGGTGCTGATGTTCACAAGCGCTCCCACACCTTCGTCGCGGTCGATGACGCCGGCCGCAAACTCGGATCCACTGTCGTTGCGGCCACCACGTCCGGCCACCACAAAGCGCTGCGCTGGGCCCACGAGAAGTTCGGCGGTGAGGTGTTGTGGGCCATCGAGGACTGCCGCAACATGTCCGCCCGCCTCGAGCGCGACCTGCTGACTGCGAAGCAGAAAGTCGTACGAGTCACGCCCCGGTTGATGGCCGAGCATCGCCGCACTGGGCGTGAACGCGGCAAGTCCGATCCCATCGACGCTCTCGCCGTGGCGCGGGCCGCTGCCCGGGAACCCGACCTACCGGTGGCTTCCCACGATGAGCTGTCGTATGAGGCCAAAGCGTTGGTGGACTATCGGGAAAACCTTGTGCACGAACGCACTTCAAAGATCAACCGGGTGTTGTGGCGGGTGCATCAACTCGACCCCGAATACCGCATCCCCTCCGGTGGGTTGACGCTGAACAAACACCAGCAGGCCCTGGCCAGCTGGTTGGCCGAGCGGATCGGGGTCGATGCCCGCCTGGCCCGCAACGAGGTCGCGGCCATCATCGCGTTGACCACCGAGATCAAGGAGGTGACCCGCGAGATCACCACCCTGGTGCGCGATGCGGTGCCGACCCTGTTGGCGATGCCCGGCTGCGCCGAGCTCACCGCAGCCAAACTGCTCGGCGAATCCGCGGGCATCACCCGCTTCGGTACCGATGCGCAGTTCGCCCGCCACGCCGGCGTTGCACCCGTGCCGGTGTGGTCGGCCAACCCCGGCCGCCACCGACTGACCCGCTCAGGCAACCGGCAACTCAACGCGGCCCTGCACCTCATCGCGCTAACCCAAGCCCACATGCCCGACACTCTCGGACACGTCTACTACCAACGCAAACGCGACGAAGGCAAAAGCAAACGCGAAGCCCTGCGCTGCCTCAAACGACGCCTCGTCCGCGTCGTCTACAACCACCTCACTCACGACCACCACACCCGCACAGCAACCACATGCCAAGCCGCTGCTTGACATAGGAGCTATGAGGAGGCCCGGAGCGTGCGGAGGGCCGTCACGAAGGGCCCAACAACCTCGCGAAGTTGGCGATCCCCGCCGCTTCGATCGCCTGCTGTCGCGCGCCGGGTCCCGCGATGCGCGCGCTGGCCGGTGCGGCCTCGGTTCCCGGACGCGGAGTCGACGCACGCGGCCCGATAAGTCCCGCGAGTTCGGCTGCCGCACGGGAGATCCGGTCGTTCAGCCCGGTGTCCCCGGGCCTCTCGGTGCCCGCCCAGTCCTCCGACGCCGCGTACACCCCGGTGGGCACGACGACGGTTCGGAGGTACGAGAACAGCGGGCGCAGCGCGTGATCGAGCATCATGGAGTGCCGCGGGCTACCACCGGTGGCGCCGATCAGCACCGGCTTACCGGCCATCGCGTCCACGTCGACCAGGTCGAAGAACATCTTGAACAGACCGCTATAGGACGCGTTGAAGACCGGCGACGCGACGACCAGCGCGTCGGCGGACTCGACCGCGTCGAGCGCGGCGCGGGTCTCCCCGGAGGCGAAGCCGACGGCCGTCGAACGTCCGAGATCAACGGCCAGATCCCGCAGGTCGATCACCTCGACGTCGGCGGCCACCCCGCGACCGCTCAGCACGCCGGTCACCCCCGTCGCCATCCGATCGATCAGCATCCGCGTCGACGACGGCTCGGACAGCCCGGCATTCACCGCCACCACGCGCAGGACGCGCTCGCTCATGACCGCACCTCGACCTTCCCCGCCTCGTCGGACTCCTGGCGGCCGGCCACCAGGGACGCGTGGGTCGGCGCGTCGGGTACGTCGGCAGGCCTGCCCTGAGCGAACCCCTCGCGCAGCTCGGGCAGGACCTCGCCGAGTAGATCGAGCTGTTCGAGCACGACCTTCAGCGGCAATCCCGCGTGATCGACGAGGAACAGCTGGCGCTGGTAGTCCCCGAAGCTCTCGCGGAACGACAGTGTCTTGTCGACGAACTCGGCCGGACTGCCCACCGTCAGCGGCGTCTGCGACGTGAAGTCCTCCAGCGACGGACCGTGGCCGTACACGGGTGCGTTGTCGAAGTACGGACGGAACTCACGCACCGCGTCCTGCGAGCGGGGCCGGATGAAGAACTGGCCGCCCAGGCCGACGATGGCCTGGTGGGCCTTGCCGTGGCCGTAATGTTCGAATCGCTCGCGGTAGAAGGCGATGAGCCGCTGGAAGTGTTCCTTGGGCCAGAAGATGTTGTTGGCGAAGAAGCCATCGCCGTAATACGCGGCCTGCTCGGCGATCTCCGGACTGCGGATCGACCCGTGCCACACGAACGGGGCCACCCCGTCGAGCGGACGCGGGGTCGAGGTGAACGACGTGAGCGGCGTACGGAACCGGCCCTCCCAGTCGACGACGTGCTCGGCCCACAGCCGGTGCAGCAGGTGGTAGTTCTCGATGGCGAGCGGGATGCCCTGGCGGATGTCCTGCCCGAACCACGGATAGACGGGCCCGGTGTTCCCACGTCCGAGCATCAGGTCGACCCGGCCGTCGGCGAGGTGCTGGAGCATCGCGAAGTCCTCGGCGATCTTCACCGGATCGTTCGTCGTGATGAGCGTGGTCGCAGTACTGAGCTGAAGACGTTGCGTCTGCGCGGCGATGTAGGCGAGGGTCGTCGTCGGCGAGGACGAGAAGAACGGCTCGTTGTGGTGCTCACCGATCGCGAACACGTCGAGCCCGATGTCCTCGGCCTTCTTCGCGATCTCGACGATCGCCTTGATCCGGTCGTTCTCGCTGGGCGTCCTGCCCGTGGTGGGGTCCGTCGTGATGTCGCTGACGCTGAAGATTCCGAACTGCATGTCGCGCCTTCCGTTGCCTGCCGATAGCGCTGCCGTGGCAGCCTCGTCCACCATAACCGGACCGCGGTCCGATTAATTCCGAGTGGGGGCTGAGTTAGTGTGGGCTTACTACTCTGCGGGTACAGATCCGCGGAGGCGTCGCATGAAGGGGAATCCATGAAGATCCGGAAGTCCGTCGCCGCCATCGCCCTGGCCGGGTCCGCGCTGTTCGTCGCGACCGCCTGCTCGTCCGAGGACGTCGACGAGGCCACCAGCAAGGTCTCGACCGCAGTCGAGTCGGCCGCGTCCGAGGTCTCCACCGCCGCCGGCGACGCAATCGACGAGGTCACCGGCCTGAGCAACTCGAAGGCCCAGGACATCCTGCGCAAGGCCGTCGACCCGGCGACCCCGGCCGACGAGATCGACTCGGTCGTCGACACCACGGATCCCGCCACCAAGGCCGCGGTCATCGCCTTCGCGAAGGGTTCGTCTGCCGCCGGATACACGCCCGAGATCTACACCGTGAAGGACGTCGCGAAGGACGGCGACAACAAGGCCGTCGCCACGGTCGCGGTCGCCAGCCCGCACGCCCCGGCCCCGGTCGACATCAAGCTCGCCTACGTCAAGGTCGACGGCGGGTGGAAGCTCAGCGCCGACGCCGTCACCCAGCTCGCCGGAATGGCGACCAGCCACTGACACCGGCCGCCACCTCCTCCTCGCCGGTAGACTCGCCCGGGTACGGCCCGTACAGCGAGCCGGCGAGCGAGGAGGTGCCGTGCGCGTCGACATTCCCACCCAGCCGTTCTCACCGGCGATCACCGAGCGTCATGAGCGATGGCCTGCGGTCAACGATCTCGACGACAACTCGCTGCCCACCGATCCGGCAGACGCTCCCGCCCCGTCCGCGCCACGATCGGAACAATCGGCGCCGGTATCCCCGGCACGGCCCGTCACGCGCGTCGAGACGCGAGTCCGCCCGGCGCCGGAGGAGCATGCCGCCCTCCCGCCGGTGGGCGACTTCTGGGATCTGGAGAACTCCGCTCCCCCGCCGGTGACGTTCACGAATCCTCGGCCGGGCCCGGTTGTCCAACCACTGCCGTATTCACCTCCGGTGGTGCGTCGCACGGACGCGCCCGCTGCATCGCTGGCACTGACAACCGGTGTGATCGCGATTCCGATGACCCTGGTCCTCGGACTCGGCGCGATTCTCGGGATGGTCGCGATCATCTCCGGCATCGTGGCGATCAAGCAGGTCAACCGGACACCTGCGACGCGCAAGGGGACCGGACGCGCGGTCACCGGGATCGTGTGCGGTACCGGAAGTGTCGTCGTCGGCGGTCCGATCCTGTTGTTCCTGGCATTGATCTTCGGCCTCTGACGGCTCAGCCAATACCGGTACAGGTCAGACGCTTCGGCGTCGCCCACGCCGAGAACCGTTGGCACAGAATGTCCACGACGCGCCGAATCGGCAAGAAGTGAAGCCCCACACAAACAACGAGACCCACCCGGATGCACCAGGTGGGTCTCGTTGTGATGTGTGTGGGTCTAGCTGACCGCGCGAAGATGGGTACGCGCCGGCGCGGCGACTCCGCGGCCGCGGCCCAACCATGCTTCGACCTCGCCGATGACCTGCATCCGCGATTCCAGCGGCTGGATGTCGGCCAGCGTCGGCAGGCAGTTCATCAGGGCGGCGTAGAAGGCAGCAGCCTGAGACATGCCATGCGCGGAACACACATGATCGTATTCGTCGATGCGCCGTGCGAGCTCACCATAGGTGAGTGCCTTGTCGCCCAACCGAACTGCGGTCAGCTTCGGCGTGATCGCGCCACGATCCTGAATGTCGTGCAATAGATCGTCCATGAGTGACTACCTTCCCCCCGCCCATAATGGCGTGACCGCGGCGTCCCCGCCTCCCCAGACGTTGGTACGTTGCGGCCCTTCAACACAGTGTGCCCTACCCCACGGAATATGGGGACTCTTGCTTCAGCA
Organism: Gordonia amicalis NBRC 100051 = JCM 11271; assembly: GCF_000332995.1. Classification (GTDB taxonomy): domain Bacteria; phylum Actinomycetota; class Actinomycetes; order Mycobacteriales; family Mycobacteriaceae; genus Gordonia; species Gordonia amicalis. The sequence goes on from NZ_BANS01000003.1 coordinate 38,831, forward strand.
TCTGTGGCACATTCCACAAGCTGTTCTGCGAACGAAATGTGACTTCATGTTACTACTGAGACGCCAGTTACGGCAGTGCGCCACTCTGGTTTCTTTAAGTTGTTATTTGCGCGGGATCGTCCCGATATTCCGGTAGGTCGATACCGGACATACCGGGTCAGGCGCCGGCAGACTTGTCGGCTTCCATGGCCTCGATGAGACTCTTCGGCCGGAGGTCGGTCCAGTTCTGCTCGACGTACTCGAGGCACGCGGCACGGCTGTCCTCACCGAACACCTTGGTCCAGCCCGCCGGGATGTCGGCGAAAGTCGGCCACAGCGAGTGCTGATTCTCGTCGTTGACCAGCACGAAGAAACGGCCGTCCTCGTCATCGAATGGATTCGTCATCGTCGTACCTATCGTTGGGAGCCGGCCGGCGGCCGGCCCGGAACACGGACGACTCAATCGTAGGCAACCCACTGCCGGATCACGGTACCTACGGTCATGTCCGCGCCGGTATCCCGTCAATTCATCCGATCGGGAACGTCCGGGATCTAGTCGACGAAGGGCGAATTCCGAATGCCTTCTCCGGACCCCTCACGAAATCGACTCAGACTCCATCGTTCCGTCTCGGGATCCCATCCCCGCAGCCTCACCCAGATGACCCACAAATAGGCGTAGCTGAGCGGGAGGACCACGAACGCCTGCTTCGCGAACAGCTTCCGGTCACCTCGCGCCCAGGCGGCCCGGGGCCCGCCCAGCGCGTAGCCGACATTGCGCCACGGCGGTACCCGATAGCGGCGGGAAGAACCTTCCACGACGAGGCGGTAACTCAGCCACAGCCGACCTCCGGCCTGACGGACCGCCGCGGACATGTCGTGATCCTCGTGGATGTCGCGACGGTCCGACAACAGGTCCCCGCGGATGGCCTCCCAGCAGGTACGGCGGATCGCGAAACACTGGCCGATGACCGCACCGGTCTCCCGCCCGCCCCTGTCGACGGCCCACTTCCGGAGCTTCTTCTCGTGCTCACGCCAGCCGGGAGCGTCGGTCATCAGGGGGAAACCGCCGATCACATCCCACTGTGCGTTCGACTCGTCGGTGAAGAACCGCATGACGACGCTCGACCAGTCCCGGCGGGCCCTCGCGTCCGCATCGACCCGGCCGATGACGTCACCGGTCGCAGAATCGAAACCCCGGTCTCTGGCCCGCGCCACCCCTCGCCGCTCCTCGGTGAGGAGCCGAACCGTGGGAACCGCCGCGCATACTCACCCGCCACCTCGCCGGTCCGATCATTCGAGTCGTTGTCCACGACGATGATCTCGTCGATCGGAAGCGACTGTGCGAGGAGATGATCCAAGCAGGCAGCCAGCTCTCGCTCCTCGTCGTGGGCCGGTACGACGACGCTGAGTTTCATGCCGCGCTCCTCTGAGGGTCTCTCGAAGCAGACCGGCGTCCCCGGTCACTCGTGCCGGAACCAGCCGGCCCGGTGTGTCGAAACTCAGCCAGCCGTCTTGCCGGCCTCGTCCGCCTCCATCGCATCGATCAGGCTCTTGGGCCGCAGATCGGTCCAGTTCTCCTCGACGTACTTCAGGCAGGCCTCCCGACTATCCTCGCCGAACACCTTGGTCCAGCCGGCGGGGATGTCGGAGAAGGTCGGCCACAGCGAGTGCTGGTTCTCGTCGTTGACCAGCACGAAGAAACGGCCGTTCTCGTCATCGAAAGGATTGGTCATTCGTGTCTCCTCTTACTTGTTGTCGTCGGACCGGTTGCCGTGTTTCGACAACCCGTCATGCATGTCCAGGTGAGTCGGCATCCGCTTCACGAACACCCGAGAGCGCCTGTTCGACCCGGGGACCGATCACTCCGAGCGACGCCGCATCGGTCATTCCGAGGTGGTGCGTTGCGACATCGGTGTTGTCGATCGTTCCGGACACGTGCGGCTGCCAGCTCTCGGAGATCGCGGCGGGATTCGTTTTGTCGTTCGTCGCGGTGAAGACCTGGATCGACCCGTCGAAACGCTGTGGGCGATAGTCCATCAACACCTCGGCGGACACCGCGAAGCTGTCCATCACGCGGTCGACGACGTCGTCGGCGAGCAGTCCCATTCCGGCGATCTGCGTCCGCACGATGTCGGCGACCTCTTCCGGGCTCTCGGCTTTCACCGCGTCGTCGAGGTCGAACAGGTCGCGCCAGCCGCCCAGGATGTCGGCGGTGTGGTCCGGGTTCGTCGCGGACTCCTCCTCGGCGACCACCTCGGGAGCCGGGGTCTCGCCCTCCCCCGGTGGAGCGGTGTCCATGATGCCGAGGTAGGCAACCCGTTCTCCGACGGCCTGCAGTCGCGTCGCCATCGCGTGGGCGATGATCCCGCCGATCGACCACCCGAGCAGGTGGTACGGGCCCTCCGGCTGAACCCGGCGGATCTCCTGGACGTAGCGCGCGGCGAGCTCGTGCGCGTCGGTGGCGCTGTCCTCGCCGTTGACGACGTGCGGGTCCTGGAGCCCGTAGATCGGCCGGTCGGCGATGTACGGCGCGAACCCACCGTAGAACCAGGCGAGACCACCGGCCGGATGCACACAGAACAGCGGCGGCCGCGAGCCGTCGCCGCGCAGGGTGATCAGCACGTCGTTCCCGCGGGTACTGCCCTCCTCGATACGACGGGCCAGCTCGCGAACGGTGGGATCGCTGAACAGCCAACGCAGTTCGAGCGGAAGCCCGCGGTCGTGAACCCGCGAGACGACCTGGGTCGCCGAGAGCGAGTTACCGCCGAGATCGAAGAACGACTCGGTGGCCGAGACACGGTCGACGCCGAGCACCTCGGCGAAGACCTCGGCGATGGCGCGCTCGTTGTCCGTCTCGGGTTCGACGTGGTCGACGGTCACCACGACCGGTTCCGGCAGTGCCGCCTTGTCGAGCTTGCCGACCGGCGTCATCGGGAGCGAGTCGAGGCGCGTGAGTGTCGCCGGGACCATGAAGGACGGGAGTCGTCGGCCGATGAACTCGCGGAGCTCCTCGTCGGTCACGTCCCCGGTGGTCACCAGATAGGCCGCGAGCGACGTGGCCACCGCGCCGCCGACGCCCACGACTACCGCGGAGTCGACCGCGGGATGCGCCGCGAGTGCCGATTCGATCTCGCCCAGTTCGATCCGGAGACCGCGGAGCTTGACCTGATCGTCGGTACGTCCCGAGTACGAGAGCGCGAGCGCACCGTTTGCGGATCGATTCCAGCGCACCACGTCGCCGGTGCGGTACATCCGGGAACCCTTGTCCCCGAACGGGTCCGCGACGAAACGGTCGGCCGTCAAGCCGGGCCGGTTCAGATAGCCGCGTGACAGCGGGAGGCCGGTGACGTACAGCTCACCGGGTACACCGACCGGGACCGGATGGAGACGACTGTCGAGGACCTGCAGACCGAGTCCGGCGAGCGGCCCGCCGAGCAGGACCGGTTCGCCCGGTTCCATCGGCTCGCTGATGGTGATGCCGATCGTGGTCTCGGTGGGCCCGTACAGGTTCTGGATGCGTCGAACGGACGACCACGCGTCCTTCAACGCCTGCGGAACCGCTTCGCCGCCGACGTAGACCAGCTCGAGGGAATCGAGTGCCTCCGGATCGAGCGTCGACAGAACGGTCGGCGTGAGGAACGTGTGCGTGACACGGTGCTCGACCATGAACTCCTCGAGCGCCGCCCCACCGACCGCGTCGGCAGGACGGTAGGCGATGAGTCCGCCGGACGCGGTGGCGAGCAGATACTCGAGGACCGATGCGTCGAAGCTGGGCGACGCGAATCCCAGCACCCGTGCCGGGCCGGACACCGATCCGCGCCGCATCTCCTCGCGCGCGAAGTTGGCGAGGCCGGAGTGACTGACCGACACGCCCTTGGGCCGGCCGGTCGAACCCGAGGTGTAGATGACGTAGGCGGTGTTGTCGATCCGGGCGGGAGCGAGCCGCTCGGACTCGGACACCGGCGTCGCCGCGGAGCCCGTGAGATCGAGACCGCCCAGGCGATACCACTCGAAGCCCTCGTCGGGCAGCGGTCCGACGGCATCCGTCGTGAGACCCAGGACGGCACCGGAATCCTCGACCATGTTCGCGACCCGCTCGGCCGGGTAGTCGGGATCGATCGGCACGTAGCCGCCGCCGGTCTTGGCGACGGCCCAGATCGCGGTGAGCAATTCCACCGATCGCCCGATCGCCAGGGCCACCAGGGACTCCGGTCCGATGCCGCGTCCGATGAGCCAGCGCGCCAACCGATTCGACCGGGCGTCGAGCTCTTCGTAGGTGAGGGACTTGCCGGTGGCATCGACGACGGCCACCGCCTGCGGCCAGGAGCGAGCGGCCCGCTCGAAGGTCTCCGCGAGCAGTTCCGGCTGTGCGCCTCGTCCGCCCGAGACCGGGGTGAGTCGACCGCTGGTCGTGTCGTCGAGGAACAGTGCGTCGCCGACCGCCGCGTCGGCCCGGGACGTCAGCGTGTCCAGCAACTCCACCAGCCAGCCACCGATCCGCTGGGCGGACGACTCGTCGAACAGGTCGGTGGCGTAGGTCAGCGTGGTCCGCCACGGCGCGCCAGGTTCCGGTGCCGCCGCGACGCTCACCAGGAGGTCGACCTTGGCCGGCGTGGCCGCGAGCGGCAACGGTGCGATCGCGAGATCGCCGACCGATCCGGACGGCAGGTCATCGGCGCCGGGCAGACCGCCGGCAGCCTGGTCGAACGTGAGCCAGACCTGGCTGAGGGGCGCGAAGGCGCCCGACCGCGCCGGCTTGAGCGCGTCGACCACGGTCTCGAACGGGACGTCGGCGTGCGCGAACGCCTCCACGTCGACGGACTTCACCCGCGAGAGCACCTCGCCGAACGACTCGGCCGGCGAGATCGGCGTCCGGAGGACGAGCGTGTTGACGAACATGCCGACGACCCGATCCAGCTCTTCCTGACCGCGACCGGCGATCGGCGTGCCGATCGCGATGTCGTCGGTTCCGGACAGCCGCGAGAGCAACGTCGCGAGGGCGGCGTGGACCACCATGAAGTTCGTGACCCCATGGTCGTGGGCCACCGCGGCGATCCGGTCCGCGACACCGGCCGGGATCTGCACGTCGACCCTCGCGCCTGCGCCCGACGCCGCCGTGGGCCGGGGCCGATCGGTGGGCAGGTCGATGACATCCGGCAGACCGGCGAGCTTCTCGCGCCAGTAGGCCAGCTGCGATCCGAGAACGGTGGTCGGATCATCGGGTGCACCCAGCACCTCGTGCTGCCAGAGCGCGTAGTCGGCGTATTGCACCGGCAACGGCGCGAATTCGGGTACCGCACCCGTGGTCCGGGCGACGTAGGCGGCCACCAGGTCGGCGACCAGCGGGGCAACCGACTCACCGTCGGCGGCGATGTGGTGCACGACCAGCGCGAAAACATGCTCGTCGTCGGAGATCCGCAGCACCCGCGCACGGATCGGCCACTGCCGGCTGACGTCGAAGCCGGTCATCACGTCCCGCTCCAGAGCGGCCTGATCGGTGACCTGCGTCCAGTCCAGGCGATCCGCGACCTCTGAGGCCGGGTGGATGCGTTGGAGTGGCAGGCCGTCGACCGCCGGGAAGGTGGTGCGCAACGACTCGTGGCGCACGACGACGTCGGCCAGGGCGGCACGCAACGCCGTCAGGTCGATCGGTCCGGTCAGTCGCAGGACCGCCGGGATGTTGTATGTGGGCGACTCCCAGTCGAACTGGTTGATGAACCACATCCGCTGCTGCGCGAACGACACCGGAACGGCATCCGGCCGCGGCTCGACCGCGACGATCGGCGGCAGACCGCGGGTTCCCGCCGCGGCCGCCGCGACCAGTTCACGAACACTGGGCGCGCCGAACACATCCCGCACGGACACGTCGACGCCCAGAGCGGCACCCGCGCGGGAGGCCAGCCGCATCGCGGACAGCGAGTTGCCACCCATGTCGAAGAAGCTGTCGGTGACACCGATCCGGTCGACGCCGAGCACCTCGGCGAAGACCTCGGCGACCCGGGCCTCCTCGTCGGTGGCCGGTGCGACGTACTCGCCGGAGGTGAATTCGGGCGCGGGCAACGACTTTCGGTCGAGCTTGCCCGCAGTGTTGAGCGGGAACTCGTCGAGCGGCATCCACACCGTGGGCCGCATGTACTCGGGCAGCGGCGTCGCGATGGCCGCCTTGACCGCGTCCAGGTCGACCGTCTCGCCGGGTGCTCCGGACACGTAGGCGACGAGGTGTTCGCCGCCGTCGGGGGCCTGGGCAACGGTCACCGCGGTGTGCACGACGCCGGGCGCCTGCGCGATCGCGGCCTCGATCTCACCGAGCTCGATCCGCTGGCCCCGGAGTTTCACCTGGAAGTCCGTCCGACCCAGGTACTCGAGCTCGCCGGAAGCATTGCGCCGCACCAGGTCACCGGTGCGGTACATCCGGGACCCGGGCTCGCCGAACGGATCCGCGAGGAACCGGTCCGCGGTCAGGTCGGGCCGGGCCGCGTAGCCGCGCGCCAACTGGGCGCCGCCGACGTACAGCTCGCCGGGCACCCCGGACGGCACCTGGTGCAGACGCCCGTCGAGGACGTACGCCGTCGAATTCCACACCGGCACACCGATCGGCACGGTGTCACCGATCTCGTCGAGCTGCTGATACGTGATCTCGACGGCGGCCTCGGTCGGCCCGTACAGGTTGTACAGCACCGCGTCGGGCATGGCCGCGCGGGCCTCGGCGGCCACCGCGGGTGGCAGCGCCTCGCCCGTTGTGGAGAGGATCCGCAGACGATCGAGTCGGGCGAGCCGTTCGGGGCCCGCGAGTTCGAGGAACACCGACAGCATCGACGGCACGAAGTGCACCATCGTCGCGCCGGTGTCCGCGATCAGGTCGGCCAGGTACGGCGGGTCGAGGTGGCCGTCGGGCTCGGCGATGAGCAACCGCGAACCCTGCATGAGGGGACCGAACAACTCCGCGACCGAACAGTCGAAGGTGTAGGGGGTCTTGAGGACCACCATGTCGTCGGCACCGATGGGCAGTTCGTCGAGGCCCCAGCGCAATCGGTTGACCACGGCGTCGTGCGGCAGCGTCACACCCTTCGGCCGGCCCGTCGAACCGGACGTGAAGATCGTGTACGCGGCATGCTGGGGACGCAGCCGGCCACGGCGATCGGCGTCGGTGACCGGCGCGGTGTTCCCCTCGATCGGGGTCGAGGTGTCGACCCCGATCACCTCGACGGCGTCGCCGAGGCCGGCGATCGGCTCGGGGGTCGATTGTCCGGCGTGCACGAGCGCGACTGTCGCGCCGGAGGTCTCGACCATGTACTCGGCGCGGTCGACCGGTGCGCCGGTGTCGATGGGGACGTACTGCCCACCGGCGGTGACGATCGCGTGGATCGCGACCATGAGCTCCACCGACCGCGGGATGCACACGGCCACCGCGACATCCGGACCGATCCCGGCCGCGATCAGCTGCCGGGCCAGGGTGTTGACCCGCGCCCCGAGTTCGCCGTAGGTGACGCTCCGGTCGCCGAACACGAGGGCCTCGCGATCGGGGTACTCCGCGACACTGGCAGCGAGTGCGGACGCGAGGTCCTCGGTCGGCAGTGACCTGTCGAGTCCTCGCTGCTCGGCGGTGAGTGCCGCCGCTTCCTCGGAACCGAGGATCGGCACATCGCCGACCGCCGCGTGTACGTCGAAGGTCAATCCGTCGAGCAGCGCGACAAACCGTTCGGCGAGCGTGCTCACCGTCGATTCGTCGAACAGGTCCGCAGCGAAGACGACCGCGCCACCCCAGTCCCCGGTGGGCGCCGAGTTCACCATGAACGTCAGATCCACCTGGGCCGGTGGCTCGTCGACCTCGACGCCGGAGAACACCAGGTCTCCGACCGGGAACTCGGCAGAACGTGCCGCGCCCCCCGGGTCCAGGGTGAGCATCACCTGTGCCAGCGGCGCAAAAGCCTCGCTGCGCACCGGGTTGACCGCGTCCACCACGGTCTCGAAGGGCACGTCGGCGTTCTCGAAGGCGCCCAGCGCGGCGGTCCGGGTACGTGCGACCAGGTCGACGAAGGACGCGCCGAGATCGACCTTCGACCGCAGCACCAACGTGTTGACGAACATGCCGATCAGCGGGTCGAGTTCGGGGCGACCTCGTCCGGCGATCGGGGTGGCGATGGCGATGTCGTCGGTTGCCGACATCCGCGCGAGCAGCGTCGCCAGCGCGGCGTCGAGCACCATGAACGGGGTGGCCCCGGTCCGCGTGGCCACCTCACCGATCCGCCGGGCCACGATCTCCGGGATGGCGAACTCCGCGACCCCGCCACGACCGGTCGCGACGCGCGGCCGCGGCCGGTCGTAGGGCAGTTCCAGCAGATCGGGCATGCCGGCCAGCGCCTCGCGCCAGTATCCGAGCTGCTTGCCGATGACGGAGCCGGCGTCCTCCGGCGAACCGAGGACCTCGTGCTGCCAGATCGCGAAATCGGCGAATTGCACACCGAGCGGTGCGAATTCGGGCGCGAACCCCTCGTGTCGTGCACTGTAGGCGGCCACCACGTCGGCGATCAGCGGACGCAGGGACTCGCCGTCGGCGGCGATGTGATGGATGACGATCGCGAGCACGTGTTCGTCGGTGCCCACCGGCCACAGCCGAACCCGGATCGGCCAGTCGACGGCCAGGTCGAACTCGGTCGTGACCGCGGCCTGGATGTCGGCCATCGATCCGGCGACATCCCAGTCGAAGCGGCCTTCGACCTCCGACGCGTCGGCCACTTCCTGGTACGGAACGCCGTCGACCGCGGGGAACCTGGTGCGCAGCACCTCATGCCGCATCGCGAGGTCGACGAAGGCGGCACGTAGCGCGGCGACGTCCAGGGGTCCGGAGAGCCGCAGCACGTTCGGGAGGTTGTAGGTGGCGCTGTCCGGTTCGAACCGGTTGATGAACCACATCCGCTGCTGCGCGAACGACAGCGGAACACGATCGGGGCGCGGCGCGACGGCGGTGATCGGCGGTAGCGCCGGACTCCGTCCCGCGACCGCCTCGACGAGTTCACGGACCGAGGGCGCGTCGAACACGTCGCGGACACGGACCTCGGCATCCAGGGCGGCCGACACCCGCGCGGCCAGCCTGGCCGCGTTGAGCGACGTACCGCCGAGGTCGAAGAAGGACTCGGTGACGCTGACCTTCTCGACGCCGAGGATGTCGGCGAAGACCGCCGCGACCGCTTCCTCCTCCGGTCCGACCGGAGCGACGTACTCGACACCGCTGAGATCCGGTGCGGGCAAACGCTCCCGGTCGACCTTGCCCGCCGCATTGACCGGCATGTCGTCGAGCAGCGTCCACACCGCAGGACGCATGAAGGGGAGCAGATGGTCGGCGGCGTGGCCGCGCAGTGCGGTCACCGTGACGTCGGTGTCGGCGGTGACGTAGGCGACGAGACTCTGCGCGCCGGTGGGGGTCTCGAGGACCGTGACGACGACCTCGCGGACACCTGGCGCGGACGCGATCACCGACTCGATCTCGCCGAGTTCGATGCGCTGGCCGCGCAGCTTGACCTGGAAGTCGATGCGCCCGAGATATTCGATCTGACCGTCGGCACGCCAGCGCACGGTGTCGCCGGTCCGGTACATCCGCGAACCGGCGGGTCCGCTCGGATCGGCGACGAACCGCTCGGCGGTCAGGCCCGGGCGGCCGATGTAGCCGCGGGCGATCTGGATGCCGCCGAGGTAGAGCTCGCCGGGCACGCCGACCGGTACCGGATGCAGTCGCGCGTCGAGGATCTGGGCGGTGCCGTGCGGGGTCGGGACACCGATGGGCACCGTCGACAGTCCCGAACCCACTTCGGCGATGGTCGAGTAGATGACGGTCTCGGTCGGCCCGTACTGGTTGTGGAGGGCGGCCTGCGGCCAGACCCGGTGCATGGCGTCGGCCAGCGCGGGTGCGAGCGCCTCGCCGCCGAGCTGCACGGTCCGCACCGATCGCATCGCCGCGAAATCCTCGTCGGACAGTTCGCCGAGCATCAGCGAGAGCATCGACGGCACCATCATGATCGAGGTGACCCGATGCCGGATCACGTAGTCCCGCAACGCCCATGGGTCACGTTGCTGACCCTGTCCGACGATGACGAGTGTGCCCTGGCTGATGACCGGTCGGAACAGGTCGAGCACCGACGGATCGAAGGTGAAGTCGAGGACGGCCAGAACCACGTCGGCCGAGGTGAATTCGTGGTCGAGGTGATCGGCGTGCAGCGTCGCCATCGCCGCACGGTGAGACACGGTGACGCCCTTCGGCTTACCCGTCGAACCCGAGGTGAAGATGGTGTACATCGCGTGGTCGACGTGCAGCGGGGAGGTGCGGTCGGCATCGGTGATGGTCGACGTGTCGCCCGCCAGGGGCGCCGATGCGTCCACCTCGACGACCCTCACGGTCTCCGGCGCGACGCGGTCGGCGGCCTCACGCGCGTGCGCCGAGACCACGAGCACGTCCGCACCGGTGGCGTCGAGGATGTAGCGGACCCGCTCCGCCGGTGCGTCGAGGCCCACGGGCACGAAATGTCCGCCGGCGGCGATGACCGCGTGCGAGGCGATCACCATCTCGATCGACCTCGGCAGCGAGATCGCGACCGGCACGTCGGGGCCGACGCCGAGGCCGATCAACCGGCGCGCAAGCGCATTGGTCCGGTCGGTCAGTTCTTCGTAGTCGACGGAGCGGTCACCGTCGATGACCGCGGTGGAGTGCAGGAACGACGGCTCGACCCTTTCCACCAGGTCGGCGAGGGTTCCCGTCCCGAGTCCCTGTTCGCGAGACGTCGTCGATCCCGACCACTCCTCGATGCGGGAGCGTTCGTCGGCATCGAGGAGTTCGATGTCGCCGATCAGGGCCTCCGGTGCGGTCACGACCGCGGACAGCACCCGGATCAGTCGATCGGCGGTCGCGCGGACCGTCGACTCGTCGAAGAGATCGGTCGCGTAGGTGACCGAACCCGACCAGGGATCTCCGGCGGGCGCGGTGTGGACACCGAAGCCGAGGTCGACCTTGGCGAGGGTGGGGCCGCCGTCGAACGGGGAGACGACCAGTCCGTTCGGCAGTTCTGCGGACCGCCGGCCCGCGCCCTGTTCGACGCTCAACCACACCTGCGTCAGCGGCGCGAATGCCGCACTGCGGACGGGGTCGACCGCTTCGACGACCGATTCGAAGGCGACGTCGGCGTGTGCGAAGGCGGCCAGGTCCGTGTCGCGGATGTCGGCGAGCAGTTCGGTGAAGGTCGCGGAGCCGTCGACCCGCGAACGCAGGACGAGGGTGTTGACGAACATGCCGATGAGCGGCTCGAGTTCGCGCTGGCCGCGTCCGGCGAACGGCGACCCGATGGCGAGATCGTCGCTGCCCGACAGACGAGCGAGTACGACCGCCAGGGCGGCGTGCACGACCATGTACGGGGTGACGCCCCGCTGCGCGGCGAGTTTCGTGATGCCGTCGGCGATCTCGGCGGGGATGGCGAAGTCGGCCTGCGCGCCGCGACCGGTGGCGGTCTGCGGGCGCGGCCGATCCGTCGGCAACTCCAGCACGTCCGGCAGACCCGCGAGCTGCTCGGTCCAGTACGCGAGCTGCCGGCCGACCACCGACGCCGGATCGTCCGGCGAACCGAGTACCTCGCGCTGCCACAGCGCGAAGTCGGCGTAGGACACCTCGAGCGGTGCGAAGACCGGCGACTCGCCGGTCGATCGCGCGAGGTAGGCGGTGACCAGATCGGAGACCAGCGGCGCAAAGGACTCACCGTCGGAGGCGATGTGGTGCATCACCACCGCGACCACGTGCTCCCTCGGGGCGGCCTCCCAGATACGGACTCGCACAGGCCATTCGCGCGCCAGCACGAATCCGCTCGACACCGCCGCCTCGATGTCGGCGACCGAGCCGACGTGCCGCACGTCCAGATGCTCGGCGATCTCGGAGACCTCGTGCACCAGCTGGAACGGCGTGCCGTCGGCGTCCGGGAACGTCGTCCGGAGCGTCTCGTGCCGGGACACGACGTCGCCCATCGCGGTGCGCAGCGCCGCGACGTCGAGATCGCCGCTGACCCGCAGGACCACCGGGATGTTGTACATGCCGCTGGCCGGGTCGAGCTTGTTGATGAACCACATCCGCTGCTGCGCATACGACAGCGGGATGAGTTCGGGGCGGGGCCTAACGCGAACGACCGGCGGCAACGCCGGGGCCGCACCAGCGGTCTTAGTGACGAGTTCGCGCACACTGGAGGCGTCGAAGACATCCCGCACCGATACCTCGACACCCAACGCCGCCGACACCCGCGCAGCCAGACGTGCCGCCAACAGCGAGTTACCGCCCAGATCGAAGAACGACTCGGTCACACCGACCCGCTCGAGGCCCAACAGTTCGACGTAGACCGCGGCCACTGTCTCTTCGGCCGGGGATGCCGGAGCCACATACTCCGCCTCGACGAACTCCGGTTCAGGCAACGCTTTACGATCCAGTTTTCCGTTGTGGTTCAGCGGCAACCGCTCCACCGCGACCACCGCATCAGGAACCATGTAACCGGGCACGTGCTCGGCCATCGCCGACCGCACCGCAGCCGTGTCTAGGTCCTCACCGGCTCCCACGACGAGGTAACCGACCAGCTGATCTCCGCGCACCGCGTCGGTAATCACCCGCGCCGCAGCCGCAGCCGCCGTCGGTAACGCCGCTAGCAGCGCCGCCTCGATCTCACCGAACTCAATCCGGAAACCACGCAACTGCACCTGCGCGTCACCACGACCGAGGTACTCGATATCGTCACCGATCCGCCGCGCACGGTCACCGGTCCGATACATCCGCGACCCATCACCAGCAAACGGATCAGCCACGAACCGGGTCGCCGACAACCCCGGACGCTTCAAGTAACCGGCGGCCAGCTGCCCACCGGTCACATACATCTCCCCCGGCACACCCTCAGGCACCGGATGCAGCCGGTCATCGAGGATGTGAATCCCCAACGACGCCAACGGACGACCGATCAACGACGCATCGGTACCAGCCACCAGATCCCGGTCCAGCGCACGGAAACTCACATGCACCGTGGTCTCGGTGATGCCGTACATGTTCACCAACCGCGCCGAATCCGACGGATCCTCATCGAACCAACGACGCACCTGATCGAAACTCAGCGCCTCACCACCGAAGACCACATACCGCAACGCCAGATCACGATCGGCCTCGCGACGGGCATCGATCAACTGATAGAACGCCGACGGCGTCTGACTCAACACCGTCACCCGCTCAGCCGCCAACAAATCCACGAATGCCCGCGGATCCCTTGCCAACTCCCGATCCACAATCAGCAGTCGCGCACCGGTCAGCAGCGGGCCCCACATCTCCCACACCGAGAAGTCGAATGCATACGAGTGGAACATCGTCCACACATCCGACGCCAAGAACTCGAAATCGGTTGCAGCGGTGTCCATCAACGTCACCACATCACGATGAGTGATCTCCACACCCTTCGGCCGTCCCGTCGACCCCGACGTGTAAATCACATAAGCGCGTGCATCCGCCGGCACCCTGACCTGTGCCCATGAACCCGAAACCCGTTCACCAGCAAGCACTTCCACATCGACAACCTGCGCCGAAACCGGCAGACGCCGCCACAGAGAATGACCGGACGACGACGCATCACCGATCACCACCGACACCTCGGCATCGGACACGATGAACGACAACCGTTCCACAGGATTGCCCAAATCCAAAGGCAGATACCCCGCACCCACCTTCAAAACACCCAGAATCGACGCCATCAGATCCACCGAACGCGCAGTCGCAATACCCACCAGATCACCAGCAGCCACACCCCGAGCAGCCAAACCAGCAGCCACCGCATCCGACCGCGCATCGAGCTCCGCATACGACAGCGACCGACCCGACGCCGACACCGCAACACGATCACCATGGGCCACAACCGAATCAGTGAACAGATCCACCAACGTACGGCCAGCGTTCTTCGTCTGTGTCACAGGAGAGGGCAACTGCGCCAACGCAACACGCTCACCAGCCGACAACAAGTCCACGTCACCGACCGCCACCGACGGATCCGCCGACAACACATCGAGCACCCGCACAAACCATTCCGACATCCGCTGCGCCGTCGACGCGTCGAACAAATCAGTCGCGGCAACCACCGAACCCGACCAAACGCCCTCAGCACCGATCTCGACATACAGCGTCAGATCCCGCTGCGCAGGCACCTCCTCGATGACCACCGGCGCGAACCTCAGATCGCCGAAATCCATCTCCTGCGGAACATCGCCGGTCTTCGGAGCCGCAACCAGCATCACCTGCGCCAACGGCGTAAAGGCCTCCGACCGCACCGGATCTACCGCGTCGACGACCGCCTCAAACGGCACATCCGCATTCGCAAACGCGTCCACATCGGCCTTGTGAACCTGCTGCAGGAACAAGGAGAAGGAAGTACCCGGATCGACCACGGTACGCAGCACGAGGGTGTTGACGAACATCCCCACCAGCGGGTCGAGCGCTTCCTGCCCACGCCCCGCAATAGGCGTACCGATCGCGATGTCATCGGTCGCACTCAACCGCGACAACGTCACCGCCAAAGCGGCATGCAACACCATAAACGGTGTCATGCCACGTGCCTCAGCGACCTTTCGCACACGCTCAGCGACCGCCGACGGAACCTCGAAAACCGTCCGTACACCACGCCCGGACGCCGCCTGCGGCCGCGCCCGATCCGCTGGCAACTCCAACACATCCGGCAACCCAGCCAACTGCTCAGTCCAATACGCCAATTGCCGGCCGACCACCGACTCCGCATCATCCGGCGACCCGAGCACGTTGCGCTGCCAGATCGCGTAATCGGCGTACTGTACATCCAACGGCCCAAATACCGGCGACTCGCCACTCGATCGCGAGAGGTACGCAGCGACCAGATCAGTCACCAACGGCGCCAGCGATTCACCGTCCGATGCGATGTGGTGCATCACCACCGCGACGACATGCTCCCCCGGTCCGGATTCCAAGACACGTGCCCGCACAGGCCACTCACGCTCCAGCGCGAACCCACCCGAGAGCGCCGCCTCCACGTCGGAAATCGCGCCCACCTGCCGCCAGTCCAGGCGTTCAGCAATCTCGTCTACACCGTGGACGACCTGGAACGGCTCCCCATCAGCACTCGGGAACGTCGTCCGCAACACCTCATGCCGCGCCACCACATCACCCAACGCCACGCGCAACGCATCCACATCGAGCGAACCCGAGACACGCAACAACGCCGGAATGTTGTACATCCCGCTTGACGGATCGAGCTTGTTGATAAACCACATCCGCTGCTGCGCAAACGACAACGGAATACGACCCGGACGCGCATCCACGCGACCCACCGGGGGCAACACGGCGGCGTCCATGCCGCCGACGGCCTCGGCGAGGGCCCGGACGGAACCGGCTTCGAAGACGTCCCGAACCGAGACCGCCACACCCAGTTGATCGGACAACCTGGCCGCGAGCCGTGCCGCGGAGAGGGAGTCGCCGCCGAGCTCGAAGAAGCTCGACGTCGCCGAGACGAGACCGGCGTCGATGCCCAGGACCGCGGCGACCACGTCGGCGATCGTGCTCTCGGTGCCGGCGGCCGGGGCCACGTACTCCCCGGCCTCCAGAACCGGCTCCGGCAGCGCCCGCTTGTCGAGCTTGCCGACCGGCGTCAGGGGCAACTCGTCGATCACGGTGAACGACGAGGGCACCATGAAGCCCGGCAGGCGCCGGCCCGCAAAGGCCTTCAGCTCGGACACCTCGACGGTGCCGTCGACCGGGACGATGTACGCGGCCAGCGCCGTCGCCACGGAACCGCCGACGCCGAGGACCACGGCGGATTCGACGGCGTCGTGCTCGGCGAGCACGGCCTCGATCTCCCCCAGCTCGATGCGCAGACCGCGCAGCTTCACCTGATCGTCGGAACGGCCGGTGTACTCGAGGGTGAGGCCGCCGGTGGCCGGCTCGGGAGTCCACCGGACCACGTCACCGGTGCGGTACATCCGTTGCCCGGCTCGGCCGTACGGGTTGGCGGTGAACCGTTCGGCGGTGAGGCCGGACCGATCGAGGTAGCCGCGGGAGAGCGCGACTCCGGCCACGTACAGTTCGCCCGGCATCCCGACGGGCACCGGTCGCAGCCGCTCGTCGAGGACCAGCAGGTCCACTCCGCCGATCGGGCCACCGAGGCGCACCGGGGCGCCCGGCTCCATCGCCGGCGAGATCGTGATGCCGATCGTCGTCTCGGTGGGGCCGTACAGGTTGTGCAGCTCGGTCGCCCCCGACCAGCGGTCGACGATCGTCTGCGGCACGGCTTCGCCGCCGGCCGCGATCACCCGGAGACTCGGCACCTCGGCCGGATCCAGCGTGGAGAGCACCGACGGGGTCAGGAACGTATGTGTCGCACCGTGTTCGGCGATGAAACGGGCCAGCGCAGGCCCGCCGACCGCCTCCGACGGCCGATACGCCACGGTTCCCGAGGTGACCGTGGCCAGCAGGTACTCCAGCACCGAGGCGTCGAAGCTCGGTGAGGCGAACCCGAGGACCACCGGCTTCTCGCCGGCATCGAGGCGTTCGGCTTCCTGTCGTGCGAAGTTCGCGAGGCCCGAATGGGAGACGGCCACGCCCTTGGGACGGCCCGTCGATCCGGACGTGTAGATGACGTAGGCCAGGTTGGCCGCGGTGACCGGTCCGAGCCGTTCGGCGTCGGTGATCGGCCCGGTCGGCTGCGCGGCGATCTCGGCGGCCGCCGAGTCGTCGTCGAGCCGCACCCACTCGAAGTCCCGGGCCGGCAGGTCACCGGACTCCGTCACCGACAGTCCCAGTACCGCCCCGGAATCCTCGATCATGGACGCGACGCGCTCGGCCGGGTAGTCGGGGTCGATCGGCACATAGGCTCCACCGGTCTTCGCGACCGCCCAGATCGCGGTCAGCAGTTGTGCCGAACGACCGATCGCGAGAGCGACCGCACGTTCGGGTCCGACGCCGCGACCGATCAGCCAGCGGGCCAGTCGATCCGACGCCTCATCGAGTTCCCGGTATGTCAGTCGTGCTCCGGAGCCGTCGACGAGGGCCACGTCGTCGGGCGCGCGGCGCACCGCAGCCCGGAACAGATCGGTCAGCGTGACCGGGTCCGCGGCGGGACCGCCGGTCACCGGTGTGAGCGCGACACCTGCTTCGCCGGAGAGAAGCGGGAGCTCGGCACATGTCGCGTCAGGACCGTCGGCGATGGCTCCGAGCAGCTCGGACAGGACGTCGGCGAAGACCGCCACCTGTTCGGGAGCGAACGCGGTCGGCAGGTACTTGATCTTCAGTGCGAGTTCGGCACCGCGACGGGACGCCGACAGATTGAGCGGATAGTGCGTGGCGTCCGAAGTCTTGGCGCCGATCAGCTTCAGGCCACCGGCCGACGACGCATCGATACCGGCCACCGAGTCGACGTTCACCGGGAACGACTCGTAGACCGCGAGTGTGTCGAACAGCGCGGGTAGCCCGGTCTGTGCGGCGAGCATCGGCAGACCGATCTGCTGATGGTCGAGGACCTTCACCTTGTCGTTCTGGACGGCGGTCAGCACGTCGACGACAGTGGCGTCGGGGTCGACGTCGACGACTGCCGGGATCGTGTTGATGAACATGCCGACCATCGACTCGATGCCCTCGATCTCGGGTGATCGACCGGACACGGTCTCCGCGAAGGTCACCGTCCTGGTGCCGGTCAGCCGGGAGAGGAAGACCGCCCAGGCGAACTGGACGACCGTCGACATCGTGGTCGAGTTGTCCCGTGCCAGGGCCTCGAGACGCTCGGTGACCTCTACGTCGAGGGCGAACTCGTGGTCTCGGGGCGGCGCGTCGGCGGACGGCTCGTGGCCCGGCGCGACCAGCGTCGGCTCGCTCACCGGTGCGAGCACCTCACGCCAGGCGGTGAGCCCGGCGGCGATGTCGGTGGTCGCGACCGCGCGCGCATGATCGGCGAAATCACGTCCCGAGGCATCCGGCAGCGACCCGGTGAAGGTCTCTCCGGTCGCATAGAGCGACAGGAGGTCGGCGAGGACGAGTGGGCTCGACCATCCGTCGATCAGCAGGTGATGGTTGGTGACCACGAGTTCGGCGCCGTCGCGATGCTCGACGAGCACCACGCGGATCAGCGGGGGCTCCGCCATGTCGAACGGCGTGGCCCGCTCGGCCGCCAGCACGGCGTCGACGCGACTCTCGTGAGAGGCGGCGTCCTCCGCGCGTAGGTCGATCACGCTCCACGGCACGGTCACCTCGGCGGGCACGACCGTGACCGCCGCACCGCTCGGCAACCGGACGAAGCCCGATCGCAGGACCCGCTGGCGTGCGAGAAGTTCGCCCAGCGCGGCCCTCAGACGCTCGGGGTCCACGTCACCGGTCAGCGACAGGACGGTCTGCGTGACGTAGACGTCGATGGCATCGTGATCGGCGACGGTGCTCGCCAGGTCGGCCTGGAAGAAGAGGCCCTGCTGCAGCGGCGTCATCGGCCAGACGTCGGCGCCGGGGTACTGCTCGGCGATGAGGTCGAGATCATCCTGGGTGACCTCGACACCGGGCACGTCGGCGCGACTGAGCCCGATGTCGGCACCACCGTCGACGAGCGCGGCGACCGCGCGCAGCTCCTCGTGCCAGCGGCGGGCGATGTCGGACGCCGCGGTCTCGTCGAGCACGTCCGTGGCGTAGGTGACCTTCGCTTCCAGCCGTTTCTCGTCCCGGCCGGCCGTGCTGATGTTGATCCCGAAGACGCTCGGTGACCGCATCGCACCCGTGATGGTGCTCGGCATGTTCGGGCGGTCGGACACCGGCAGGAAGTCGTCGGGCGCGGTGTCCGCGGACGGTGCCGTGCCGCCGCCGAAGAAGTTGTACATGATCGTCGGGAGCGGTCGGTCGGCGATCTCGCCGTCCGAGTTGTAGCGGAGGATGCCGAATCCCACGCCGCCTGCCGGACGCGAGAGTCGCGCGTCCTTGGCCGATTTGACCGCGTGCACGACGTCGCTCGACGCGGTGACCGCGAGCGGGGTGATGCTCGTGAACCACCCGACGGTGCGGGACAGATCGATGGCGCCGTGGTCGCCGGCGATGCTCTCGTCCCGGCCGTGCCCCTCGGTCGAGACCGTGACCGGCCCGTCGTCGGCGATGCCGTTGTCGAGCTGCCAGGCGCGCACGGCCCGCGCGAGTGCGCCGAGGAGTACGTCGTCGACGCTGCTTCCGAACGCCTGGGGAACCGTGGTCAGGATCGGCCCGGCGACATCGTCGACCACATACGTCAGCGAGGACTCGTCGCGCCAACGGTGTAGTGCCTGATCTGCGGTGTCGCCGAACGATGTCGGCCTCACCGGTAGCTGCTCGAGCCAGTAGTCGACCTCGGCCGCGCGTGCGTCGACCTGATCGGCCAGGAGGTGTGCGATCCGTCGGGCGGAAGTCCCCTCGGGTCGGAGTTCGATCGGCCGCCCGGACGTGAGTTGCGCCCAGGCCGTGACGAGGTCCTCGACGAGGACGGGCCACGAGACGGCATCCACACCGAGGTGGTGGATGGCGATCACGAGGCGGCGGCCCTCGCCGTTGACCACTGCGGTTCCGAAGAGGGAGCCGGTTTCCGGGTCCAGCGCGCCGAGCAGCTCCCGGTGGGCGTCGACGAGGGCCGGGTCCAGCGGGCCCGCCGCGTCGATCTCGCGGACGGCCGGAACCGTGCCCGCCCCGGCCGTCATGGTCCAGGCGTCCCCGGTCCGCGTGAGGACCGCGGTCAGCATCGGATGGGCTGCCGCGACCGCTTCGACGACGGTCTGCAGGTCGGCGATCGCGGCGGCCCTCGGCACGTTGAACACGAGCGACTGCGAGAAGTCGGCGAAGTCGGACGGATGTTCGGAGTGCTCGATCATCCAGGACGTGACCGGCGGGAGAGGCATGTCGCCGGTGCCGCCGCCCGGCAGCTCCTCGATCAGTGCGGCCGGACCGCCCGAGGCCGCCGCAGCGGCGGCCATGGCGCGAATCGTCTTCAGCTCGAAGATCTCTCGCGGAGACAGGTGTATGCCCGCCGCCTTCGCCGCCGACGACAGCTGGATCGACATGATCGAGTCACCGCCGAGGGCGAAGAACGACTCGGTGACGCTGACCCGCTCTTCCCCCAGAAGGCCTGCGACGATGCGTGCCAGGTTCTCTTCGGCGGGGTCGGCCGGCGCGACGAATTCGGCCGGCTCAGCGGCATGCGGTTCGGGCAGCGCGGTGCGATCGAGTTTGCCCGCGGGCGTCAGCGGGATCTCGTCGATGACGATCGCCTGGGCCGGCACCATGTGCGCGGCCAGATGTCGGGCCGCCTCGTCGAGGACCGCGGCGCTGTCGATGGTCGCGCCCGGTTTCGCGACCAGGTAGGCCACGACCTCGGTGTGCTTGCGTCCCCCGCGGGTCGACTCGACGCCGACGACGACCGACTGCGCGACACCCGGCTGCGCGTCGAGCACGACCTCGATCTCACCGAGTTCCACACGCTGGCCGTTGATCTTGACCTGGTGGTCGGCGCGGCCGGCGAACTCGAGGTTGCCGCCCTTGGCCACCCGCACGAGGTCGCCGGTGGCGTACATCCGTGTGCCCGGCTCGCCGAACGGATCGGCGACGAAACTGGTCGACGTCTGGCCGGGACGGCCGAGGTAGCCGCGTGCCAGGCCTGCGGTGGACAGATAGAGTTCGCCCACCACGCCCTGGGGCACCTCGTGCAACCGTCCGTCGAGGACGCGAACGGTGAAGCCGTCCACCGGCTTCCCGATCGTCACCGGCTTGCCGGCCGTCAGACGCGACCGGGTGGCCCACACCGTGGCCTCGGTGGGTCCGTAGCAGTTGAAGATGCGGCGGCCGCGCTCGGACCATCGCTCGACGAGTTCCGGCGGACACGCCTCACCACCGGTCGCCAGGTTCCGCACATACTGTGCGCGTTCCGGGTCGACGGTCGCCAGCACCGACGGCGTGATGATCATGTCGGTGACCTCGTCGCGGTCCAGCACTTCGGCGAGCGCATCGCCGGCGAAGTCGGTGTGCGGTGCGATCACCAGGGTGTGGCCCGCGGGGATGGCCCAGGCCATCTCGAACATCGAGGCGTCGAAGCTCGGCGACGCGACATGCAGGATCCGGGTGTCGGGCTCGTCTTCCGGTGTGCCGGTGGTGATCTTGGCGAGCGAGTTGACGAAGTCGACGATGCCGGTGTGCGAGACGCCGACGGCCTTGGGTCGGCCGGTCGAACCGGATGTGTAGATCAGGTAGGCGAGGTTGGTCAGCCGCACGGATCCGTTGCGCTCGGCGTCGGTGATGTCGTCGCCGGATTCGGCTTCGGCCTCGAGATCGGCGAGATCGACCCATTCACAGACGGATTCGCCGAGGCGAGCACGGGTTCCGGCATCGGTGATGCCGACGGTCGCACCCGAGTCGTCGAGCATGTAGGCGATGCGGTCTGCGGGATACGCCGGGTCGACGGGCACGTAGGCGGCACCGCTCTTGATGACGCCCCACGTCGCGAGGACCGAGCCGATCGACCGCTCCATCCCCACGGCGACAACGTCTTCCGGGGAAACGCCGCGGGCGAGCAACGCTCGCGCGATCGCGTTGGTGCGCGTCTCGAACTCGTCGTAGTCGATCTCCGTGCCGTCGCAGATGAGCGCCGGGTGGTCGGGGTCGAGGTCGCGCTGGGCGAGGACGTCGATGAGTGTCCCGGCCTCGACCTCGCCGCCGCGGCCGACCATCGCGCCGGGCGTGCGAACCGCGACCGCCGCCGCGGGCGCCGACTCCACGCGTTCTGCACCGACGATGTCGATGTCGCCGACCGCGATGTCCTGGTTCTCTACGACAGCGGTCAACACACGCCGGTACACCTCGGCGAACCGCTCCACGGTGGACTCGTCGAAGAGATCGGTGGCGTAGATGAAGTCCGCGGCCATCGGCGCGCCGGCGCTGCGTGCGCGGATCGCGACGGTCAGGTCGAACTTGGCGTTGACGGCACCCGGAGCGACAGGCGCGGCCTCGATGCCCGCCGCCTCGAGCTCCGCGGCCTCACCGTCGATCGCCTCGGTGTAGGTGAACGCGATCTGCGCAAGCGGCTGGTACGACGACGACCGTTCCGGGGCCAAGGTCTCGATCAGATCGTCGAACTGCACCTGGTCGTTGGCGAAGGCGTCGAGCACAGTGGTGCGCACGCTGCCGAGCAGGTCGCCGACGCTGCGGCCGGGATCGACCTGTGTGCGCAGCAGCAGGGTGTTGACGAACATCCCGATGAGGTCTTCGACTGCGGCGTCGTTCCGGCCCGCGATCGGGGTCCCGATCACCACGTCGGTACTCGAGGAGAGTCGGGCGACGGTCGCCGCGAAGGCCGCTTCGGTGACCATGAACGCGGTCATCGTGTTGCTGCGGGCGAGCACATCGACGCGGTCGGCGAGACCGTCGTCGAACTCGACGGTCACCGTTGCTCCCGCGGTGCCGAGCACGGCGGGTCTCGGTCGGTCCATCGGCAGATCCGTCACCGCGGGCAGACCGGCGAGCACACGCCGCCAATGGCTCAACTGTTCGCCGAGAACGCTTGTCTCGTCGTCGGCGTCGCCGAGGACGCTCTGCTGCCACAACGCGTAGTCCGCGTACTGCACATCCAGAACCGGCAAGCCGCCGGTGCGACCCTCTGCCCGCGCCGCATAGGCAGACATCAGATCTCGCGCGAGGACCGGGATGGACTGACCGTCCATCGCGATGTGGTGCATCGTCAGGGCGACGTGCAGACCTGCCCCGTCGCGATGGAATCGTCCCCGGAGTGACATCTGGGTACTGACGTCGAAGCCCTCCGTGGTCGAGCGGACCAGTGTCTCGACGGAGTCGGCTTCGCGCCAGTCGAGCTGTTCGCGGGCGACCGCGACGGGCAACACGTCCTGCACCGGCGCGGCACCGACCGACGGGTAAACGGTACGCAGTACCTCGTGACGTTCGACGACGTCGCACAGCGAGTCGAAGAGCAGTGTCTCGTCGACATCGCCCGCGAGCGTGAGCGCGGCCGGGATGTTGTATGCGCCGGACGCGGTGTCGAACTGGTTGAGGAACCACATCCGACGCTGGGCCCGGGAGAGCGGCAGTCGTTCGGGCCTCGGCTCGATGCGCTTCACCGACGGCAAGGCGGACCCGCGACCACTGACAGCGTGGACGAGGCCGCGGACGCTGGGCGACTCGAAGACGTCACGAACCGACACGTCGACGCCGAGTTCCTTCGAGACCCGGGCTGCGATGCGCGCAGCCGACAACGAACTGCCGCCGATGTCGAAGAACGAGTCGGTGACGCCGACACGTTCGACGTCGAGAAGCTCGGCGAACAGACCGGCGACGGTTTCCTCGTCTGCATTACCTGGCGGCACGTACAGAGTCGGCGCGATCACCGGTTCGGGCAGCAGACGCCGATCGACCTTCCCCGAGCGATTCAACGGCATGGCGTCGAGCCGTACCCAGGCGCTGGGTCGCATGTACTCGGGCAACAGTTCTGCGGTAGTTGCAGCGACGGTGTCGACATCCACGTCGGCCGGGGCGAGGTAACCGACCAATTGCTGGCCGCCGGGCCCGTCGACCACCGCCGCCGCCGCGTGGAGCACCCCGGGAGCCGCGGCGAGAGCGGCCTCGACCTCGCCGAGCTCGAGGCGCTGGCCTCGCAACTTGACCTGAAAGTCGGTGCGCCCCAAGTACTCTATTTCCCCGTCACGATTCCACCGAGCCCGGTCGCCGGTGCGGTACAACCGCGCACCGGGCTCGCCGAAGGGGTCTGCGACGAATCGCTCTGCAGTCAGATCCGGCCGCCCGGCATAGCCACGGGCCAACTGGACACCGCCCAGGTACAACTCGCCCGGGACACCGATGGGGACTTCGCGCAATGCCGCGTCGAGAACGCGCGCCGACACCCGACGAGTCGGGGTTCCGATCGGGATCACCCGGTCGTCCTGTGTCACCCGATGAATCGTCACGACGATCGAGGCCTCGGCCGGCCCATATTGATTCTGGAGCCGCGTCCCGGGCAACCGCGCCATCAGGTCGCGAGCGACCGGTGGTGTCAGGGCCTCCCCGCCGGTCTGGATGAGACGCAGCGAGGTCAACTCGCCGACCCCGGCCCCGAGAACCTCGTTGAACGCAGCCAGCATCGCCGGGACGAAGTGGATGACCGTGACCCCGTGGCGGCGGATCAGATCCGCCAGGTGGACCGGATCGCCGTGCCTGCCCGGCTCCGCGATGACCAGCGTGGCACCGATCGCGATCGGCAGAAAGATCTCTCGGACCGACACATCGAACGTGATTGGCGCCTTGTAGAGAAACACGTCTCGCGCGGTCAGGTCGTACTGTCCGATGTCGGCTGCCAGCCGGTTGGCGATACCCCGGTGGGCGATGACAACTGCTTTCGGACGCCCCGTCGACCCCGACGTGAACAGGGTGAAGGCGGCGTTGGCAGGTCTGGTCGGACCCGCGAACTCTTCCTCGTCCAGACCCGCGTCACCCGGAGTCGAGATGTCCAGGACATGCACATCGACGACGTCGTCGAAACGCGATCGCGCTTCGGCTTCCCCATCGCTGGTCACCACGACGAGCCGAACTCCGGCAGTCCGCACCATGTAACGAGCACGGTCGACCGGCAACTGCTCGTCGAGGGGTACGAAGTGCCCGCCTGCCATCGCGACCGCATGGATGGCGACGACCTGTTCGACGGAACGGTCGATCTGGATACCGACTGCGACTTCTGCCCCGACACCCAGCGCGGTGAGCTCCCGGGCCAGCCTCGCCACTCTGCGGTCGAACTCTGGACGGCTCACGGTCCGATCACCATGGATGATGGCCGGACGGTCAAGGGAAGCGTCCAGGGCAGTCATGGTCCGTAATCTCTCGCTGTCAGTCCTCTTGTTAACCACTTCACCCACCGGTCCGCTCCGTCGCGACGCGTGCGTATGCGATCAGGTCTCTGAGCGTTTCCGGGGCATCCGCGTCATCAAGCCCGCGGGCCCACTCTTGCAGCTGGGCACGCTCGTCATCAGTCGTCAACGGGATGTCGATAAGTGCGATCGAGGGATCTTCGACGGCGGAGGTCAGAATCCTGACGAATCGATCGGCAAAGGTCCGCACGGTGAAACTGTCGAAGAGGTCCGTCGCATAGACCATTCGAACCTCCCCGCCACCGCCGCGCTCGGTCACGACTGTGATCGACAGATCGTTGTGTGCCGGAATCACTGGAGGAGCCACAGGCGAGATCGCCAGGTCAGCCACCCCGATTTCGGCCCGCTCCTGTTCGGCCGCTTTCTGATCGAGAACAGAGACCGTCACCTGCGCCAGCGCGGCGAACGCTTGCGAACGCACCGGCTGCACACGTTCGACAATGGCCTCGAAAGGCACATCAGCATGCGCGAACGCCTCCAGATCAACCGAGCGCACCTGGTCGAGCAAATCAACGAAACTGTCCCGTGGCACAAACGACGTCCGCAACACCAGAGTGTTGACGAACATCCCGACCAACGGATCGAGCGCCTGCTGCCCCCGACCGGCGATCGGTGTGGCAACCGCAACGTCGTCGGTTGCCGACAACCGCGACAACAACACCACCAACGCCGCATGCACCACCATGAACGAGGTCACCCCACGCTCACGGGCGAGTTCATCGACCCGGGCACCCGTTTCGGCGGGCAACGGCACCGACACGACTGCACCACGGTGCGAAGCGACCCGCGGCCGCGGACGATCCGCCGGCAACTCCAACACATCCGGCGTACCCGCCAACTGCTTCGCCCAGTACTCCAACTGCCGACCAACCACCGACGACGGATCATCCGGCGACCCCAGAACACGACGCTGCCACAACGCAAAATCAGCAAACTGCACACCCAGCGGCGCGAACCCCGGAACCTCCCCCGCCGTCCGAGCCAGATACGCCGTCACGATGTCACCAATCAACGGCCGCATCGACTCACCGTCACCGACGAGATGGTGCAACACCGCCAACAGGATGTACTCATCCTCACCCACCGGTAACAAACGCACCCGGAACGGCGGCGCCGCAGCCACATCAAAACCCGAACCCGCCGCGGCCACCAACTCCTCCTCACCCGAGACCACAGCCCAATCCGGCTCAGCCACAGACGAACCCACAGCATGAACCAACTGGAACGGCTCCCCGTCAACCGCCGGGAACGTCGTCCGCAACACCTCATGACGAGCCACCACATCACGCACCGCCAACTCGAGAGCAGCCACGTCCAAACGCCCAGCCAGCCGAACCCCAACCGAGATGTTGTACGTCGGAGCCTCCGGCTCCAACTCATTGATGAACCAGATCCGCTGCTGCGCAAACGACAACGGAACACGATCCGGACGCGGATAAACCGCGGTGACCGGCGCCAGCGCGGCGCCGCGGCCGCTGGTGGCGCTCAACAATTCCCGCACGCTCGGGGCGTCGAACACGTCCCGGACCGTCACCTCGACGCCCAGTTCGTCCGAGACGCGTGCCGCGATACGGGCAGCCGAGAGGGAGCTTCCGCCGAGATCGAAGAAAGATTCCGTGACACTCACCTGTTCGAGGCCGAGCAGGTCGGCGAAAAGTGCGGCGACGGCCGCTTCCTCAGATGTTTCCGGAGCCACGAACTCGACGGCACCGAATTCCGGCGCCGGCAACGAACGGCGGTCCACCTTGCCAGATGTGTTCAGAGGCATGGATTCCAAGTGCACCCAGGTGGTCGGGCGCATGTACTCCGGTAGGCGTGCGGCCACGCTGGTCGCCACGGCGTCCACGTCGACATCGGCCGGGGCCAGATAGCCGACCAGTTGCTGCCCGCCGGGTGCGTCCACCACTGTCGCGGCCGCGTGCATGACGCCGGGAGCCGCGGCGAGCGCCGCTTCGACCTCCCCGAGTTCGAGGCGCTGTCCGCGTAGCTTGACCTGGAAGTCGTTGCGTCCGAGGTATTCCAGCTGGCCCTCGGTGTTCCAACGCGCCCGGTCCCCGGTCCGGTAGAGGCGGGCTCCCGGCTCCCCGAACGGATCGGCGACGAAGCGCTCCGCGGTCAGGTCGGCTCGGCCGGCATATCCGCGGGCGAGCTGTTTTCCACCCAGATACAACTCGCCCGGCACGCCTGCCGGCGCGATGTCCAGCGAGTCGTCGAGAACGTAGGCTTCCACCCACCTCGTGGGGGTTCCGATCGGCACCGTCCGGCTGTCCGGCGTCACTCGGTGGACGGTGGCGTCGATAGATGCCTCGGCCGGACCGTACTGATTCTGCACCCGCGTCTGCGGCAGGTACTCCATCAGGTCTCGCGCGACCGGTGGCGTGAGGGCTTCGCCTCCGGTCATGACCAGCCGCAGAGAGCCAAGCGCCCCGACTCGAGCCCCGAGGACCTCGGTGAACGCTGCGAGCATGGCCGGAACGAAATGCACGACCGTGACGCCGTGACGACGGATCAGATCCGCCAGGTGGGCGGGATCGCCGTGCCTGCCGTGTTCAGCGATCACCATGGTCGCCCCGACCGTCACCGGCAGGAACACCTCGCGAACCGCTACGTCGAAATTGATAGGCGCCTTGTACAGAAAGACGTCCTCGTCACACAGGTCGTACTGTTCGGCATCCGCCTCGAGTCGATTGGCGACGCCCTCGTGCGTGATGACCACTGCTTTGGGGCGGCCTGTCGAGCCGGACGTGAACAAAGTGAAAGCAGCATTGTCCGGCCTCACCGGCAAGGCACGATCGGCGTCGGTGATCGGTGGTTCGTCGCCGGCGGGACCCGTCCCGTCGAAGGCGTGGACATCGGCGAGGTCGCCGAACCGTTCCATCGCCGCGGCTCGGCCGCTGCCCGTCACGACGACCAACCGGACCCCTGCCGTGGCCACCATGTACCGGGAACGGTCAACAGGGAGTTGCGCATCCAGCGGAACGAAGTGGCCACCGGCGGTGATCACTGCATGGATCGCGATGACCTGCCCGATCGAGCGCTCCATCTGGATCCCGACGGCGACCTCCGAACGGACACCGAGCGCGATGAGCTCACGTGCCAACGTCGCCACTCGCGATTCGAACTCGCGGCGACTGACCTCGCGATTGCCGTGGACGATTGCCGGACGGCTTGACCTGTTGCCCGGATCAGTCACCTTCGACACCTTTCGCGATTCCTCACTGTCAGTACGCTTACTCATCAGTTGACCACCGGGCTCATGCAGGGCTCGTCAGATGCACGAGCGTAGGGGACCCGATCACGCTCCGACGTCCTCGGGACCACTCCAGTATCTGGTTCCGTTCGAGGTCCGTGAGGAACCGAGTCCCACCGATCGTCATCTCGGGATTCGTCGTCACCTCTGCGAGAATCCTGACGAATCGCCCAGCGAACCGGCCCACCGAATGCTCGTCGAAGAGATCGGTCGCATAGGTCACCCGGACCTCGCCGTCTCCGGCGCGATTAATGCCCACTGATATGGACAGGTCGTTCTGGGCCGGGATGACCGGCGGTTCGACCGGAGTGAGCGACAAGTCGTTCCGGACCGCGTCGACGACTCCGGCACCGAGGTCAACCGACCGGTCGATGACCGAGAGCACGACCTGCGCCAGGGGCGCGAACGCCTGGGAGCGCACGGGCTGCAGTCGCTCGACGACGGATTCGAAAGGCACGTCGGCGTGTTCGAAGGCCTCCAGGTCGACCGAACGTACCTGGTCGAGCAGATCGGCGAAACGTCCCCGCGACGTCACCTTTGTCCGCAACACCAGGGTGTTGACAAACATGCCGATCAACGGTTCGAGAGCTTGCTGGCCCCGGCCGGCTATCGGGGTGGCCACCGCGATGTCGTCGGTCGCCGACAACCGTGACAACAACACCGCCAGGGCCGCATGCACAACCATGAAGGGAGTCACGCCACGTCGGCGCGCGAGTTCCTCGATGCCGAGACTCACCTCTGCGGGCAGCGGCACCGAGACCACCGCGCCCCGGTGCGAGGCCACCGTCGGGCGGGGACGGTCGGCGGGCAACTCCAGGACATCTGGCACCCCGGCCAACTGCCGTGCCCAGTAAGCCAACTGGCGGCCGACCACCGAGTCCGGATCTTCCGGCGATCCCAGAACGTCACGCTGCCACAGTGCGAAGTCGGCGTACTGCACATCAAGGGGCGCAAAGGCCGGGGACCGGCCATTCGTGCGAGCCGAATAAGCGGTGACCAGATCGGAAACGAGTGGTGCGAACGACTCCCGGTCGGAGGCGATGTGATGCATCACCACCGCAACCACGTGCTCGCCCGGCGCGGACTCCCAGACACGCGCCCGCACAGGCCATTCGCGGCCGAGTTGGAAACCAGCTGCAACGGCGGCCTCGATGTCGGAGGCAGAGTGCGCCTCCTGCCAGTCCAACCGCTCGGCGATCTCCGAGACATCGTGCACCAGCTGGAAGGGCTCACCGTCGACGTCCGGGAAGGTCGTGCGGAGCGACTCGTGCCGCGCCACCACATCGTCGATCGCCGCCCGCAACGCCGCCACATCGAGGTCACCGCCGACCCGTAGGACCAGCGGGACGTTGTACATCCCGCTCGACGGGTTGAACTTGTTGATGAACCACATCCGCTGCTGTGCGAAGGACAGCGGTACGTGTTCCGGGCGCGACTCCGGTCGGGCCACCGGGGCCAGCGAGGCACGGCGCCCCCGGACGGCGTCGGCGAGCTCCCGCACTGTCGGGGCATCGAACACATCGCGGATCGTCACCTCGACGCCCAGGGCATCCGACACGCGAGACGTCAGACGCATGGCAGACAGCGAGTTGCCGCCCAGGTCGAAGAACGACTGCGTGACACTCACCTGCTCCACTCCCAGCAGCCCGGCGAACACGCCGGCGATCGCCTCCTCGGCTTCCGTAGCGGGGGCGACGTATTCGGCGGCTTCCAGTTCCGGCTCGGGCAGCGAACGCCGGTCGACCTTGCCGGCCGAGTTCAGCGGCATCTCCTCGAGGAGCACCCACGCGGTCGGTCGCATGTACTCGGCGAGTGCGTCCGCGAGCGATGCGCGCACGGCATCGAGATCGACGGTCGCGGGAGCGACATAGCCGACGAGCTGGTCCCCACCCGGTCCGGCGACCACGCGAGCCGCAGCGTGGACGACACCGGGCGCGTCGGCGATCGCGGACTCGACCTCCCCGAGCTCCAGTCGCTGACCGCGCAGCTTCACCTGGAAGTCGGTGCGGCCCAGGTAGTCCAGTTCACCGGTACGGCGCCGCCGGACCAGATCACCGGTTCGGTAGAGCCGCGCTCCGGGGGCCCCGAAGGGATCCGCGACGAAGCGTTCCGCGGTCAGGTCGGGCCGGGCCGCGTAACCGCGCGCCGACTGGACGCCACCCAGATACAGTTCGCCGGCCACCCCGTCGGGCACCGGGTGCAGCCGATCATCGAGCACGTAGGCGGTGGTGTTCGGCATGGGCCGACCGATCGGCACGACGTCGACGGGTTCGTCGAGTGCCGAGGACATCGTGTAGACGGCGGCCTCGGTTGGACCGAACAGGTTGACCACCCGGGCGTGGGGCACGCGCTCGGTGAATCGTCGGAGCACCGCCGGAGGA
Organism: Gordonia amicalis NBRC 100051 = JCM 11271; assembly: GCF_000332995.1. Taxonomy (GTDB): domain Bacteria; phylum Actinomycetota; class Actinomycetes; order Mycobacteriales; family Mycobacteriaceae; genus Gordonia; species Gordonia amicalis. The sequence continues at coordinate 69,368 of NZ_BANS01000003.1, forward strand.
AGCGCCTCGCCGCCGCTGAACAACACCTGTAGTCCGGTCAGCAGATCCGGTCGATCGACCACGTCGAGGAACACCGAGAGCAGCGACGGCACGAACTGGGCGACGGTCACGCCCGTTTCGGCCATGAGGTCGGCGAGGTAGTTCGGGTCGCGGTGGCCCTCGGCATCCGCGACCACCATCGTCTGCCCAGCCGTCAACGGCCAGAACAGCTCCAGGACCGACGCGTCGAATGTGTGCGGGGTCTTGAACACCAGACGATGGGGCCCGGCAGGAATGAGCGAATCGAACCAGGCGACGAAGTTGGCGACCGCCCGATGCGAGACGGTGACGCCCTTCGGCCTGCCGGTCGAACCGGAGGTGAACAGCGTGTAGGCGGCGTCATCGAGATGCAGTGTGGCGAGTCGTTCGGAAGCCGACAGCGGGGTCGCGTCGGCGGAAAGCGGTGCATCGGCGTCGAGTTCGATGATCGGCGACCGTCCGTCGAGCACATCGAGAACCTCGACGGGCCGGTGTCCCTTCTCCACGAGGACCGGTCCGATACCGGCGGTCTCGACCATGTACCGCGCGCGGTCGGCCGGGGTGTCGGGATCGATGGGGACGTACTGGCCACCCGCTGCCATGATGGCGTGCACCGCGATGACGGTGCCGGCAGACCGGCGCATGACGACGCCGACGGCTGTGTTCGGACCGACGCCCTCGGCGATCAACGTCCGTGCGACCGTGGCGACGCGGAGTCCGAACTCGCCGTAGGTCAGCGTGCGCTCCCCCGTGACGAGCGCGAGGGACTGCGCGGAGTCGGCCACGCGGGCACCGACGAGCTCGGCGATCGTCTCATCCGCGGCGAACGCCGCCGGACCGACGGATCCGGCGAGGAGTGCCCGATCCTGTTCGGCTGCGAGGAGCCGGATGTCGCCGACGGCGGTGTGCTCGGATGCGAGCATCCCGTCGAGTAGGCGGAGGAACCATCGCGACATCTCCTCGACGGTTCCTCGGTCGAACAGATCGGTGGCGTAGGTCAGTATTGCCGACCAGTCCTCGTCGGCGGAACCGGTGGAGACGGTCAGATTGAGGTCGACCTGCGCAGGGGCCTCGGTGATATCCAGCGGGGCGACCGTCAGACCGTTGACCGTGGCGGTGCCGGTGACGTCGGCGCCGATCGGATCGACAGACAGGATGACCTGAACCAGAGGTGAAAAGGCTTCGGAGCGAACGGGGTTGACCGCATCGACCACAGACTCGAACGGCACCTCGGCGTGCGCGAAGGCATCGAGGTCGTCGGCGCGGACACGGTCGAGAACAGCGTCGAACCCACTGGCGGAGTCGATCTCGGTGCGCAGCACGAGGGTGTTGACGAACATGCCGACCATGGCGTCCAGCTCGCTCTGCCCGCGACCACCGATCGGCGTACCGACCGCGATGTCGTGGGTGCCCGTCAGACGGGCGAGCAGGACCGCGAACGCCGCATGCAACACCATGAACCGCGTCGCGCCGTGCCGGGTGGCGGTGGCATCGACACGGCGGCCGATGTCAGCGGGGATGTCGAAGGGGAGCACATCGCCCCGGTGGCTGGCGACGAGCGGCCGGGGCCGGTCGGCGGGCAGTTCGAGGACATCCGGCAGTCCCGCGAGTCGGTCTCGCCAGTAGGCGAGTTGTCCGCCGAGCACCGAATCCGAATCCTCGGGCTCGCCGAGCACCTCGCGCTGCCAGAGGGCGTAGTCGGCGTACTGGATGTCGAGAGGCGTGAAATCCGGTGCCGCGCCGCGGCTTCGGGCTTCGTAAGCGGCGAAGAGATCGGTAGCGAGAGGCCCGAAGGACTGACCGTCGAAAGCAATGTGATGGGCGACGAGAGCGAAGGTCGCCTGCCCGTCACCGCTGAGCAGTACACGGGCACGTAGGGGCCACTCGTGCGCGACATCGAACCCGCGACGCATGTCGGTCGCGAGTTCGTCGGCGCTCGCCACGACCCGCCAGTCCAGGCGTTCGGCAGCATCTGCGGGCGCGGCGATCTGCTGGTACGGCTCCCCGTCGACGGCCGGGAAGGTCGTCCTGAGGATTTCGTGTCGGGCGACGACATCAGCGGTCGCCGTCCGCAAGAGATCGACGTCGATCTCGCCGGACAGGGTGAACACGGCCGGGATGTTGTATGTTGCCAACTCCGGTTCCATCTGGTTGATGAACCACATGCGCTGCTGGGCGAACGACAACGGAATCCGATCCGGCCTGGACTCGACACGGGTCACCGGCGGCAACGCCGCAGCACGATCGGCCACCGCAGCAACCAGATCCCGCACCGACGGCGCATCGAACACATCCCGAATACCGACCTGCACACCCAACGCATCCGACACCCGCGCCACCAAACGCATCGCCGACAACGAGTTCCCACCCAAATCGAAGAACGACTCGGTCACCGAAACACGCTGCACATCAAGCAAAGTCGCAAACACCGCCGCAACCCGCTCCTCAGCATCCGAAGCCGGAGCCACATACTCGGCAGCCTCGAACACCGGCGCAGGCAACGCCTTACGATCCACCTTGCCCGACGAGGTCAACGGCATCACATCCAACCGCACCCACACCGACGGACGCATATACCCCGGCAACACCGACGCCACCGACCCGGCAACCACATCCACATCCACATCAGCCGGCGCCACATACGCCACCAACTGCTGCCCCGCCGCCGACTCGGCCACCACCGCCGCCGCATGCACCACACCCGGCGCCGCCGCCACCGCAGCCTCGACCTCACCGAGCTCGAGCCGCTGACCACGCAACTTCACCTGGAAATCAGTACGACCCAAATACTCCAACTCACCCGAAGCATTCCACCGCACCAGATCACCAGTCCGATACAACCGCTCCCCCGACCCACCGAACGGATCAGCAACAAAACGCTCCGCCGTCAGATCAGGCCGCGCCGCATACCCCCGCGCCACCTGCACACCACCCAGATACAACTCACCCGGCACCCCAACAGGAACCCGCGCCAACCGCGAATCCAACACCCGCGTCACCGTATTGGGCACCGGCGAACCAATCGGCACCACCACATCACCGGCCCGCACCGAATACGCCGTCACATCCACCGCAGCCTCGGTCGGCCCATACAAATTGTGCAGACCCACACCCGGCAACCGCGACAACAACCCATCAGCCACCGACGGCGCCAACGCCTCACCCGAAGCAAACACATGCCTCAACGACGCCAACTCCGCCAACCGATCACCCAACACATCCACAAACGCCGACAACATCGACGGCACAAAATGCACCACCGACACCGACTCGCGAACGATCACCTCACGCAAATACTCCGGATCACCATGACGCCCCGGCTCCGCAATCACCAACGGAACACCAACCATCAACGGCCAGAACGACTCCCACACCGACACATCAAACGTCACCGGCGTCTTCTGCAACATCCGATCCGACCCCGACACCGGATACCACGCATCCATCCACGCCAACCGATTCAGCACCGACCGATGCGACACCGTCACACCCTTCGGCCGCCCCGTCGACCCCGACGTGAACAACGTGTACACCGCATCATCGGCACCCAACGACCCAACACGATCAGCATCGGTCACCGGAGAAACCCCAGCATCAAACGAACCCGACGCATCCACCGACAACACCGACACACCATCAACACCGGCAACCACCGACGGCACCGACACACCCGCCGCCACCAACACCACAGACGCACCCGACGTCTCCAGCATGTAACCAACCCGATCAGCAGGCGCATCCGGATCCACCGGCACATACAACCCACCCGCAGCAACCACCGCATGAACCGCGACCAACAACTCCACCGACCGCGGAACCACCACAGCCACCGCAACATCCGGCCCCACACCCACCGAAATCAACTCACGCGCCAACCCCCACACCCGAGCACCGAACTCGGCGAAGGTGACAGTGCGGCCGTTGTGGATCAATGCGGGTTGCGCGCCGTACTCGGCGACGGCGCGCGACAGCCCGTCCGCAAGGGACGTCAAGCCGGCGATCCCGGCCGAACCTGTTGTCGGCGAGCCGTTCTCGAGTGCTGCGACTGCCGTCGCCTCGTCGTCGGCGAACAGCGGTGCGTCGCCGACCGACATCCGCGGCGCCGAGGTGAGTCCGTCGAGCACCCGGACGAAACGTCGTGCGATGAGCTCGGCCGTGGCCGGATCGAAGAGATCGGTGGCGAAGGTGACGAAGCCGGACCAGCGTCCGTCGTCGAGCGAGTTCAGTCCGACCGTGAGGTCGTACTGGGCCGGGATGACCGGCGGCTCGATCTCGGTGAACTGCAGCCCGGCGATCGTCGCGTCGAGCTTGTGGGCCGATCGCGCGGGATCGAAGGACAGCATCACCTGCGCGAGCGGCGCGAATGCCTCGCTGCGTACCGGGGCGAGGGTCTCGACGAGCGTCTCGAACGGGACATCGCCGTTGGCGAAGGCGTCCAGATCGGCAGCACGTACCTCGTCCAGGAAGTCGAGGAAGGACGTGGCGGGGTCGACGCCGGTGCGGAGCACCAGCGTGTTGACGAACATACCGATGAGCGGCTCGACGACCGCGTGCGTGCGACCCGCGATCGGGGTGGCGATGGCCACGTCATCGGTGGCCGCCAGGCGCGACAGCAGCACGGCGAGTGCGGCGTGAGCCACCATGAACGGTGTGGCACCGCTGATCCGGGCGATCTCCTCGACGCGTTCGACCACCTCGGAGGGCACGTCGAAGGCGATCCGGTCGCCGCGATTCGTCGCGACCCGGGGCCGCTCGCGGTCGGTGGGCAGGTCGAGGACGTCGGGCAGATCGGCCAGCCGGTCGGTCCAGAAGCGGAGTTGCCCGGCCACCAACGAGGTCGGGTCGGCGGTGTCGCCGAGAACGCGGTGCTGCCAGAGCGCATAGTCGGCGAATTGCACCTCCAGCGGCGCGAATTCGGGTGAGCGGGACTCCACCCGCGCGGTGTAGGCGGTGAGGAGGTCGGCGACCAGGGGCCGCATCGACTCGCCGTCGGCCGCGATGTGGTGCACTACCACACCGAGAATCGTTTCGCCGGTGCCGTTGTGCAGCACGGCAACCCGGATCGGGGTCTGCTTGGTGACGTCGAAGCCCGCCGAGACCGCGGACTCGAAGACCTCCGACGAGTCGGTGACCAGCCAGTCGAGAACCGACTCGGCCTCGGCGAGCGGCATGACCACCTGGTTCGGCCGTCCGTCATCTGCCGGGAACACGGTCCGCAGGACGTCCTGGCGGCCGATCAGGTCGACGACGGCGGCGCGCAGGGCATCGACATCGAGGTTGCCGGTGACCCGCAGCAGTACCGGGATGTTGTACGTCGGCAGCGTCGGGTCGAACTGGTTGATGAACCACATCCGCTGCTGGGAGAACGACAGCGGGATGACGTCCGGGCGCGGATCGGCGGCGGTGATCGGTGCGAGTCCGGGCGCCGCATCCTTGACCCGGGCCGCGAGGCCACGCACGGTGGGCGCCTCGAAGAGATCACGCATGTTGAGGTCGACGTCGAGGACCTCGCAGGCGCGGCCGACGATCTGGGCTGCGACCAGCGAGTTGCCACCCACGTCGAACACGGACTCGGTGACGCTGATGTCCTCGAGCCCGAGTACGGCGGTGAACACCTCGACGAGTACGCGCTCGGTCTCGTCGGCAGGCGGCTCGTACTCTGCGCTCGACTCGAATACCGGCTTGGGCAACGCTTTTCGGTCGAGTTTTCCGTTGGCGGTGAGCGGTAGCCGCTCCACACCGACCACGGCGTCGGGCACCATGTAGCCGGGCACGTGCTCGGCCATCGCCGACCGCACCGCGGCCGGGTCCACGTCCTCGCCGGGGCCGACCACCAGGTAGCCGACCAACTGGTCTCCACGAACCGGATCCGCGATCACCCGCGCGGCTGCCGCTGCCGCCGCCGGCACCGCGGCCAGCAACGCGGCCTCGATCTCGCCGAACTCGATACGGAAGCCGCGCAGCTGGACCTGTGCGTCGTTACGGCCCAGATACTCGATGTCCGTACCCACCCGGCGTGCACGGTCACCGGTCCGGTACATCCGGGATCCGTCCTCGGCGAACGGATTCGCGACGAACCGCGACGCCGACAGACCCGGTCGCCTCAGATAGCCGGATGCCAGCTGCCCACCGGTCACGTAGATCTCGCCCGGCACGCCCTGAGGCACCGGGTTCAACCGCTCGTCGAGGATGTGGATCCCCAGCGACGTCAACGGGCGGCCGATCAGTGACGCCTCGGTCCCGGCGATCGAATCTCGTTCCAGCGCACGGAAACTCACATGGACGGTGGTCTCGGTGATGCCGTACATGTTCACCAGTTGCGCGGTGTCGGACGGGTTCTCGTCGTACCAGCGGCGGACCTGATCGAAACTGAGCGCCTCGCCACCGAACACCACGTACCGCAACGCGAGTTCGCGGCGATCGCCCCGACGCGCGTCGATCAGCTGGTAGAACGCCGACGGCGTCTGACTCAGCACCGTCACCTGTTCGGTCACCAGCACGTCCAGGAACGCTCGCGGATCCCGTGCCAGGTCACGGTCGATGACGACCAGGCGCGCCCCGGACAGCAGCGGCCCCCACATCTCCCAGACCGAGAAGTCGAAGGCATACGAGTGGAACATCGTCCAGACGTCGGACGCCGAGAACTCGAAATCGTCGTCGGCCGCATCGAGCAGGGTCACCACGTCACTGTGGGTGATCTCGACACCCTTCGGCCGGCCCGTCGAGCCCGAGGTGTAGATGACGTACGCCCGGCTGTTCGCCGGCACCCGAACCGGGGCCGCGGGCGCGGCGGGTTCCGCCGCGAGCTCCTCAACGTCCACGACCAGGGCCCCATCGGGCAGGTGATCCCACAGGGCATGATCGGCCGAGGACGCATCGCCGATCACCACCGACACCTCGGCATCGGCCACGATGAACGACAGCCGTTCCACTGGATTTCCGAGATCCAGCGGCAGGTAGCCGGCGCCGGCCTTCACCACGCCCAGAATCGAGGACATCAGGTCCACCGTCCGCGCCGTGGCGATGCCCACCAGGTCGCCTGCGGCCACACCACGAGCGATCAGCCCGGCAGCCACTGCGTCGGAGCGAGCATCGAGCTCGGCATAGGACAGCGACCGGCCCGACGCCGACACCGCGACCCGATCGGCGAACCTGTGCGCGGCGGACCGGAACAGTCCCGGCAGTGACTCCCAGTCGCTGGTACCGGCCAGCGCCCAGGCCGCCGTACGGATGTCGTCGACCGCGCGGCGTGTGGCGGTCGCGATCTCGTCCGGCGCCAGGCCCACGAGCGCCAGCTGCCCGGTGACGGCGGCTCCGACAGCCGCTTCGGTGTCGATCCCCTGCGCGGCCAGCACTCCCGCGGTCATCGAGACCGTGGCGTTCAGGGTGGCGAACGCGACAGGTCCGGCCTTGCCCTCGAAGGCGGTCTGCGCAGGAGCCACCGAGGCGGCGTGGGCGATCAGTTGCAGGGTGGACGGCCGAGCGCCCCAACCACGCGAGATGTCAGCGGCGTCAGAGTCGACGGTCACGTCCTGTTGTTTCCTTCTGAAGCGGTGGACAGGTCGATGAGTGCGACGGCGTTGGCGCGCAGGTCGCTCAACACCTCGTCGAGCGCGGCGGGGCCTCCCGTCGCCAGGCCGGGCACCACACTCATCAGTGCCATCGTGAGGGTGGCGTCGGAGTCCGAGCCCGGCAATGCCGCCGCCATCGCTCTCACCATCTCCGACAACTGGCCGAACTGGACGCTCACGCCGTCATGGTCCACGGCAACAGCCCGGGGATCGGTGTCGCTCGCGACGGAGACGAGGTCGGCGAGACGGATGTCGGCGGGCAGCGGATCGACGGTTTCGGCCTGCTCATCGGCAGTGAAGATGACGATGTCCCCGACGATACACTCGGCGTCCGCCGCGACGGCCTCGAGAATCGCGAGGTAACGCTGGGCCATCGATTCGACCGTCGAATCGTCGAACAGGTCGGTGGCGTAGACGAGCTGCGCCTTCATCGCACCGGTACCCGAGTTGTGTCCCGCTGCTGCAGGGTCATTCGGGTAGAGGTTGAGCTGCAGATCCACCTTTGCCGGAATGATTCCCTCGGCCACCGGAGAAACGATCACGTCCCCGAGTTCGAGCGATGGGAAATCGATGTTCTGGAAAGCGAACATCACCTGGAACAACGGATTGTGCGACGTCATCGGCGCATTCAGGACATTCGCGACAATTGTTTCGAAAGCCACATCCGTGTTGGCCATGTCGGCGAGGTCGTCACGCCGCACCCGCGACAGCAGGTCGGTGAACTTCTCCCCGTGGTCGACACCGGTCCGCAATGCGAGGCTGTTGACGAACATGCCGACCACATCGTCGAGGGCCTGTTCACCCCGTCCGGCGTACGGCGTTCCGATCACCAGGTCATTACGTCCGCTCAGGCGCGACAGCAGCACGGCGTAGGCCGCATGGGTGACCATGAACAGCGTGGTGTTGTTCGCACGGGCGACCGACTCCAGGGACCGCACCAGATCCTCCGGGATCTCGAACTCGACCTGGTCACCGACGTACGACGGCGTCTTGGGTCTCGGCCGATCGGTCGGCAGGTCGATGGTCTCGGGCGCTCCCGACAACCGATCGATCCAGTAGTCGAGCTGACGCCGCGCCTCGGTGACGCCGGCCTCGTCGGTGGTGGCCAGCCGTTCGGCCTGCCACAGAGTGAAGTCGGCGTACTGGACGGGCAGGGGCGCCCAGGTCGGCGGCCGACCGTCGTGGCGCGCGGCGTAGGCCATCATCAGGTCGCGGGCGAGCGGTGCCATCGAGGCACCGTCGGCACTGATGTGGTGCACGACGAAGACGACGACGTGCTCGTCGTCGCTGACGCGCAGGAGGGCGAGCCGGACCGGCGGTGCGGTGGTGATGTCGAATCCGCGACCGGTCACGGCCGCGATGGCATCGGCGATGCTCCCCGACACCGGGACCGGGGTCACGTCCAGGCCCGCGACCTCGTCGGGCGGACTGATGATCTGCATCGGTTCGCCGTTGATCATCGGGTAGCTGGTACGCAGCGACTCGTGCCGGCGGAGCAGATCGTCCACTGCCGCGCGGAGGGCGTCGACGTCCAGCCGCCCGCGGAGCTCGAGCGCGAGGGCCACGTTGTACGCCGGGGACTCCGGGGCGGCCCGGCTGAGAAGCCACATGCCGCGCTGGACGGCCGACACCGGGACCATCTCCGCTCGCTGACGCGCGATCAGCGGCACCGCCGAGTGCCCGGACAGGCTGTTGGTGATGTATTCGGCGAGCCTGGCCACGTCGGCGGACTCGAAGATCGCCTTGACCGGGACCTGCCGGTCGAGTGCCGCCGACAGTCGCGCCGAGACCTTGGTCGCCGACAGCGAGTTGCCGCCCATCTCGAAGAATCCGTCGTGCACGCTGACCCGCTCGACCCCGAGCACCTGGGCGAACACCTCGGCGACGATCGCCTCCAGCTGGGTCCGCGGCGGGACGAAGTCCTTGCTCGCGCTGAAGTCGACCGGCGGCAACTTGGTGCGGTCGATCTTGCCGACGTTGGTGAGCTCGAAGGAGTCGACGACGACGACCGTGTGCGGGACCATGTAGCGCGGCAGGAGCTGCCCGACGTGCTCGGTCAGCGATTCGGGCATCGGCGAGGTGCCTTCGGCGGCCGTCACATACGCCACCAGCACGTCTTCGCCGGCCGGCCCGGGAACGCCGAGGCTGACCGCGTTGGCGACGTCGGGGTGGGACATCAGCGCGTTGTCGACCTCGCCGAGCTCGATGCGCAGTCCGCGCACCTTCAGCTGGAAGTCATCGCGCCCGTGATAGATCAGCCGGCCGTCGGCGCGGCGGACGACCCGGTCACCGGTCCGGTACATCCGCGACCCGTCGGAGTACGGATTCGCGACGAACCGCTCGGCGGTCAGACCCGGCCGGCCGAGATAACCGATGGCCAGTTGATCGCCGACGAGGTAGAGCTCACCGACCACGCCGGCCGGTGCGGGCCGGAGTCCGCGGTCGAGCACGAGGGCCCCCACACCGGGCACCGCCGTTCCGATGGTCATGTCGTCGGCGGGGGTGAACGGTCCGTCCGAGGTGGCCCAGATGGTGGTCTCGGTGGGGCCGTACAGGTTGAAGAACCGGCGGCCCGCCGACACCCAGCGACGCATCAGTTCCGGCGGGCACGCTTCGCCTGCGCTGAGCACGGTGGCCAGCGCGGGTACCGCGGCCGGATCGAGCGTGGCCAGCGCCGACGGTGTCATCACGGCGTGCGTCACGCCCGTCTCGGCGATCAGCCTCTCGAGCGCGTCACCGGCATAGGTGTCGGGGTCGGCGACGACGAGCTGGCCGGCCGATCCGAACGCCATCGTCAGCTCGAAGACCGAGGCGTCGAAGCTCGGCGATGCGACGTGCAGGACTCGCGAGGTCTCGTCCAGTCGCAGCAGGTCGCGCTGATTGGCCATCATGTTCGCCAGGCCGCGATGGCTGACGGCGGCGGCCTTCGGTTTACCCGTCGAACCCGAGGTGTAGATGAGATAGGCCATCTCGTCGACACGGGTCGGACGGACGAGTTCGGCCGGCCCGATCGGCGCGATCGGGTGGCCGGCGAGGCGCAGCTCGGTCTCGCTGTCGTCGACGACGATCCACTCCGCGTCACTGTCGATGGCGTCGACTCCGGCATCCGCGGTGGTCAGTCCGACGCGCGCACCGCTGTCGGCCACCATCGCCGAGCGACGCTCCGCCGGGTGCATCGGATCGATCGTGACGAAGGCCGCGCCCGAACGGATCACCGCGATGGTGCAGAGCACCGACCACGCGGATCGTCGAGCACTGATCGCGACGACGTCGCCGGGTCCGATACCGCGTGAGATGAGTTCTCGCGCAAGCTGATTTGTCCGGGCATCGAAAACGTCGGGGGTGATCTTCTCACCCGCGACGACCACCGGCGTCGCCGAACCGGGCGAGCACGTGGCCAGCAGATCGGCGAACACCACGGGCGCACGACCCGCCGGCTCGGCGGTCAGCTGCCGCACGTCGTCGGCGGGCACGATGTCGAACCGGCCGATCGCCTCGGTCGGCGCCGCCGTCATCTGATCGAGCAGCATGATCAGCGCATCCGTCATGGACTCCACCGTCGATCGGTTGAAAAGATCCGTGGCGTAGGAGAATTCGAGGGCCACACGTTCGGCGCCGGCACCGGCGAACTCGGTCGCGGTCACCGACAGGTCGTACTTCGCGGACGGGATGCGGATGTCCAGCACGTCGAACTCCCCGGTCTGCGCGAGCAGGGCCGAGGAATCACGCTGGAACGTGAATCCGACCTGGAACAGCGGGCTGTGCGCGCGGGACCGGCTGGGCGACACCTCGTCGACCACCATCTCGAACGGCACCTGGGAGTACTCGAGTGCGCCGGTGCGCGTGCGGTGCGCGCGGTCGAGCAGCTCGGCGACCGAATCGCCCGGACGGATGTTCAACCGCAGGACGACGGTGTTGACGAACATGCCCACCAGGTCGGCCAACTCGGGTTCGTCGCGACCGGCGACCGCGGTACCGATGGACACGTCGTCGGTGTCACCGAGACGACCGAGCACAGCCGCGAGGGCGACGTGCAGGACGGTGAAGGTCGTGACGCCGTAACGTCCCGCGAGCGAGCGGATCCTCGCGAACTGCTCCGGCGTGATCTCCGCGTCCACGTAACCACCACGCCCCGTGGGGATCTGCGGCCGGGGACGGTCGGTGGGAAGCGCCAGCAGCTCGGGCTGCCCGGCCAGTTCCCTGTTCCAGTGGGCGAGTTCACGCGCCATCCGGGCATTCTCGTCATCGGCCGACCCGAGGGTGTCGCGCTGCCACACCGCGAAGTCCGCGTATTGCACCGGAAGCGGTTCCCACTCGGGCGCCAGACCGTTGACCCGGGCGCCGTAGGCGGCCAGCAGGTCGACGATCAGGGGACGCAGCGAGGCCCCGTCACCGGCGATGTGGTGGAGCACCACCAGCAGAACGTGGCCGTCGGAAGGGGTCTCGAACAGGGTGGCCCGGAAGGGAACCTGGGCGACGAGGTCGAACCCGGCCGCGGCCTGTGACGCCACGGCATCGAGGAGGTCCGCCTCGGCCGAGTTGTGCACGCTGAGACGCACCTGGTCCTCGACACCCTCGATGTCGACGATCTCCTGGATCGGCTCGCCGTCGACCGACGGGAATCGGGTGCGCAGGGGCTCGTGCCGGATGACGACATCACGAACCGCCGCGCGCAGTGCGTCGACGTCGACATCGCCGCGCATCCGCACTGCGCCGGGCATGTTGTAGGTACCCGACGACGGGTCCATCCGGTTGATGAACCAGAGACGCGACTGCGCATACGAGACCGGGATGACCTCGGGCCGCATGCCGCGACGCAGCGGCGGACGGGCGTCGACCACCGCCGCATCGGCGATGGCGGCGGCCAGTTCGCCGACGTCGTTGCTGTTGAAGATGTCGGTCAGCGCGACCGCCCGCGAGTATTCCTTGCGCAGCCGCGACGCCAACCGGGCTGCGGCCAGCGAGTCGGCTCCGAGCGTGAAGATGTTGTCGCGCATACCGACCCGCTCGACACCGAGGACGTCGCCGGCGATCTCGGCCACCTTCTCCTCGATCTCCGAGCTGGGTGCGACGTAGACACGTTCCGCCGACGGCGTGATCTCCGGCGCGGGGAGCGCCCGACGGTCCAGCTTGCCCGATGCGTTCACCGGGAAGGCCTCCAGCACGACCACCGCGGACGGAACCATGTGTCCGGGAAGACCGTTGCGGGCTGCGCGCATCTGCCGGTCGACGATGACGTCGGCCGGGACGTCGGCGTCGCGCGGCTTGACGTAGGCGACCACGGCGGCGCCACCGGCGTCCGTACCGACGATCGCGACCGCAGCGGAGATCGACCCCTCGGCCAGCAGTACGGATTCGATCTCGCCGAGCTCGACGCGCTGTCCCCGGATCTTGACCTGGAAGTCGGTGCGCCCCAGGTATTCCAGCATCCCGTTGGCACTCCACCGCACCAGGTCGCCGGTCCGGTACATCCGTGTCCCTGATTCGAACGGGTTCGCCACGAATCGCTCCGCCGTCAACCCGCCGCGGGTGAGATATCCGTCGGCGAGTTGCGTTCCGGCCAGATACAGTTCGCCGACGACCCCGACCGGTACACGACGCAGCCGGGCGTCGAGCACATAGGTGTCGGTGTTGGCCACCGGCCGCCCGATGGGCATGTGCACTTCCCGGCCCGCGACGCGGTACTCGGTGACATCGACCGCGGCTTCGGTGGGGCCGTACAGATTCACCAGCTCGGCATCCGAGTGTTCGACCACCTGGGTCGCCAGATTCGACGGCAGCGCCTCGCCGGAGGTGAAGACCCGCCGCACCGTAGACGGCATCGCCGGTTCGCCGGTCGCGGCGGCCTCGACGAAGACGTCCAGCATCGACGGGACGAAGTGGAGCGTGGTGACCCCGCGTTCGACGATGGTGTCGTGCAGGTAGGCCGGATCCCGGTGCCCACCCGCGCGCGCGATAACCATGCGTGCGCCGATCTGCAAGGGCCAGAACAACTCCCACACCGAGACGTCGAAGGTGATCGGCGTCTTGTAGAGAACGGCGTCGGAACCGTCGATCCGGTAGTGGTCCTGCATCCAGGCGAGCCGGTTGACGACGGCGCGGTGCGAGACCTGGACGCCCTTCGGCACGCCGGTCGAGCCCGACGTGAAGATCACGTACGCGGCCGCCCCCGGCCGGACGCGGCCCTCGTCCACCGGCAGTGGGAGAGGCGATCCGGCGGTGTCCGGCGATTCGGCGTTCGCGAGGAACTCGTCGTCGATCACCACCGCCGGGTTGGCGGTGTCGAGGATCAGGCGACGCCGATCCTCCGGTTGCTCGACGTCCACCGGTACGTACGCGGCACCGGCCATCAGCGCGGCGTACACCGCGACGACCTGGTCCACGCCGCGTTCGACGAGCACCGCGACCTTGTCGCCGGGTCGCACGCCCGACGCCACCAGCGCTGCCGCCACCTCACGGCAGCGGGCGTCGAACTCGCGATAGGTGAGCTCGGCATCGTCGGCGACGATCGCCACCGCATCGGGACGGTCGGCCACCCGCGCGGCGAACAGGTCGAGCAGGGTGTGGTCGCCGGCCTGATCGGTGGTCCAGTCGGCGCGGGGACCGCGTTCGAAGTGCCCGAGTTCGGCGGCTTCTCCCGGTAGCAGGACCGGCATGCCGTCGATCGGGGCGTCGACGTTGTCGAAGAGGTGCTCGACGAAGGCCAGGAACCGGCGGTGGTGCGATGCGATCTCGGCTTCGGAGTACAGGTAGGGGTTGCCGTGGAGATCCACGACCAGCGGCGCGTCGGGACTCGACTGATACAGGTTGATCAGCAGGTCCTCGAGGATGCCGGACGTCAGGATGCGGTAGTCCATCGACGTGCCGTCGATGGCGACCTGATCGTCGAAGAAGACCATGTTGATGGTCGGGCCGAACGAGACGGAGTTGCCCTCGAAGCCGGCGTCGCGTCGGATGTCGTCGGACCGATACCGCTGATGGCGGAGTGCGCCGGTGAGCTCCAGCTGAGCCGCGGCCACCAGTTCACGGCCGGTCCGGCTCGAGACGTCACGCAGCCGGATCGGCAGGACGTTGGAGACCATGCCGCCGGAGGCCTTAATCTTCGCGGTGGTGCGGCCGGTCACCGGCAGCGTCATCACGATGTCGTCGGAGCCGGTCATCCGGGACAGGTACGCACCGAAGGCCGCGGACATGAGGACGGCAAGCGAACTGTTGAACTCGGTGGCGAGAGCCTCGAGTCGCCGCTGCTGCGCGACCGGCAGATCGCCGCCGGCGACGACGTTGTCGAAGGAGAGCGGAGCGGTGCCCGTGCCGTGCGCGAGGGTCACCTTCTCGGGGAGGTCGGACACCCGGGACAGCCAGTGCTCGCGGTCGGTCTGGCGGCGGGTGCCGGCCTGGTACGTGTCCTCGTAGGCCACGATCTCGGCCATCGTCGCCGGGGTCCTGTCCTTCGGCTCGAGGCCGCGTCGGACGGCGTTGTAGCGGTCGACGGTACGTCGCATGATCGACAGCGCCGCATAGCCGTCGATGATGATGTGGTGGGCGCGGTTGTACCAGAACGTCCGGTCGTCGGCGACCTGCAGGATCGCGATGACGATCAGCTGGTCGTTCAGCAGGTCGACCGGACGCCGGTACTCGGCCTGCATCCACGCCATCGCAGCGCCCACGGGGTCGGACTCGCCACGGAAGTCGAGGATGTCGACCTGCTGGTCGAAGTCGAGATCGACGTACTGCACCGGGACGCCGTCGATCTCGGCGAGCCGGACGTACGGGGATTCCAAGGTCTTGCCGACCTCGACGCAGCAGCGTTCGAGGAGCTCGATGTCGAAACCACCGGGTTCGTGCCGGATGTCGACGTACTGGGCGATGTTCACCGAGTAGTCGGGCGACAAGGTGTCGGCGAACCACATTCCTCGTTGTGCCGCGGTGAGGGGCAGGATCTCAGTGATGTCTTCTCCGACAACGTTCGCGCTGTCGCTGTTATCGGCGGTCGCCACGGACGCTGACTCTCCTCACTTCTTCGATTTCCTCGGTTCTACCGATCAGACCTGATACGACCGATGGTTTTCGTCCCACAAACTCCAAAACTAGGCCGTTTCTTCGAGTTGTGTTTGTGTCACGCCCGGAAATGCCGAGAAAAAATTCAAACAACCGAGCAGGCACCACTTCCGTTTATCGGCCGGAGTCCTCCTTAGCGTTACATTCGGCGATGTCAGCAAGCTTTTCGTTCGGTTTCCTCCGAACTGCGAAACCCGTCGTGCCCGATTAGGGTTTCATCAGGTCAGCGGGTCGGGGACGGAACAGACGGTAAACACGCTGGGCTGCATGTCTTCGTGGTAGTGGCCCGTGTCACGGCGAAGGGGCTGCCTCCCCGTGGGTACCCACCGATCGATCGCTCCACACGTTACGGATGCGAACGACCGGCTGCGGTCGGCCTCACCGGGCCGTCGCGGCCTTCCGGTATCCGCGGAGCGCCGGATAGATCGACAGCGCGAGCAGCGCCACCGTCCAGATACCCACCTTGAGCAGGTTCTCGGCTATCGGTCCCCCGACCGCGAACGCTCGCATCAGATCGATGGCGGGCGTCATCGGCTGGTTCGCAACAATCGGCTGCAACCATTCCGGGTACGCGCTCAGCGGCGAGAACCCCGAGTTGAAGAACATCAGCAGACTCGAGAAGAGACCGAGATACGGAACGATCGGTGCCCCGGGAGCCGCGTTGACCGCCAGCGCCAGGGTCATGATCCCGAACGCCGCGCCGTACGCCAGCGCCACCGCCACCAGGCCTATCGCCGGACCGACGCCCTGCGTGAAGCGGAAGCCGATCAAGTGCCCCGCAGCCAGCAGCAACAGCGTCGTGACCAGCACTCGGACCAGGTCCGACGCCACGCGTGAGGTGAGGTCGGCTCCTCGGTTGATCGGCAGGACGTACAGCCTGGCCAGCAACCCGGTCGAGCGTTCCCGGTTGAGCCGTGTCGCCGACGCGATCGACCCGAACATCGCGCCGACCAGGATGACCAGCGGGACCGTTCCGTAAGCACTGTCCTGGCCGGTCGCCCTGCCGATGGCATCGCCGAGCACGACCTTGAACATGAGCATGCTCAGGGCGGGCACGATCAGCGACTGCAGCAGCGTCGGGACGTCGCGGACGAAGACCAGCAGCTGACGACCGGTCAGGGCCAGGCTCTGGCTCCACCAGGCGCTGACCGAGGACTCCGCGTGAACTCCGGCCTCACCGGCCACGGCCAGGGCCGGCTTCGGGTGGCCGGGTTCCGCCGGCTCGTTCGTCTGCAGACCCACCGCGCTGTTCCCGGCGTCGGAGGCGATCATGAGCGGACCTTCCGGCTACCCATGGCCAGGAGGAACACGGCGGTCACGAAGAGTCCGACGCACCACCACACGGTCGGCTGGAGGATGTCCCAGGACAGCGCGCCGTAGTCGGTGGCCCGCATGACGTTGACGAACTGGGAGATGGGTTGGTTGCGTACGAACGGCTGAATCCATTCCGGGAACTGCGACACCGGCACGAAGCCGGTCGACATCATGCCCAGGATCAGCGTCGGCAGCATCATCGCCTGACTGGTGGCCTCGGGACTACCGGCGACGAGCCCGATCCCGTCCGCCAGCAGGGCGATGAGCACTCCGACGGTGAACGCCACCGCGTACAGGCCGACCGTACCGACGACACCGCCCATCGGGCGCCAGCCGATCGCGGAGCAGGCCACGGTCGCGCAGATCAACGACACCACGAGCAGGGTCACGTTCGTGGCCAGCCGGGCACCCATCGGGACGGCCGCGGGCATCGGCAGCACACGAAAACGGGTGTTGATTCCCTCGGTGTCGTCGAATGATGCGCGCATCGCGGCCGACGATGCGGCGAAGCCGACCGATTGCAGCACGATGATGGGCATGAGGAACTGCCCATAGTCCACGCCGAACGAATTCATCACACTGCTCAGCGGCAGGTAGAAACACACCGCGAGAAAAACCGGCGAAACGAACGCGAACACGAACTCGCCGTTACGGAACACCTTCGAGACCCCGCGCGCGGTGAGCGCCCACCACTGCTGCAATGGTCGGGTTCGGGCCTCGGCCGGTACCTCGCGGAACGACGACGTCAGGGCTCCGGTCTGGGACACGGACATGGATCGGCTACCTCCCGCCGCGGTCGGGATCGGTGAGCGCCAGGAACACCTCGTCGAGCGACGGACGCCGCATCGCGACGTCCGAGAGTTCGATCGAGGCCTCGGTCGTGCGACGGATGACCTCCACCAGTGTCTCCGTTCCACGCGGGGCCGGTACGGCCACGACGTTCTCGTGGGGCGACGCACCGTCGGGGATGAGGTCCGCCAGCACCTCCTGCAGGCGGGGCAGGTCGTCCGCGTGCGTGGGCGTCACCTCACAGTAGGCCGCGCCGGTGGCCTCTTTGAGCTCGTCGGACGTGCCCTGGGCGATGACGCGCCCCTTGTCGATGACCACGATGTTGTCCGACAGGACGTCGGCCTCCTCGAGGTACTGGGTGGTCAGCAGGATCGTGACGCCCTCGTCGCGGAGCTGTCCCACGAGCGACCACACCTCGAGACGACTACGGGGGTCGAGACCGGTGGTCGGCTCGTCGAGAAAGACAACCTTCGGCGACGTGACGAGGCCACAGGCGATGTCGATACGTCGTCGCATACCGCCCGAGTACTGGCCGACACGCTTGCCGCCGGCCTCCACCAGCGAGAACGTCTCGAGGAGCTCGTCGGCGCGGATCTTGGCAGCGGATTTGGACAGCCCGAGAAGGCGACCGAACAGGATCAGGTTCTCGCGGCCGGTCAACGCCTCGTCGAGTGCGGCGAACTGACCCGTCAGCATGATCGACCGGCGAACCGCGGCCGAATCGCCGACCACGTCGTGCCCGTTCACGGAGGCGGTACCGCCATCGGGCTTGAGGAGTGTGCACAGCATGTTCACAGTGGTCGTCTTGCCGGCACCGTTGGGCCCGAGAAGCGCGACGATGCTTCCCGCGGGGACCGTGAAACTGACGTCCTGCACCGCCACGGTGTCCTTGAACCGCTTCTGCAGGTTGGTGACCTCGATGGCAGGCGGGTTCGGCGACGCGGCGACACCACGCTCGCGGACATCACTCGGCCTCACTTCACCGGGCGCTGCGTCCTCCGACCGTGGGTCCTCAGCTCGCATTGGCACACCGTTCCCAGCAGCTCGATCGTCGTGGCCGGCGACAGATGCGACCGGGGGCGAGTCCCCCCTGTTCGGCACCGCCTGGACGTCAGAGCGCTCGTTCCGGTGGTGAGTCGGCTGTTCATCGCCGCGCGACGGTGACGGTTCCGTCGCCGGAGAGTCCGCACTGTCCTCAGCGCTCGATTCACTGTTTGCCAGACCCAGTCGCGCGTTCTCCATGCGCCACTCCTGGAGCCTCGCCGCGATGTCATCCGAACCGTTCTCAGAGGCCTCGGCCGCGACCGAGTCGTCCGCCGCGAGCTCGTCTTCGGGTCGCCGGTGCCGGGGTTGGCGCATGGCATCCGAGGATTGCTGACCAGAGGCCACGGGCATCTCTTCTCTCAGTCGATTTCCAACGCTGCGATCCGAGTATCGGACCCGGACCCATACCAGCCTATCCACCCCGGCGTCGGCAATCATTCAGCGACAGACACCGCGCTTCGGCGGGTGGACATCTTCGTTCACATATCGGTCGGGCAACCGGTTCCATTAGCGATCCGGCACGGTGTGCCTGATCTGTCGGGCTGTGCGAAAGCAAGACGCCTGGTGACGACGGTCCTACCGGTCCCCCCGCGCCGCACGACCGCTGGTGACGAGTCGGCGCTCGCGTTCGAGTGGGAGGAACAGGCGATGGAGTCGCCAGTTCTTCTTGGTGGGATCCCACGGACGGAAGAGCACCCACATCCCGGTGAACATGACGAATCGGATCGGAAGGTCGATACGCATCGTCTTGATCGCGGCATCGTTGTTCCTGCCCCGTGCCGTCCGTAGCCCGCCGGTGATGTAACTGCGGTTGGCCCAAGGGGAATGACGGAGTTGACGACATGAAGCGTCCGCCGCCACCTTCGGATCGAAGTAGATCCGATGTTCCGTTTCGGACAGCGTGAGTCCCAGATCGAGATCCTCCCAGACGTCATCGGTTGTCTGGAGTTTCTCCCGCACCCGCAGCCACACCGTGCGCCGCAGAGCGTAATTCGGGCCGTGAACGCTCTTGATCTCGCCGCCGTCGCCGAGCGGTCCGAGTGTTTTCGTCTGAAGTTTCCTCTGGAACTCGTAGAACGGTCCGTCCCAGGTCAGCACCGGGCCCGTGAGCGCCGCATGATCAGTCCCCGCGTCACTGTCGAAGAAGGCGACGATCCGCTCCGCCCAGTCGGGCGCGACACGAGAATCCGCATCAGTCTTGGCGATGATGTCCGACGTCGCAGCGTCGAAGCCGGCTCGCCGTGCCGCCATCACGCCGGGCGTGTGTTCGACCAGGCGGGTGACCGTGGGGTGAGCATCGACGTACCGATCCACGATCTGCGGCGTCGCGTCCGTCGACCCGTTGTCGACGACGATGATCTCGTCGATCGGCCGCGTCTGGTCGACCAAACGATCAAGACACCCTTCGATGAAGTCCTCTTCGTTGAAAGCCGGAACCACGACGGTCAATTTACTCATAGCACTCCAATCGGATATTCGACGCGGCGAGTAGTTTCGATGCCCGAACCGGCGAGTGTCGAGGAACTGAACAAGCCTTGCTTTATCTCGAATTCCGCCGGGTAATACGCGAGGGATTCCTACCCGTCGAGACTCCGCACGAAACGTCCGGCGAAAGAGATTTGACATGAGACGCTCGTGCACACATCAGTAAGGCCGACGAGGGTCGCCATCACACCTGGATCGGACGGTTCGCCGAGGACCTGTTCCGGCACGTCCGGTGGACAACTCAGGACATCCGGCGCTTCTGTAACTCCATCAATCCACGTATCACCGCGCCCGGCTTCCTCCACACGCGGAACACTGCGTTCTCGGCGATCCTCTCTTCCTCGAAGGCGAGACCCGACCAAGGGAGCCACCGGGCAAGCGCGTCGACCCACGGATCAGGGTCACCCCACGTTGCGTACATCTTCATCTCCGTGACGGCGACTGGGTTGAGGCCGTCCCGGGTCGCTTCCCACACAGCCGCCGACACCCCGACCGCATGGAAGGTCCGATAGTCGTCGAACGCCACGATCCCTTGTGGCGCAGACAATTCGCGAGATGCTCGAACATCCCCGACAACATGTTCGTAGAGATGGGATGCATCGACATGGACGAACCGGTGAGACCCCGACGACACATGGTCGAGAACCTGCGAACTCGGAGCCTGGATCACCGAGGGAAGGGCGTCGTGGACCTTCAGGTAGTTCTCCTCGAACCGCGATCTCGTCAGCGACGGGTACTGATCTTCGTTCTCCGCAGCGTTCGCAGGAGTATCCGCCTGCGCGCCGAACAGATCGAGGACCGTGAACGTCTCGCCTTGCCCGACATCGCCGCCGATCAGTACGGCACTCTTCCCCAGATAGGCACCCAACTCCAGCAAGTCACCTTTTCCCACTTGTCGAGATGACTCCTCGAGCGCGAATCGGAATATCGACCAATCGCTACGAAAGAACCATCCGGGAATAGCCTTGATCTGACTGTCGGTCACCACCGCCATGGGGCCGAATGTACCGCAATCGATTCGTCGCGCCAGCCCTTCGATGTAGTTCGAGCGACCGAAATATCGTTAACGGACTGAAATCACATTACGTCAATTCCCGGCCGCGAACCCCATTCGCGTGCGCGAAGGATTCTGCATTCCGGATTAATGTTCTTTCATCATTCGAATGAGCTGGGCTCGGCACGGGCGCCGGTGTTCTGCGAGAGTGTCCTCATGACGACACCTGCCACCGACCGCGAGATCCTCACCTGGGAACTGAACGGCGTCGCCTGCCGGGAACTCGCCCAGCAGGTCGCCGACGATGCGTTCGTACCCGACATCATCCTGGGCATCGCGCGTGGAGGTCTCATCCCGGCCGGTGCGATCGCCTACGCCCTGGACTGCAAGCTGATGATCTCGTTGAATGTCGAGTTCTACACCGGGGTCGGCGAGACCCTGGCGGAGCCGGTCATGCTTCCGTCGCTCCTCGAGTCGACCGGTCTGACCGATCAGCGCGTTCTGGTGGTCGACGATGTCGCCGACACCGGCAAGACCCTCCAACTGGTCAACGACTTCTGCGAGGAACAGGGCCGCGTCGCCGAAGTACGCAATGCCGTGCTCTACAAGAAGCCGCATACCATCACGGTCCCCCACTACACCTGGCGCACGACCGACAAGTGGATCGACTTTCCGTGGTCCGTCCAGGGGCCGATCGTGGCAAGGTGACATCGTGACCCAACACGAGCCCACCACCGACAAGACCGGCGCCCAGACCTCGGTGCGCGACAACGGTTCCGCCCAGCGCTACGAGATCACCGTCGACGGAACAGCCGAGGGTGTCGTCGCAGGCTTCGCCGAGTACCGGGACCGAGCCGACTCTGCGGCAGGTACCGAGCGGGTCTTCTTCCACACCGAGGTCGCCGAGGAGTTCGGCGGCCGGGGACTCGCCACGATCCTGGTCCGGGAGGCACTCGACGACGCCCGGGCACGCGGGTTGGTCATCGTCGGGGTGTGCCCGCTGGTGGCGGCGTTCCTCGAGAAGCACCCGGAGTACGCCGACGCCGCGCGGCCGGTGACGCCCGACGTCCTCGGCTGGCTACGCCGTCAGCAGGGCTGACGAGAACACGTCACGCCGGGGCGACCGGCCCGTTCGGCGTGCCCGCGGCGTCGACCCCGCCCGTCGAGGTGGCGTCGACGGAGACTCTGCCGTCTCGGTGTATTTCCACCCGACGCATGCGCGTACCGACATCGACCACTATCGACGCGAGCACCTCGCGTCCTGGCGGGAGAATCCGGGCGGTCACGCTGCCCTGGCCCCCGCCGTCGGAATCGATGGCGGTCAACTCGACGACGAGCATCCGACGGGCCAGATTCCCCGGAGACTGCGTGTCATCCAGATCACCCGGCGCGTACGCGTCGAGGCCTCCGTCGTCCAGCAACCGCACCGAGACGCCTCGTCGGCGGACGGCCCACACCGATCTGCCCACTTCCGGCGAGTCCCACCCGGGTGCGCGAATGGTGTCGCGGAGCTGAGCTTCGGTCAGACGCACGTCGAGCGCCTCTTCGGGGCGGAACTCGTGCCCGTCGGCGATCTGTTCCAGGATCGGACGAGCACCGGCATCGAGTCGTTTCAACTGCTTGGTCCGTTCGGTGGCCGACGCCGCCGTCGCGGCCTCCTCGGCGGCTTGCGCGAACGCCTGTTCGCGCAGCATGCGGAGACGGTCGGGCATCGGTATCGCCATGAGTCCGAACAGTGTGGCGAGCACCAGCACCGGGTAGCAGAACAAGGTGTTGCCGGCTCCGATCGCGTATCCGATCCCGATCAGGTCGCCGCCGACCGCAGCCAGTCCGGTTGCGCACAGCGCCCCGACCCAGGCGAACAACGGCCGCCGGTACAGGACCACCATCGCCAGGATGATGGTCATCGCCGAGGTGGCCGGTGTGGTCTGCAGGGTCAGGTAGGTCTCGCGCGGCAAGAACCACAACGACACCGTGAGCCCGGCGACGGTCAGGACCGTCACCGCCGCGGCGGTGCCACGAGGCAGCGTCGACCTGCCGTACCGCATGAGCATCGACGCGGCCGCCACGAACATCACGAAACCCGCCGCCAGCGCCGCCCACGTCGCGACCGACCGGATCTCCCATCCCGCGCCGACGGTGACCACCACGTAGACGCTCGCGAAGATGACCAGGGCCCTGATGAGCAGCGGCGAGCCCAGTCCGAACAGGTTGCCCGTCGTCTCGTCGAGGTCGATCGGATCACCTCGCCGGATCGGGGTCATGGCCGTCTCCACTCGACGACGACGATCGTGCCCTGCCCCGGCGCGCTCTCGATGTCCGCACTGCCGCCCGAGAGGCCGGCCATCCGCGCGCGGATACCGACCGCGATGCCGAATCGCCGCGGATCGACGAGGTCCGGGTCGAAGCCCACCCCGTCGTCGGCGACGGTGACCCGGACGAAGCCGTCCCCGAACTCGGCGGTGACGTCGCACCGCGAGTCGGTGCCCGCGTGGCGCATACAGTTCCGGATTGCCTCGGCCACGCAGTCGACGATGTCCTCGACCACCTGGGCCGGATAGCTCGCCGCGGGCTCGGAGATCACGTTCGTACACGACACCCGGTCACCCGCCGCGGACACGGCGTCCTCTACGCGGGCGGCGAATGTCCTGGCCGTGAACTCCGACGGCGCCACCGCGCTGCGGTCCAGTTCGTCGAGCGCCGACGCCGCCTGCGCCGCGAGCCGCGGATCGGGCGGACCCGCGCGTACCGCGAGGAGGGTGGCGATCACGTGATCGTGGATCAGCGCGTCGAATCGGGAGCGTTCCGCTTCCTGCGCCGCATCGGCCGCGGCCCGGGCGGTCATCGCCAGCACGGCGGGATGTCGCTCATCGAGCGCACGCACGTTGCGCACCGCGGCCAGGGCCACCGCCAGGAACACCCCGGCCAACGCCACGGACAGCGGCACGCTCAGCAGTTCGACCGGACGGAGCTCCCCGTAGCGCGCGATCTGATTGGCCGCGTGCACGGCGAAGGTGGCGACCACGAGATTGGTCAGCGCCAGGCCGGTGCGGAGCATGACGACCAACCCGAAGCTCGGCACCGACGGGAACTGCAGCAACCACACCGCCCACCGAGCCGACTCGTCGGGGACGCCGAGCCACGCCGGGAACCACAGGAGCGTCGCGATCAGATAGCCAAGGGCGCACGCGCACACGAGTCCCAGCAGGGCCCGCGGGACGGCCAGAAACGTCGACGCCACCAACAACGCCGCCGGCGCGACCACCAGGACCAGACTCACCGGCGTCCACCAACCGGCCGCGAGATCGGCCCGCGCGAGAGCGGTCGGGAGCATCACGGCGCAGAACGCCAGCAGCC
Organism: Gordonia amicalis NBRC 100051 = JCM 11271; assembly: GCF_000332995.1. Lineage (GTDB taxonomy): Bacteria > Actinomycetota > Actinomycetes > Mycobacteriales > Mycobacteriaceae > Gordonia > Gordonia amicalis. Next base: position 93,998 of record NZ_BANS01000003.1, read on the forward strand.
CACACCCGACGAACCTGCACCCGATTCGCTTCTGCCGGTCGAGATCGGATGCATCCTCACGGATACCGCGTCCGAGACCCCGACGAACGCGTTCGACGACACGCGCCACGCGTACCGCTCCTGCCGGGCCGCCGGTCTCGGTCGCCGTGTTCATCTGGCCGGCCACCGGTCCGCAGACGACGCGGGCGTCGCAGAAGACGAAGAATGCGCCGTCCCTGCGGCCGTGAACTCGACCAGTTCGACCTGATCGTCGGTGTCGACACCCACCGACGCCAGCGTGCTCCGCCCCGGTGGGTGGATACGGACCGTCACGCGTCCGCTCTCGGCGTCGGCGAGCAGTTCGGCGACCGCCGCACCGAGATGGTCTCGCGCCCGCGCGGCCTCCTCGTCGGCGAGGACGGATAGGCCTCCGTCGTCGAGCAGCACCACCTTGACGCCACGCTGCCGGGCACGCCACGCAGCATCCCGCACCTGGGGAAGGTCGAGATCGGACGCCCGGATACCGTCGCGCAACTGCGCCTCGATGAGGCGTGCGACAGCCACCTCGTCGGCACTGAACTCCCCGCGCTCGACGATCCGCGTGAGGATCGGCCGAGCCCGTTCGTCGAGAGCAGCCAGTCGCCGATGCCGGACCTCGGCGGCCGCGGCCGCGGCCGCGTCGCGCGCCGCCTGCCGTTCGTTCGCCTCACGCAGTGCATACAACTGCCTGGCCATGGGCCGCAGCATGAGCGAGAACAACGAGCCCATGATCATGATCGCGTAGCCGGGCAGGGTCACCGCCAGACCCCACATCGCGCCCTGGGTCGCGACATGACCCCACACCGTCGCGATCACCGAGATGACGATGCTCGCGGTCCAGGCCGCCGACGGACGGCCGCGTACCGCGACGAACGCGAGGACGATCACCGACGCCCCGATGGGCGGTCCGGTCTGCATGACATGCGTCAGCGGGAACGGCAAAGAGAACAGGGAGGCCGTCACGCCGGCGACGGCGAGCACGGAGATCACCACCGTGGCCGCGACCGGCAGCGGGTCCCCCGGCACGTCGAGGATCAGGAACCCGCCGGCGGCGAAGAAGACCAAACCGGCGATGATGCCGATCCACTGCCACACCCCGGTGACGTCGTTGTTCGCATACACCGTGACGACGAGATATCCGCAGCCGAAGATCCCCATTGCCAGCCACAGCGGGAAGGAGCCGATCCCGAAGGCGTTGTCGACCGCGCCCCGCTCGACGTCGCGACCGCGCTCGCAGTTCCCGATCATGGACGCTCCCACCCGATCTGGACGGTGGTTCCGCGGCCCTCGCGACTGCTCACCTGGGCCCGGCCGCCGAGCAGGCGCGCCATCCGGCCACGGATGCTGACCGCGATCCCGACCCGGCCCGGCCCCACCGACTCCGGGTCGAACCCGTTGCCGTTGTCGACGACCGCCATGCTCAACGCGTCGGCGGCCAGCTGCACGATCACCGCGCACTCGGCGTCCGGCCCGGCGTGTCGGACCACGTTCCGCAGGGCCTCGGACATCGCCTCGATCACCGCCTCGACGACTTCCACCGGATAGTCGACCCGATCCCACCCGGCATCCCGGAGGCTGTCGACGCCGGCCTCCGCTCCCAGGACCTGGACCTCGAATCGTTCGGCCAGATCCGCGGCCGCCGACCTGATCCGACCCAGCGTCTCCCCCCGCGACAGCGCTTCGGCGCCGCCGGGGCCGGGCACCCGCGCGAGTTCTTCGAGTGCGGAACGGGCCTGGGCGGCGAGCCGCTCGTCGGGTCTGCCCGGTTCGACCGCGAGCAGTGAGGCGATCACCCGGTCGTGGACGATGGCGTCGAAACGCGCCTTCTCGACCTCGCGGGCCGACGAGGCGGCCACGTTCGCCGCGGTCCGATAGGTGTCCTCCCGGGTCTCGTCGAGGTGGCGTCCCGTGCGGGTGGCGACCAGGACGACCGCGAGGAAGACCGAGGTGAAAACGACCGACCACATGATCTCGAACGTGAGGTCCGAGGTCAGCTCGCCGAACCGCCCGAGTTGCTGCGAGAGATGCGAGGCCACCGAGGAGACGATCAGACTGATCACGCCGAGCCGGGCGTGGACCAGCATCAACACCATGCTGGGCATGCCGCAGAACGCCACCATCCACTGCGCCACGTCCCCCGGATCGGTCAGGGTCGCGCCCGTCCACGCCCAGAACCACAAAAGGATCGACAGCAGGAACCCAGACCAGGTGACAAGCGCCAACGGACCCAGCCAGGACGTGCCCGGACGGAAACTGAAGATGATCAGCAGGATTCCCGGGCCCACCGACAACACGATGCTCAGCGGCACCCACCACGAGGCGGTCACCGATCCGGACGACGCGATCGCCGCGGGCAGGACGATCGGATAACCGATGAAGCCCAGACCCAGGAAACGGGCACCGATTCGCTGGACATGATCGAGATCCGGCTCGGCCGAGTCGGATTCGAAGACCCGACGCGCCCAAGCCGGATGTTCGATCGGTATGTCGGTCGGAGATGCATCGGTCGCGGCCATCAGGTTCACCCTCACATTCGCCGGAGACGCGGTCAATCCGTCGGTGAGACCAACACGACCGTCTCCGGGAGATACCCGAAACGACGAACGGCCCGCCCCCTCGAAAGGGAACGGGCCGTTCGTGTGTAGATCTCGCGAGGAGAGGGCTTACTTGGCCTTCTCCAGCACCTCGACCAGACGCCAGTGCTTGGTCGCCGACAGCGGGCGGGTCTCCATGATCCGCACGCGGTCACCGACGCCGGCATCGCCGTTCTCGTCGTGTGCCTTGACCTTGCTCGTGGTCCGGATGATCTTGCCGTAGAGCTTGTGGCTCTTACGATCTTCCAGCTCGACCACGATGGTCTTCTGCATCTTGTCACTGACCACGTAGCCGATGCGCTCCTTGCGGCGTGCGCGCTCGGGGGTCTGGGTTTCGGTCACCTTCTGGTCCTCACTCATGCGTCGTCACCTTCCGGTCCGGACGCCAGGCCCAGCTCACGCTCGCGCATGACCGTGTAGATACGTGCGATCTCACGACGCACGGTCCGCAGGCGACGGTTGTTGTCGAGCTGGCCGGTGGCCATCTGGAACCGAAGGTTGAACAGTTCTTCCTTCGACTCTTTCAGGCGGTCGACCAGATCAGCGTCGTTGAGCTCGCGGAGCTCGTTCGCAGCAACTCCGAGGGACATCAGAACTGCTCCTCTCTGGTCACGATCCGGGTCTTGATGGGGAGCTTGTGCTGTGCGCGGCGCAGGGCCTCGCGAGCAATCTCCTCGTTCGGGTAGGTCATCTCGAACAGCACGCGACCCGGCTTGACCGGGGCGACCCACCACTCGGGCGAACCCTTACCCGAACCCATGCGGGTTTCGGCCGGCTTCTTGGTGAGCGGGCGGTCCGGGAAGATGTTGATCCAGACCTTGCCGCCACGCTTGATGTGCCGGTTGATCGCGATACGAGCGGACTCGATCTGACGGTTGGTGATGTACGCGCCTTCCAGAGCCTGGATGCCGTAATCGCCGAACGTCACCTTGGTGCCGCCCTTGGCCTGCCCCTTGAGGCTGGGGTGATGCTGCTTGCGGTGCTTGACCCGACGTGGGATCAACATGGCCTAGCCCTCCTGCTTCTCAGCCGCACCAGCAGTGGCCTCGGCGGGAGCGGCCTCGGCCGCGCGTGCGGCGTCGGTGCTCGTCGCAGTGGTGCCCGAGGCACCGCTACGCCGGGGCCGGCTGGGCCGGCGCGGACGGCGATCCTCGGCTGCCGGAGCGGCCGCAGCCAGCTCGCGGCGTCCACCGACGATGTCGCCCTTGTAGATCCACACCTTCACACCGATCCGGCCGAAGGTGGTCTTGGCTTCGTAGAGTCCGTAGTCGATGTCGGCGCGCAGCGTGTGCAGCGGCACGCGACCCTCGCGGTAGAACTCACTGCGGCTCATCTCAGCGCCGCCCAGACGACCCGAGCACTGGACCCGGATGCCCTTCACGTTCGGCTGACGCATCGCCGACTGGATCGCCTTGCGCATCGCGCGGCGGAAGGCCACACGGTTGCTCAGCTGCTCGGCGACGCCCTGGGCCACCAGCTGGGCCTCGGACTCCGCGTTCTTGACCTCGAGGATGTTCAGCTGGACCTGCTTACCGGTCAGCTTCTCCAGGTCGCCGCGGATGCGATCGGCCTCGGCGCCACGGCGACCGATGACGATGCCCGGACGCGCGGTGTGGATGTCGACGCGAACCCGGTCACGGGTGCGCTCGATCTCCACCTTCGCGATGCCGGCGCGCTCGAGCCCCGTGGAGAGGAGCTTGCGGATGGCGACATCCTCTTTGACGTAGTCCGCGTACTGCTTGTCGGCGTACCACCGCGACTTCCAGTCGGTGGTGATGCCCAGACGGAAGCCGTGCGGGTTGATTTTCTGGCCCACTACTAGGCTCCCTTCTTCTTCGGCTGACGCGAACGGCCACGGCCGGCGGCTGCCTTCTCCGGCAGGCTCTCCACGACCACGGTGATGTGGCTGGTGCGCTTGCGGATACGGAATGCGCGGCCCTGGGCACGCGGCTGGAAGCGCTTGAGGGTCGGGCCCTCGTCGGCGAACGCGGTGGCGACGACCAGGGTCCGGCGATCCAGATCCAGGTTGTTCTCGGCGTTCGCGACAGCGCTGGCCAGCACCTTGTACACGGGCTCGGACGCCGACTGCGGGGCGAACCGCAGGATGTCCAGGGCCTCGTCCACGTTCTTGCCGCGGATGAGGTCCAGCACACGGCGGGCCTTCATCGGCGTGACGCGCACGAAGCGTGCGGTGGCCTTGGCGGTCGGATTATCGGTCTGCGTAGTCATCAGCGGCGCTTCGCTTTCCGGTCATCCTTGATGTGACCCTTGAAGGTGCGGGTGGGGGCGAACTCGCCCAGCTTGTGCCCGACCATCGAGTCCGAGATGAACACCGGCACATGCTTGCGTCCGTCATGGACGGCAAAGGTGTGGCCGATGAAATCGGGGATGATGGTCGAACGACGGGACCAGGTCTTGATGACCTGCTTGGTGCCCTTTTCGTTCTGAACGTCCACCTTCTTCAGGAGGTGGTCGTCGACGAACGGGCCCTTCTTGAGGCTGCGTGGCATTCTCTTACCTCCTCCTGTTATCGCTTGTTCTTGCCGGTGCGACGGCGACGGACGATCAGCTTGTCGCTGGCCTTGTTCTTACGGGTGCGGCCCTCGGGCTTACCCCACGGCGAGACCGGGTGGCGACCACCGGAGGTCTTGCCCTCACCACCACCATGCGGGTGGTCAACCGGGTTCATGACGACACCGCGGACGGTCGGGCGCTTGCCCTTCCAGCGCATACGGCCGGCCTTGCCCCAGTTGATGTTGCTCTGCTCGGCGTTGCCCACCTCGCCGACGGTGGCGCGGCAGCGCACGTCGACACGGCGGATTTCGCCGGAAGGCATACGCAGCGTGGCGTAGGCGCCTTCCTTACCGAGCAGCTGGATCGACGCGCCGGCGCTACGTGCCATCTTGGCGCCGCCGCCCGGGCGCAGCTCCACGGCGTGGACCTGGGTACCGGTCGGGATGTTGCGCAGCGGCAGGTTGTTGCCGGGCTTGATGTCGGCGGCCGGACCGCTCTCGACGATGTCGCCCTGCTTCAGGTTCTTCGGCGCGATGATGTAGCGCTTCTCGCCGTCGACGTAGTGCAGCAGCGCGATTCGCGCGGTGCGGTTGGGGTCGTACTCGATGTGAGCGACCTTGGCGTTGATGCCGTCCTTGTCGTTACGACGGAAGTCGATCAGACGGTAGGCACGCTTGTGGCCGCCACCCTTGTGACGAGTGGTGATGCGGCCGTGAGCGTTACGGCCACCGCGCCCGTGAAGCGGACGCACCAGCGACTTCTCCGGATGGTCACGGGTGACCTCGGCGAAGTCGGAGCCGCTGGCCCCACGACGACCCGGGGTCGTCGGCTTGTACTTACGAATAGCCATGAGTCTCTAGTCCTTCTCTGGAAGCCCCGGTCAGCTGACCGAGCCTCCGAAGATCTCGATGGGCTTGCTGTCTGCGGTCAGCGACACGATGGCGCGCTTGGTGGACTTGCGCTGGCCGTAACCGAAGCGGGTCCGCTTGCGCTTGCCCTGTCGGTTCGCCGTGTTGACGCTGGCAACCTTCACACCGAAGATCTTCTCGATCGCGATCTTGATCTCGGTCTTGTTGGACTCCGGGTGCACCAGGAAGGTGTACACGTTGTCCTCCATGAGTCCGTAGGACTTCTCGGAGATCACGGGCGCCAGGATGATGTCGCGCGGATCGGCAACGGTCGTCATGTCAGGCCTCCTCTGCTGTCTTCTCGACGGCAGCCTTGGCATCCGCCGTGTTCTGCTCGATGAAGGCGTTGAGCGTCTCGACGCTGAACACCACCTCGTCCGAATCCAGGACGTCGTAGGTGTTGAGCTGATCGGGCGCGATCGGCAGCACGTTGTTCAGGTTCGCCACGCTCTTCCACGCCGTCAGGTCCTCACGGCCGAGCACGACCAGGAACTTGCGACGATCGGAGAGGCTCTCCAGGAACTCGCGAGCCGACTTGGTCGAGGGGGCCTGCCCCGCAACCAGTTCGGTGATCACGTGGATGCGCTCGTTGCGAGCGCGATCGCTCAGCGCACCGCGGAGAGCGGCCGCCTTCATCTTCTTGGGGGTGCGCTGGCTGTAGTCACGCGGCTGCGGGCCGTGGACGGTGCCACCACCGGTGAACTGCGGTGCACGGGTCGAACCCTGGCGCGCGCGGCCGGTGCCCTTCTGGCGGTAGGGCTTGGCGCCACCGCCGCGGACCTCGCCGCGGGTCTTGGTCGAGTGCGTGCCCTGGCGAGCCGCGGCCTGCTGGGCCACGACGACCTGGTGCATCAGCGCGATGTTGGCGGGAGCGTCGAACAGCGCGGCCGGCAGGTCAACGGTTCCGTTGGTCTTGCCGTCGGCGGTTTTGACGTCCAGCGTCAACTTGGTCGTGGTCTCGGTGCTCACTTCGCACCACCCTTCACTGCGTCGCGGACCATCACGATGCCGCCCTTGCGACCCGGGATCGCTCCCTTGATCAGCAGCAGGCCGGCCTCGGCGTCCACCTTGTGGACGGTGAGGTTCTGCGTGGTCACCTTGTCGTTACCCATACGACCGGCCATCCGCATGCCCTTGAACACGCGACCCGGGGTGGCGCAGCCACCGATCGAGCCCGGTGCGCGGTGCACGCGGTGAGCGCCGTGGCTGGCGCCCAGACCGGCGAAGCCGTGGCGCTTCATGACGCCGGCGAAACCCTTGCCCTTCGAGGTGCCGGTGACGTCGACCAGCGCGCCGTCGGCGAAGATCTCGGCGGTCAGTTCCTGACCGACCTCGAACTCGCTGACATCGTTGACGCGGATCTCGGCCAGGTGGCGGCGCGGGGTGACCCCGGCCTTCTCGTACTGGCCGGCGACCGGCTTGGTCACCTTGCGGGGATCGATGGCACCGTAGGCGAGCTGGACGGCGGTGTAGCCGTCACGATCCTGCGTACGGAGCTGGGTGATCACGTTCGGGCCGGCCTGGATGACCGTGACCGGAACGACGCGGTTGTTCTCGTCGAAAACCTGGGTCATGCCGAGCTTGGTGCCCAGGATGCCCTTGGATGAACTCTGGTTGCTCATGATTTATCTCGCCCCCGTCCTACTGGATGTTGACGTCGACACTTGCCGGCAGGTCGATGCGCATGAGCGCGTCGACCGTCTTCGGGGTCGGGTCGAGGATGTCGATGAGTCGCTTGTGTGTACGCATCTCGAAATGTTCGCGGCTGTCCTTGTACTTGTGCGGCGAACGGATGACGCAGTACACGTTCTTCTCGGTGGGCAACGGCACCGGGCCAACGACACGTGCACCCGTACGGGTCACGGTCTCCACGATCTTGCGCGCCGAAGCGTCGATCGCCTCGTGGTCGTAGGCCTTGAGCCTGATGCGGATCTTCTGTCCCGCCACGCTGTGTCCTCTTCCGTCAGTTGTTCTCGACAGACAAACACCGCGTGACCAGGGGCAGGCTCTCGCCGGCTGAGCACATGACCACCGTGTGAGATACGGCAATCGACGCTGTTCATCTGTCGTTGTACGTTGGCTCGTCGCTGGTACGAGCCGGTTTGCTCCGGCACCCGCGGTCGGGCGTGTCGAGCCCGTGAACCTGATTCGGAGCACGCGTTACACGCCCAGTCCCCGTAAACCGGGCCTGGGAGTCATTCACCTGACGGCTTCCGCGGTGTCGGCACAGAGTGCGACCTGCGTCCGCCGGTCAAGGCAACCCGACAAGTATGCAACAGAGCCGGTGCCGATTCAAATCCGGCTTCGTCACACCCTTTCCGACGACTTTCGCTCACCGGATCCGCTCCCGCTCACAAGCGAAGGGTGCGCGGGAACGGAATCGGTGAGCGACGCCGGATTCCGGCCAACTGACTATCGAGTAAGATATTTGCATGCCTGCCCTCAGCTCCACCTTCGCCCTGCGGAAGAAGCTTCCCGGCATCCCCCTCGGGAACGTGCTGTTCTCACTCGGCCTGGTCGCGAAGGCCCCGTACTTCGGGACCGTCCTGCCGCTCGTCCAGGAGATGGAGCCGGGCTACGCCCGGGTCACCGCACCCAACTGGTTCGGCGTCCACAACCACATCGGCACGTTCCACGCGATCGCCGCGTGCAACCTGGCCGAAGCCGCGATGGGCGTACTGATGGAGGCGACCACCCCGACCTCGCACCGCTGGATTCCCAAGGCGATGCAGACCGCCTACCTGACCAAGGCGACCACTCGGCTGACCGCCGAGGCGCGCCTCGCCGACGACGTCGACTTCGACGCCATCACGACCGGGACCGACGTAACGGTGTCGGTGAGCATCGTCGACACCAAGGGTGTCGAGGTCGTCCACTGCGACATCACCACCTGGGTGACGCCTAGGTAAGGGCACTCCCCTGGCGTCGCCGTGCTCGCAACTGCCGTACTAGGACCCCGATGAATGAGGCGAGGACCCACAGCAGCGGCGCCCAGACATAGCAGGACATTCCGTACCAAGCAGAGACGACGACCAGCCCCTCACCAGCGCTCGTCGTCGCCGTGTCGGCCGCTGCAATATAGGTCCATCCCCAGAAGAACGCTACGAAAACCAGGTAGCTCAACGGCAAGCAAACGACCGCGAGCCTGAGTGAGTACGGCCGGAACCATCGTCCGATCAATTGCCGCCTACCTTCACGTCGTGATGCCCCGGCAAGTGCTTTACGGGCCCCCACGGGTCGGTCGGGTCCGGCATATGACCGTAGACCTGTGTCGGGACTCCAGAGTCGGAGTCTACGTAGACCTCCCAGGCTGGATAGTTGGTGAGTTGACCTTCCAATCTTGGCTCCACACCGTCGTATGGCTCTGCAACCAGGGTTCCTCGCACGCTGGCCTCCACCGTGCTCGAAGCCCACTTGCCAACTTCCTGGTCGTAGAAGGGCATGAATGGATCCTTCGCTTCAAAGGTCACCTGCACGCGTTCACCATCCTGCGCCACACCGAGGGTGGGGCTACCGACTTTCACAGCTCCAGATGGTATTTCGACCGACGGGTTTTGACGCATCACCACAACACCATTGTCGTAATCGATGTAGATGGACACCCTGCTGTCCTCCGCGCCTGCGCTCCCATCGAATCCCCTGCTGTCGCCGGCGTTGTCGTGAGGAATGTTATGGACGTTGTCACGTGGGATGAATGCGTTCACACGCACGAGGCCTCCGCCGGGAACCTTGTCTATCGATTTCACGATGACGGCAGAGTCCGTTCCCATATACCGAGGATCGTATGTATTCGGGTCCATCGCTTCCGCAAGCTTCCAATCGCTAGGCGTCGATGGAGAGCGACCGAACCGATCTTCGAAGACCTTTGTCTGATTGGCTCGCCTCGAGATACTGCTGGTTCCCGTGATCGGGTCGACGTCGGTGACAGGCAAGTCGCCATCTGCTGCATCGATGACGGTGGCCAGGTCCTGGTCGACTTGAGCGGCGTCGGCGAGTAGCTGAGAGAGCTGCTCCTGAAGCCTTTCCTTCTTCGAGATGAACTCCAACACTTCGAAGAGCGGAAACGTCGTGTCCGAAGGCGATGGAGTGGGTCCGTCGACTGTCCCCGAGTCCGTGACGGTCAGGCCGAGCTGCCTTGCTCCTTCGCGAATCCCTTCAAGTCGCCTTTTGACCTCGTCGATAGATTCGGCAGCCTTCCGAGCGGCCATACCGATGGCAGCGGATTCGTTTCGGAAGTTGGTGAAGTCCTTCACCGCCGTTGCCACGCGGGAACCAGCGGCGTCCGCGGAATCCCCGGACCAGGTTTCGAAGACCGTCAGATTCGCGAACCGTGTGACCATGGTGTCGCAGTTCCGGATGTTCTCCTCAGTCTGACGAAACACCTCGCGGACCTGTTCTGCGTCCCACCCGTCGATCTCTACAACAGTGACCACTCGTTAGTCCAGGTTCAGCAATTTGGGGCGCTCGATCGTGTCGGCACTCTCGCGATCAGCAGACGACAACTCGTAGTGAGCAAGTTGGAATCCGGCTGACAGAATTCCGACCTGCTCGACAAGCCGACGACTGGCTTCCCCCCACCGAGTCGTGATCTTCTCCATAGCCGCACCCGACGTACCAGCCAAACGTTGAGACTTTCATTCAACCGCTTACCGGTCGCCCTGAACTGGTCAGCGCAGTCCTCGGTCCACACTCCGGTCAGCTGGGCTGCAGCTGCCAGTTCCCCGAGCTCAACGGAAACGTCCTTCACTTTGCCCCCTATGTCACGAACAGGGAGCATATCTGGACCTGACAACCAGGCTTCGCCTGCTTCCACAAGCCCGTCAGATTCACGGTACGAAAGACAACCCGCTCGGCGGCGCTGCGCGAATTCCGCTCCGAAGTTCTGTCGAGGTGGTCCACTGCGACATCACCACCTGGGTGACGCCCAGGTAGTCACCGGTAGCAGGCCTGCCACCCTGCCGTTCGCACCGTCTCCGCCGAACAATAGGTCGCGCGCGGATAGTAAGGACCCATCGTCGACGCCGGCGGTGCGCCCGAGTCCTGAGATGCCTGTACCGACCGCGGATAGAACTGCGGCGACGGCAGCATGTGGCGCAGGAACACGATCTTGCGCTCGACGGAGGTGGTCCCCCACGGAATCACCGTCAGATCCGACGACGCGACCTGGTCGGGCGTCAGGTCCGCGGGCGCCGCGATCACGTAAGTGTAGTAACCGTCCGCGTCGAGTCGGGTCTGGAAGTCGGCCGCGCACGCCACCACCGGATATGGGGTGACCTTGTCGTTCTGGCACATCGACCAGTACCGCACCTGGGGACCGGGGGTGGCCGGCGACTGGCCGGCACGGCTGTCGGGGAACGTCGGCGCCTTGCCGCGGATGACGGCCACGCGGCCGGGACGGTAGGTCAGCGGCGATCCGACGTACTTGTTGTCGCCGTTGGGGAAGAGTCCCGCGGTGGTCGCCGGGTTGGTGAAGGTGACCTCGGCCGCGTTGTCGGGGAACGACGCCGCTGCGGCGCGCTCGATGAAGTCGTCGAAGACACGCGTGAGAGCCGCGGCGATCGGCCCCTGGTACCGCCGGGGGTTGAACGGCTGCGCGCACGGCTGCAGCGGAATCGACTGCCCGCCGACGGAGAAGGTGACCGCCGGCAAGGTGACACCACCGTTCGGCGAGGCGGCGTCGTCGGGCACGTAGATCCGGACGAGCAGGAATCCGACGGGCGCCTGTTGTCCGGCGGGCAACCCCCGGATCTCGTTCCGCGAGTGGTCGGCGGCCCCGGGGACGACCGTCGCATGCCAGCGCCGCTCGGCCGGCGCAGGCATGGCCACGGGAGCGACATAGGGATTGATGCTGCCCGGGTCAGGTCGGATGGCGTCGTCACGCAGGGTGTCGACGGTGTCGAGATCCGTCCCGTAGGTATTGAGTGAGAAATACCGGGCGGCCGGGAAGGTCCCCGACAGACGAATCGAATCCCCCGGACCGAGGGCGTAGGGCAGCACCCAGTAAGTCGCATTGGCGTCGGGAAAGGCCACGTTGAGGTCGGTGCTGTTGGACATCAGCTGCCACGCGCATCCCGGACCGGGTGCATAGCCCTGCGGGGCTGCCGATGCCGGAGCCGGCACCATACCGGCCACCACCGCGAACACCGTGCCGATGACGACACCGGCGAGCGCTCGAATCACCACGTGGACCTGTGCTGACATTGGTCTTTCCCTCCGCCGTGGAGATAGTAGCCAGAGGTCACCCGTGTGTCGGGCCGATTGCGCGACACCGTCTCGGCCTGCCACCCGGCGGGGATGCTCATAGGGTGAGGGATGGCCCCGTCGTCGACGCCGCCCCCGGTGCGGTGCAGACCTTCGGGGTCCGCGCCCGGAGTGCGGCAGTATCGAAGAGGGACGGTTTGTCACAGCAGAGCCGACCGGCAGGCGCCACCGAGCAGGAGGACAGAGATCATGTGCGGAATATGCGGCGAGATCCGTTTCGACGGCAGCGTGCCCGACGTCTCGACCGTCGATGCGATGACCTGCGAGATGGCGCGCCGCGGCCCCGACGGGAGCGGCGTCTTCGCGAAAGGGGCTGTCGCTCTCGGGCATCGGCGGCTGAAGATCATCGATCTGTCCGAGAAGGGCAGCCAGCCGATGATCGACCCGACGCTGGGGCTGGCACTCGTGTTCAACGGTTGCATCTACAACCACCACGAACTGCGGGCCGAACTCGAGGGAAAGGGGTACTCCTTCTTCTCCCACGCCGACAGCGAGGTGATCCTGAAGGCCTTCCACGCCTGGGGCCCTGACTGCGTGGACCATTTCATCGGCATGTTCGCGTTTGCGATCGTGAACACCGACACCGGCGTCGTCACCCTCGGCCGCGACCGCCTCGGCATCAAGCCGCTGTACCTCGCCGACACGCCCGGACGACTCCGCTTCGCGTCGTCGGTGCAGGCCCTGCTCCGCGCCGGTGACGTCGACACCTCGATCGATCGTGTTGCGCTGCACCACTATTTCAGCTTTCACGCAGTGGTCCCGGCACCACACACCATCTACAACGGCATCCGCAAGCTGCCGCCCGCCACGGTCATGACGGTCAACCCCGACGGGCGGCGCACCGAGCGGAAGTACTGGGAGCCGACCTTCGCGCCCCACCCCGACCGTGCCGACTGGGACGAGGAACGCTGGCATGCCGAACTACTGGACTCGCTGCGCACCTCGGTCAAGCGCCGCATGGTGGCCGACGTCCCGGTCGGCGTGCTCTTGTCCGGCGGTGTCGACTCGTCACTCGTGGTCGCCCTGCTCGCCGAGCAGGGCCAGACCGACCTGGCCACCTTCAGCATCGGATTCGATTCGGCGGCAGGAGAATCCGGCGACGAGTACGCCTACTCCGACCTGATCGCGGACACCTTCGGGACCGACCACCACAAGATCCACATCGGTACCGACCGGCTGCTGCCCGCGATCCCCGACACCATCGCGGCGATGGGTGAGCCGATGGTCAGTCACGACTGCGTGGCCTTCTATCTGTTGTCGCAGGAGGTCAGCAAGTCCATCAAGGTGGTCCAGTCCGGGCAGGGCGCGGACGAGATCCTCGGCGGGTACAGCTGGTATCCGCCGCTGCGCGGGGTGCCGCGGAAGGACACGACCCGCGCCTATGCGAACGTCTTCTTCGACCGTGACGACTCCGACATCCGCAGCATCCTCGCCGACGAGTACCTCCTCGAGGCCGGCTACGATCCCAGTTTCGCCTTCGCACATGCACATCAGTCCGCACCGGGTGCCGACACCTCCGTCGACGCGGCGCTGCGCCTCGACACCACTGTCATGCTCGTCGACGATCCGGTGAAACGAGTCGACACGATGACGATGGCGTGGGGGCTCGAGGCGCGGGTGCCCTTCCTCGATCACGAGTTCGTCGAACTCGCCGCGACCTGTCCGGCGGAACTCAAACTCGCACACGGCGGCAAAGGTGTTCTCAAGGAGGCCAGCCGGGCGCTCCTCCCCTCGGCGGTGATCGACCGGACCAAGGGTTATTTCCCCGTGCCGGGCATCCGCCATCTGACCGGCGGAGTCCTCGACCTCGTCACCGACACCCTCCGCTCGCAGGCCGCGGTCGATCGCGGCCTCTATCGACCCGAGGCCCTCGAGAAGCTCTTCGGCGACCCCAACGGCATCCGCACCCGGCTCGACGGCAACGAGCTGTGGCAGGCCGCCCTCCTCGAGATGTGGCTCCAGACGATGGAAGCGAATTCCCGACGGTGACCATCCTTCGTTTCGACGACCGCGGTTGGAAGACATATGGCGCCTCGCTCTCCCCCGACGGGAGTGCGTTCGCCTATATCGTCGACGACGGCAACGGTTATCCCCGTGCGGCGCAACGATCCCTGTCCCGTGACGGTGTCGGCGACCTGCGCTGGGTGAAGGTTCGGTCCACCGGCCCGGTCCGGAAGATCGTGCATTCCACCGACAGCCGGTGGTTGGCCGTCGAGATCGCCCCGAGTGGCGGTGAGCACCACCAGGTCTGGGTCGTCACCACTGACCCCGACGACGACACCGCGCACCGGATCGCGGCCACCCGCCCGGACGGCCGGTCCTACGGGACCGTCCGCCTCGTCGGCTGGGACACCGACTGGGTTCTGCTCACGGCGATCGACCACGACGGCACGACGCATGCGTTGCGCGTCCATCCCGGCACCCAGGCCACCCGCACCCTCGACCTGCGGGTCGGCAGCGAACTGATCGACTCCTGGAAGGGTGCGACGCTCGTCCGGGTCGGTCCGCGCGGCTATCACGACATGCTCCTGATCCGGCGCCACCCCGATTCGCCGGACGACGAGGTCACGATGACCCCGCTGCTCCCCCAGGACCCCGGCGCGGTCACCGATCAGGGTTACGTGCTCGACCAGGGTTTCGACCATCCGTCGCTGGTCTTCGTCCCCGCTCCCAACGAACCGATCCGCGACCTCGACAGCGTCCAGGCGCTGGTGCGCAGCGACTTCGACGCGAAGTTCCCGCGACTCCTCGGCGTCGAGGTGAGCAAGTTCGGCGTGCGGTTCCGGGTGATGGCGCAACGCGTCGACATCGGTCTCGACGAGTTCGCGGTCAGCCACGACCAGTCCACGGTCGCCCTCCTGTGGAATTTGAAGGGCCGCAGCGAGTTGCAGATCCTGACACTCCCCGACCAGACGCTGCATCCACCGGTCGAGCTGCCCGGCGAGGTCGCGTCCGATCTCTCGATCAGCGCGGCGGGTTCGGTGGTGTCGGTGACCGTCTCGAGCCCACAGCATTCCCCGCTCGTCCACCTGATCGACGTCGCGAACCGGACGGTGACACCCGTCCGCGACGACGTCGTCACCGGCGAGGGCCCCTCGAGCCTCCTCCGCCCCGAACTCGTGGAGTTCTTCGCGCGAGACGGCATGCCGCTCTCGGGTTTTCTCTATCGGTCCGCGAAGAAGAGCCGCGACGAGCGACCCGGCCCGACCCTGCTCTACTTCCACGGCGGCCCCGAGGGCCAGACCCGACCGGACTACCAGTTCCTCTTCGGGCCCCTCGTCGACGCCGGGATCACAGTCTTCGCCCCCAACGTCCGCGGATCGTCGGGCTACGGACGCCTCTTCTCCCACGCCGACGACCGGTACGGCCGCTACGCGGGCATCGACGACGCCGCGGATTGCGCGGAACTGCTGTGCCGGCTGGGTATCGCCGATCCGGACTCGGTGTACTGTTCGGGCCGCTCCTACGGCGGCTACCTGACACTCGCCTGCCTGACCTTCTACCCCGACGTGTTCGCCGCCGGCATCGCCATCTGCGGCATGAGTGACCTCGAATCCTTCTTCCGCAACACCGAACCGTGGATCGCCGTCGCCGCGTACACCAAGTACGGCCACCCCGAGTCAGACCGCGAGCTGCTCGCCGACCTCTCCCCCATCCACCGCATCGACGATGTGCGAGCGCCTCTGCTCGTGGTCCACGGCGCACACGACACCAACGTCCCGGTCAGCGAGTCACAGCAGATCGTCGCCGAACTGCAGGCCCGCGGCGCGGTCGCCGAGATGTTGATGTTCGACGACGAGGGCCACGAGATCGTCAAGCGCAGCAACCAGCATCGGTTGACCGAGGCCGTCGCCGAGTGGATCGCGAAGTACCCGAGCCGCTCCGGAGTGATGCGGTGACCCGGCGGATGACCGCCCGGTTGCTCGCACAGCTCGCGGAGACCCGCACGGGCAACGAGCGCGCCAATGTCCTCGAGGAGTTCCGCCGGCTGATCCTGTCCGGTGGCGCGCCTCCCGGCACCCAGATCCCACCCGCCGAGATCGCCGACGTCTTCCAGGTCAGCCCGATACCGGTACGCGAGGCGCTGAAGACGCTCGTCGGCGAGGGTCTCGTGGTGCACCGGCCCCATGCCGGATACCGCGTGAGCCAACCGTCCACCGACGAGCTCCGCGAGATCTACTTCGTTCGTGGAACCCTCGAACAGGCCGCCCTCGCCCGATCGGTCGAACTCATCGACGAGACGTCGCTCCAGATCGCCCGGGACCGCCACGCCGAACTCCTCGTCGCGGTGAAGTTCAACGACGGCAAGGCATTTCATGACGTGTCCCGCGAGTTTCACCGCGCCCTCACCACGCCGTGCGCGATGCCGCGACTGCTCAACATGTTCGAGGCGACCTGGAACCTCACCGAACCCTTCCAGATGATGCGATCGGTACCGTCGGAGACACAGGCGGCACTCAACACCGATCACGAAGACCTGCTCGACGCCTTCGCCGCCCGCGACACCTCAGCGGTCCTCGAGGTCGCGCACCGGCATCATGGGCGACTCGAGAGCGCGATCATCGAGAACGCAGACCTCCTCGACGTCCGCCACGATTGACACGCCCGGCCCCGCTGCTCACCGGTCGGAATATATCTACGCGTTCATCGGCCGGTAACAAACCGTTCCTATTTTTGTCGCATCAGCATTTCCGCACCTGAGAGCGGTTTTCCGCGCTGAGAGACACACCGGGAGAACACATGTCCACACCGACCCCTGCCGAGGCGGCACAGTCGCATCACGGCGCCGCGGGCGAGAGCGTCATCAAAGCCGGCTACGACGAGCGGCTCACCAACACTGATCTCGCGCCACTGAAAGAACAGAAGTGGACCTGGTACAACATCTTCGCGTTCTGGATGTCCGACGTGCACAGCGACGGCGGTTACGTCTTCGCCGGCAGCCTGTTCGCACTGGGTATCGCCGCCTGGCAGGTCCTCGTCGCCCTCCTGGTGGGCATCGTGGCCGTCAATCTCCTGTGCAACCTCGTCGCCAAGCCGTCGCAGATCGCGGGCGTTCCGTATCCGGTGACGACGCGAGTGTCCTTCGGCGTCAAGGGCGCCAACATCCCGGCGATCATCCGCGGCGCGATAGCGGTCGTCTGGTACGGCATCCAGACCTACCTCGCCTCGGTCGCGTTCGGTCTGCTGGCATTGAAGTTCTGGCCGGGCCTCGAACCGTGGGGTGACGTCGACCAGCACGGTTTCCTGGGGCTGTCGGTCCTCGGCTGGGCCGGTTTCCTCCTGATGTGGGTCCTGCAGGCGTTCGTGTTCTGGAACGGCATGGACACCATCCGCAAGTTCATCGACTTCTGCGGGCCGGCGGTTTATGTGGTGATGATCGTGCTCGCCGGCTACCTGATCGTGAAGGCCGGCTGGGACAACGTGAGCCTCGATCTCTCGGTGGGTGAAGGTCTGTCCGGCTGGTCGTCGACCACCATGATGTTCAGTGCGTTCGCACTGGTGGTCTCCTACTTCTCCGGCCCGATGCTCAACTTCGGCGACTTCTCGCGCTACGGAAGGAGTTTCGGCGAGGTCAAGAAGGGCAACTTCTGGGGCCTGCCGGTCAACTTCCTGTTCTTCTCGCTGCTCGTCGTGTGCACCGTCTCGGCGGCGGTGACGGTCATCGGCAAGGATGCGGACGGCAACATCATCACCGATCCGGTGCACATCGTGGACAAGATCGACAACACCACCGCCGCGGTGCTCGGTGTCCTGACCTTCGCCATCGCCACGATCGGCATCAACATCGTCGCGAACTTCGTATCCCCCGCCTTCGACTTCTCGAATGTGGCCCCCACCAAGATCAGTTGGCGCACCGGCGGCATGATCGCGGCCGTCGGCTCGGTCCTGATCACCCCGTGGAACCTCTTCAACAATCCGACCGCGATCCACTACACGATGGACACGCTCGGCGCGGTGATCGGTCCGCTGTTCGGCATCCTGATCGCCGATTTCTACCTGGTCAAGAAGCAGAAGATCGTCGTCGACGACCTGTTCACCATGAAGCCCGAAGGCACCTACTGGTACCGCAACGGCTGGAATCCGGTGGCGGTGGCCTCGACCGTCATCGCCTCCATCCTGCCGATCTGCGTCGTCATCTTCGGCACCGCCTACCAGGCCAGCTTCACCTGGTTCATCGGCGCCGGACTCGGCCTGGCGGTCTACACGCTGGGCATGAAATTCGTTCCCGCGCATCTGATCCACGGGTCGGTGCCCACGGCACACATCACCACCGACATCGCGGTCGACGCCGCGGGTGAACCCGTCGTCGACCCGACGCCGGAGCCGGCGGTCACCGAGGCCACCGCCGAGGAGACCACCACCAGCTGATCCGTGGGGCGCCGCGGTCTCGGGATCACGAGACCTGACCGAGCCCGCGCTCCGCGATCGACTCCAGGACACCCATCGGCGCCTCGTACGGTTCGGTGTCACGGGGCCAGTGCACGATGACGTCGGTGAATCCCAGTTCGGTTGCCCGCCCGACCATGTCGTCGAACAGACCGACGCTCTCGAGCGCATTGCGCGGAGACGCGTCGAGACTGAGGTACCGGTCGATCCGACGACCGGGGTACCGGCTCAGCTCCTCATCGAGGATGTCGACGGTTCGTCCGACCGCCGCGAACCAGTCGTCCAGCGTTTCCGCCGCTTGGCCGGTGGTCACCCAGGCCTCACCGTGGCGGGCCGCGAACCGCGCCGAGCGGGGTCCGTTGCCGGCGAGGAGAAACGGGACCCGGTCGCGTACGGGTCCACGCCCCAGCCGCATGTTCCGCGCCCGGTAGTACTCGCCGTCGGCGTCGACGTGGTCCTCGCGCAGGGTCCGGTCGAGGAGGCCGACGAACTCCTGGAATCGATCGACGCGCTGCCGGGCGGTCAGCTCGGGCTGCCCGAGCACGACGTCGTCCGGTGTGCCACCGGCGCCCAGCCCCAGCAGAAAGCGACCGTCCGAGATGTCGACGAGGGTCTCTACTTCACGCGAAAACGACACCGGGTGACGGAAATTGGGCGAGACCACGAACGCGCCGAGTTGGATGGCGCTGGTCACCGCGGCGGCTGCCGACAGCAGTGGCACACACCCCGACCAGCGCGAGTCCGGCAGACGACCCCAGACGAGGTGATCGTAGGTCCAGGCGTGATCGAAACCCATCTCCTCGGCCAGAATCCACCGCGGACGGGACTGTTCCCAGGTCAGGTCGGGCAGTATGCAGATGCCGTGGCGCACGCCTCGAACTCTACTGCGTCGTCCCGGTTCCCCCGGCCGGCTCAGCGATGCCTGGCCCCGGGCAGCACGACCGCCGACGCCACGAAGAAGCAGAGCGCGCCGACGAAGGTCCCGGCGGTGGCGGCGACGGCGTCGGCGGTGACACCGTCCTCGGTGACGAAAGCGCCCACCGCGGACACCCCGAACGCCACGCATCCCACCCAGTTCACCAGCACCGACCACCAGTCCCGGTCCCGAAGGTCGAGGCCACTGCCCGACGATCGCGAATACGCGACGAAGGCGACCGCGCCGCTGATGAGAAAGGCGATCGAGCCGCCGGCATCGGGCGACCACACCAGGTGGCGCTCACCGGCGACCGTCTGGGCGAACAACGCACTCGTCGTGGAGATGTTGAACAGGATGGTACCGACGGACTGGGTTGCGGCACTCAGCCATTCGGCCCGGATGGCCGATCCCGGCAGCGACGTCTCCAGCTCAGCGGGCGGGCCGCTACGCACCAACTGGATGAAGCCGGCCCCGGTGAAGAACCACGCGCCGACGAAGTAACACAGATTGACGACGTCGGCACCGGCGAGCTGCCCGAATCCGGGTGCCGATCCCAGGGCGAACAGCGCGGAACCGACCATGAAACCCCAGCACTGCTTCGGCAGGGTGGGTGCGAACGCCGCGGCGGGCCAGACACGACGCCGCGCGGTCGCCACCGACGCATCACGCCGTGACATCGAGGACCGCGATGACCTTGCTCGGTTCGATCCACACGCCCAGTTCGCCCGGGACGCCGTTGCGCGCACCGAACTCCTCGGCCCGGTCGGCACCCATGTACCGCGCCCCGCACATCGTGGCGATCCGACGCACCTCGTCGAGATCCTCGGTCACCACCGCCCGCCCCTGCACCTGGACGAACCCGTACGGGGGCTCCGGCAGGTCCACCGACATCACGGCACGCGGATCACGCAGAAGCGCACGACCTTTCGCAGTCGTGGCACCGGTGTTGAAAGCGAGGCGGTCACCGTCGACGACGAACCACACCGGGATGACGAGGGGCCGCCCGTCGGCTGCGAGGTAGCCCAGGTGCCCGGTCTTGGTTCCGGACGCGAGGAATTCACGGACGGTCGGATCGGACAGCGAGGTGGCAGACATGCATCCACCCTAGATCCGTGAGGCTATGTGCACCGCCATCATCATGATCGTGGCATGCGGACCGCTGCGGCCCCCGGTTGGCAGGATCGACCCGTCGACGATGCGCAACCCCTCGGCCCCGTACACGGCGCCGAGAGCGTCGGTCCGCACACCCATCGGCATGGTGCCCCACGCATGCTGGGAGAACCCGGGCACCGCGGCCACCGAGACGCTGTCCGGCACGACGATGCCGGCGAAGTCTGGCGAACGCAGCATCTCCACGACGCGGTCGGCACCCGCACGCATCGATGCGCTGGCCTCGGGCGAAGGTTCGCCGAACTCAAGGCGGACCCGTTCACCGTCGGCGACGAGCTTCACCGGCGACCGGCGCATCGCGGTCACCTCGACCATCGGCCCACTGGGCGGCACGCCCTCGATGTAGACCGCGAAATCATCTCGATAACAACGGATCTCGAGTCCATCGTCGGTGTGGAGCACGGTCGGCAGCACCATGCCGGGTTCGGCCGGATCCATCCGCCGATAAGAGACGGCCAACCCGCGATGCTCACCGGCCTCCAGAAACCCCGCCCCACCGAGCACCTCGAGATCCGAACCGAGCAGGAGCCGCGCGGTGCCCAGGGTGCCGGCGGCGAGTACCACCTCACCGGCGCTCACGGCGAACCGGTCGGTCGCGACACCGGTGACGCGCCGCCCGTCGGAGACCTCGAGCCGCCGGACCTCACAGTCGGCCACGACACGGAGATTCGGCCGGCGAAGGGCCGGCTCGAGATAGGCCTCGGCCGCGGTCCGGCGCAGCATCCCGGACCGATTGCCGAGCACCCGGTTCACGCCGATGACCGGCCACCGGACACCGAGCGGCCGAGTCACCTCCCACGACGACCAGTACCGCTCGAAAGCCGTTCCGGCATCGCCGAGTTCGTCGTCGGACACCGGAGAGACGCTCATCGTACCGCCGCTTCCGTCCAGCTCGGAGTAGGCGGCGTCGATCGCTTCGAGGTCCCAGCCTTCCGGCCAGTCCGCGAAGTCGTCCTGGTGCCAGCGGAGGAAGTAGCCGCCGTTGACCACCGAGGAACCACCGACCGCACATCCCCGCGCCGCGGTCAGACCGTCGAGATCGGTGGCGTGCCGGACCGCGTAGGGCGCGTGGTCGCCGATCGGGAGCCGCCGGAGGTCCCGGTCTTCCGGTCCCGGCCACCGCCCGGGTCCCCGCTCGAGCAGCACGACGTCGCGCCCGGATTCCCTCGACAGCTTCTCCGCGAGGACGCATCCGGCACTCCCGGCACCGACGATGACGACATCTGCGGTCAGACGACCATTGTCGGCCGGCTTCGGCGCGGGATGGCGGGATCGACGGGTCATCGGGAGATGACCGGGCGCAATGCCTCCGCGTCTCGGTGGGTGATGACGCCCTGCCACAGACCCGCACCGTAGGCCAGATCGTCGAGGCGACGCATCAGCAGATAACGGAACGGGCCGAGGGCCGGCGGGGTCGTCGGGTCCGCGAGGAGGTCCCGGAACCAGGACACCACCCCCTCGACGATCGCCACCTGGACCACGAGTATGCGGAAGCGTCTCGACACCAGAGCCATCAGCAATGCCACCGGCCAGTAGTGCCGGCAGATCGCATCGGCCGCCTGCAGTAACCCGAACCCGGCCGCTCGTCCGGTCAGTTGCGCCGAGACGAGAGGTGCCGAGGGCAGATCGCCCAGCCGCTTGCGGAGCCGGGTCGCGAGATGGGTCAGGATGAGCATCGCCAGCGCGGTGCCGAAGCGGGTTCGCGACAGCAGTGCGACGACGGCCGCGGCCATCGGCACCGACAACACCAGCGGGGCGGCTCGATCGCCGTGACGTGCCGCGAGGTGGGCGGCCCCGGTTCCGTAGAAGCATCGGCGAGACAGCACCGAACGCAGGTCGGTGCGGTGGTCGTGGGCCACCCGCGCGACCGGGTCGTAGCGGATCCGCCATCCCGCGGCATGCATGCGCCAGCACGCGTCGACATCCTCGGCCACCCGGAGCGACTCGTCGAATCCACAGAATGCACTGCGCCGCACCACGATTGCCGCACTGGGGACGTATGGGACCCGGGTGGAGGGCAGGACCGCCGACTCCTCCGGCCCCATGTCCAGGGACGACCAGCCGTTCTCGTAACGCTCCGCCAGCGAGGACGACTCGTCAGCCGATCGGAGGCCGACGATGCGAGGGGCCACGACCCCCACCGTCGGGTCGGAGAAGTGGGTCAGCAGTACGGTCAGCCAGTCCGGGTCGGGAACGACGTCGGAGTCGAGGAAGGCCACGAAATCGGTGGTGGCGGCCGCCGCCCCGGCGTTCCGGGCAGCGGCCGGACCACGATTGCCCTCGAAGCGGATCACACGAACGCCGGACCGCTCGGCCACGATCGGGACGCCCGAGCCGTCGTCGACGACCACGACCGTCAGACCGTCGAGGGCGTCGAGCAGCCGGTCGACACCGGCCTGATTGTCCTTGACCGGCACCACCACGGTGACATCGGCGGGTTGCGGCCCGAACATCGGCCGGGGGTTGGCGATCCCGGCGTCGAGAAGTGCACGCGCGAGACGGCGGGTCACGTTGTCGCACACCTCGATTCGACCGTCGTCGGAGGTCATCCCGAGCGCGGTGTCCGACATGCGCAGCAGTCGCGTCGGAGATCCGCCGACGAGATACCGGAAGTCACCGCCGCGCGCGGAGCGCAGATCGATCTGAACCTGGAATCCGTCGGGCAGATCAGTGCGGTTCTCCGGCGCCGCTTCCTCTGACGTGCCGGCGCCCTCATCTACGTTCCCGTCCGAAACCGGTTGTGCACCAACGGCTTCTTCGCCACTGATACCCTGGGCCGCGGCGCCGCCGCGGGGTGCCGAATCGTCGAGCGCGGTCATCCGATCCGCCCCTGCTCGTCGACCTCCCAGGAGACAAGCGCGGCAGCGAGTCGATCGGTCACCTCGGCCACCAGTCGACGTCCCTCATCGGCGGTGGCCTCGGTGGGATCTCCCAGCACACCGTTCGGGCTGACCGCGGCGACACCTCCCTCGCGCATGACCGGCAGAAGTGCGCCGACCGGCTCGCGATTGCCGGCGGCCGCCCGTGCGGGGTCGACCAACGACGGCGAGACATGCAGCAGCACAGAGGTTTCGGTGAATCCGGCATGCGCATCCGCCCCTGGGAAGGCACACGGGAACCAGGCGGCATCACGCCCCTCGTACCGGAGTCGGGTCACCGCGTCGATCAACGTCCGAGTGTTCCCGCCGTGTCCGTTGACGAACACGATGCGTCTGGCCCATCTGCAGGCGCTGCGCCCGTATTCGACGAGCATCCCGCGAAGAGCGTCATGCCCGATGGAGATCGTCCCGGCGAAGCCTTCGTGTTCGCCGCTCGCGCCGTAATTGAGGTCCGGCGCGCGGAGGATGTCGGAATCCCCGAGGCGCTCGCAGACGACGTCGGCCACCGCCGCGGCGATGCGCGTGTCGGTGTCCAGAGGCAGGTGTGGACCGTGCTGCTCGACAGAACCGAGAGGTACCACGAGAGTGATCACCTTCCCATCGAGGTCCGGCCAGCTGCACTGCCCCAGCGTCGACGGTCCTGTCATCTGACCAATGCTAGCCATCGCGCTCTCAACCTTCTGCCCCTCGGCCCAAAAACAGGGAGAAAAACGCGCCGAAATCGTCGTGCCGCCCGGCTTGACGAGCGTTCGATCGGTTGTGGAATGCTAATGCGTACGCGTGACGCCTGACACAGGTGGCAGTACAACGACCGGAGGACGACACATGAGCAGTACGACACCCCATAACAGTGGAAAACCCGGCCCACTCAGTTCGATCCGGGTCATCGAGTTCGCCGGCATCGGCCCGGGACCCCATGCGGCCATGTTGCTCGCCGATCTGGGTGCCGACGTGGTCCGGGTCCAGCGCCCCGGTTCACTCCCGAAGCCGGGCGTGAACGCCGATGCGCTGTTGCGCGGGCGTCGCGTCGTCGAGGCAAACCTGAAGGACGAGACCGATCGTGCGACGATCCTCGATCTGGTGGCCAAGGCCGACGTCATCCTCGAGGGTTTCCGCCCCGGCGTCATGGAGCGTCTCGGCTTCGGCCCCGACGACCTCACCGAGGTCAATCCCGGCCTCGTCTACGGCCGGATGACCGGCTGGGGCCAGGACGGCCCCCGCGCGAACCTCGCCGGCCACGACATCAACTACATCTCGCTCACCGGTCTGCTCCACGCGATCGGCCGCAAGGATGATCGTCCGGTGCCGCCGCTCAACCTCGCGGGCGACTTCGGCGGCGGGTCCATGTTCCTCGTCGTGGGCGTGCTCGCCGCACTGCTCGAGCGCGGCATCTCCGGCAAGGGGCAGGTTGTCGACGCAGCGATGGTCGACGGCGCTTCCGTTCTGGGACAGATGATGTGGGCGTTCCGCGGCACCGGCCTGTGGAGTGACACACGCGGCACCAACATGCTCGACACCGGCGCCCCCTACTACGAGGTCTACGAGACCTCGGACGGCAAGTACATGGCCGTCGGCGCCATCGAGCCGCAGTTCTACGCCGAGCTGTTGAAGGGCCTCGGCCTGGCCGACGCCGACCTTCCGGCACAGAACGACATCGCGAACTGGGGCAAGCTGAAGGAGATCTTCACCGAGACCTTCAAGTCCCGCACCCGCGACGAGTGGGCCAAGGTCTTCGACGGCACCGACGCCTGCACCTCGCCGGTGCTCACCTTCGCCGAGGCGCCCGGCGACCCGCACATGGCCGCTCGCGCCAACCTCGTCGACATCGACGGGGTCACCCAGGCACAGGTCGCCCCGCGCTTCTCGCGCACCCAGCCGGAGACCCCGGCCGGACCCGCCACCGAGGCCGTCGACCCGAAGACCCTCTGGGCCTGATCCGGCACCACGGACAATCGCCACTTCCCGGACGGATGCGCTGGTTCCAGCCAGCGCTCCTGAACGGGAAGTGGCGATTCTCGTTTCCTCCCGATTCGCTTCGTGACGATCTCGCTCCCCGAGGTGCGATGCCCGGCGAACTGTCGGAGATTGCGTCCGCGTGAGCACCGTCCGAGGGCATATAGCCCTCGGACGCACCTGAGGTGGACGAGATTTCCGACCGCGCGGCCCGCTGTTCACCATTCACCCCGTGAAGTCCGGTGCGCAGCGCCCTGATTGATGTCGCGCTGTGCCCGGTTTGGTGACCGGTTGGTGTTGTTGGTTGATGCCGGGAAGACGGTGAAGCAGGCGGCTGCCGAGGTGGGTCTGTCGCCGGAGCGGTGTTCGACGATTCTGAAAGCGATCGGCCGACCTGCGGGCAAGCCTCATCGTCGGCATCGGCCACCAGGGGTGGTCGATCGGGAGGTGATCGTTGCCCGGTTCATCGAGACCGGCAAGATCCTGCCGGCAGCGAAAGCTTCGGGGGTGTCGCATACAACGGCTCGCCGGGTTCTGGTGGAAGAGGGTCTGATCAGCCGCGAGGGCATCCTGCCAAAGAGTGCCGATGGCACCAAAGACCGCTTCCTGGCCCTGGTGCCGCAGGGGCGGACGGCGACTGCGGCTGCGCGCGAAGTTGGGGTTCATCCGGCCACGGGATCGGGGTGGCTGCGCGGGATACGCCATATCCGTGGCGGCCGAATTTATCCCGATGGCACGGTCGTGGACTACACCAACAAGACCGTCTACAAACAGTCGGTGACCAGTGCAGTGATCAGTGACCGGTATCTGTCGCTCGAGGACCGGGTAGCGATCGCTGACGGGCTGATCGTGAAGGATTCCTTGCGTGTGATCGCTGCCCGGATTGGCAAGCACGTCTCCTCGGTGTCTCGTGAGGTGCGGGCTTATCGTGGCGAGGATGGCCGGTATCTGCCATATCAGGCTGATCGGGCTGCGGTGGCGGCTCGCGCCCGGCCCAAGCAGTCCAAACTGGTGGTGAACGCGGTTCTGCGGGCGGCAGTCGAGGAAGGCTTGGCGCGCAAGTTGTCACCGGAGCAGATCTCGCACCGGTTACGGCGGGACCATCCTGACGACGAGAGCATGCGGGTGAGTCACGAAACGATCTATCAGGCGCTGTACTTTCAGGCTCGCGGGGGTTTGAAAAAAGAAGTGCAACTAGCACTTCGGAGTGGACGCACCCGCCGTAAACCGCAGCGCAAGCCCGGGGAACGCTACCAACGGTTCACCGACGAGATGATCATGATCAGCGAGCGTCCCGCTGAGGTGGAGGATCGGGCGGTGCCCGGTCATTGGGAAGGCGATCTGATCGTCGGGGCCCAGCACAAGTCCGCGATCGGCACCCTGGTCGAACGCAACACCCGTTACACGATGCTGTTGCACCTACCTGACGGCCACGATGCTGAAACGGTACGTGATGCGTTGATCGCCTCCATCGGCACGCTGCCCGAGCATTTGCGGGGATCGTTGACCTGGGATCAAGGGGCGGAGATGGCCGGGCACAAGCAGTTCAGCATGGCCACCGATATGACCGTGTACTTCTGCGACCCGGCCAGCCCGTGGCAGCGGGGTAGCAACGAAAACACCAACGGCCTTCTGCGCCAGTACTTCCCGAAGGGTACCGACCTGAGCATCTACGGGCCGGAGGACCTCGAACACGTCGCCCAAGAACTCAACGGGCGTCCACGCAAAACACTCGGCTGGGATACCCCAGCCGAGCGTCTGCGTAATCTAGTCACCACCCAATAGCCACCAGCGTTGCGACGACCCCTAGAAACCACCCAATCAGGGGGAACGACTTCAGCCGAGGTCGTACAGCCGGAGCGATGTCGCGTGCGACGTCATTCAGCCGGCCCGTTCGATGCGACCAATCCCTCGCTCCCTGAGGTGCGAGGAGCGTAGCGACCTCCCCCGCTCCCTGAGGTGCGAGGAGCGTAGCGACGAGCCTCGAAGGGTCAGACCTTCGAGTGCCCCATGTCGATCTGGAACTCGGCACCGGTGATGCCCTTGGCGCTGTCGGAGGCCAGATACAGCACGGCATCGGAGATCTCGTCGAGCGACGCGACCGGGTGGTAGTCCAGGATCGACGTGAAATGCGGGTTGACCCAAGGAATCCCGAAGATGCGATGTGCCTCGGTGTCGGCCACGCCCATCGGGGTGTCCACCGCGTAGGGGTGGACACTGTTGACCCGGATGCGATGGTGGCCGAGCTCCTTCGCGGCGGTCTGCGCCAGACCCACCAGACCGTGCTTCGACGCCGAGTACGACGCCTGCAGGGGCATCGCCTTCAGCCCGGCGACGGAGCTGATGATGGCGATCGAGCCGCCGTTACCGGCCTCGAGCATCGCCGGGACCGTGGCCTTCAGCGTCTTCCAGGCGCCGACGAGGTTGATGTCGACGACGTCGGTGAACTGTTCCTCGGACAGCTCCCACACCTTGCCCCAGGTGAGCACGCCCGCATTGGCGATCACGTGGTCCAGCCGTCCGAACTGTTCGACGGCATCCGCGACGAGCTGCTGCTGGAAGCCCAGGTCGCGCGTATCTCCCTGCCGCGCAAGGATCTTACCCCCGACGCCCTCGACGAGCCGGATGGTCTCGGCGAGGTCCTCGGCGGTGGCGGGCGGATAGGTCGCGCGGTCGATGATCGGACCCGCGATGTCGAGACCGACGATCGCGGCTCCCTCACGGGCGAACCGGACCGCGTGATTGCGGCCCTGACCACGGGCGATGCCGGTGATGTAGACGACCTTGCCGTCGAACTGTCCCATGGCAGAACTGTAACACGTTCTAGTTCTGCCGACGTTCCGGTTCTGCCCACGTCCGGTTCTGCCCAGGTCCGGTTCTGCACCGAGAGGCGTTCACGAACTCGCCCGCCGACCGGAGATCCGGTCGACGGGCGGGAACCGGCGGGTGCGACGCGTCAGGCGCCGAAGGACCTGGTGAAGTCGTCGGGGATGATCAGGTCGTCGGCCGAGAGCTCGTGCACGCTCTTGTGCCCCAGACCCATCAGCACGCCGTCGAGCCCCATGCGCATGAGGTCGAGGACGTTCTCGACGCCGGCCTGGCCGTTGGCAGCGAGACCCCAGAGGTACGCCCGGCCGATCATCACGGCGCGGGCACCCAGCGCAAGCGCCTTGGCCACGTCACTACCGCGACGGATGCCGCCGTCGAGAAGCACCTCGATGTCGTCGCCGACCGCGCTGGCGATGTCGGGCAGCAGGCGGATGGTCGCGGGGGTGCCGTCGAGGTTGTTGCCGCCGTGGTTGGAGACCGAGATGGCCGACGCACCGATGTCGACCGCGCGCTTGGCGTCGTCGAGCCGGGTGATGCCCTTGACCATGAACGGACCGTCCCAGTGCTCACGTAGCCACTGCAGGTCCTCCCACGTGGGCGGCGGGGTGCCCATCCACTCGCCGTAGGCACCGAAGAAGGTCGGGCCGGGGACGCCCTGCGGGGTGAGGTTGGGCGCCGTGAGGTCAGGGATGATGACCTTGCCGCCCTTGACCCAGTCCAGCGCGTAGCGCGGCTTGACCGCGATCTCCGGACCCAGACGCACGAGCGCCTTCAGGTTCACCTTCTCCGGGATCTCCGGACTGCCCCAGTCGCGTCCGACGTTGAAGACCCAGTCGGTGGTGACGATCAGCCCTTTGGCGCCGGCCGCCTTCGCCCGCTCGGCCCGCCGGAGGATGTCCTCACGGCTGCCGAGCCAGTAGATCTGGAAGAAGACCTTGTCGTTGACCGCGGTCACCTCTTCGACGGCGTGGGAGGCGAAACTCGACAGGCCCATCGCGGTACCGCGGGCGGCCGCTGCACGTGCGACGGCGACCTCACCGTCCGGATCGACGGCCTGGACACCGGTCGGCGAGATCATGACCGGGAAGGAGAGCTCCTGCCCCATCACCGACGTGGTCATCTCCCGCTCCGGCTGGGCACCGACAACGTGTGGTGCCCAACCCAATTCGGAAAAGGCCTGCACGTTGTCGTCGAGGGTCACACCGGCCTGGGTGCCGGCGACCAGCGATGCGTACACCGACTTGGGCAGCCGCTTCTTCGCACGACGCTGAGCCTCGGTGACCGTTTCGAACCAGGGGTTTCTCGCCCAGGGGTTGAGAGCCATTCTCTTACTCACTCACTCTTCTCGGATGCGGGCCGTCGCCCGCGGGATATGTTCAATGTCCCGCGATGACTCGACACACGGTGGGGCCGCGTGGATTACCGCGCGGCGGGGGTGAACCCGGCCAGCGGGTTCTCGTCACAGGACTTGGTGGGTCGTCCACCCACCGGGGTCAGGTCGCCGTCGGGACGACGGGTCATCAGCGTCAGCGGGGTGCCGCGCGAATGATCCTTGTTGGCCGTCGGTTTGGTGCGATCGCCGGCGAGCAGCTCCTCGCCGTAACCCTGCACGCACTCGGGGTCCGGTCCGGCCAGCGGCAGGCCGGTGAAGAACTTGGCCGCCATGCAGCCACCGCGGCAGGCGTCGAAGTGCGCACACTTGGTGCAGGCACCGGCGTTCTGCGGCTCGCGCAACTCGGTGAACAGATCCGAACGCTGCCAGATCTCCTGGAATCCGCCGTCGGACAGGATGTTGCCGGCGAGGAAGTTCTCGTGGATCGCGAACGGGCAGGCGTACACGTCGCCCACCGGGTCGATCAGGCACACCACGCGTCCGGCACCGCAGAGATTGAGGCCGGGCAGGCCGCCGCCGGAATCCCCGCCGAAGGCCGACAGGTGGAAGAACGAGTCACCGGTCAGCACACGATCCCCGTGTGCGACAAGCCAGTCATAGAGTTCGCGCTGCTGCTCGGGCAGCGGGTGCAGGTCGTCCCAGACGTCGGCGCCACGGCCGGACGGACGCAGCCGGGTGATGCGCAGGGTGGCGTTGTAGCGATCGGCGAGTGCCTTGAACTCGTCGAGCTGCGCGACGTTCTGCCGGGTCATGACGACGCTGATCTTGGCGTCGGCGAACCCGGCCTCGGCCAGGTTCTCGAGCGCCCGGACCGCCATGTCGAAGGAGCCCGGTCCGCGCACGGCGTCGTTGACCTCCGCGGTCGCGCCGTCGAGCGAGATCTGGACGTCGACGTAATCCGATGCCGCGAGCCGCGCCGCGACCTTCTTGTCGATGCGCAAACCGTTGGTGGAGAACTTGACTCCCACCTGATGACTGGTGGCGTAGTCGACGAGTTCCCAGAAATCCGGGCGGACGGTCGGCTCGCCGCCGCCGATGTTCACGTAGAAGACCTGCATGCGCTGCAGTTCGTCGATGATCGCCTTGCACTGTTCGGTCGACAGCTCGCGCGGGTCGCGCTTGCCCGACGACGACAGGCAGTGCACGCACGCCAGGTTGCAGGCGTAGGTGAGCTCCCAGGTCAGGCAGATCGGTGCGTCGAGGCCGCGCTCGAACTGGTCGACGAGGCGGCCGACCTTGGGCACCTGGTCGGCGGGCGCGCTCGGACGCTCGGAGGTCACGAGTTCGGCTGCGGTGGGCGGCATCTCGATGGTCGTCATCGTGTCGGTCCTAGGGTCGGGGCTGAATGCGGGGAGTCGATCGGGGCTGGCGATCGGGACGGATGCTGGATCAGGCCGCGCGGGGCGTGATCATCGCGCTGTCGGCCAGCGCCGTGAGCGCCTGGACATACAGCGGACGCTGCGCGGGCGTGATCCCCGCGGCGAGGAGGGCTGCCTCGGCGGAGTCGTGATCGGCGAGGGACTGCACGATCCCCACCACCGTGAGGTTCTTGAGGAAGGACAGCTTACGGGTACCGAAGTGGTACAGAAGGGCGCCGAAGGGCTCGGGCCGCAGCGCCACCTTCGGGTTGAGCTCCCACGCGACGAACGTGTCGAAGCCGGCTCGGGAATCGGGGGAATCGGGACCGGGGGTGTCGAACCGGACCCCGGCGACCGCAGAACGGTCGCCGGAGGTCGGATTCGATGTCGGGGCAGACATCAGTAGACCCCGCACATCCCATCGATCGACACCTCTTCGACGAGCGACTCGGCGATGAGTTCGGTCTCGGCAGAGCACTGAGCGGTGACCGCGGACTGATCGGCCATGATCCATACCTCCTTGATTCGTGATGGTGACTCGGATCACCGACGACTATAGTGGCACTCAGTGCAGAAACGCCAGAGTCAGGACGAAAACTATCCGGACGGCCAGGCAATCCGATGGAGACACCAACACGAAGAAGCAGGTCACATAGGGTGTGGTCTCGATGACGACGCAGCAACAGGACACCAGGCCGCAGCGCCCCGCGCCCGGACGACGACCGATCTCGTCGCGGGCCCG
This sequence comes from Gordonia amicalis NBRC 100051 = JCM 11271, assembly GCF_000332995.1. Taxonomy (GTDB): domain Bacteria; phylum Actinomycetota; class Actinomycetes; order Mycobacteriales; family Mycobacteriaceae; genus Gordonia; species Gordonia amicalis. The sequence continues at coordinate 125,920 of NZ_BANS01000003.1, forward strand.
GATCAGTGCGCTCGCGATCGGCCTGTTCACCACACGGGGCTTCGAGGAGACCAGCGTCGACGACATCGCCGAGGCCGCCGGCATCGCACGTCGCACGTTGTTCCGGTACTACTCGTCGAAGAACGAGATCCCCTGGGGGGAGTTCGACGACCACCTCGGCGAATTGCGCGGACTTCTCGCACAGATCCCCGCTGACACTCCCATGGCCGACGCCCTCGTTGAAGCACTGGTCGCCTTCAACCGGGTGCCGCCGGAGGAACTCGACAACCACCGCAGGCGCATGTCCCTGTTGCTGGGAGTTCCCGCGCTCCAGGCGCATTCGATGATCATGTACGCCGACTGGCGGCACGTCATCGCCGAGTTCTGCGCGACCCGTCTCGGCCTGGACGACACCGATCACCTCCCTCAGACCATCGGGTGGTTGTGCCTGGGCGCAGCGCTCGCCGCCTACGAGCAGTGGCTGTCGGACCCCGACGCCGACCTCGAGGCACTGATCGCCGACGGCGCGCGCATCGTCGCGAACGGCGTGGCATCGCTGGCCCGCACGGCATGATCGGCGCGGCGACTACGCTGGCGACGGCATGGCCTCGTGGGACACCCACTGATTGGGCTATCCTGAAGTAGAACGTGTTCTAATTCGGTCCGGTTCGACCCGGTCCTCGACGTCGGAGAGCTGCTACATGTCTGACCTGACCCCTCATGGCTCACGCAGCGTGATCCTCACGGTGGCCGAGGTGATCGATGAGACGTCCGATGCCAAATCCATCGCCTTCGAGGTCCCCGAGACGTCGTCGGCCGCCTTCACCGACTACAAGCCGGGGCAGTTCCTCACGCTCCGCATCCCGAGTGAGCAGACCGGGTCGGTGGCCCGCTGCTACTCCCTGGCATCGTCGCCGTACACCGACGCCCGTCCCAAGGTGACCGTGAAGCGCACCGTCGACGGCTACGGGTCCAACTGGGTGTGCGACAACCTCTCCCCCGGTTCGCAGGTCGAGGTGCTGCCCCCGTCCGGGGTCTTCACGCCGAAGTCCTACGACGACCCGCTACTGCTCATCGCCGCCGGCAGCGGCGTGACACCGGTGATGTCGATCCTCAAGGCGGCGTTGAAGAAGAGCGACGCGCCGATCGTCTTCTTCTACGCCAATCGCAGCGAGGACGACGTGATCTTCGCCGCCGAGCTGCGCGACCTGCTCCACGCGCACGCCGACCGCCTCACCGTCGTCCACTGGCTCGAGACCCTGCAGGGGCTGCCCACCGCGGCAGCCCTGACATCGGTGTTCGCGCCGTACTCGACCACCCACACCGCCTACATGTGCGGTCCCGGACCGTTCATGGACGCCGTCCACAAAGCCTTGGCGCAGGCGAACTTTCCGCACCACAACGTCCACACCGAGGTCTACAACTCGCTGTCCGGCGACCCGTTCGCCGACGTCGAACTCGAGGAGGTCAGCGAGGAGGACCAGGCTTCCGCGGCCACCGTCGAAGTCGAGCTCGACGGCGAGACCCACACTCTGAGCTGGCCGCGCAAGCGCACCCTGGTCGACATCATGCTGGCAGCCGGGCTCGACGCCCCGTACTCCTGCCAGGAGGGCGAATGCGGTTCGTGCGCATGCACTCTCACCGAGGGCACCGTCGACATGGACAACGCCGGCGCGCTCGACCCCGAGGACATCGAGGATGGATACATCCTGGGTTGCCAGGCCCTTCCGACCTCGGATTCACTCAAGATCGAGTTCTGACCCGCAGTTCCGACCATCGAAGGGGAGCACCGACGTGACCACCATCCTCAGTTCCCGGCGTGACCGCTCCCGATTCAGTCCGGCGCAGCTCGCCCGCGGAATGGCCGTGATGCTCCTCGGCATCGGGGCACTCCACTTCGTGGCACCCAAGCCGTTCGACGAGATCATCCCGGAGGAGATCCCCGGCGACCCGCGAACACTGACGTATCTGTCCGGGGTTGCCGAGATCGGCTTGGGCGCCGGACTTCTCGTGCCACGGACCCGCCGCCTCTCCGGTGCGCTGGCGGCGCTGCTGTTCCTCGCCGTCTACCCCGCGAACCTCAACATGGTGCGGCTCTGGTGGGACAAACCGCTGCCCTACCGGGTCGCCGCACTGGCGCGCCTGCCGTTTCAGTTCCCGATGATCTGGGCGGCGATACGCGTGGCGCGCGAGGGCTGAGTCTCCTACGTTCCCACCGCGTCTCATCGGCCCTTCGAGGCTCGTCGCTATCGCTCCTCGCACCTCAGGGAGCGAGAACGCCGCGCCTCGCTCCTCGCACCTCAGTGCCCGCGGTCGGCGGGCCGACCGTCGTGGAGATCGAAAGAAGTCGCGTTGCCCCGAACTGTTGTCGCGCGCGACAACGCTTCGTTTGGGCGAGCTCGGCCGATGTCGCCCGGACGGATTGATGTCGCGGGCGACATCGCTTCGCCGCATCGGGCCGGAGGGCGTATCAGGGGGCATGTCGAGCGCCTGACCGACGAACCTCATCTCGACCGACAGACGTCAAGTCTGTCGGTCGGGGTAGAAGTCGACCCGTGTCGGGTGGGCGACGTTGTCCCACCGGGCCTTCGAGGCTCGTCGACTTCGCTGCGCTCCCGTCGCTCGCTCGGCCCGGCGGCTTGCGCTCCCACACCTCAGTACCCTCGGTCGGCTTGTCGCCGTCGTGGAGGTCGAAGGAACGGGCGTTTGCCCGTTGAATGACGTCGTGTTCGGGGTGGCAGGCGATGAATGCCCCACAGCGGGTCGAACGGTCCGAAATTTCGCGTCCACCTGAGCGGCTTCGGAGGGCAATATGCCCTCCGAGGGCGCTCACGGGGATGAGTTCTCCAGCGGCTTGCCGCGAGTGGGGACGGGCGATGTAATCCGTCCTTGTTTCTCGAGCGCAGCGAGCGGTTCCCTGGTTCTTTCGGATCAGGGAGCGAGAACGCCGCGCCTCGCTCCTCGCACCTCAGGGAGCGAGAGCGCCGCGGTCTCTCATCTCAGCGCCCGGAAATGCGCGCGCTCCTCGGGCGTTCGGTGCTCGATCGCGTAGCTCAGTGCGGTGCGGCCCATTCGGGCGGCGTTCTCCTCGAGGTACGCCAAAAGCGTCTGCTCGTCGACGCGCTTGCCGGTCTCGCGAAGCATCCACCCGAAGGCCTTCTGGATGAGGTCCCGCCGGTCGTTCTGGACGAGTGGCGCCACGGACAGAAGCGCGGATGCGTCAGCGTGTTTGATGTGGGCGAAGGTCGCGATGATCCCCACGCGCCGCCGCCAGAGGTCGCCGTCGGCGGCGTGGGCGAGGATGACGTCGATGTCGCCCCGCCGGCGGCAGTATTCGCCGAGGACGGAATCGGCGGACGAGTCCACGAGATCCCAGTTGTTCACCCGTCCCCGACGGACCGCGTCGAGGTACAGCCCAACCCACCTCGCAGCCTCGTCCCAGTCCGGGACCGACCGCGGCCGTAGGGCCCGTTCGAAGTCGCCGCGCAGCAGGAACAAGGCGATGAGCCGATGCTCGTGAACCGGCGAGTCCAAAAGCGCGACAATCTCATCGGCGCCGATGCCACGGAAGCGTTTGGCTATCGCCCGTTGCTGGGGCACGCGCAGGCCGAGGAACTCGTCACCCTCCCCGTAGCCGCCGGGTCGGACCTGGAAGAACCGCGCCAGGTCGACCGCACACTGGGGATCGGCGATCTCGGCCGCCGCCGCGCGTACCGAAGCGGCGTTCAACTCGGCGCCCATCGGTGCTACAGCAGGTCGGCAATGGGCGTCGGTGTCTGGAGTTTCGATCGGGTCTTCATGACGGCACCGACCTTGCCCGCACCGACGACGCCGGTGAGGATGCCATCGCGGCTGTAGTAAGCCACGAACTTCTTGCCGTCGTCGTCGACGACGTGCACGGTGTCGTCGGCGCGCGGGGAACCGAGCACCTGGATCTTCAGGTCGAACTGGTCACTCCAGAAGTACGAGACCCCGGCGGTGACGGCGTCGCCACCGGCGATCTGGTGAGCCACGACGGAGGCCTGTTCGACCGTGTGGTTCCAGTGCTCGACACGGTGCGGGGTGCCGTCCTGGTCTCGCCAGTTGGCGACGTCACCGAGCGCGTAGACATTCTCGGCGCTGGTGTGACCGGTTGCATCGCAGGCGATTCCGCCACCCACTTCGCGGGGTGCGAGTTCGATCCCGGAACCGTCGAGATAACCGGTCACCGGCGTCGACCCGATACCGACGACCACGATGTCCGCCGGTAGTTCGGTGCCGTCGTCGAGCTTGACCGCGGTGACCTTCGGTCCGGTCGGGTCCTCGGCGACGACGATTTCGGCGACACCGACCCCGGTGCGCAGGTCGACCCCGTTGTCGGTGTGGAGGCGTGAGACCAGCGTGCCGATCTCCTCGCCGAGAGCGACCGCGAGCGGAGTGGGAGCGGGCTCGACCAGGCTGACGCTCAACCCGCGGGAGGTGAGGCTCGCGGCCACCTCGCAGCCGATGAACCCGGCACCGATCACCACAGCGGTCGAGGCGGTATCGATCTCGCCGCGCAACGCCACCGCGTCGTCGTAGGTCCGGATCATGTGCACGCCGGCCACGGCGTCGGCAAGACCCGGGAACGGTCGCGGGTCCAGCCCCGTGGCCAGGACCAGCGTGTCGTAGGCGAGGGCGTCACCGGATGCCAGCGTGACGGTCTTCTCCGCCGGCGACACCGAGGTCACCGCGGAACCCAGGCGAAGGGTGATGCCGGATTCGCCGTAGAACTCCGCGGTTTTGAGGTCGACCCGATCGTCTTTGCCGAGCAGGACAGACTTCGACAGCGGTGGACGGTCGTAGGGCGGATGATCCTCGGCACCTACCAGGGTGATCGGATCGGTGAACCCGTTGTTGCGGAGGCTCTCCGCCACCCTGATCCCGCCCAGGCCCGCCCCGACGACCACGACGCCCGCGCCTGATCCACTCATCTTCGTCCTCTCTCACCGCGGACACCGTTCAACTCGGAATGCCCGATGACATTCCGAGGACAGTGCCTCAGCGGGTTACGTCTCCGACCGGTTGCAGGTCGGACAACAGCCAATTCCCGTCGACCTTACGCATAAGTGCCCACCTCGCGGTAGGGGTTGTCTCACCGTCCGCATCGGCAGGCTCCCTAAAGCCTATAGGTTTTTGTCCGTCTGCGACAGACAGCGTCTGATCGATGAACACGAGGACCCGCGCGCGTTCGTCGGCGCTGTCGTCCAGACCGGCGCCCACGACCCGTCCGACCATCGAGATCGCCGCGGCCCGCGCTCCGGGAAGGACGACGTCGGCGCCCCGATTGCGGTATTCGAGACGCAACGGGTCGGCAAGCAGCGCATCCGTGCGCCGCCGCTGGTCGGGTGGGTCATCCGGTCCGAATGTCATCAGCGCACCGACCGCGCCGCCCGCCGCGGACAGGATCGCGGCACGCTCATCCTCGCTGGGCTGTAGGTCGGACCGCAACACCGCGATCCCGGCGATCAGCGCGACAACGAGTGCCACGACGGTGACGACGGTCAGGGCAGCGATGCGATGGCGTTGCCGGCGTGTCGGGCGCGGTTCCAGGAGTTCGGTCACGACAGACGCGCCTCGGCGATCTTCCAGCCGTCACCGGTGAGTTCCATGGTGATCAGCGCCGTGATGCGTTGGGCGGTCGCGTCGACGGCGGCCGGAGCCGCCGCCCCCTCCGACCCCAGCAACAGCGGGTTCGTGGCGTCGGCGACGACGAGCACGTCCACGGTGGTGCCGGTGTCGTCCGACGCCGGATCGGTCACCAGGCCGGCCGAGACCACCTGTCCGACACTGCGTCCGGCCTGCCTGCGCACTTCGGTGACGAGAGCGTCACGGGCCTTGTCGATGCGATCCCGCTGCGAGCCGGTGCTCACCGCGAGTACTCCGTCCACATAGGCACCGGCCTCGGCCGGGTCGGCGGTCAGCATGGCCGTGACCGCAGCACGCGCCGAATCCAGCACTTCGCCCTGCAGATCGACTTCCGCCCGCTGCCCGCGGATCTGCCATCCCAGGACAACACCCGCGACGACGAGGATCGCGACGATCGCCGCCACGGCCAGAAGACCCGCTCGTAGGCGGCGCGTCCGTCGCACGGCACGCTCGCGGAGCGCGGGAGCGGCGGCGATCCGGGCCGTGCGCGCACTCCGCGTCGCCTCGTCGACCCGGCTGCGGGCAAGCCGCACGCGGGCGGAGGTCGAGTCGTCTGCCTGCGTCACCGTCTCACCCGATCACATCGGCCGCGGCGAGCAGCCACGAATCATCGGCACGGACGAAGCGAGCCAGCACCGATCGCCGGACCGTCGCCGCATCAGGTTCGGATCCGGCACGAACACCGGACCGTACGGTCACCGCCACCCGCATCAGGGCCTGCCCTTCGACGGCGTCGGCGTCGACCACGCTGACGATCTCGGGCCGCCACACGACTGAGATCGTCCCCGGCTCCGGTGGCCGGGTGAGCTGTGCTCCGTAGCTGTCGAGAAACTGGCGGGCGACCAGCTCCCGGGCCCGCGCCCGATCCTGTTGCCACCGAGACGAATCGACCGAGAAGACGTCGGCCACGATCGTTCCCGCACGGTTGCGGAGCTGCTCACGGCTGTGCTGCAGCTCGTCTCCCGCGGCGTGGGCACGCCACGCGGACCCTGCGGCGACCAGCGCAACCGCGAGCACCAGCGCCGCCGCCAGAATTCGGAGAGCGCCGGCCCGCGCCGAGATGTAACCCGATGAGGTCATGGAAGGTATTGCACCGCCCCGAGTTTCAGCGAGCCGTCGTCTGGGGTGACCAGTACCCGTAGCCGGAATCGGCGTGCCTGCCCCGGACCGGTCCCGTCATCGGCGTCGAACAGGACGGTCGCCGCGACGAGAACCGTTGCGCTGCCGCCCTCCCGGGCAGAGACACCCGTGCCGTCGACCGAGGACTCGGACACCGAACCATTGGCCTGCACGAAAGCGCTGTAGCTGTCCGCGGACTGGGCGAACTCGTCGTAGAAGGTGCCGGTGGCGCCCGCGAGGATCTTGCGCGCCCGGCCCGGATCGCGATGGTCCGGCGCGATCAGCACGGCGACACGTTCGGCCGCCGCCCGCTCGAAGTCGTCGTCGGTGTAGGCGTTCCGCGCGTCGGACCAGGCCACGACCGCGATCCCGGCGCCGACGACCGCGACGACCGTCACCAGAATCGCCAGAATCCATCGGCGACGCGGCACCGGGCGTCGCAGGCCCGCGTCGACCTCCATGGCATGCAACTCGTCGAGCGCCTCACGCAGTTCACGCCGAGTGCTGCGTGCGGACGCGATTTCCGCCGCACCGGGCCGCGACCCCTCGCTCAAAGCCGGGCTCTCCTCTACGACGACAGGCGGGTGTCCGCTTTGTTCTCGACCTTCTCACCGCGGATTCGGCTCGAGTAGGCGGCGCGCGCCTCCTGGTCGGGGCTCAGGAAGATCGAGTCCAACTTGGTGAGCTTCCGGCTGAACCGCTTCATCGCCTGTGGGAACAGGGGACTCGAGTCCGCCCAGCGCATCGACCGCGGGGCGTACACGCCCGTCACCGGGCGGGCGATCGTCTCCACGACGATGGCCGCCACTTCTTCCGGCGACACGGTCTGGATGAACTTGTTGGTCTGGAGTCCGGAGATCAGCGCGGTCCGGGTGAAGGTCGGGAGGACGGCGCTGACGGTGACACCCTCCGGCTCGAGCTCGGCGCCCAGCGCCTCGGAGAACTCGATCACCGCGGCCTTGGCGCCGTTGTAGATGGTCAGACCCGGGGTCGGGATGCGGCCGGCCGTCGACGCGATGTTGACGATGTGGCCGGTGCGTCGCGGGGCCATCCGTCGAGCTGCTTCCTGGCAGCCGATGATGACGCCGAGGACATCGATGTCGAAGGTCCGCCGGATGATCGTGTCGTCGTAGGACAGGAAGGGACCCACCGGCATGATCCCGGCGTTGCTGACCAGGACGTCGATCGGTCCGAGCCGGCTCTCGACCTCGGAGAGGAAAGCGTCGAAGGACTCCCGCCTGGTGACATCGACCTCGACGCCCTCGATGCCGAGATCGGCCGCGGCCTTGCCGACCGCCTCGCCGTCGACATCGCCGATGGCCACCTTCGCGCCCGCCCGGAACAGCTGGGTCGCGGTCTCGAATCCGATACCGCGCGCGCCGCCGGTGATGACCACCACCTTGTCCTACAGCGCTGCTCGGACGGCATCGTGGTCGGGCTTCCGAGACAGTTTGTCACGCAGGCTCATTGGTTCCCCCTCGGGTGATTGTTGTTGATTGGTCTCGACAGTGGGCGGCGCGCACGGCCGCCGCGCATGAGGTCGTCGCCGTAGTGCGTCGGGCTCCGGTCACCAGATCATCGGGGCGAGGAACTTCGCCGCGAAGTCGCGAACCCGCTGCGGTTCGGTGCGGGCCGGATCCGACGGCGGCGTCTCGAGGAGCGAGATCACCAGGCGCATATGGATCTCGACCGCCTCGAGCAGATCCTCGACCGGCATCTGGGCGCCCTCCTCGCGCAGCGTGGCCGCAACCCGGTCGGTGACCATGTCGATGAACAGCGACGTCATCTTCGCGGTGACGCTCTTGATCTCGGAGTCGGTGAGGACGATCCGGCTCAACAGCGGGTCGGACATGACGAGCTCGGCACCGACCGCGAACGCCTCGACGAGCGCTTCCTTGGGTCCCATCCCCTTGACCGAGGCCTCGAGTTTCTGCATGCCGCGTTCGTAGGCATCGTTGGCCACGGCATAGAGGAGCGCCTCCTTGTTCGGGAAGCGGCGGTACAGGGTGCTGCGGCTGACGCCGGCACGCGCTGCGACCTCGTCGATGTTGGCGCGGCGCACACCGACCTCGGCGAACTCCGACGCCGCGGCTGCGAGGATCGCCGCCTCCTGGTCGGCCGGGCTCGCGGTGTTGCGCACCTTCCGGGTGGACGTGCGGGCGCCCTTTCCCTTCATGACGCTCTTCACGGTCTCCTTCACGAGATTGTCCGACACTCGATCACCTGCGCCGAAGGGTCACGGGGAACTTGTCCTTGGGCACGGGCAGCGCGCTGTAGTCCATCGGCATCGTGTAGTCGGCCGGCACCGACCATTCGTAACCACGCAGCAGGTGATGCATGATCGTCTTGATCTCCATCTGGCCAAAATACAGGCCGATACATTTGTGAACGCCACCACCAAATGGCATCCAGGCGAACCGGTGCGACTTGTCCTCCGCGCGCTCCGGACCGAACCTCTCCGGGTCGAACATGTCGGGATTGGTGAAGAACTCCGGGTCCCGCTGGCCGGACAAGGAGGAAGTCGTGACGATGGTGCCCTCGGGGATGTGAAAACCCTGGACCGAGGTGTCCTTGATGGCCATGCGGGGCTGGGCCGGCACCGGCGGACAGAGCCGCAGCGACTCCTTCATCACCAGGTCCAGCGCAGTCATGCTCCCGAGGCTGTCGTATCCGAGTTCGGGTCCGAGTTCGAGCGACTCCGACCGGGCACGTTCCTGCCACTCGGGCGCCTTGGCCATGTGGTAGGCCATCTGGGTCATCGTGATCGTCGACGTGTCGTGCGCGGCCATGAGCACGAAGATCATGTGGTTGACCACGTCCTCGTCGGAGAAGCGATCTCCCTCATCGCTCTCCGCGTGACAGAGAACCGAGAAGAGATCCGGTGTCTCCCGTGCCCGCTTCGCCGCGATGTTGGCGTAGAAGAACTCCTCGAGGACCTTGCGCGAGCGCAGCCCCTTCCACCAGCGACCGCCCGGAACGGGTTTGCGCACGTAGGCGACACCTGCACGGACGGTGTCGATGAACGCCTTGTTGATCCGGTCGGCCTCGTCCCTGGGAAGGTTCAGGCCGAGGAAGACCTCGAGCGCGACGTCGAGCGTGAGCGCCTTGAACTGTTCGAACAGTCTCACCGAGCCGACCGGGAACTCCCCGACGCGCTCGGCGATCATGGGCTGCATCTCCTGCATGTAGCCCTTGAGCGCGGAGGTGCTGAACGCCTGCTGCAGGATGTGCCGGTGGTGACGGTGCTCGTCGAAGTCGAGGAGCATGACGCCGCGGTTGAAGAAGGGACCGATGAAGTAGCTCCACGCCGGACCATTGGCGAACGCCCGGTCCTTGTTCATCAGGATCTCCTGCGCGGCGCGGGGGTCTCCCGTCACCACCATCCGCACGCCGAAGGCATCGAGTCCCGACACGTTGCCGAACCGGGCGCGGCGGCGGTCGGCGAAGGCGAACGGGTCGCGCCGCATCGACATGATCTCGAGGATGCTGTTACGACCCGAACACGGCACGGCCTGCAAGCCGCTCCCCGCGGGAGGGGTCGCGAGTACCGACGCCATGACCGTCTCCCATCCAGTCGAGTCGTGCAGAATGTGATCCACATCGCATACTAGACCATGTTGAGACAATCCGGGAAAAGCGTTCCTAACTCGCCTCCGATCGGCCGGCGAGAGCTCAGCCCTCGACGAGCAGCCGATGACAGCGTCGAAGCCGATGCCGCCACCACTGTTGACGGTCCTCCGGCGCAGCATGACTCACGACGTCGACGTCGAACCCGGCACCGAACCACCGCGGTTCGACGACGCCGTCCCGCATCAGGAACGACGGCGCGACGTCCGCCGTGAAGAGCGAACCGGTGCCGAGGCCGCAGGCGAGGTCGAGACGAGGCAGTGCCGCGGCCGCGGCCACGCCGGCCGCCATGCCGATCGCGCTGTCGAGGGCGCTCGACACGACGACGTCGAGCCCGAGGGTGTCGGCGAGTTCGAGCGTCGCCCGCATCCCACCGAGCGGCGCCACCTTCACCACGGCGACGTCCGCGGCCTCCGCGGCGACCACGCGCAACGGATCGTCGGCCTTGCGAATCGACTCGTCGGCGGCGATCGGCACGTCCACCGAACGCCGCACCTGCGCCAGCTCGTCGACCGTGCGGCACGGCTGTTCGGCGTACTCGACGTCCCCGATCGCACGGAGAGCGGTGATCGCCTCGTCCACCGACCAGCCACCGTTGGCGTCGACGCGCACCCGCCCGATCACCTCACGTGTCGCGGCGACCCGCGCGACGTCGTCGTCGAGGGTCTGGCCCGGTTCGGCGACCTTCACCTTCGCCGTCCCCGCGCCCGGATACCGCTTCAGCAGTTCGGCAACGTCCTCGGCCGGGATCGCGGGCACGGTCGCGTTGACCGGCACCGTGTCCCGCACCGCGGGGCGCGGACCGAGGTAGGCGGCCTCGATGCCGGCCCGCAGCCACGCGGACGCCTCGACGTCGCCGTACTCGACGAAGGGACCGAACTCGCCCCAGCCCGCCGGCCCGGCGAAGACCATCGTCTCGCGGGCGGTCAGCCCACGGAACCGGGTTCGCATGGGGAGACGAACCACCACGGCCGTCGCGAGCAGATCCTCCACATCCGGGAGCTCCCACTCACCGTTCACGCCGCCGGGCATCACATCCTCCTGGGTCACTCGCGTCGACTTTGAACGAGGGTTGTGTGAATTCGATGGAACAACCTTCCCACTTTGTTCCAAGTGCACTACCCTCGCCCTCATGTCAGTCAACCAGGGATTCGATGCCGGTATCCGCGAGGCGGAGCCGATGATCGTCGACGACACCCCGGACACCGCCGGCGAGATCGTGCGGCCTCGGCTCGGGGCCGATTCACTCGTGTGGAAGTTCTACGGCGATTCCCGGGGCATCCTCGGCTTCCAGCGGCTGGCCGGCACCGAGAACTGCATCGAGCAACTCGGGCAGGCCGTCCTCGACCACTCGGTGATCTTCAGCGACTTCCTCGGTCGCGCCAAGCGGACCGGGCCGCCCGTGATGAAGACCGTCTACAGCACCGAACCCGAGAAGTGGGGCCGGACGGTCCGTGAGTTCCACCGCGACATCAAGGGCACCATCAGCGACGGCTCGCGCTATCACGCGCTCAACCCGGAGCTGTTCTACTGGGCGCACGCGACCTTCGTCGACCAGGTCCTCTACATCACCGACACGTTCATCCGCCGGCTCAGCTACGCCGAGAAGGTGCAGATCTTCGAGGAGAGCAAGGTCTGGTACCAGCTCTACGGTGTCAGCGACCGTGGTCAGCCCCAGACCTACGAGGAGTTCCTCGCGTATTGGGAGGACATGCTCGACCGCTTCGTCCCCCACAAGACGATCGTCTATGCCACCGGCTACATCCGTCAGGGGCTGCCTCGCCCCAAGAAGGTCCCGGGCCCGGTGTGGACGGTTCTGTCGGCTCCGCTCAACGCGTTCATCCGCACGGTCATCGTGGGGACACTCCCCCAACAGATGCGTGACGTCTGCGACCTGGAGTGGAACGACAAGAAGGAGAAGAACTTCCAGCGCTTCGCGGCTTTCATGCGCGCCATCAACCCGCTGGTCAACCGACTACCGCTGAAATACCTCTACGTCCCGTGGGCGTACGAGGCGTGGACGAAGGTGGGCGTCGACCCGCGGCCGCTGCACAACAAGCCGGCCTAGCGACCCAGGCCCGTCGAGGCTCGCTTCGCGCGCACCTCAGGGAACGGTGGGTCCCAGGAACTCCTCGACGTGCCGAATGAACTCCGCACGTCGGTCGCGGTGCACGCTGTGTCCGGCATCGATGGTGACGAACCGTGAATCCGGCAGGGCCTCGCTGACCGTCCGCAGGTGACGAGGCGGCAGGAAGCTGCGTTCCCCGCCGGAGATGACCATCGTCGAGGCGCTCACGCGCGGCAGTTCCGACCACCACTGTGGTGCACAGACATCGAACTCGGCGACGATCTCGTCGCCCATCCGGCCGTCGAACCGGATGACCGGGAAGGGGTTTCCCACCAGGGCGAGGAGTCCGCGGACCTGTTCGCCGAGGGTCGCCTTCATGGTGATGCCCTCGGAGAGGTCGGCCTCGTCGCGGGGCATGGGCGGTACCTCCTCGAGGACCAGACGCCGCGCCCGCGACGGCTCGTGCATCGCCAGACGGAGCGCGGTGTGCGCACCGAGCGAATGCCCGACCACGTCTGCCCGGTGGATGCCGAGGACGTCGAGCACGTAGACGAGGTCGTCCCGGAAGTCGTCGAGCCGGTAGGCGCTCTGCGGGCGACCGCTGCGGCCGTGTCCGCGGAGGTCGACGCTCACGACCGGTCGACCCTGCCGGCGCAACGCCGATGCGAGGGGACGCCATGTCGAATGGTCCGACGCCATCCCGTGGACGAGTACCACCGGCAACCCCCTGTCGGGTTCGCCGGCCACCCGGACCGCGAGGGCCGGCTCGGCCCGCCGCTTCAGCACGCGCATGAAAATCAGCCTACGGCCGGCCGCGGTGCGCGCCGCGTCACACCATGCCGTTCCCACCCGTACCGCGGCCATCGTGGGCCACCCGGACTACCGCTCGACGATGGACACGCTCAGGGAGGGTTTCTCCGAGTCGGCGGTGTCGAGCCCACCCGCGCCCGCCCAGATCGCGTCGACCATCGGCTGCAGGAACAGGCCACCGAGCTGGCGCACCATCACCCGAACCACCTGCACGGCCTCGGACCGGTCGGTGGATGCCAGCCCGCTCTCGCGCGATTTGGTGACCTCCGACCTGGTCAGTTCCGTGAGACGTCCGATCAGTGCCCCGTGCTCACCCGCCGGATCGAGCACGGCGCGTCGGAGGTAGTCGACCACCGGCGGGTGTTCGAGAAGCATCCGTTGAACCGCCCGGTCCCGTTCGGCTATCACCTCACCGGGGGTGCCGTCGGTGGGCGCCGACGCGATGGCCTGGGCGTGGTAGTCGACGATGAGCTGCTCGACCGCATTGCGCAGGCCCTCTTTGGTCTTGAAATGATGCTGGACCAGCCCCACCGTCACCCCGGCCGCCGCGGCGACAGCGCGCATCGAGACACGCCCCTCCCCCTGATCGGCGTACAGGTCGAGTGCCGCGTTGCGAATCTTCGCCTTCGCGGTGAGATCACCAGGACTCGCGCGTGGATCTGACATGACTGTGTACCTCCCGCAGGCCGACGTCGATTGTACAAAGAGATGGGTTTCCATACATCAGAATCGTCAACTGTACAGTTGTATCGGCTGTCTGGTCGTGATCCTCAGGACAGCACGATCGACCAACGAATCCGAAGGGACCGTCATGACCACCGAGATCGTCCGGGGCCTGCCCTCGACGCACGGCGACTCCTACCAGCTCAACACCACCACGCTGATCCGCCACAGCGCTCGCACCTACCCGGAGCAGGAGATCGTCTCCCGCGCCGCCGACGGTTCCTGGGATCGCTACACCTACGCCGAGTGCTATGCCCGCACCCAGCGCGCCGCCAACGTGCTGACCGGCCTCGGTGTGAAGCCGGCCGACGTCGTCGGCGTCCTCGACTGGAACAGCAGACGTCACTTCGAGCTGTACTGGGCCATCCCGGGTACCGGTGCGGTCATGCTGCAGATGAATCTGCGACTCGCCCCGGAGGATCTCGGCTTCGTGACCTCGCACTCCGAGGCATCTGTGGTGCTCGTCGACGAGTCGCTGCTCCCGGTCGCCGAGGCCATCGCCCCACACGCACCCGGTGTCCGCCAGTGGGTAATCATGACGGATCGCCCGTCCGCCGAGATCTCCACCAGCCTGCCCGACGTCGTGTTCTTCGAGGACCTGATGGCCGCCGCCGAACCGTCCTTCGACTGGCCGGTGATCGAGGAGAACTCCTCCTACAGTGCGTGTTACACCACCGGCACCACCGGTCGGCCCAAAGGCGTCTACTACTCGCATCGCGGGATATACCTGCACACGCTGGCCGAGGCCGCCAACCTCGGCATGGATGCATCGGACGCGGTCATGCTGATCACCCCGATATTCCACTCCTCGTGCTGGGGACTTCCCCAGTCGGCGATCTTCAGTGCCGCCAAAGTCGTTCTGCCCGGGCGATACCAGGCCGACGACACCGCGATGCTCGTCGACACGATGATCGACGAAGGCGTGACCATCGCCAACGGAGCACCGGCGATCTTCCAGCCGATGCTCGACTACATCACCACACTCGACGAGAAGCCCGACTTCAGTCGCGCCCGACTCCTCTGTGGCGCAACCGAACCCGCCCTGTCTCTGATGCGCGGCTTCGCCGACCTGACGGGCGCCGACATCATCCACGCCTACGGCGCCACCGAGACCACCCCGATGGTGACCATCAACCGCGGCCTCAAGTACACCCTGCAGGGCAGGATTTCCGACGAAGAGAAGTGGGATCTGAAGCGCTCCCAGGGACTTCCGCTCAACGGCGTCGATGTACGCGTCGTCGACGCCGACGGCAACGACCTGCCGCACGACGGGGTCAGCCAGGGTGAACTGCTCTTCCGCGGTCCCTGGATCACCGAGCGCTACCACAACCTCGACGACGACGCCGACAAGTTCCTCGACGGCTACTGGCGCAGCGGCGACGTCGGCGTGATCGACGAGAACGGTTACATGAAGCTCACCGACCGTCTCAAGGACGTCGTCAAGAGCGGAGGTGAGTGGATCTCCTCGATCGACATGGAGAACGCCATCGTCGCTCATCCGCGCGTGGCCGAGGCAGCCGTCATCGGCGTCGAACACCCGAAGTGGCAGGAACGACCGGTCGTGCTGGTGGCCACGACCGACGGCGAAGACATCGACATCGACGAGGTGCACGCGCTGCTCGTCGACCGCTTCGCCAAATGGCAGCTCCCCGACACGATCATCCGGGTCGACCGGTTGCCGCGCACCAGCGTCGGCAAGCTGGACAAGAAGAACATGCGGGGCGAGTACGGAGATCTCTACACGAACACGCAGTAGGACATTTCCGAAAAGCCCGCCGGCGCTCGACTGCGTGCAGTCGAGCGCCGGCGGGCTTTTCTCGTCTCGTCAGAGTTCGTCGACGATCCGCTCACGGTCGCGTGACGACAAAGGCGCCCCAACCGCTTTCGCGGCTGGGGCGCCTTCGTCGACTCAGAGAGTCAGTGTGTCAAAGCAAGATCACTTGGTGATCTTGGTGACTCGACCCGCACCAACGGTGCGGCCACCCTCGCGGATGGCGAAGCGCAGGCCCTCGTCCATGGCGACCGGCTGGATGAGCTTGACGCTCATCTCGGTGTTGTCGCCCGGCATGACCATCTCGGTGCCCTCGGGGAGGGTCACGACGCCGGTCACGTCCGTGGTACGGAAGTAGAACTGCGGACGGTAGTTGTTGAAGAACGGGGTGTGACGGCCGCCCTCGTCCTTGGACAGGATGTACGCCTGGCCCTCGAACTCGGTGTGCGGGGTCGTGGTGCCCGGCTTCACGATGACCTGACCGCGCTCGACGTCCTCACGCTTGAGGCCGCGGAGCAGCAGACCGGCGTTGTCGCCTGCCTGTGCGGAATCGAGGAGCTTGTGGAACATCTCGATACCGGTGACGGTGGTCTTGGTGCTCTTCTCGCGGATGCCGACGATCTCGACTTCCTCGTTCACGTTGACCTCGCCGCGCTCCACACGACCGGTGACCACGGTGCCGCGGCCGGTGATGGTGAAGACGTCCTCGACGGGCATGAGGAACGGCTTGTCGGTCTCGCGAACCGGATCCGGGATCGACTCGTCGACAGCAGCCATGAGCTCTTCGATCGACTTGGCCCACTCGGCGTCACCCTCGAGCGCCTTGAGCGCCGAGACCTTGACGACCGGTGCTTCCTCGTCGAAGTCCTGGGCGGCCAGCAGTTCGCGGACCTCCATCTCGACGAGCTCGATGATCTCTTCGTCGTCGACCATGTCGGCCTTGTTCAGGGCGACGAGGATGTAGGGCACACCGACCTGGCGGGCCAGCAGCACGTGCTCGCGGGTCTGCGGCATCGGACCGTCGGTGGCGGCAACCACGAGGATCGCGCCGTCCATCTGAGCCGCACCGGTGATCATGTTCTTGATGTAGTCGGCGTGACCCGGAGCGTCGACGTGAGCGTAGTGACGCTTCTCGGTCTCGTACTCAACATGCGAGATGTTGATCGTGATACCGCGAGCCTTCTCCTCAGGAGCCTTGTCGATCTGGTCGAACGCGAAGCTCTTGTTGAGTTCCGGGTACTTGTCGTGCAGCACCTTGGTGATGGCCGCGGTCAGGGTGGTCTTGCCGTGGTCGACGTGACCGATGGTGCCGATGTTCACGTGCGGCTTGGTCCGCTCGAACTTCGCCTTCGCCACTTGATTGTCCTCCTGGACTGTTGTTGCTCTACTGGGCGGATCCCAGCAGGGGTTTTCATTTACGTTGGTGCGCCCGCTTGTCGGCCAGCGCGTGTCGCCAGGGCGACCGGGGAATTACTCTCCGGTGGCCTTCGCGATGATTTCCTTCGACACGTTCGCGGGAACTTCCGCGTACGAGTCGAACACCATGGAGTAGTTTGCCCGGCCCTGGGTCTTCGACCGAAGGTCTCCGATGTAGCCGAACATCTCCGACAGCGGCACCTGTGCCTTCACGACACGTGCACCACTGCGCTCCTCCATGGCCTGGATCTGGCCACGGCGGGAGTTCAGGTCGCCGATGACGTCGCCCATGTAGTCCTCGGGAGTCGTGACCTCGACGGCCATGATCGGCTCCAGGATGACCGGGCCGGCCATCTTCGCAGCTTCCTTGAGGGCCTGCGAGCCGGCGATCTTGAAGGCCATTTCCGACGAGTCGACGTCGTGGTACTGACCGTCGAGCAGGGTGACCTTCAGGTTGACCAGCGGGTAACCGGCGAGGACACCGTACTGCATGGCGTCCTGGGCACCGGCATCCACCGAAGGGATGTACTCGCGCGGGACTCGACCACCGGTGACGGCGTTGGCGAACTCGTAGGTCGCACCGTCCTCGGCATCCACGAGGGGCTCGAGCTTGATGATGACCTTCGCGAACTGACCCGAACCACCGGTCTGCTTCTTGTGGGTGTACTCGTGCTTCTCGACCGTCTTGCGGATGGTCTCGCGGTACGCCACCTGCGGCTTGCCGACGTTGGCCTCGACCTTGAACTCGCGCTTCATGCGGTCGACCAGGATGTCGAGGTGGAGCTCGCCCATACCGCCGATGACGGTCTGGCCGGTCTCCTCGTCGAGCTGGACCGAGAAGGTCGGGTCCTCTTCGGCGAGCTTCTGGATCGCGGTGCCGAGCTTCTCCTGGTCGGACTTGGTCTTCGGCTCGATCGAGACGTTGATGACCGGGTCCGGGAAGCTCATGGACTCGAGCACGATGGGCGCTGCCGCATCACACAGGGTGTCACCGGTGGTGGTGTCCTTGAGGCCGATCATCGCGTAGATGTGACCCGCGGTGGCGTCCTCGACCGGGTTCTCCTTGTTGGCATGCATCTGGAACAGCTTGCCGATGCGCTCCTTCTTGCCCTTGGTGGCGTTGAGCACCTGGGTGCCGGCGTTGATCCTGCCGGAGTACACACGCACGAAGGTGAGCTTGCCGAAGAAGGGGTGGGCCGCGATCTTGAACGCGAGAGCCGAGAACGGCTCGTCGGCGGACGGCTTGCGCGAGAGGATCTCCTCCTCGTCGCCCACGGCGTGGCCCTCGACCGACGGCACGTCCAGCGGGGACGGCAGGTAGTCGATGACCGCGTCCAGCATCGGCTGGACACCCTTGTTCTTGAAGGCCGAGCCACAGAGAACCGGGTAGAGCTCACGGGAGACGGTCAGCTTGCGGATCGCAGCCTTGATCTCCTCGACGGTGAGCTCTTCGCCGCCGAAGTACTTCTCCATGAGGGCTTCGTCGGACTCGGCGACCGTCTCGAGCAGTTGCTCGCGGTACTCCGCAGCCTTCTCGACCAGGTCGGCCGGGATCTCCTCGATCGTCGGCTCGGCACCGGTCGGCACGACGCCGCGCCAGGTGATGGCCTTCTGCTCGATGAGGTCGACGACGCCGTCGAAGTTGTCCTCGGCACCGATCGGGAGCTGCAGGACCAGCGGCTTGGCGCCGAGACGGTCCTTGATGGTCTGAACGGTGAAGTAGAAGTCCGCGCCCAGCTTGTCCATCTTGTTGACGAAGCAGATACGGGGGACTTCGTACTTCTCGGCCTGACGCCACACCTGCTCGGACTGCGGCTCGACGCCTTCCTTGCCGTCGAACACGGCGACCGCGCCGTCGAGGACGCGGAGGCTGCGCTCCACCTCGACGGTGAAGTCGACGTGGCCGGGGGTGTCGATGATGTTGATCTGGTTCTTGTTCCAGAAACAGGTCACGGCCGCGGAGGTGATGGTGATACCACGCTCCTTCTCCTGCTCCATCCAGTCGGTGGTCGAGGCACCGTCGTGGGTTTCACCGATCTTGTAGTTCACACCGGTGTAGAAGAGGATTCGCTCGGTCGTGGTGGTCTTGCCGGCATCGATGTGGGCCATGATGCCGATGTTGCGCACCTTGTTCAGGTCGCTGAGCACTTCCTGTGCCACTTATTCGCCTCGCATTTTCGCTAGAGCTGTTGGGTCTGAGGTGGGTCCGGCCGCGGCGACCCGGAAAGGGCCACCGCGGCCGACAGTGATCACCAGCGGTAGTGCGCGAACGCCCGGTTGGCCTCGGCCATCTTGTGGGTGTCCTCGCGGCGCTTCACCGAAGCACCGAGGCCGTTGGACGCGTCGAGCAGCTCGTTGGCCAGGCGCTCGACCATCGTCTTCTCGCGACGCTGACGGCTGAAGGTCACGAGCCAGCGGAGCGCCAGGGTGTTGGCGCGACCCGGCTTGACCTCGATCGGCACCTGGTAGGTGGCGCCACCGACGCGGCGGCTCTTCACCTCGAGGGTGGGCTTGACGTTGTCGAGCGCACGCTTGAGGGTGACGACCGGATCGGTGCCGGTCTTCTCGCGGGCCTGCTCGAGCGCGCCGTAGACGATGCGCTCGGCGGTCGACTTCTTGCCGTCCAGCAGGATCTTGTTGACCAGCTGGGTGACCAGCGGCGAACCGTAGACCGGGTCGTTGATCAGCGGGCGCTTGGGTGCGGGTCCTTTACGTGGCATGACTTATCAGTTCCCCTTCTTCGCGCCGTAGCGGCTACGGGCCTGCTTGCGGTCCTTGACACCCTGGGTGTCGAGCGAGCCGCGGATGATCTTGTAGCGCACACCCGGGAGGTCCTTCACACGACCGCCGCGGACGAGCACCATCGAGTGCTCCTGCAGGTTGTGGCCTTCGCCGGGGATGTAGGCGGTGACCTCCACCGAGCTGGTCAGACGCACACGGGCGACCTTGCGCAGCGCGGAGTTCGGCTTCTTGGGGGTGGTGGTGTACACGCGGGTGCACACGCCGCGACGCTGCGGGCTTCCCTTGAGGGCCGCGGTCTTGGTCTTCGCAGCCTTGTCATGACGGCCCTTGCGGACCAGCTGATTGATGGTTGGCACTAGGTGTTCATTCCTCTTTGTTGTCCGTTGTGGTTGGTGCTCCGGGCAAGCTCGTGGAAACCGGTCTCCAGACCGACTTCCGGCGCGCTTCCACAACTCGCCCCACCAGCGCATACGCACTGGTCAGTACATTTTCGCTACCCCGGGGTCGGGCGTGTCATACACTCGACAGCGGATTCGCCTGTCAGGCCGCTGTGCCGCCCTGCCCCGAGTTCACTCGATCTCGGGGCCGACTCGAGAGCCATTGGCCGGGCATGCGGACTGGCCCAGCATTGGCCGGGCACCGACGATCCACTCTACCGATCGGGTTTGCACAGGTCAAAAAACGGATCCTCCGCGCGACCTGCAGGTGAACAGGTCGTGTGCGCTGGGGCCCGAACACACTGCGACATGGCATTACCTTCTCCACTCTTACACCCCCGGACCCGGCGCGTCGAGGCTTCGTCCGGCCCGATCTCGCCGCCCGTTTCCCCTGGCCGGAATCGGTGCCCGGACCTGCGCGATCACGGGCGCAAAAGGACTGTCAGGATCCATCGGCCGGCGCGACGGTGAGCTCTGACCGCCGTACCAGCGGTCGACGATCGTCGCCTGGCGTTCGAGGTTGTGATCGGCCCATTCGTGGTGAGCATCACCCGGCCCGCGGAGGCGGTAGACGTTCTCGCCGAGTTCGTGCCGCGCTTGAACCGCGAGCGCGTCGGCCAGGAACGACGCCGACGACCCGGCGTCGACGATCTGCCGGACGTGCACGAGCTCGTGGATCAGCAGCTGGCCGGGCACCGGATAAGCCGCGGGCCCGGGCCCCAGCGGCGCGTCGAACATCGCGCCGAGGTGACAGAAGACCAGGCCGTCCACCGCGGGCAGCGTGAAGGCACGTCCCCCGCGTCCGGAGAGGTCGGTGAGGATCACGTCATCGAACCACTCGGCAGGCCCGAACACACGCTCGGCGGCTCGACGTTCCTCGTCGGACAGCGGGCGGTGCCGGATGCGGAGGCCGGCAACGATCCCGGCACCCAGGCCCGCCATCACCGCGATCGCGAGCCCGAGGGGTCCGAACCAGATCGTCACGAGTGCGACGTGCGCGGCCACGAGCACCCCTGCGGTCGGCCCTGGTCCCGCGGGCAGACGTTGACCTCCGACTCGATGGGCGAGTGACAGCACGACACCGAGGAACCGTCCGTAGCCGCGGGCCACCCGGATGAGGAGTCGTCTCGACATCGAGTGACCCTCAGTCCCGTACGGCCATGACGACCAGACCGGGCCCGACGTGTTCGTCGGCGGGCAGCCGGAGCTCGGCGACCGGGCGCAGGCCGGCCTGCTCGATCAATCCGACGTACTTCTCCGGCGACCACTGATGGGTCGTCCACTCGACCGGACCGCCGTAGGCCACAGTGCGTCGCACGTCCTTCTCGCCCGTGTGGGTGCCGGTGATGAAGCAGCCGCCCGGCATCAATGCGCGGGCGAATGAGGCCAGCACCTGAGGGAGAACGTGCCGCGGGAGGATGAACAACGACCACCACCCCAGAACACCGCCCAGCGATGCGTCGGCGAGATCCAGGTCGGTCGCCGAGCCGACCTCGAAACGGCAGGACGGGTGCAGGCGACGCGCGTTGTCGATCATGCGCGGCGAGAGGTCCACGCCGGTCACGTCGAGTCCGCGCTCGGCGAGATAGGCGGTGACGGTCCCGGGTCCACAGCCGACGTCGAGCACGGGACCGATGCCCGCCACCGATTCGGCGAACGCGTCGAGTGCGGCCTTCAGCCACGGCTGATACCGGGGGTCGCCGATTCCCGTGTCCACCACCAGTCGGACGTAGTCGTCGGCCACCCGGTCATAAGACGCGCGGACGGCGTCGAGGTCGGCCGGTCGATCGATGGGGTCGGCGCGCATGGGCCCCACGATAGGACCCGGATACGACACCGCCCCCGGTCCGGAGATCCGGCCGGGGGCGGGCATGACGATTCTGGACGCCTACGGGGTGTTGAACCAGGCGACGACCGAGGGCCACGCCTTCGGGTTCGACTCGCCGTAGCCGATGTAGGCACCGATGAACGCACCGACGCCGGCGCCGATCCAGCCGAAGACGATGAAGCCGATGAGGCCGCCGATCAGCGTGTACAAGGGCGTGTTCCCCCGCCAGCCCTTGTTCAGCTCCGTCCACATGATGTCGTAACGCTGCTGCTTGGTCAGGCGCTGCTTGGCCGCCTTCGTCTCGGCGGCGTCGAGCACAGACCGGAAATCCGTTCCGACGACCGGAGTGAGGGTGACCGACGACTTGTCCGCGCCGACCGCGGCGCGCAGCGGAACGGTGAACCCGTCCATCTGCCCCGACAGCGGCATCGACGAGACGGTGCGACCGCGGCCGTCGAGGATCTGCAGCGCACCCGCCGGCGTGACCGCGAGGCTTCCCCCGCGGACGTCGACGATCACGCTCCTGTGGTCGCCGCCGATCGCTGCGGACGCCGTCGGGAGCGCCACCGTCGCCGGTGCCGCGTGTGCCGTCGCAACGGGGACGGCGACGAGTACTGCACCCATCATGGCCAGCGCCATGATCCCTGCCCTGAGGTGCTTCATGTGTGAATTCTCTTTCTCACGAGGATCTTTGGCCCGTGCTCGGGCCGCGGTGATCATATCGGAGAAGAGACAGGTTGCCGCAATCGTCTCAACAGGCCAATCCCGTGTGGGCGCTGACGAATCACGTTGCGGCGCAGCAGATTCGAGAATAGTGAGCGGGATCACTCCGGCGTCTGGGGGAGTTTCACCTTCGAGCCACCGCGCTTGGCCGGATTCGACGGGGGCGGGACCACCGGGCCGATGTCCCCGTCGGGGGCCTCGTCGAGGTCGACGATGACCGGCGCATGATCGCTGGGTTTGCTGCCCTTGCGCGCCTTGCGGTCGATCCAGGCCGCCTCGACCCGGCCGGCGGCGGACTCGCCGGCCAGGATCAGGTCGATCCGCATGCCCAGGTCCTTGTGGAACATTCCGGCACGGTAGTCCCAGTAACTGAAGACCCGGTCGTCCGGCCAGCGGTCACGGACGACGTCCCGCAGACCCAGAGCCGCGAACTCGGCGAGTGCCGCCCGTTCCGGCGGGGTGACGTGCGTGTGCCCGACGTAGGCGTCCGGGTCGAAGACGTCGGCGTCGGCGGGAGCGATGTTCATGTCGCCGCAGAGAAGCGTCGACGACGGGTCTGTGACCGCGCGCGCGAGCGCGGCCAGCCACTCGAGCTTGTACGTGTAGTGATCGGAGTCCGGGGTGCGGCCGTTGGGCACGTAGAGCGAGTAGATGCGCAGGCCGTCGCACACCGCCGAGACCGCCCGCGCCTCGAGCGTCTCCGGGTTCGGGTAGCCGGGCATGCCGTCGAATCCGATTCGCACGTCATCGAGCCCGACCCGCGAGAGCAGGGCGACGCCGTTCCACTGACCCTGCCCCGCATGCGCGATCTCATAACCGCGTTCGGCGAGATCGGCGCCGAGCGTCTCGTGGAATGCGGTATCGGAGAGCTTGGTCTCCTGCAGGCAGACGACGTCGGGACGCCGTTCGTCGAGCCACGGCAGCAGGCGCGGAATCCGCTGTTTCACCGAGTTCACGTTCCAGGTCGCGACGCGCATGGGCCCACGGTAGTACGACCCACCGACGCCGTTCCGGCCCGGCATCCGGGCTTTCCTTCGTCGGTGATGTGTGTCACGTTGGTGTCATCGACACTCTCTCGTTCCGGCCAGATCGAACGCCACACCGCCCTGTCATCGAGCACTCGTGGCGACGGTCGGCGCTATCGGGAGTCAGGCCGGAGGACAACACCCCCGCCCGACTCCGGGACATCGGATCCGCCGATCCGCTGCTCGATGCGGCGCGTCCCGTCCTCGACGACGCCGCGGCCCGTCTCGCCGACACCGACGTGTCGCTGCTGCTCGTCGACCACGAGTGCCGCATGGTCACCCGGGTGGCATTCGGGACGACCGTCGAACGCCGGCTCGATGCGATCGGTGCGACGCCCGGTGTCCCGTTCGGCGAGGACATCGTCGGGACCACCGCGCTCGGCACCCCCGCCGAGACGCGCGGCGGTGTGATCGTCAACAGCACCGAGCACTACCTCGAACAGTTCCGGACGATCAGCTGCTTCGGGCAGCCGATCATCCATCCCGCGACGCGACGCCTCGCGGGGATCATCTGCATGTCCGAGATCGCCGACCGCATCAACCCGCTCGCGGTGCCGGTGGTCAACGGCATCGTCGCCGACATCGCGGACCGGTTGCTCGACCGATCCCGTGCGCACCAGCGACGCGTGCTCGACGCCTTCCAGCGCGCCGCGCCACGTCGCGACATCGCGGTGGCCGCCATCGGCGACGACCTGCAACTCACCAATGCCCTGGCCGCCGAGTTGCTCTCCCCCACCGACATCGGCGCACTCCGCGTGATCGCCACCGATCCCGCGCTGCGTACGACGACGCTGCCCCTCACGCTCGTCTCCGGGGCGGAGGTCGAGGTCGCCGTCGAACCGGTGGCCGGTACCCGCGGGGCCGCACTGTTCCGCTTCCGCGCCCTCAGCACACCGACGACGCCGACGCGGTCCACTCCGGTCCGGCCGTCTCGCACGACCGTCGCCGTCTCCGGTGAGCCGGGCACCGGACGCACGACGCTGGCTCTCGAACTTGCCGCCGAATCATCCGACGAGTCCGGCCGAACCGTGGTCGTCGACGTCGCCGACGAGTTGATCAACGGTCGACAGCCGGATGTCGCCGGTCAGCTCGCACGAGCTCGATCGTCGGGGGTCCCGCTGGTGATCGACGGTGTCGACCTGCTCGACGACCGGTCCATCGCCCTGGTCACGCGGGCCACGGCATCGACACCGGCGGCGGCGCCGTTGATCCTCGTCAGCGGTCCTCGCGCACAGGCGGGTCCCGCGGTCGCGGCGCTGCTCGGCCGGTGCGCAACCCGCATCGATCCGGCGCCACTACGTCACCGGACCTCGGAGCTCGCGGCCGTCGCGAGCGGCGTCCTCGGTGAGATCGATCCTGAACTCACGCTGTCCGGACCGGCGACCGACGCCCTGCTCAGCCAGGACTGGCCCGGGAACCTCACCGAGCTGATCGCGGTCCTGCGGGAGGCCGCGGCGTCGTGCCGGGAGCGGGCGGCACGCGTGATCGAAACCGCGGATCTCCCGGCCACCTATCGGACGACGAGTCGGGCGGCCCATCTCTCCGGACGGGAACAGGCCGAGCGAACCGCGATCGTCGACGCGCTCGACCGAGCGGGCGGCAACAAGGTCCGCGCCGCCCGGGACCTCGGGATCAGCCGCACCACGTTGTACGCGCGGATGCGAGCACTCGGGATCCAGTAGGCACCGCGATGAGGCCGGGCCGTACGTCAGTCGACGAGCGGATCGGCCAGCGTGTGCCGTGCGAGCGCGGCGATGAGGTCGGTCTGCGTGACGATGCCGACCAGCAGGTCCCCGTCGAGCACGGGCACGGCACCGCATCCGCTGTCGGCGAGCATCGGCAACAACGCGGTCACCGGCGCGTCCGGCGCCGCGATCGGCAGCGTGGTGTCCATGACGTCGGCGGCCGTCAGGACGCTGCCGTCCCGGCGCAGCAGCCGGGCGAACATCCGGTCCGATCCGCGTGCCGAGCCCACGCGAAGGCGTGAGACGAGATGGATCTGGAAGACGACACCCAGGAACCGGCCGCCGCGCGTCACCACGGGCAGCGAGGTGAAGCGGTGGGTGTCGAACATCTGCGCCAGGTCGGGAAGTGTCGCGTCCGGTCCCACTGTCACCAGATCCCCGGACATGACGTCACCGGCGACGAGCGGGTCGGCGCGATGGCCCGCAGCCTGGAGTTCGGCTGCCCCGATGAGTCGTGCGAGATCGGCGACACCGAGATTGAGGGACTGGCTGTACCGGTTGAGGATGTCGGTCAGCTCGTCCTCGTCCAGTCCGATCCGCGCGGTGGCCGACGACTCGTCGTCGAACCGACGGTACGGATACCGGCGTCCGGTGACCCGTGCGTATCCGGCCGCGAGCACGACCAGCGCGATCGTCCCCACGGCGACGGGGGCCAGGGCGAACCGGACCCCGAGCGCGTGGACCACGTCCGGGCTGAGCCCGGCGGTCATCGCGACGGCGCCGCCGGGCGGATGCACTGCGCGACAGACCACCATGGCCAGGACCGCCACACCGACTGCGAGCGGGACGCGCAGCTCACTCGGCGACACCAGCAGGGTCACCAAGACGCCGGCGAACGCCGACACGGTGTTGCCGACGACCGCCGACCAGGGCTGGGCGAGCGGACTGTTGGGCGCGGCGAACATCAGGACCGCGGACGCCCCGAACGGTGCGATCAGGACGATCAGGAACAGACCCGTCCGCAGATCGACTCCGGACGTCGCGAGCACGAGTCCGACGAGCCCCAGACCCAGCACCGATCCGACTCCGGCACGTACCGCCTCGCGCAGCGACACCGACGCTCCCGGCGGTCCCACCGACTGCAGCGCACCGCGAAGACGGTCGGCCATGCGCGCTGCCATCGGTTCCCTCTCCGGATGTGGAGGCGGCGCTCGCCACCCCCGGACACGCTAGCGACGCCGCCGGACGCACTTTCCGCGACCCCGGATCACGCCATCCGGCAACGACGAGGTGAAGGTGTTCAGTTTCTGGACACGGCGACCGCCCCGATCGGTGGCAGAAATGAGTCAGGTCACAGCTATGACCCAGATCACCCTGACCGGCTCGTCTCGACCCGCTCGCTTCGCCACCGGCGTCGAGCGCTTTCCCAGGAGGTACCCATGACCGCAGTCGCCACCGACCTGCTCCCGAAGGTCCGCGACTTCATCGGCCACGACCGCCCGATGCTGATCGGCGGTGAATGGGTGTGGTCGGCGTCCGGCCGCACCTTCGAGACCATCGACCCCGCCACCACCCGTCCCCTCACCTCGGTCGCTCACGGTGACGCCACCGACGTCGACCGCGCGGTCCGCGCCGCCCGCGAGGCCTTCGACTCCGGACCGTGGACGCGGATGAAGCCGAACGAACGCGAACGGCTGCTCTGGCACGTCGGCGATCTGGTCACCGAACGCGCGGCCGAGTTCGGTCAGCTCGAAGCACTCGACAACGGCAAAGCCGCGACCATCGCGACCGCCGTCGACACCGCTTGGGCCGCCGACATCTTCCGCTACAACGCGGGCCTGGCCACCAAAATCACCGGTTCGACGGTCGACGTGTCGATGCCGTTCGTACCGGGTGGCGAGTTCCACGCCTACACGCTGCGCGAACCGGTCGGGGTGTGCGGGTTGATCGTCCCGTGGAACTTCCCGCTGCTGATGGCCGCCTTCAAACTGGCGCCGGCGCTCGCGGCGGGCAACACCGTCATCCTCAAACCCGCCGAGCAGACCCCCCTCACCGCACTGCTGCTCGGTGAGATCTTCGACGAGGCGGGCTTCCCGCCCGGCGTGGTCAACATCGTAACCGGATACGGCGAGGCAGGCGCCGCCCTCGCCGCACACGACGACGTCGACAAGATCGCCTTCACCGGTTCCACCGAGGTCGGCAAGAAGATCGTCGAGGCGGCGAAGGGCAATCTCAAGAAGGTGTCGCTCGAACTGGGCGGCAAGAGCCCCAACATCGTCTTCGCCGACGCCGACTTCGAGAAGGCGGTCGCCGGATCGGTGGCCGCGTGGATGTTCAACCACGGCCAGTGCTGCGTCGCCGGCACCCGGTTGTTCGTCGAGCGTCCGATCTTCGACGACTTCACCGCGGCGGTCGCCGAGGCCGCATCCCAGACGAAGATCGGCCCCGGCCTCGATCCGGCCACCGAACTCGGACCGCTGGTGAGTCAGGAGCAGTTCGACCGCGTGTCCGGCTACCTGGCGGCCGGACTCGCCGACGGTGCACGAGCATTGACCGGCGGAAAGCGTTGGGGCGATGAGGGATTCTTCATCGAGCCGACCGTGTTCGGCGACGTCGAACCCGACTTCTCCATCGTGCGCGAGGAGATCTTCGGGCCGGTCGTCGCAGCGCTGCCGTTCGACGCCGACACCGGGGTCGCGGCCGCGGCCAACGACTCCATCTACGGTCTCGCCGCGGGCATCTGGACGACCGACCTGTCGAAGGCGCACCGGACGGCCCGCCAGATCAAGGCCGGTTCGGTGTGGGTCAACCAGTACAACGGCTTCGACACGGCGATGCCCTTCGGTGGCTACAAGCAGTCGGGCTGGGGCCGCGAACTCGGCTCCTCGGCCATCGACCTCTACACGCAGACCAAGGCCGTCAACATCGCGCTGTGACCGGCCATCCCTGATTCACCCAGAGTTCCCATCAAGTGCAAAGGAGCACGTCATGACACTCACCACCAAGGCCGCCGTTCTCACCGCCCCCGGAAAGCCCTTCGAGATCGTCGAACTCGATCTCGACGAACCCCGCGAGGGTGAGGTCCTGATCAAGTACACCGCCGCGGGCCTGTGCCATTCCGACCTCCACCTCACCGACGGCGACCTGCCGCCCCGCTACCCGATCGTGGGTGGTCACGAGGGCTCCGGGATCATCGAGGCAGTCGGACCCGGTGTGACCAAGGTGAAGCCGGGTGACCACGTCGTGTGCAGCTTCATCCCCAACTGCGGCACGTGTCGTTACTGCTCGTCGGGACGACAGAACCTGTGTGACATGGGCGCGACCATCCTCGAGGGTTCGATGCCCGACGGCACCTTCCGATTCCATTCGGGCAAGGATGATTTCGGCGCCATGTGCATGCTGGGCACGTTCTCCGAACGCGCCACCATCTCGCAGCACTCGGTGGTGAAGGTCGACGACTGGCTGCCCCTGGACAAGGCGGTCCTCGTCGGCTGCGGCGTACCGTCGGGCTGGGGGACCTCGGTGTACGCCGGCGGCGTGCGACCCGGTGACACCGTGGTCATCTACGGCATCGGCGGCCTCGGCATCAACGCGGTGCAGGGTGCGGTGTCGGCCGGCGCCAAGTTCGTCGTGGTCGTCGACCCGGTGGACATGAAGCGCGACGCCGCTCTGAAATTCGGTGCGACGCATGCCTATGCGGACCCGCAGGAGGCCGCCGCCAAGGTCAACGAACTGACGTGGGGACAGGGCGCCGACCAGGCACTGATCCTCGTGGGCACGGTCGACGAGGAAGTCGTGTCGAACGCGACGGCCGTCATCGGCAAGGGCGGCACAGTGGTCATCACCGGTCTCGCCGATCCGGCCAAACTGACCGTGCACGTGTCGGGCACCGACCTGACGCTCAATCAGAAGACGATCAAGGGCAGCCTGTTCGGCTCGGCCAACCCGCAGTACGACATCGTCAAGCTGCTGCGTCTCTACGATCAGGGCCAGCTCAAGCTCGACGAGCTGATCACCACCACCTACACCCTCGACCAGGTCAACGAGGGCTATCAGGATCTCCGCGACGGCAAGAACCTTCGCGGGGTCATCATCCACGGCGAGTGAGCCGAGCCGGACTCGCCCGGGGGACTCATCCCCGGGCGAGTTCGCGTATCCGTTGCCCTCCGGTTCGCCGCACGCAGTTCCCCGCGCGCCGCACCACCGGTGTCCGGGATGGACCGGGCAACTGTCCGAGCATCATCGGATCCCGGTTACCGACGGAGCGGTGACCACCTGCATGGTGATCACCGGAATCGTGTACGCACTGCTGCTCAGCGGGGTCGATGTGGACGTCACCTACGGCTGGGTCAACGACGTGCTGCACCGCATCATCCCCCTGGTGATGCTGGTGGACTGGATCGTGGTGCGCGCCAAGCGGCTTCCCGAACGCAGTTGGCTCACCTGGTTGGCCGTTCCGCTGGTGTAGGGCGTGTACACCCTGATCCGCGGACCCCTCGTCGACTAATATCCGTATCCGTTCATCGATCCCCGTGGGCAGGGCTATGTCTCGATGACCATCTCGCTGGTGGTCGTGTTCGTCGGGATGGCGCTCATGTCCTTCGGCGTCTACTGGGCCGGGACCCGAGGCAGGTCACGCGAGGAGGTCGCCGCCTGAGGGCGGTGAACTAGAGACCGGATTCGACGCCCAGCGCCACGGCGATCTGCTCGCACCAGGTGTCGACCACCTGGGCGCGTCGTGCCGAATCGTCCGACAGGGTATCGGCGAGACCGAGTCCGCGAGCGAAGTCGAGTGTCGCCTGGACAAGGCGGCGTCCCTTCTGGTCATCCGGCGAGACACCCATCGCCGCCATCGTCCGCTGATGGGCGGCCCGGGCGAACTTCGCCTCGAGGGGCAGGATCAGTTTGCGCAGCGCAGGGTCGGACGCTGCCGCGGCCCACACCTGCAGTGCCGCCTTGAATTCCGTGCCCGTGTACACCGCCACCGCGCGCTGGACCGCGGCGCTCACCCGCGCAGGGGTGATCGCCTCGTCGGAGCCGGGTGCCTCGATCTCGCTGCCCGCCGCCGCGGTCAGGTCGTCGAAGACCTGCTCGAGCGCAGCGGTGATGAGCGCTTCCCGCGTCGGGAAGTGATGTTGCGCAGCACCTCGCGACACTCCGGCACGTTCGGCGACGGCGGCAACCGTGGCGGCCGCCCATCCGTCCGCCGCGAGCACGTCGACCGTGGACCGCAGCAGTCGATGACGGGTCAGCCGTGAGCGTTCCTGCTGCGGGCCACGCGAATTCGGGCCGGCATTCGACGACCCTGGGTTCGGGGACACTGCCGTGGACACCGGCGCCACACCTCAGTAGGACTTGGGAAGGCCGAGGCTGGCCTGCGCGACGAAGTTGAGGATCATCTCCCGGCTGACCGGCGCGACGCGGGCGATGCGGACGAGGCTCAGCATCGGCGCGATACCGTACTCGGACGTCAGTCCGTTGCCGCCCATCGAGTGCACGGCCTGATCGACGATCTTCACCGCAGCCTCGGCCGCGGCGTACTTCGCCATGTTCGCCGGCTCGGCCGCGCCCCAGTCGTCGCCCGCGTCGTACATCGTCGCGGCCTTCTGCATCATGAGCTTGGCCATCTCGAGCTCGATCTTGCCCTGCGCCAACGGATGCGCGATGGCCTGGTGCGCGCCGATCGGCGTCTTCCACACCGTTCGTTCCTTGACGTACGACACGGCCTTGTCGAGTGCGAACCGTCCCATCCCGACCGCCGACGCCGCAGCCATGATCCGTTCCGGGTTCAATCCGGCGAACAGCTGGCTGAGAGCGGCGTCCTCGTCGCCGACCAGCGCGTCGGCCGGCAGTCGGACGTCGTCGAGGAACAGCTGGAACTGCTTCTCCGGGTTCTGCAGTTCCATGTCGATCATGGTGTAGGAGAAGTTCTCCGCATCGGTCGGCACGATGAACAGCGCCGGCTTGAGCTTGCCGGTCTTGGCGTCCTCGGTACGCGCGACGATCAGGACCGCCTGGGCCTGGTCGACACCCGAGATGTAGACCTTCTGGCCGGACAGCAGCCAGTCCGCGCCGTCACGGCGAGCGGTGGTGGTGATGTTGTGCGAGTTCGACCCGGCGTCGGGTTCGGTGATACCGAACGCCATCGTGATCGACCCGTCTGCCAGTCCGGGCAACCACCGCTGCTTCTGCTCGTCGGTGCCGAAGCGCGCGATCACATTGCCGCAGATGGCCGGTGAGACCACCAGCATCAGCAGCCCGGTGCCGGACGCAGCGATCTCCTCCATGACGATCGCCAGCTCGTACATGCCGGCTCCGCCGCCGCCGTACTCCTCGGGGAGGTTGACCCCGATGAAGCCGAGCTTGCCCGCTTCCTGCCAGAGTTCGTCGGTCTTGCGTCCCTCACGGGCGCACTGCCGGAAGTACTCCTGGCCGTATTTGGCCGCCAGACCGGCCACCGCGGAACGCAGTTGGGCGCGCTCCGGGGTTTCCACGAAGGGGTTGTCCAGGGTTGTCATCGCGTCGTTCCCTCTCGGTCGTGTCGGTTCGGATGTTCGCAGCGGTTCAGGCGTGGAAGCCGAGCCGCTTGGCGGCCAGACCGTTGAGGATCTCGGTGGTGCCGCCGCCGATACCGATGATGCGCATGTCGCGGTACTGCCGCTCGACCTCGGTGCCGGTCATGTATCCCAGTCCGCCGTGGAGCTGAACGGCCTTGTTGGCCACCCATTCTCCCGCTTCGACGGCGGTGTTCTTGGCGAAACACACCTCGGCGATGAGGTCGTCGTGTGAGGTCACCTTGCGTTCCACCACGGCGCGTGTGTAGGTGCGGGCGATGTCGATACGACGCGCCATCTCGGTGAGGCTGTCCTGCACCGACTGCCGCGCGATGATCGGTTTGCCGAAGGTCTCGCGGTCGCGCGCCCACTGCACGGTGAGATCGAGACAGCGCTGCGCGCTGGCGTAGGCCTGCACCGCGAGTCCGGACCGCTCGGTGACGAAAGCCATGGCGATCTGGGCGAATCCGGAGTTCTCCGGGCCGACGAGGTTCTTGACCGGCACACGTGCGTCGACGAACGACAGCTCTGCGGTGTCCGAGCAGCGCCAGCCCATCTTGTCGAGCTTCCGGGTGACGGTGAATCCGGGTGTGTCCTTGTCGATGACGAGCAGCGATACGCCGCCCGCGCCCGGCCCGCCGGTGCGCACCGCCGCGACGACGAAGTCCGCCCGGACAGCCGAGGTGATGTAGGTCTTGGAGCCGTTGACGACGTAGTGGTCGCCGTCCCGCTCGGCCTTCGTGGTCAGGTGGCCGACGTCGCTGCCTCCGCCGGGCTCGGTGATCGCGAGGCTGCCGATCTTCTCGCCGGCCAGGGTCGGGCGCACCCAACGGTCGATCTGTTCCGGATCGCCGGCGGCGATCAGGTGCGGCAGGGCGATGCCGTGAGTGAACAGCGAGGCGAAGATGCCGCCGGCCGCACCCGCGTAGTGCAGTTCCTCGGCGAGGATCGTTGTGTCGATGTGATCGCCACCGGAACCGCCGACCTCCTCGGGGATCCCGAGGCCGAACAATCCGAGCTTCGCGGCCTCGAGGTGGAGCGAACGCGGGATCTCGCCGTCACGCTCCCAGTCGTCCTGGAAGGGCAGGATGTGCTTATCGACGAATCTGCGGACCGTCGAACGCAGTTCGAGACGTTCCGGCGTGTCCCAGACGTCGGGGCTGACAATGGGCACCCAAGGCTCCTTTGTGTGATGTGACTGTGATGTGTTGGGGTCGGGTCGTCGGTGCGGTGGTTCAGGCCCCGCGCGGCTCGCGCCCCTCTCCCGGCGGGCCGGCGAAACACTGAGCGATGCCGGACCATTCGAGCGCGTCGTGACCGACGATCTCCAGGTCGAGGTCGGCGAGGGCGCGACGCTGGGTCACCAGCTGACAAAAGTCGAGCGCCGAACCGCGGATGACGTCGGACGCGTCATCGGGCCCCCACGTCCACAGCTCCCCCGACGGCGACGTCAGCGCATAGTGGAACGGTTCGGCCGGCGGGGTCGTGCCGTTGACGATGTAGGCGAAATCGCGTGTGCGCACCCCGATGTGCGCGACGTGGCGGATGCGGTCGCTGGGCAGCACGGTCACCCCGAGGGCATCGGCGACGTCGAGGCCGTGGGCCCACGTCTCCATCAATCGCGCGGTGGCCATGGAGGCGGCCGACATCGGCGGGCCGAACCACGGGATCTTCACACCCGGTGGCACGTTCCGGAGCGCATCCGCGAGCTTGCCGCGGGCGAGACGCCAGCCGGCGAGGATCTCCTCGGCCGGGGCACCCGCCCCGGCCTCGGCGGCGTCGTCGACGTAGGTCTCCGGATTCTTCTGCAGGGCTTCGGTGACGAGATCTGTGAAGCGATCGGGATCGGTTGCCGCGATGGCCGCGACCTCATCGGTCCACGCCAGATGCGCGATCTGGTGGGCGATCGTCCACCCCGGTGCGGGTGTGAGCGTCGCCCATCCCGCGTCGTCGAGGTCGGCGACCAGCGCATCGAGCTGCTCCGACTCGGCCTCGAGATCTGCCACCACACCGTGGACGGCCGCTGCCCGATCAGTCATGCGGTCAGCCTCACACAGGATCCCAGAAGAATCAAGCACGCTTGATTGTTTTTCGGCCGGAAACGCTGAAAACCGCCCCTGGAAACGGCCCTCCGGACCGCGTCGGGCGACGATATGTCGCCGACTCCGCTGCACAGGGCAGTTTTCCGGGGCAGATCTCAGGGGCGGTTTTCAGGGGCAGATCTCAGGGGCGGTTTTCGGGCAGTGGTGCGACGGACTCTCAGTGATAGTGGACGTCGAGCGTCGCGCGACTGAGCAGCACGTCGTCGTAGGACGTCATGGTGGCCTCGAAGGACGAGATACGACGCCCGGTCTTGATCGGCGTCACCTCCACGGTGACCTCGCCGCCGTCCACTGCGGGCGAGCGGTAGAAGCCGATGGCCATGTCGCCGATCGAGTAATCCTGCCCCGGCCCGGCGTGCAGGTGGCCGGCGAACGAGCCCGCCTGGCCGACGATCGTGGCGATGACGCCGCCGTGCATGGTGCCGAACATGTTGCCCATCCAGGGATCGGTGGCGCTGCGGAAGCGGATGCCGGCGTCCCGGTCGGTGGCACCGTCGAGCACCTCGACCGTGCCGTTGAGCATCTCGACGAGCGGCCCCGGGTCACGCTGCTTGGTGGCGATCTCCTCGACCACCGCCCGTCCCGGCAGACCCGAGGGAATCGTCGGCGGGAGCGTCACCCCGTGGTCGTCGTTGCAGCGGGGCATCGGCATCCCGATCTCCGCGGACGGCGTCTGCCCCGTCGGGGCGCGTCCGACGCGGACGTTGCGTGCGGAACCGACACAGCAGAGTTGCCCTGCGCCGGAACGGATCTCGACGCTCGTCGACCCCCAGCCGTCGTCGTGCATCACGACCTCGGCACGCGCCGCCAGCATGTCCCCGATCCGTGCGCGACCGTGCGTCGAGAGCGACAGCCGAGCCTGCAGCGTGGCGGCCGCCGGATCGTTGTGGACGCGATGGAACGGGATTCCGCCGCAGTGATCGAAGAGAACAGCGAGGGCGGGCACCTCGATGAGG
This sequence comes from Gordonia amicalis NBRC 100051 = JCM 11271, assembly GCF_000332995.1. GTDB lineage: Bacteria > Actinomycetota > Actinomycetes > Mycobacteriales > Mycobacteriaceae > Gordonia > Gordonia amicalis. Next base: position 161,152 of record NZ_BANS01000003.1, read on the forward strand.
CCGCGATGGTCGGCGAACTGCGAGCACAGGAGCTGGGCGGCACGCACACCGTTGGGCTCGACGGCCAGGTCGCCGAGGTGGAATGCGGACAGTGGGTCATGCGGCCCCGGATTCGGTGACTCGGCGTGGTGCAGATCGCTCATGCATCTTCTGTATCAGCAGAATGCGGCCGACCCCACCTTGAGGAGTCCAACATCACTCCCGTACGCTGTGGGTTCGAAGTGTCCAAAGTGACGGGAGATACACATGGGACGCAAGACTGTTGCTGGATTCGGAGCCGCCGCGGCATTCGCTGCACTGACCCTCGGCACTGCCACCGCGCAGGCGGCTCCCGGCGAGCAGCCACTGAGCGTCGAGCAGATCCCGAACGCCGGCATCACCGTGGGCTCCAACGGTGTAACCGGAGGTTTCGTCGCCTCGATCCTCGCATCCGCAACCGAACCCGGGATCACCCATGTCTCACTGAACACCACCCCGACCGAGTCCTGCTCGACGAACCTGAAGGACGCGCGCATCGGCATCTCCTGGACGAACCGGTCGACCGGGAACTCCGGTAGCGAGGTCTTCGCCACATGCACCGACGGACGCCCGTCGGACGGGGTCTCGATCGCGACCGGCGCCGGGCCTGTCGAATTCACCACGACGATCATCGGCAAGAACGACCAGACGTTCACCGTCGTACCCGGTAGCGGTTCCTTCACCCGCTAGAGCACACCCTCACAAGCCTGTCGGGGACGCTTCGGCGTCCCCGACAGGCTTGCAGTAGACAATATTTCAGATCTGTACACAGACCGGGTGAACACGTTCTAGATTTGGCCGCATGGCCGAGACAGTCACCCAGCTCCTTCAGGAACGCGCCGACGACGACAACCTGGCAATCACCTACGAGGGCAGCCGGTGGACGTGGCGCGAGTACATCCGCGACGCGGAGAAGACCGCGGCCGCAATGCTGTCCGTGGCCGACGCGTCTCGCCCGATGCACATCGGCACTCTGCTCGGGAACACCCCGGACATGCTCATCGCCCTGGCCGCCGGGGCTCTCGGCGGCTACGTCACCGCCGGCATCAACAACACCCGACGGGGCGAGGGCCTGGCCGCCGACATCCTGCGCGCCGACTGCCAGATCCTGATCACCGACGCCGAGCACCGCCCTCTCCTCGAGGGCCTGGACCTGCCCGGCGTCACCGTCCTGGACACCTCGACCCCCCGATGGGCCGACCTGGTCGCCGGAGCCGGCGAGCTGACCCCGCATTCGGTGCCGGGTGCCATGGACACGTTCATGCTGATCTTCACCTCGGGCACCAGCGGTAACCCGAAACCGGTTCAGTTCGCGCACATGATGATTCCGTTCGCCGGCCCCGTACTCGTCGACAAGTACGACATCGGCCCGGGCGACGTCTGCTACCTCTCGATGCCGCTCTTCCACAGCGCGGCACTGATGGGTGGCTACTGCGTCGCCCTGTGCGGTGGCGCGGCGATCGCCCCGGCCAAGTTCTCGGCGTCGACCTTCCTCGACGACATCCGCCGCTACCGGGCGACGTACATGAACTACGTCGGCAAGCCGCTCGCCTATATCCTCGCCACCGAGGAGAAGCCCGACGATGCCGACAACCCGCTGCGCGTCGCCTTCGGCAACGAGGCCACCGACCGCGACATCGACGAATTCTCGCGTCGGTTCGGTTGCACGGTCTGGGACGGATTCGGCTCCACCGAACTCGCGATCATCATCACCCGCGAACCCGGCACCCCGCACGGCTCGATCGGCCGGGGTTTCCCCAACGTCGCGGTCTACGACCCCTCGACGATCACCGAGTGTCCCCCGGCCCGATTCGACGACACCGGAGCACTTCTCAACTCCGACGAGGCGATCGGCGAGCTGGTCAACGTCGAGGGCGGCGGGATGTTCATGGGCTACTACAACGACTCCGACGCCACCAACGAGCGACTGCGTCACGGGATGTACTGGTCCGGCGACCTCGCCTATAAGGATTCCGACGGGTGGATCTATCTCGCCGGACGTACCGGCGACTGGATGCGCGTCGACGGCGAGAACCTCGCCGCCGGACCGATCGAACGCATCCTGCTCCGGATACCGGAGATCAACCGCGTCGCGGTGTACGCGGTCCCCGACGAACAGGTCGGTGACGCCGTGATGGCGGCCGTCGTACTGCAGGACGGCGCCTCGCTGAGCCCGGAGTCCTTCGCCGAACAGCTTGCCGCACAGGCAGACCTGTCACCGAAGGCCTGGCCGCGCTACGTCCGGGTCGCGGAGGACCTGCCGACGACCGCCACCAACAAGATCCTCAAGCGCACCCTGAAGCAGGAGGGTGCGACCGCCGGAGACGGCATCCTGTGGGTCCGGGAGCCGCGATCACGCACGTACGGGGAGGCCGTCGGGGCGAGTGCCTGAGACGATGGAGAATCAGCTCACCGAGCTCGGCTACTACGCACTCTCCCGGCACCCCGTCACCCCGAGCGAGCTCGCCGCCGAAGCACGCTTCGCCGACGAGATCGGACTCGGCACCGCTTTCGTCTCGGAACGGTTCAACATCAAGGACGCCGCCGCACTGTGCGGGGCTCTCGCCGGTGCGACCGAGAATCTCGGAATCGCCACGGCGGCAACCAACCACAACACCCGGCATCCCATCGTCACCGCGACCATGGGGGCGACGCTCAGCGAACTCTCGGCGGGGCGGTTCGCTCTGGGTCTCGGGCGCGGGATCACCCCGCAGTGGCAGATACTCGGGCTCCCCCTCGTCACCGGCGCCGGCCTGCGTGACATCACCGGGCTCCTCCGCCGGCTGTGGACGGGCGAGATGGTGATCGGTCACGACGGACCGGCCGGCTCCTACCCCTTGCTGAATCTCGGTGTGACACTCGACCCTCCCCCACCGATCCTGATGGTCACCATGAGTCCCAGGACTCTCGAGCTGGCCGGTGAGATCGCCGACGGCGTCGTCCTGCACACATATTTCAGCGACGACGCGACCCGCCGGGCAGTTGCCCATGTCCGAGGCGCAGCGGAGCGGGCCGGGCGCGATCCCGCCTCGATCCGGATCTGGTCGGTCGTGGCGACGGTGGGCGACCACCTGGATGAGACCGACCGTCTGCGCAGGCTGTACGGACGGCTCGCCACCTATCTCCAGGGGTATCCGGATCAACTCATGGCGGCCAACGCCTGGGACCCGACAGACCTGGAACGAGTCCGGGCCACTGCGGCTTTCAGCGGTGCGCGCGGTCCCATCGACGCCACCGCCACCGCCGGTGAACTCGCCGACCTGGCCGCCGTGATCCCGAACGCGTGGGTCGCCCACTCGGCGACCGGATCGCCGTCGGACTGCGCGAAGACCGTCGCCGCGCAGTTCGACCTGGGCGTCGACTCGGTGATCCTGCACGGTGCGACACCGACCGAACTCGCGCCGGTGGCCTCGGCGTACCGCGACATACGCCCCGACCGCGCGGTCGGACTGCCGGCCAACCCGGGAAGGATGCCCTCGTGACGGAGACACCCGCATGACAGAAACCATCGAGATACCCACGAGCGTCGAGCAACTCACGCCCGCCTGGCTGACGGACTTCCTCGGCGAGAACGGCCACGACGAATCGATCACCGCCGTCGCCGCCTCGGCCGTGGGAACCGGGCAGATGGCCGGGTCGTACCGCCTCACCCTCGACTACTCCGGACCGGCCGAACTCCCGGCCACGATGATCGCCAAGTTGGCGACCGGCGAACCGGAACAGCGGGCGTTCGGTTCCGGAGTGTTCCGCAACGAGGTCCGGTTCTATCGTGATCTGGCCTCGGCTTTCACCGTGCCGATGCCGAGGTGTTACGCCGCGACGATCTCGGACCCCGGCACCGAGTTCGTCCTCCTGCTCGAGGACATGGGCGCGGCGGTGCAGGGTGACCAGATCATCGGATGTACGGCGGCACAGGCGGAGTCGGTCGCGGTAGCGGCGGCCGGGTTGCATGCTCCGCGGTGGAACGACCCCGCACTGCTCGCGGAGATGCCACTGCCCGGTGAAGCCGAACGCGAGATGATGGAGTCGTTGCTCGCGCCGATGGCCGACGTCTATCGCGAGCGCTTCTCCCCGGACGGACAGAGTTCGGCCGCCGTCGACTGGCTGGTGCGTGAGGCCGGCGACTGGCTCGTCGCCCCGCTGCGCAACACGGCTCTGATCCACGGCGACCTGCGCGTGGACAACGTGCTGTTCGGGCCGTCCGGTGAGGTGACGGTGATCGACTGGCAGACGATCACGACCGGTAACCCGCTGCGCGACATCGCTTTTCTGCTCAGTACAAGCCTGACCACCGAGGATCGTCGCAAGCACGAGCGCGGCATCGTGGCATCGTATCATCGCGCGGTCGTCACCGCCGGGGTGACCGGGTACACCCTCGACGAGTGCTGGGACGACTACGTCGGCAACCTCATCCAGGCCCCGCTGATCATCGTCTTCGGCTCGGCCGCCGCCCAACCCACCGAGCGTGGCACCGCCATGTTCGACGCCATGCTGTCCCGGAGTGCGGCGGCGATCGATGACCTCGCACCCGGAGGGCTGGCCGGACGATGAAGCTCGTCATCGGCGCAACGGTTTCCTGGGTTCCCGGCTGGTCCGCCGGCTCGTCGAGAACGGCGACGACGTCCGCGTCCTCACCCGCCCGACGAGCGACCTCCGCACGTTGTCCGGACTCGACGTCCACCATGTCACCGGCGATCTGTTCGACCAGGATTCCGTGCGCGCCGCGATGGCCGGCTGCGACGTGGTGTTCCACTGCGCGGTCGACACCCGGGCCTGGTTACGGGATCCGGCTCCGCTGTACCGCACCAACGTCGACGGATTGCGGGCCGTGCTCGACGTCGCCGCCCGTCAGCCGTTGCGCAAGTTCGTGTTCACCAGCAGTGTCGCCACCATCGGTCGGGTGAAGGGTCGTCGGGCCACCGAGGGCGACGCGTTCAACTGGTCTCGGCACGCACCCGAGTACGTGCGGAGTCGAGTCGCGGCGGAGAACCTGTTGCTCGACTACTCGCGCGACGGGGCCGTGCCGGGAGTCGCCATGTGCGTCGCCAACACCTATGGCGCGGGCGACTGGCAGCCGACGCCGCATGGATCGTTCGTCGCCGGAGCAGCCCTCGGCAAGATGCCGTTCACAGTCCGCGGATGCCGAGCCGAGTCGGTCGGTATCGACGACGCCGCTCGCGCGCTTGCCCTGGCGGCCGATCGGGGTGAGGTGGGCGAACGCTACATCGTGTCCGAACGGTCCATCGACATGGGTGAGATCGTGGCGATCGCCGCACGCGCCGCGGGCCGGGAGCCGCCGCGCCTCGTGCTCCGTCGTGCGGCGTTGTATGGGGTCGGCGCCGTGGGCTCGGCTCGGGCAGCGATCACGCGCAGGCCGGTCCGGCTGACCGTTCCGTCGGTGCGGCTCATGCATTTCATGTCGGAGATGGACCACTCCAAGGCCGAACGCGACCTGAACTGGCGCCCGCGCCCGGTCACCGAAGCCATCGAGGAGGGGGCGCGGTTCTGGGTGGATCGCCGAGCCGCCCGCCACTCCTGACGCAAACCCACCCTTTTTCGGCATTTCCACCACCCGCGCGGGTGGTGGAAATGCCGATAAAGGGTGGGTTTGTGGGGTGTCCGAGTTAGCCGAGTAGCTCGGCGAGCTCGACGAGGCTGTACGGAGAGGTGTCCCTGTGGTCGCGGTAGGCGACGAAGCTCGCCTGCTGTGACTCGAACCGGCCGATGAAACCGCCTGCGGCGCTGAAGATGTTGCCGGTGATGTGCTCGGCCGCGTCGCTGGCGAGGAAGACGTACAGCGACGCCACGTACTCGGGCGGCGCCGGGTCCAGGGCCGCGTCGCGGGTGAGGTCGTCGAGAATCCCGCGCCGATGCAGCCCCTCGATGTGCGCGACGTAGTCATCGCCGGTCGACAATCGTGACTTGGCTCCGGGCATCACCACGTTCACCCGAACGTGGTGATCGGCAAGATCCGCGGCCGCGGCGAGTGCGAGCGCATTGACGCCACCCTTCGCCGCGGGATAGCCGCTGCCACCGAACATCCCGAGCGACGCCGCCGAGCCGGTGAGCACGATCGACCCGGACGCCTGCTCGACGAAGACCCGCCCGGCGGCCTGGACCAGATGGAACGCGCTCATCAGATGGGCGTCCACCTGGGCACGGAATTCGTCCGGGGCGATGGTCAGCACCGTCGAACCCGGGGGTTCGGCGATACCGGCGCAGTTGATGGCGATGTCCAGTGCGCCGAACTCGGCGAGCGCGGCGTCGACCATCTGCTGGGCGACACCGTCGTCACCGGCCGAACCGCAGACGCCGACAGCCTGACCGCCGCCGCCGCGGATCTCCGCGACCGTCTCCTCCAGCGCATCACCGTCACGACCGTTGGCGACGACCGAAACCCCCTGTCCCGCGAGTGCATATGCAACCGCGAGACCGATGCCCCGGGTGGCGCCGGCGATCACGGCGACCCGGCCACCCAGTCCGGCGGCACCGGGAGACCAGCCGCTGTCCGGACTCACGTCGAGCTACCGACCGGCGTGATCGGGATCGAGCGGCCGCGGTCGACGAATTCGAAACTCGCGCCACCGCTGAACCGAGCGATCGCCACCTCGCCGCTCTCCTTCTGTGCGGTGTCCGACGTGACGATCCGGATCTCGAGCGCGTCGTCGGTCTCGACGGCACCCTCGACACTCAGGTAGGGATTCACCGCGGTCGCCGCCGCCTGCAGCGGTTCCAGATGATCCGGGCTGATGATCGACATCCACCCGCCGTCGGCCGTCGCATCGGACTCACGCGGAATCCGTACGACGACGGCGTCGCCGTCGACGGTCGCGGTCAGGCCGGTGTACTGCACCGGACCGAAGCACGGATGCAGGGCCAGGACCTGGGCGAGACCTGCGGCGCCGGTGGGGAGATCGAGCGCCGCGCGAATGCGGTCCGCCGCGAGTCCGGCGATCCCGATCAGCTGTTTGCGGAGGATCTCGACCACCTGATCCTCGCTCTCGGCACACCGCCGCAAACCGACCAGGAAGCCGAGGGACAACAGCTGATGCTGCAGCGCAACCTCTTCGGCGATCCGCCCCAATGCCGACGCCGACCACTCGGCGAACTGGAGATCCTCGACGAGCGGGCCTCGATAGTCGACCCAGCCGTCGGTTGCCGAGCTGTCGATCGCGGACAGCTGGATCTGGCCGGCGCGAGTGCCGAACATCTCCTCGGCGTCCGGAGGGAGCGGCAGTTCCTCGCGGTCGGGTTCGATGGTGACCGTCCACTCGCAGTGCGGAGTCCGGTCGACGGGACGACGAGGTGGACGATGCACCGGCCGGATTCGCGCCCGCCGGTTGGTGGCGATGGCCGTCGCGTCGAAGGTCGGGTCCTCGATGTCGTGGCACATCGTGGTGACGTAGTCGTCGCCGAGCGGTTCGACGTCGAGCAGCGCACCGCAGTGATCGAGCACGAACGACCCGTGATACTTGTCGTCGACCCGAAACCGGAAATCCATGAACTGCGGCGGCGCGCCGATGTCGAGCTGGAGGCATTTGAACATGTCCTCGACGCCGTCACCGTCGATGCCGAGCGCGGTCCGGATCCGGTGTGTGTAGACCGGACTCGCGGCCTTCCACTCCTCGATGGCGATCCGGCCCATCACGTCTCGTCCGAATGCGCCGATGAGATGGGCCATTCCGCTGCGGTCGATCATCTGACCGCACAGCAGGAGTTCGGGTACCAGGACGGCGAGCTGTTCCTGACTCAGACCTTGGTAGGTCGGGGCTGTGGGAGTCATCTCAGTTCACCAGAACGCGACCGGCGTCGTACCGAAGTCATACCAGCCCGGCAGATTCCCCGGCGCCGCCTTCTCCACCCGCTTGAGCATGCCCTCGCTCATCGCGTTGTTCTGCATCATCTCGATGAAGAGTGCAGAGACGTTGCCGTAGTCGAAGAAGTCACGTTGCCACGAGAACTGGAAGTTGCCGCCGTACTTGAACCAGCTGCCCTGGATACCTTCGAGCGCATAGTGGGTGCCGTCGTCGCGGGTGCCCTCGTAGATCTGCTTCCAGAGCCCGATCATGTCGCCGGTCTTCTCGTCGATGACCCAAGCCTGGTATGGGTACTCCCACCCTTCGAGGCCCTCCATCTCCTGGCCGAGCGCGAGTTCGCGGATCTCCTCGCGACCCACGGCCATGAAGTCCTTCTTCGGGCCGTAGTTCCAGCCGTAAGTGGCGTCCTCGGTGTAGAACTCGGCGAGCGGCTTCCAGTCTCCCGCCTTCTCCGCCTCGATGTTGGCGGCGAGCCACCGTTCCTTCATCTCTTCCAGTTCGGCACGGTCAAAAGACATGTGTTCCACCTTCACTCGTCATCTTCGGTGAGACGCAACGCTTGCGTCGGGCAGTACTGCACGGCCGCCTCGACCTCGGCGCGCCGGGATTCGTCGGGAGTCGCGTCGAGGATCTCGACGTGGTCGGTCTTCGTCGCGAAGACCTCGGGGGCTTCGAGCTCGCACATGCCGTGGCCCTGGCACAGATCCAGATCGACCTCGATGCGCATCAGCGGTCCTGACGCTTACGGTAGGCAACGCGGCACGGCTGCTGGAGCTGAACGACCATCTTCGAGTGGTCGTTCCGGTAGCTCTCGGACGGCTGCAGCATCTCGAACTCGTAGTTCTGGAACAGTACCGAGAAGATCGCCTTTAGCTGCATGATCGCGAATTGCGCACCGACGCAACGATGCCGGCCCGCCCCGAACGGAATCCAGGTCCAGCGGTTGACCAGATCCTCCTGCCGCGGCTTGTCGTACCGGTCGGGATCGAAGGTGTCCGCGTCCGGGAAGTCCTCCGGCAGGTGGTTGGAGATCGCCGGCGACACCGCGATCGACTGGCCGGCGGAGATCTCGTAGTCCTCGACGTGGAAATCCTTCTGCACCACACGCATCAGGATGATCAGCGGCGGGTGCAGGCGCAACGCCTCTTTGAGGGCGTTCTCAAGCCGAGGCATCTGCCGGGGGTGGGCGAAGGTGTACTCGGGACGTTCACCGGTCGGGGTGTCGCCGTAGATCTCGTCGAGCTCGTCGTAGACGCGCGACATGTAGTCCGGGTTGCGCAACAGCTCGATCAGCGTCCACGCGGCGGTGCCCGACGTCGTGTGATGGCCGGCGAACATCATCGAGATGAACATGCCGGTGATCGTGTTGGCGTCGAAGCCGACCTGGACGAGCACGTCCATCAGGTCGCGATCGTCTTTGTCCTCAGTCGGATTCGCGACGCGCTCGTCCATCACGCCCTGGATGAACTCGACGAGTTCGGCACGCGCCTCGTCGCGTTTGCGGAAGCTCTCGATGTCGGCCTTGTAGTCGACGTACGCGATCGGGTCGGTGCCCTTCTCCAGGTCATGGAAGAGGTGGGCGATGTGCCCGCTGAGCCGCTCCCGGAACTTGCGTCCGATCAGGCACGACGACGAGGTGTAGAGCGTGAGTTCGGAGAAGAAGTCGAGCAGGTCGATCTCGCCCTCGTCGCCCCACTCGGCGATGATGCGCTCCACCTCGTTCGGGATCGTCACCGCGTGTTGTTTCATGTGGGCGCCCTTGAGCGCTGAGTTGTGGATCGCCTTGGACCGCTCCTCGGGGCTCGCGTCGAACACGACGCCCTCGCCGAACACCGGGGTCATGAACGGGTAGGCGGCAGCCTGATCGAGGTCTTCCTCGGGCGCGCGGAAGAACTCCTCGTTGGCCGCGGCCCCGGACACCAGCACCACCTCGCGGTCGGCGAGCTGGAACATGCCGACGTCGCCGCATTCCTCGCGGACGCGCCAGAACAGCGAGATCGGGTCGCTCGCGAGTTCGTCGAGATGGCCGTGTTCGCTCTCGCCGCCCGAGACTCGATGCGGCTTCTTCAGACCTGATGCGGTGGTGGCGGTCATCGATGGGTCCCCTTGTCCTTCGTCGACTGTGGGGTCTTCTGGTGTCGTGGCCCGGTCCCGGGAGACCGCACCCTCGGCCTCCACCTCGACCGCGCGCATGTGGGCACCGCGCGGCATGGTGACCATCGCCGCGACGGCCAGCGCGATGTGCTGGGGTTCGAGGAAGTTGCCGTGGCGGGCCAAGCCGTGCTTGATCCAGTCGTTGAGCATGTCCTCGGTGGTCTTCTGGTCGAGGTTCATGCCCATGCCGGTCAGCGTCTGTCCCGGTCGGACCACACCTGCTCGCACACCGGTGCCCTCGAGTTCGAGCTGGATGGTGGCGACCAGTCCGTCGATCCCCGACTTCGCCGCGACGTAGGCCGACGACCAGGGCCGCGGGTGGAGTACGACATCGGAACCGATGAACACGAAATCGCCTCGGGCACGGTCGATCATGCCGCCGATGACGGCCCGGTAGATCCGGTAGGCACCGGTGAGATGGATGTTGACCTGATCGGCGAAATGCTCCGGACTCGTCTCGTAGGAGAGCCCGACCGCGAGGTCGCCGGCTCCGGCGACCACGATCTCGAGTTCGCCGAGTGCGGCCTCCGCTTTCGCAACGCAGTCGACCACGGACTGTTCGTCGGTCACGTCGAGCGGTACGGCGACCGCCTCGCCGCCCGCGGCGATGATCTTGTCGGCCAGCTCCTGGAGCTTCTCGACTCGGCGGGCCGCCAGGGCCACGGGATGGCCGGCCGCCGCGAGGTGTTCGGCCGTCGCCGCTCCGATGCCCGACGAGGCACCCGCGACGAGGACCGGCCGACGTTCGGGATGAGGACGAAAACCCATCAGCGCACCGTCACTTTCACGGGGAGTTCGGCGAAGCCGCGCACGTTGACCGAGTGCACGCGCACGGCTTTGTCGATGTCGATGTCGACCGCGCGGATCGACCGGATCACCTCGCCGAGACCGATGTTGGCCTCGAGACGGGCGAGATGTGCGCCGAGGCAGAAGTGCGCTCCGAGACCGAAGCTCATCAACGCCTGGCCGTTGTCGCGCCCGATGTCGTACTTGTCGGCATCCGGCCCGAAGACCTCCTGATCACGGTTCGCCGAACCGACGAGGAGGAGGACGCGGTCACCGGCCGGGATCACGTGGTCGCCGTAGGGTGCATCCTCGATCACGCGTCGCACGACGATCTGGGTCGAGTTGTCGTAGCGCAACGTCTCCTCGGTCCACTGCGGGACCGCGAGTTCGGGGTCGGCGAACACCTTGGCCAGTTCGTCGGGATTACGCCAGCCCCAATAGAGCGCATTGGCAAGGAGTTTCGTCGTGGTCTCGTTACCCGCGACCACCATCAGGACCATGAAACCGACGATCTCGTCCTCGGTGAGCCTGATCTTCTCGCGGGTCGCGTCGTCGTCGATCTCGGCCTCGATCAAAGCCGAGACCAGATCCTCGCCGGGACTCTTCCGCCGGTCGGCGATGAGTTCCGAATAGTACTTGTGCAGTTCGATGTACGCGTGGATCGCGGCCTCGGGGATGTCGAGGACACCGTCCTCGCGATGAAGGAGCAGATCGGACTGGTGCCGCAGATGTGTACGGTCGGCTTCGGGGACTCCCAGGAGCTCGGAGACGACGTCCATCGGCAACAGTGCGGCGAAGTCGTGGACGTAGTCGAACTCGCCCATGTCGAGGCACTTGCTCCAGTGCTGGTGCGTCAGCGCGGTGATCCGGCCGGCGAGGTCGTTGACGCGGCGCGGCGTGAAGCCCTTCGAGACCAGCTTGCGGATGCGCATGTGTTTGGGGTCGTCCATCGCGAGGAAGGACATCGACTTGTGTGCGTCGGGCCCGTACGCCGACGGGTCCATCGACACGCCCCAGCTGTTCGAGAACCGTTGCACGTCACGGAATCCCGCGCGGACATCGGCGTGATTCGCCAGTGCCCAGAAGTTCATCTCGGCGTTGTAGTAGACCGGCGCCTCCCGACGGAGCCGGGCGTAGGTCGGATACGGATCCTCGTGGAAGTCATAGGCATACGGGTCGAAGGGGAGGGCTCGCTCCATCCCCGGCACCGATGTCGTTTCGGTCATCACTTCTCCATCAGTAGATGCGCAGCAGCGACAAGACGTTCGGAGGTCTGCTCATAGGTCATGTGCCCCATGCCGGCGTAGACGAGGCCGCCGGAGTAGATCATCTCCAGGGTGTCGAGGAGCGGCCCGGGATTCTCCGGATCCTCCTCGAGCGCGGCGGCCAGACGCCGGCGGATGAACGCACCGATGCGGACGCGGAGGTGCTCGACGTCGGGGTCGGTCCCCAGCAGCGCAACGGTGACCGCACCACCGAGTTGCCCCTCCCCCGCCACGACGAGCGCCACCTCGCGGAGCACCTGCGCGACCCGCTCGCTCGGCGCCGCGGCGGGATCGGGTTCGGAGACCCCCGCGGACAGCCGCCGCCAGAAGACCTCGGCGACCAGATGGCTCTTCGACGAGAAGTACGTGTACGCCGTCGCCGGCGCGACACCCGCGATCTTGGCCACCGACCGCACCGTGAGCCCGTCGAAACCCTCGGCGTTCAGCACGTCGACCGCGGCCTCGGTGAGCCGCGAGACCGTCTCCGCCTGCTGCTGCGTGAGGCGGCGACGTGTGGATTCCTGGGATACGGGGCTGGACATGTGAGCCACGCTACACTAGGTTTGAACGCGAGTCCAGACACCTGTCCAGATGGAGTTCCAGCTCATGCCCCTTCGCCCCGAAACCGCGTCGGATCTGTTGATCGACGGCAAGCTCACCCCCGGCAGCGGCGGTGTCTTCGACGTCGTCAACCCCGCGACCGAGGAGGTCATCGGACAGGCCGCCGAGGCCACCGCCGCCGACATGGACGCCGCGATCGCCGCCGCCCGCACCGCTTTCGACACCACCGAGTGGTCGCGCGACCACGCCTTCCGCGCCCGCTGCCTACGACAACTGCGCGATGCCCTCCTCGCCCACGCCGACGAGTTCCGCGAACTGACGATCGCCGAGGTCGGCTGCCCGTCGTTCCTCACCCACGGCCCGCAGTTCGAGGGACCGGTGACCGATCTCGGCTACTTCGCCGACCTCGCCGAGAGCTACGAGTGGTCCCGCGATCTCGGCGAGGCCAGGCCGATGGGCATCAAGAACCATCGTGAGCTTCGGTCGGAGGCCGTCGGCGTCGTCGGTGCGATCACGCCGTGGAACTTCCCCCACCAGATCAACTTCGCCAAGATCGGGCCGGCCCTCGCCGCCGGATGCACCGTCGTCCTCAAGCCGGCACCCGACACCCCCTGGTGCGCGGCGCTCGTCGGCAAGGTCGTCGCCGAGGAAACCGACCTTCCACCCGGCGTCCTGAACATCGTCACCTCCACCGATCACCGCCTCGGCGAGCAACTGTCCACCGACCCCCGCGTCGACCTCGTCTCCTTCACCGGCTCCACCGCGACCGGCAAGAAGGTGATGGCCGCGGCGTCGGAGTCGCTGAAGAAGGTGTTCCTCGAACTCGGCGGCAAGTCCGCGTTCATCGTGCTCGACGACGCCGACGTCGGTTCGGCGTGCGCGATGGCGGCGTTCAACGTCGTCACCCATGCCGGCCAGGGCTGTGCGATCACCACGCGCCTCGTCGTGCCTCGTCCCAGGCTCGACGAGGCGATCACCGGGACCCGCGACGCGCTGGCCGGCCTCCCGCCCGGCGACCCCACGAGTTCGGGCACCATCTGCGGACCGTTGATCTCCGAGCGTCAGCGTCAGCGCGTCGAGTCCTACATCGAACTCGCCAAGCAGGAGGGCGGCACCATCGAGATCGGTGGTGGCCGTCCGGCCGACAAGCCCAACGGTTTCTTCGTGGAGCCGACGCTGATCTCCGGACTCGACAACTCGGCACGCGTCGCGCAGGAGGAGATCTTCGGTCCGGTCCTGGTGATCATCGCCCACGACGGCGACGACGACGCGATCCGCATCGCCAACGACTCCCCCTACGGACTGTCGGGCATGGTCTACGGCACCGACGAGGACCGGATCAACAAGGTGGTCAACGGTGTTCGCACCGGGACCATGGGCGTCAACGGCGGCATCTGGTACTCCGCCGACGTCCCGTTCGGCGGCTACAAACAGTCCGGCATCGGCCGCGAGATGGGCGTCGCCGGTTTCGAGGAATACCTGGAGACCAAGGCCGTCGCGCGACCCGCGTGACCTCCCCCGCCGGCTGAGCCGGCACCAACCCCGCCGGCTGAGCCGGTACCGAGCGAAGCGAGAAACGCCTCCCACCCCGCCGGCTGAGCCGGTACCGAGCGAAGCGAGGCACCGCGTCGAAGCCCCGGAGCTCGCAGCGGCCCGTCACAGAGCCCACCCCACCACACACACAGAAAGCAGGACAATGAGTTCCCAGCGTTTCGAGAACAAGACCGTCATCGTGACCGGCGCCGCCGGCGGGATCGGCGAAGCCTACGCGCGGGCACTGGCCGCCGAGGGCGCCAACATCGTGGTCGCCGACCTCGCCGACGAGAAGGGCAAGCAGGTCGCGGCGGACATCGGCGGACTGTACGTCAGCACCGATGTGGCCGACGAGGAGTCGGCGAAGGCACTCGCCGCGGCGACGGTCGACGCCTACGGCTCCATCGACGGCCTGGTCAACAATGCGGCGATCTACGGCGGCATGAAGCTCGACTTCCTCATCACCGTGCCGTGGGACTACTACAAGAAGTTCATGTCCGTGAACCTCGACGGTGCGCTCAACGTCACCCGCGCCGTCTACCCGCACATGACCAACGGCGGCGGCGCCATCGTCAACCAGTCTTCCACCGCCGCATGGCTGTACAGCGGTTTCTACGGTCTCGCCAAGGTCGGCGTCAACGGCCTGACCCAGCAGCTCGCCACCGAACTCGGCGGGCAGAACATCCGGGTGAACGCCATCGCACCCGGCCCCATCGACACCGAGGCCACCCGCACGACCACTCCGAAGGAGATGGTCGCCGACATCGTGAACCGGTTGCCGCTCAAACGGTTCGGCAAGCCCGAAGATCTCGTCGGGATGTGCCTGTTCCTGCTCTCCGATGAGGCCGGCTGGATCACCGGGCAGATCTTCAACGTCGACGGCGGGCAGGTCATCCGGTCATGAGTGCCCCGATCCGGCTCGGGTACGTCGGTCTCGGCAACATCGGCGGCCCGATGGCGGGCAGCCTGGCCGCCTGGCCGGGCGGCCTGACTGTGTTCGACCTGTCCGACGAGGCGATCGGCAAGGTCGTCGACAAGGGTGCGAAGGCGGCCGGTTCACTCGCCGAACTCGCCGCCGGGACCGACATCGTCGGCATCTGCGTCCTGAACGACGAGCAGGTGAGGTCGGTGGTCACCGGGCCCGACGGACTGTTGTCGACGGCCCGTCCGGGCACCATCATCACCGTCCATTCCACGATCGGACCGGACACCGCGGTCGACCTCGCCGAGCAGTGCGCGGCCCGCGACGTGGTCCTGCTCGACGCCCCGATCTCCGGTGGCGCGATGGGAGCGGCGTCGGGACGGCTGGCGATCATGGTCGGCGGCCCGCGCGACGCCTACGAGAAACTGAAGGAGCCCTTCCGGCTCACCGCGGACCTGCTCGTGCACGCGGGACCCGAGGTCGGCGCGGGCACCAAGATGAAGCTCGCCCGGAACCTCCTGCACTTCATCTCGTTCACCGCCACCACCGAGGCGGCGCGCCTCGCCGAGGCTGCCGGACTCGATATCACCAAGCTGGGCAAGGTCGTTCGACACACCGATGCCGTCACCGGCGGTGCCGGGGCGATCATGCTGCGGGAGACCACGGCGACGCTCGACACCGACGATCCGTGGTACGGCATCTTCACCGGCGTTCGTACACTGGGCGAGAAGGACCTCTCGCTGGCACTCGCGCTCGGCGACGAACTCGGCGTCGACCTGCCTCTCGGGCAGATCGCACTCCGCGAGCTGGCCCCCGGACTCGGTGTCCCCCATCTCGAAGGAGAAACCGCATGACCCGATCCAATGTCTCCGACGACGCACCCGACGAGGTGCGCAAGCGCGGCCTGAGGCGGATGTCCGAGGTCTACGGCTGGGAGGTGAGCGATGGTCCCGGCGACTACTTCGCGCACACCGCCGACCAGGTGTTCGGCAACGTATGGGCTCGCGAGGGTCTCTCCGACCGGGATCGGCGACTGATCCTGCTCGGCGCACTCGCGGCGAGCAACAACATCGACGTCGCCGAGATCCAGGCCGGGGCCGCTCTGGGCAACGGCGAGCTGACGCCCGAACAGCTCGAGGAGATCAGTCTCTTTCTCTGCTATTACATCGGCTGGCCCCAGGGCACCAAGATGCACTTCATGTTCGGTGAGGTCATCAAGAAGTACCGGAAGCAGAAGTGAACAAGCACATCATGTTTCGCCCGCTGGCAGACGGCAAGGGTCCCTCGTTGCTGAGTGCCTCGCCGGTGCCCGACCTCGCCGCCGCCGGATACACCGACACCGAATACGCCGCGTCGGGAATCGCCGACCGGCTCGTCGGCGACGGAGACACACCTCCGGCCGAGTTCACGACCCGGCTGGTCGTCCGACGCCCCGCGGACGCGGCCGCGTTCAACGGCTGTGCCGTGGTGGAGTGGCTGAACGTGAGCAGCGGCAGTGATGCCGCGCCCGAGTATTCCTATCTCGCCGCCGAATTGGTGCGCGCGGGTTACGCCTGGGTGGGGGTCTCGGCGCAGTACGTCGGTGTCGAGGGCGGCACCGGTTCGGTGGGCGTCGCCGCCGGTGAACCCCAGAGTCTGTCCGCCAAGGACCCGGGCCGCTACGGCGGACTACATCACCCCGGTGACGCCTACTGCTACGACATCTTCCGCTCGATCGGACACGCGGTTCGTGGTGATCACTCCGGAGAGGCACCGACCCCGTATCACCCGCTCGCCGGACTCTCCGTCGGCACGGTGCTCGCGGTCGGCGAATCGCAATCCGCGATGGCCCTGACCACCTATGTCAACGCGGTGGCCGCCGCCGGGGACTTCGACGGGTTCCTCATCCACAGTCGTGCGGCTGCAGGTCTACCCGCCGGCGACGTGGGTACGGGCATCGATGTGGGCACCGTGTTCAGCGGCGAACCCACCAGGATCCGTACCGATCTCGACGCACCGGTCCTCGTCGTGCAGACCGAGACCGATCTGCTGACCAACTTCCGCTACCACCTCGTTCGTCAGCCGGACACGGACCGTCTGCGGGTGTGGGAGATCGCCGGTACCTCACACGCCGACCTGCATCAGATCGGCGACTTCGAGGAGTTCCTCGGCTGCCCCGATCCGGTGAACCGCGGCCAGCAGCGCTTCGTGTTGCGCGCCGGGCTGCGCCATCTCCGCGCGTGGGCCGACGGCGGGGATCCGCCACCGGTCGCCGATCCGCTGCGTCTGCGCGGGGTGACGACGGCCGAACCCGAGTTCGAGGTCGACGACATCGGCAACGTCCTCGGCGGCGTCCGCACGCCGTGCGTCGACGCGCCGACGCATGTGTTGAGTGGCGTTGTCCCCGATCCGATCTCTCGCATCTGCCTACTGTTCGGATCGACCCACCCCGTCCCCGCGCATCTGCTCGCAGAGCGCTACGGCACACGCGACGAATACGAGAAGCACTACCGTGACGCCGCCGACGCGGCCATCAACGCCGGGTTCGTCCTGGTCGAGGACCGGGACGAGCTGATCGCCGACGCAAATCCGGACATGGTGCCCGAGTAGGTTTTCCGGGACTCGTCGCGGGCGACGTCAGTTGATCGCCCGCTTGCCCTCCTCGGCCGGGCCGGCCGGGCGCGCGCGTTCACTCAGGAATCCGTCCGTCGCGTGCCGGATGCCGGTCGAAATGGCATGGCCGACATGGCTTCCGGGATACCAGTGGATGCGTCCACCCCAGTGCTCGTGGAGCTGCTGTGCAGCCGACACCCAGGTCACGCGGTCGTTGAGTGCCGCGACCACCATCCGGCGGTCCGGGGTTGCGATCGGTTGCACCGACAGCGGACTGATGACGCTCGCCACCTCGCGCACCGACTCGTCGCGCATCAACGATGCGAGGCGCTGCCCCTTGGGTCCGCCGCGAGACATGTGATGGGCGAGCGTCGCATGCATGTCCAGCATCGGCACCACCGCGAGCACTGCGGCGATCCGCGGGTCCATCGACGCGGCCAGGGCGGCGATGGGGCCACCCAGAGACGTTCCGGCGATCGAGATCTCGGCTGGTTCGTGACTCTCGATCCAGGTGATCAGCGACCGGATCTCGGCGACGGCGCGGACCGTGATGAGGGTGTTCACCAGCGGGTCGAAACCCGGATAGGACACCTTCGTCACGCGCCGGGGTCCGTGCGCGGGGAGCACCGGGAACGCGACGTCGTAGCCGAGCTTCTTGTGGAGATGCGCCGCCCGGAACGCATACAGGTCATCCGGTCGTCCCTGCGCGGCACCATGCACCCAGATCAGCCATCGGGCGCCGGCCCGGCGCTTCGTCATCACCCGGACCGACGAGATGCCGTCGGCGTACGGGTCCAGCGCCGCCACCGATGCCGGCAACTTCGCGTCGACGGCATAGTCGATGTGCTCGAACGACGTGGTGCCGAAGACCTTGCGGTCGCGCGACAGGATCCTGGGCGCACCGGGATCCCGATGCATCCCAGCGGGTCCCAGTCGGAGGAATTCGTCGGCCACATCGGCGCATCGCGCCACCATGTCCTCGACCGTCTCCATCGGCGGGATGTCCCGGATCACCGAGTTGACCGCGATGAACAGTTCGTCGATCGCGGTCTCCCCGACCTGCCGCGGCCCGCACCCGGCTGCCGGGATACCCGTCTCCGGGTTTCCTCGTCCCGCCGCGATCGAACTGCCGATCGCCCGAGGCAGTACGCCGGCGAACAATCCTAGCCTGGCTCGTTCGGTCTCCCAGTCGATCAACTGGCCTCCCGTGCCATCTCGCCGATACCGAGCGCATCGGTCGCCTCGTCGACCGCCCGCACGACCCGGCGGAGGAACCCGGCCGGGTCGGGCATGGATTCCGGTGTTGCGATGAGTCCCATGCTGAGCCGTCCGGCGTAGCTGTAGGTTGTCAGGTTCACGTCGGCCGGCGCGATCGCCAGGGCGAAGGAGATCCAGTCGACCACCTCGATGTCGCCGATCCAGCGCGTGGTCCGGGGGCCGGGCATGTTGGCGGTGGTGATGTTGTTCATCACCAGCGGTGCCCGGTTGGCGGCCAGTCCGCGGAAGAACGGACCGAGCCGTCCGGTATAGGTCGCCAGCTTCTCGGTCAGGTCGAAGCCGACGTCCCGACGGCACGCCACGGTGGCCGCGCAGCTCTCGCCGGTCGCGACGATCCGCTCGACGGGATCGGCCAGATCGGAGCGCAGATACGCCATGGCGGTGGCGATCTCGTTGCCGTGAACCCGGTTGGACCCGAGGTTGTTGCAGACCCCGAAGATCGTCACCGGGGTGCCCGGCTCCTCGCCGCGCGCGATGAGCTCGTCCCTGATCGCACCGGCGATCACACCGTGCAGGGCACCGTTCACCGTGGTGCCGGCGGCCAGGGCGATCCGCTGGATGTCGGCCAGCGCGATGTCGGCCGACGCACATACCCGGTTCGCCCCGCTACGTGCGTTGAAGCTGGTACGACGCACCGTCAGCGGTTTCGGGATCAGCTCGCCGTTGGACGCCTTGCGCCGCGCTGCCACCGCGTGCCGGGCCGCGGAGACCACCGACGGGAGTCGACGGACCAGTCGACGCGCCTCCGCGCGCGCCGCCTTCGTGAGGGTCCGCGCGTCCTGCTCGAGAGCCTCGGGGACAGGTGCCGGGGGAACACGATCGCCCGGTTCTGCGGTGGCGGCCATGAAGGTGTTGAGCGCCGCGAGTCCGTCGGCCACCGCGTGGTGGACACGGACCACGACCGCTTGCCGACCGCCGTCGAGACCGTGAACCAGGGTGAGTGCCCACAGCGGACGGTTGCGGTCGAGTTGCGCGACCGCGAGTTCGGACAGCACGGCGTCGAGTTCGGTGCGTCCACCCGGGGCGCCGACCCACACCTCGTCGATGTGGTCGGAGACGTCGAAACCGTTGTCCTGCACCCAGAAGGGGCGCGCCGAACAACCGGGCACCCAGCGCACCCGCTGGGTGGCACGCGGGAACATCCCGAGATAGCGCGGCAGGACGTCGGCGATCTCGGCGAGTGACAGTGGACGACCGTGTCGGGACGTGTCGAGGACCGCGACCTTGAGAGTGTGCATCGGGTTCGACGGGGTCTCCATGTTGAGCATCAGCGCGTCCGGCCCCGTCATGCGCTCGGCACCCGAACCGGCATCGGCACCGGCGAACAACTCGGTGACGTCAGGTGTGTTGCGTGCGTTCGTCATTCAGCTCACCTTCCGTTCCGGTCCGGCCGACTCCAGGTCGCGCTTGAGGATCTTGCCGGTGGCGTTGCGGGGCAGTTCGTCGAGGAACTCGACGTCGCGCGGAACCTTGAACCCGGCGAGCTGTTCCTTGACGTGCCCGCGGATCTGGTCGGCACCGATGAGGGTCTGCGGAGTCCGCACCACGTACGCGGCCAGACGCTGACCGAACTTGTCGTCGTCGACCCCGATGACGGCGACCTCGTGCACCTCGTCGAGGGCACCGATGACCTGCTCGACCTCGAGCGGATAGACGTTCTCGCCGCCGGAGACGATCATCTCGTCGTCGCGACCGACCACGAACAACCGGCCGTTCTCGTCGAGCCGCCCGACGTCACCGGACACCATGTGCCCATCACTGAAGGATTTGGTGTCGGAGGTCGTGTATCCGTCGAATCCGGAGTTGTTGGCGACCACGATGCGACCGATCTCGCCGACCGGGAGTTCGCGATCGTCGTCGCCGAGAATCCGGACGCTGGTGCCGGTCAGCGGCCGGCCGGCGGTGTCCGGGCTGATGCGCAGGTCCTCGGGTGTCGCGGTACTGATCAATCCGGCTTCGGTGGCGTTGTAGCTGTTGTAGACGACGTCGCCGAAGCGGTCGAGGAAGGCGATCAGGGCATCGGTACGCATCCGCGAACCGCTCGCCGTGGCGAATCGCAGACTGGGCATCGGATGCGCGTCGAGAACCTCGTCGGGCAGGTCCATGATGCGTTCGAGCATCACGGGGACGACGGCGAGTCCGGTCGCCTCGTGGTCGCGGACGAGGTCGAGGGTCGCGACCGGGTCGAAGCGGCGGCGCATGATCATGGTGCACGTCATGGTCGCCGAGATGGCGACCTGCCCGAATCCCCAGGCGTGGAAGATCGGCGCCGCGATCACCGTGGATTCTCCTGCGCGCCAAGGAATGCGATCGAGCATCGCGGCCAGCGACGCGATGTCGGTACTACCACCGCGACGCGCGCCCTTCGGGGTACCCGTGGTGCCCGAGGTCAGCAGCACGATGCGGCCGGCGCGCTCCGGCCGTGCGGGTCGCCGGCCGAGGTTCGCGTCGATGAGCGAGTCGGTCGTGAAACCCGAGACCGGCCCGGTCTCGGTCCAGGCGTGGATGCGGCGCATCCCCGGAAGCCGTTCCGCCGCCGGAGCGATGACCTCGTCGAACTCGTCGTCGGCGATGAGGACGTCGGCACCCTCCCGCTCGAGGACGTCGGCGAGCTGAGGTCCGGCGAAGCCGGTGTTGAGCAGCACCGCGTCGGCACCGAGCCGCGACGTCGCGGCGAGTGCCTCGATCAGTCCGCGGTGGTTGCGGCAGAGGATCGCGACGGTCGTGACCGGAGCGCCGGGGAGCTCACGCAGTCCGACGGCCAGGGCGTCGCAGCGCGCGTCCAGCTCGCCCCATGTGAGGCGGCCCGCCTCGTCGATCAGGGCCAGGCCCTGCGGGGCACGGGCGGCGGCCAGACCGATTCCGCTCACCGGTGACGCACCGCCGTGGCGACGCAGGTTGAGACCCATCCGGAGGTAGCGGTCGAGTCGCAGCGTGCCGAGGAAGCCGCTGCGGACGAGGGTACGAACGAGCCACGTGTAGGTGGTGACGCGATCGCGGAAACGAGTGATCATCGTCGATCTCCTTTCGTGGTCAGCCGAGAACCGGGAACCGGCGCTCGCGGGCGAGCCCGTCGAGGGCATGCTGCATGTGCTTGCGGATCATCTGGTCCACCTCGGCATGGTCGGGATCGGTCCCGAACTCGGCCGTGATGTCGATGGGGTCGAGAACCTGGGTGACCAGCTTCGACGGCAGCGGCACGTTCGGCGGGAAGTGGGCGGTGAGCCCGAACGGGAAGCCGAACGCGAACGGCGCGCTGTCGACCCGGAGCAGCTTCTGCAGTCCGAGCAGCTTGGCGAGGCTGTCGCCGCGGTTCAGGAAGAGCTGTGTCTCCTGGCCGCCGATGGTGACGATCGGGACGATCGGGACGCCCGCTTCGAGAGCGGTGCGGATGTAGCCGGTGCGTCCGTGGAAGTCGATCGTCGCGGACTGGCTGGTGGGACGCAGCGCTTCCCATTCGCCGCCGGGGAACACGATGGTCGCGGCACCGGCTCTGAGTGCGGCGACGGCGTTCTTGGGGTGGGCCGGCAGGAAGCCGACCTTGCCGAAGATCTGTTTGCCCGCGCCGGTGAAGATGAGGTCGTGGGCGAGGGTGTACAGCGGCCGGTCGGGTCCGAACTCGTCGGCGAATGCGACGCTGATCACCGGGACGTCGAAGGCCATCAGCCCGCCGGAATGGTTGGAGACCAGCAGGGCGCCCCCGTCGGGAACCTTGTCCATGCCCCGGACCTCGGAGCGGAAGTAGGTCTTGGCCACGAGTTTCAGGACGGGTAGCACCCGTTTGACCCAGGTCTCGTCGCGAGCGGTGAGGTCGAAGGTTTCGGCACTCATCGTGGAGCAGCTCCTGTGGTTGTGTTTCCGCCTCGCGCGGGATCACCGCCGGAGGTCGCCCGTGGGCTGGATGACCTGGTGGTCGGTGTCCACGAAAACAGAAACGAGAACACGTTCTAATGTTTGAATTAGAACACGTTCTACTGCAGGCCTCCACCCTTCGTTACCTATGCCACACCTACTGATCGGTAGACATATGGAGTTCATCCTCGAGGACATAACCGAAGACGAAGTCGCTCGTCGACGCGGCGTCTACACGCCCCTGACCGACAGCGTGCGCGACCTCGTCGACGCCGTGATCCGCACCGAGGTGGGCGAGGATGCACTCGCCGACGCGCAGCGGCGGATCGCCGAGATCGTCGCCGACCTGCGCACCGAGCAGATGGACGGCCCATACGGCGTCCGGCACACGCGCGAGAACACCGGCATGGCCTGGGGGAATGCCGTGATCGGCGTACGCAACGCCCTGGCACCCCCGCTCGACATCGAACACGTCCCCGACGGCGTGCGCAGCGAGTTCACCCTGGGTGCCGCCTACGAGGGACCGCCGGGGCAGGTCCACGGCGGCGTCTGCGCCATGCTCCTCGACCATCTGCTCGGCAACGCGGCCAGTTACTCCTCACCGTGCTACACCGGCACCATCACCGTCCGCTACCTGCGCCCCACTCCCCTCGGCGCGCTGGTGGCCCAGGCGTGGGTGACCGAGCAGAACGGGCGCAAACGCATCGCACGCGGCACCATCTCCGACGCCGAGGGCGTGACCTGCGAGGCCGAGGGCGTCTTCATCGTCCCGCGATCCGCGGTCGACGGACCCGTGGTGCGCTGGTCGGAGGGCTGAGCGGATGCGTGCCGCGGTGACCACCGCAGACGGATTCGAGGTCGTCGAGGTCCCCGACCCCACGCCCGGACCCGGTGAACTCGTCCTCCGGGTCGCCGCGAACGGCATCTGCGGCTCCGACCTGTCGACCGCCCCGTTTCTCCCACCCGGCACCATCTTGGGACACGAGTTCGCCGGGGAGGTCGTCGCGGTCGGCCCACCCGACCCCGCCGACGGCGCACACCACGGTTTCCGCCTCGGCGATCACGTCGCGTCGATCCCCGTCCGCGGCTGCCGACGATGTCGCGCCTGTCTGGTCGGCGACATCGCTCGCTGCCCGTCCGTCCGCACCCTGGGGCTGGGCGTCCTCCCCGGGGCACTGGCCGAGTTCGTCGTCGTCGGTGCGGCCGAGAGTGTGCGGGTCGATGGCATCGACCCGGTGGACGGCGCCCTGGTCGAACCCCTCGCGGTCGGCCTGCACATCGTGATGCGGGCCGGGATCGAACCCGCCGACCGCGTCCTCGTGCTGGGCGCCGGCCCGGTGGGAACGGCAGTGCTGCACTGGTTGTCGCGCGGCGTGGCCGGTGAGGTGATCAGCTCCGACCCCTCGCCCGGTCGGCGTGCCGCGGCCCTCGACGCCGGCGCATCCGCGGTGCACACACCGGAGCAGCTGTCCGGAGAGGTCCGCGACGGCTTCGACGTCGTCATCGAATGCGTCGGCAAACCCGGGATGATCGCCGCGGCGCTCGATGCCGTCCGAACCCACGGCCGCATCGTCGTCGCCGGCGTGTGCCTCGGCGATGATCACTTCATGCCCGTCGCAGGCATCGTCAAGGAAGCGTCCATGTACTTCGTCTCCTACTACACCAAGACCGAGTTCTGCACCGCTGCCGCCGAACTGAACCGCGGCGCGGTGGGCTCGTCGACGCTGGTCAGCCAGATCGTCGGGCTCGACGAGGTAGACCGCGTGTTCGCCGAGTTGTCGGCGCCCAATGATCATCGGAAGGTGCTGATCTCGCCCGCCGTCGGCTGACCGGCCGAGATGCCCTGCGACCTCCGCCGGGCGTACCGTCGTACGGGTGAACAGTGCCGTTCCCGAAGCCTCCAGACCTGACAGCCCCAGACCTGAGGGCCCTGTGCCGTTCAGCTCCCACGAGGCGGATCGGGTGCGCGCGGTCTGGCAGGACCTCCACCTGCCGGGCATCGTCGACGTCCACACCCACTTCATGCCGCGTCCGGTCATGGACAAGGTGTGGTCGTACTTCGACTCCGCGGGGCCGCTGGTCGGGCGGGAGTGGCCGATCACCTACCGTGCCGACGAGGACGTCCGGGTGTCGACGCTGCGCGAATTCGGTATCCGCGCCTACTCGTCGCTGGTCTACCCGCACAAGCCGAACATGGCGGAGTGGCTGAACGGCTGGGCCAACGACTTCGCCGCCAACCACGAGGACTGCCTGCACACCGCGACGTTCTACCCGGAGGAATCGGCCACCACCTACGTCTCTCGCGCGATCCAGGCGGGAACGCAGGTCTTCAAGAGCCACATCCAGGTCGGCGACTATTCCCCCATGGATTCCCTGCTCGACGGAGTCTGGTCGCAGATCGCCGACTCCCAGGTGCCGGTGATCATCCACTGCGGCTCGGGTCCTGCACCCGGCCGGCACACCGGGCCGGAGCCCATTCGCGCTCTACTGCATCGGTTCCCGTCGTTGCCGCTGATCATCGCGCACATGGGCATGCCCGAATACGCGGCCTTCCTCGACCTCGCGGGCGAGTACCCCAACGTGCACCTGGACACCACGATGGCGTTCACCGACTTCGCCGAGGAGGACGCCCCGTTCCCCGCGGACCTTCGGTCGCGTCTCGTCGACGCCGGGGACAGGATTCTGTTCGGCAGCGACTTCCCCAACATCCCCTACGGTTACACGCACGCCCTCGAAGCCGTCACCGGCCTGGGGTTCGACGACGACTGGCAGCGCAATGTGTTGTACCGCAACGCCGCTCGGCTGTTCGGACTCGATCGGCCCAGCGAATGACGATGTCGGTGTCCGCGCCACGGAGCACGGACACCGACATCGCAGAGATCCACCACGGGGGCCGGCGGATCCCGACCCGGGCGAACTCGGCATCACATGCAACACGCTGTGTCCCGGATACGTGGAGATCCCGACGCGGGTTCGGACGCAGTCGTCGTCGGCAGGGAAGGCCAACATGGGCCGCTACTCGAATCCTCAGCAGAATCACAAGGATCTGACAAGGACGGGCCGACATGCGACCCTGGACGAGGTCGCGCACGCCGCTGTGAGCCTCCTGGGCGAGCACAGTGGCGCGATCACCGGAACCACCCTCAACGTCGACGGTGGATCGTCCCCGTACTGAGCCCGCCGCGTCGAGCGCCGGTTTCGTTCACACGTACGAAATTCCGAAGTCGGACACCGTTCACCAGTAGTGTGCAATCCGACTGCGAATCCAGCCAGCGGCTCGCGGACCGCCGCCACCGAATGAGAAAAGGTCGACGATGACACGCGAACTGACCCGCACGGGTCTCCCGATCATCTACAACCCCGGAGAGATGCGATCGTCTTCGGAGAAGAATGGCGAGACCACGCGTGCCCCCAAGGCATCGGAGACCACCGCCGCGTCGATCGTCTCCGACATCGTCAGCCTCGGGCTGCGGCGCGGCGACCGCCTCCCGGCCGAGAGCGACATGCTCGCCAACTACTCGGTCAGCCGCGAGACCCTCCGTGAGGCGCTTCGCATCCTCGAGGTCCAGGGGCTGATCACGCTCAAGCGCGGCCCCGGTGGTGGTCCGTTCGTGAGCGCGCTCAACGCGTCCTACCTCGCGCGCACCGCCACGCTGTATTTCCATCTCGCCGGCGCAACCTACGACGAGGTCTTCGACACCTGGGAGATCCTGGAACCGCAACTGTCCGCCAAGGTCGCCCGGATCGAGGATCGGAAGCTGAAGGAGGCCGCCTTCGCGCGGTTCCTCGACTACGACGTCGAGGAACACGAGGAGAGCGAGATCTTCAGCGATCTCAACAACTTTCACGCCGTCATCGCCGAACTCAGCGGCAATCGCGTCCTCACGCTGCTCACGCAGGCGATCGACCACATCGTCGTCGAGCACGTCCTCGAGGCCGGCCGCGACACCATCGCCGAGGACGATGCGATGAGCCACGACCACGCCGAGATCGCCAAGGCGATCATCGCGGGCCGTCCTCGTAAGGCGGAGACGCTGATGCACGATCACATCAGCGAGGTCGTCCAACGGTTCCGGGACCGCCACCCGGAACGGTCCGACGAACTCGTGCAGTGGATGTGAGCTGCTACAGCACCTGAGACAGGAACGTACGCAGTCGTTCCGACTTCGCGTCGTCGAAGATCTGGCCGGGCTCACCGGTTTCCACCACGACGCCGTGATCCATGAACAGCACGTTGTCACTCACATTGCGCGCGAAGCCCATCTCGTGGGTGACGACGACCATCGTCATGCCCTCGGATGCGAGGTCGGCCATGAGTGCGAGCACACCCTTGACGAGTTCGGGATCGAGAGCCGAGGTCGCCTCGTCGAAGAACATCACCTCCGGTGTCATCGCGAGTGCACGCGCGATGGCCACACGCTGTTGCTGACCGCCCGACAGGCGTGCGGGTCGCACGTCGGCCTTCTCGGTCAGGCCGACGATCTCCAGTTGCCTCAGCGCGACGTCGCGTGCCTCGTCTTTGCTCAGCCCCTTGAGTTTCCGCGGCCCGAGCGCGACGTTCTCGACCACCGTCTTGTGCGGGAACAGGTTGAAGTGCTGGAACACCATGCCGATTCGGCGGCGCAGTTCGTCCGGGTTGTCCTGGAGCACCGACCGGCCGTCGAGCAGGATGTCCCCCTCGTCGGGTTCGTGCAGGCGGTTCAGTACCCGCAGGAGCGTCGACTTGCCCGATCCCGAGGGGCCGATGACGGTGGTCGTCGTACCCGCGTCGACCTGGATGTCGACCCCGCGCAGCACGTGGTGTCTGGCGAAGGACAGGTGTAGCCCGGTGCCGGTCAGCGACACCGCTTTTCGTGTGGTGGTGGCAGGCATGGCCTATCCCTTCTCGACGACGGTGGCGGGCAACGGATCGTCGTGGACATCGGCGGGCCTACCGGTGCGGAGGCGACGGTCGATGTAGTTGACCAGGTGCGTCAGCGGGATGGTCAGGATGAGGTACATGATGCCCGCGGCGACCAGCGGTGACAGGTTTCCGGTCTGCGCGTTGAGGTCTCGGCCGACGGCGAACAGTTCGCGCTGGCTGGCGAGCAGTCCGAGGAAGTAGACCAGGGAGCTGTCCTTGATGAGGCTGATGAACTGGTTCATCAGTGCGGGCAGCACCCGCCGGACGCCCTGTGGGATCACCACCAGCCGCATCGACTGCCGATAGCTGAAGCCGATCGCACGCGACGCCTCGAGCTGACCGTCGTCGACGCTCTGGATACCGGATCGGAAGATCTCGCCGATGTAGGCGGCCGCGAGCAGTGCCAACGCGACGGCGCCCAGCCAGTACGGGTTGTTTCCGGTGAGGCCCTTGACCACCGGGCCCACGCCCAGGCCGACGATGAGGATGACGACGACGGCCGGCAGACCGCGGAAGATGTCCGTGTAGACGCGTGCGGGCCAGCGCAACCAGCGCGACCGGGAGATGCCGCAGACCGCGAGGATCATGCCCAGGATGGTTCCCAGCACACCGGAGACCACGGAGAGGATCAGCGTGTTGACCAGGCCGGTCTTGATCAGTTCGGGGAACGACTTCTCGTAGAGCTCCCAGTTGAAGAAGGTGTCACCGAGCTGTTCGAGCGTGCTCTTGGGCTTGGCGGCTTCGGTCGGGCCGGCGTTCGCGGCGTTCTCGGCGGCGATCGCGGCGATGTCGGGAAGTTCGGGTTCGGGGGCGGCCTTGCTGCCCGGCTTCCAGCCTTCGGGGAGTTCGCGCGGCACCCAGTCGACGTAGAGCTTGGCGTAGGTGCCGTCGGCGATGATGGCGTCGAGCCCGGAGTTCAGGGCCTCGACGAGCTTGGGCTTGTTCTTGCCGACCGCCCACGCGACGAAGTTGTTGACGCTGAAGGTGTTCTCCACGATGGCGGTGCCGTCGCCCTCGCGTACCGCGCCTTCCGCCTGTTGCGACGGCGCGACCCACGCGTCGACCTGACCGCTCTTGAGATTGGCGTAAGCCGTTGCGTAGTCGGGGAACTTGACCGGGTCGAGGCCGAGCGTGTTGACGACGTAGTCGTCCTGCACGGTGCCCTGGACGACGGCGATACGGGTGGAGTCCGACAGGTCGCCGAATCCCTTGATGGGACCGCCCTCGGGGGCGACGAGCGAGAAGTAGCCGAAGTCGTAGCCGTTGGTGAAGTCGACGGTCTTGCGACGGTCGTCGGTGGTCGTGATCGACGACGACCCGACGTCGAACCGGTTGTTGGCGACCTGCGAGAGCAGACCGGCGAACTCGGTGCCGTTGAACTCGATCTGCAGACCCAGCTTCGCGGCGATGGCTTTGAGGAGTTCGTTGTCGAAGCCGGTGAAGTTGCCGGCGCTGTTGACACAGATGCTGGGTCCGGCGTCGGACAAGGTGCCGACGGAGATCTTGCCCGGCGCAAGCAGTTCGAGCGAGCCGATGTCGATCTGGTCGATCGGCGTCGTGCTCGGGGTGGTGTATTTGTCCTCACCGCCCTGCTCCGCGGCGGCCAGGTTGACCGGTGCCGCCGACGCCGACGCGAGCCCGGCCGGGCTACAGCTGTCGTCGGGGGCGGCCTGGGCATGCGGCGCGGGTCCGCCGAGGATCGTCAGCATGCCGACGATGGCGGCGGTCAGCGCCAGCGCGAGGATTCGAACCACGCGCGGAGCGGCTCGATGAGCGCGGGGAGATCGGTGGTTGGACACCACTCGGACCCTAGCCCGACCCTGCGGTCACGTCCCAAATTTTTGCTCACCGGTGAGCGTAACCCCGCTGAACTGCGGTTTTATCTCCGAGCCGCGATGACGGATGGCACGGATCAGCAATAGGTATCGCTCAGCGAAACCTATTGCTGAAGGCGTTCGACGGCGCGCCCGTCGCCGAGTTCTTCACGCGCCTCGGGATGGTCGAGGTAGTAGCGGAGAAAGTCGAGTAACGCCTCGGGCCCTGTCGGGAACAGGTCCACGACGCACACGATCGGGTCTTCGGGCGACGGCGCGAACGGGCCGCGGTAGAAAACCTCGACGGTCACCTTCGCGCCGTCAACGGGTTCGACGAGGATCGCCATGGAGTTACCCGAAGCAGTTGGTTCGATAGCCTCGATGTCCGACCAAGCGATCTCGTCGCGGACTTTGAACGACTTCATGACCAACTTGTCTGGCGTGCAGAAGATCTCGGAAAACCGCAACCAACCGCATGCAAAGTAGACGAGAGCGGCTGCCGCGAACACTGCGAGCCCAGCTGCAACGTAAGGGAAGACGATGAGCTGACCGTCCGACATCGGAAAGGTCAGCTGATCTGTCCAGAAGCCCACTGCGAAGACTGTGGCGCTCACCAGTGTTAGCGCCAGAAACACGATGTAGCCGACGCGGAATTCTGGCGACATACGAATAGCTGTTCCGCCCGGTCGGTGCGCGGTGACCTTCGGCGGCGCCCCCGATCGGGTTCGACGAATCGCGATGGTGACCACCCGAGTCGCCTCGAGCGAG
The DNA here is from genome assembly GCF_000332995.1 of Gordonia amicalis NBRC 100051 = JCM 11271. GTDB lineage: Bacteria > Actinomycetota > Actinomycetes > Mycobacteriales > Mycobacteriaceae > Gordonia > Gordonia amicalis. The sequence goes on from NZ_BANS01000003.1 coordinate 191,415, forward strand.
CACGCCAAGGCCGCCGGCAGATAGAACATCGCGTACAGAGGGCGGGAATCTGCGATTGCCGCCACCCCGTGATAGCCCCAGAACAGGCTGAACACACCGAATGCTGCGGCACTGAGTCCCGCGAACCGAGTGAGCCTGAACAACCTGTCCCATGGGTGGGCCTTGTCATGGCCGGTCAATTGCAAACCGCCTTACCTAATTCCGAGCCGAGAAACCTGAATGCCCAAGATCCCCCGGCGGCGAGCCCGGCCGCTATTGCTTTCCCTAACCCGCCATCGCTCAGACACCGCTCCCCGACCAGCCCGGATACGACGGGCCGGGAGCGGTCAGGTCGCCCATGTCACCGCAAATGGTCGGGTCTGGCATCGGTTCCCGCCCCCACTCGTCCGGACCCGAGGGTGGCGCCCACGAATCCGTGTACTCCGAGACCCACCAATCTCCGAATACGTCATACCCGGGAAACAGTCTGGGACCGGACCGGCTTTCAGGCGGCGACTCGCCCTCGCGATGAAACGTCAAACGGTAGACGGCCACGAACCTGTCGCGGGCATCGGGGACATTCTCCGAATCAAAGTAGGGCGGAAAACCCGCTTCATCGGTGCTTACCTGCCCGGATGTGCACACAAGCGCGACAGCAGAGTTGTCCCCGAGGTCACGAACGTCGGCAATTTTATAGATCTCATCCACTGTCTGGTAGTCGTTGCTGCCCAGAGGCGGCATCCAATCCTTGCGCCCAGGAATCGCGTCTTTGATGCCTGGAAACTCACCGTCAACATCCCAGTCGAAGAGTAGTAGGGTTTCTCCTTCGATTACCCCACGAATGAACGTCCCCGTCGGGGATGACAGGTCGACAGCACCGTCCTCACGCCAGCGCATTCTCCACTGCAAACGGTCTGCTGCCCGGGCTTCCGAGGGGGACATAGATCGGACCGAACCGGACGCGGTATTGCCCGAAGAGCCCGAGGATGAGGATGCATCGATGTCGCTGCAGGCAGTCACGAGTCCAAGGCACAGCAATGCTACTGCGATAACGTCAGCGCGGCGCACGGTCCACTACCTCCATGGACTGGTCGGAATCGTTGATGGTCGGATCTTCGAGTGATTCACCGAAGTGGTCGTTGTATTCGAAACGAGTACTTTCCGCGCCAATTTCCTTCGAGAACCTCGTGAATTCTCGACCGTTGGCTTCAACCTTTTCCAGGTCGAGAGACCCGTCTGGCTTCACAAATGTTATCGGATTACCGTCGCGAGCTATCCACGCCTTGCCCCAGAGGTCTGGTCGATCCTCGAGGTAGCCGGACGTCACCTGTACCACGCGGTCTTGGCCGGCGGTCATTTTGTCGAGGCTGGTCCCTAGATTCTCAAGCTCTGTCTTCCATGCAGCTTCGTTGTCCTGCGGATCGGCAGTTGGCAATGAAACCTCATCCATCTTCACGAGTGGCACGGCCATGCCGGCGACCTCGGAAAGCCCAGGCACTTTCAACCCGCCGGAAGCCAAAAGCCCTCCGGCCGAGTCGATCAGGAAGGACTTCTCGTTGTACTCCCGCAATCTCTCCCACTGGTCGTTGTCGGCGAGGGTTGAGAGCGCGTTGGTCAACCCGTCGTCCATTGATCTGTGTATTTTGGCAGCGGCAGTGGCGAGCTCCGAGTTGTCCGGGTCGCTGCCGTACTCGTGCGCGAGGAAGTTCTCCCAGTGCACGGCTGCGCTCAACGCAACTCGACCCGCACCGGGATCCGTGGAGAGCACCCCGATGAGTTTCGAGAACTCCACCGTGTCTTCGAGCGGACCGGCTGTGTGGTTGACCAAGACCCCATCCGGAGCACCGGCGAAGTTACCGAAATACGGCGCGAGGTTCTTGGCAAGTACCTGCGACAGCAGGGCATTCCGGTCACCGAAGGTTTCGTACTTGTTGTTTCCTGTTGAGTCTCGTTCGACGACCAGCGAATCGAGTCCGTTCTCGTGATCGATCAGAATGCGCGCCAATGCATCGGCGGCCCTACCACCGAGCTGCCCTTCGTACCCCTCGGATGGTGCCGCCGCCCCGATCCAATCGAAAAGATCTCTGCCGCCCGACAAGTCACCTTCCGCACCGAGTTTGGCACCGTCGACAGACCACCGTTCAGAAAGAATGTTCAGCACGTGCGCGTCGGCGTCGTACTTATGCCCTTCAGCAACTGTCACGCTCATCCGCTCCCCGGTCAGGAAATCTGTGACGGCTTGCCGGTCGTGACTCGAGTTGGTGAGCATCGAGCTCGCGAGCTTTCGAACGTCCTCGACGCGCTGATTCTCGTCGTACAGACCAAAGAGCTTGTCATCGCCGTCCGGTAGAGCTCCGACGATCTCAGAGGACTGCTTGAGCATCCCGCGGTCGACGTCGGTGCCCAACTGCAGACCACGGTCGGTCCGGTCACTCAAGATCGTGTTGAGTGCCTTGAAGTCGTCGAGGCGCGGCACCCCCGCGAAGGAGTAGGGGAATCCGGTCGACGTGCCTGCTGTCGTGTGCTTTATCGGATTCTCGCGTAGCAACGACACAACTGAGCCAGGCAAACGGTCCAGGCCGCCAGTCGAGCCCGCTTTCGTGTGCACATTGGGACTCGACATGATGCGGAACGCGTCTCCGAGCAGACCGGGCGCGGCGTTGTGAACTTTGAGGAGGTCGTCCATGTTCGCCGTCTCGAGCTCGGTCATGATATTGCTCAAATAGTTGTACTGCCCCTGGGAGATCTCCGTGACTTGCCCTTCGCGGAGCGCTTCAAGCTGGCCGGGACTCAGGGATGTCGCTCGCCTCAGACGTTCTCGGCCCGCCGGCGACAGCTTGCCATCCTTGAGTGCCTGCAGGTCTATCTCGGACTGGCGGATGCTGAGTCCCGCTGTGACGGGTGTGAGCGTCCTGATGAGTTCTTCTGCTTCGCTGATCGCGCGCTTCGTGTCCACGTCAACCGTGTGCAGCTCCTGCGCAAGCCTCTGCAGCCGGATGGTCTCGTTGGTTGCTTCCTCACCCCGGATGCGGCGAGCTTCGGCTATCTCGGACAGCGCGGTGGAGTCGCCCTCGTTGCGCTTCTCTTCGGAGGCGTAGTCGCGCAGATCACGAACGGTCCAATCATCTTCGACTGAGAACAGGTCGTTCTCGAGATTGGACGCTGAGGTGTTGAGGTTCGCGACCATCGGGGTCATCCGACTGCTGCCAGACGTGAACGCTTCGCCGAGTTCCTCGACTGCGTCCGCAACCCGGGTCATCTGCGTTTTCTCCCAGTCCGCGCGGGTCACCGCTCCGTCACGCGCGGCCCCCTTCCAATCGAGGCCTGTTACCTTCGCGTGGAGTTCCCCGGCTTTCCTCTCGATCGCGGCCGACACCGGAACCAATGCGGATGCGGCATGAGCGAGAACCTCGGGGTGCGCGTCGCGGACAATACTTCGAGTCTTTGCCGCCATCACTCAGGACGCTGGTTGAGATTGCCGAGTGACTCCAGTAGCCGAGCGGCGACGTAGTCGGCATTGACCACCGCGCTCGAGGCAGATTTCAGAGCATCACCGAACTGCTCGTGTCGACCCGCAATTGTTGTCAGAGCCTGCTTCACCGACCCGTCGAGGCTATCCGTGGCTGATGCGGTCTCGAAACCCGCCAGCGAGTTACGGATAGCTCCGAACGTCGGCGACTCGATCCCCCGAATAGACGTCCCGTACGAATGCAAGTGCCTCGCTGCGTCCGCGAGACTGCTCGGGTTCACCTCTGCAGGCTTCGGTGTCACTCGTCCCCCACCCAATCGCATGGCCACGTGGTGGCCACGATCAGCACAAATGTCTTCGCGATCCTAACCCTGCCAAGACAGGGGTGCACTCGGGTACTCCACAATGCCGATCGCGGCCGTAAGGAACCGCTTCCGACTCGGAGCCCACACAGTCAGCAATAAGTATCGACCAGCGATACCTATTGCTGACCCGACCTCAGCCCCGCGCGGCGATCCGCGCCTGGACCTCGGGGCGTCGAAGCGGCGGGACCGTCTTGGGCGGCTGGCGACGCTCGGGCAGGGCGTCGAGCAGGGTGCGGGTCGCCGCGGTGACGGCGGCGACCGCGGCCTCGAAGGCCTCGACGTTGGCCGGCGACGGGTGCCGGACGCCGCTCACCTTCCGTACATACTGTCGCGCCGCCGCCTCGACCTCGTCGGCCGTGGCGGGCGGTTCCAGTCCGCGGAGTTCGGTGATGTTGCGGCACATGGCGGTTCCCTTCGCAGGTGGCATCTCCTGCGGTCGTCGCCGGCCGGACCGGTCTCAGTCGCCGATCTTGACGACCGCCTTACCCAGGATCCGCCCTTCGGCGAGATCGGTCAACGCCTCGGGCAGCTGATCGAGCGTGTAGGTGACGTTGACCTGCGGGGTCATCCCATCGGCGATCATCTGGCTGAGCTCCTCGTGCAGCTTCGCCGGGAGGTTCAGCTCGGGATGGGTGCGCACGTACTCACCCCAGGCCGCGCCGACGACGGCGATGTTGCGGAAGAGCACGCGGTTGAGCTTGACCGTCGGGATCCCGCCCGCGGCGAAACCGACCACGACGTAGCGACCGTCGGGAGCGACCTGGCGCAGCGCCTCGTCGAAGACCTCACCGCCGGACGGATCGATCATGACGTCGACTCCCTTGGGTGCGACCTCCTTGAGCTTGTCGCCCCAGCCCTCTTCGAGCTGCACGATCTCGTCGGCGCCCGCACTGCGCAGCAGTTCCTCGGCACCCTTGCGGTGCACGATGGCGACGACCTTCGCACCCATGGCCTTGGCGACCATGATCGACGCGGTCCCGACGCCACCGGCGGCACCCAGCACGCCGACGACCTCACCGGGCTGGGTGTGCGCGCGGGTCTTCAGCGCGAACAGCGCGGTCTGGTAGTTGATGCCCATCGCGGAACCCTGCTCGAAGCTGAGTCCCTCGGGCAGGGGCAGCAGCTGTTCCGGCGCGGCCGCGACCTGCTCGGCGAAACCGCCGACGATCGACGCAACGAGGACCTTGTCCCCCACCTTCACCGACGATCCCTCAGGCGCCGACCGCACCACTCCAGCAACCTCGGTACCCGGGGTGAACGGGGTGGGCACGCGGAGCTGGTACTTGCCCTGGCTCATCAGGAGGTCCGGGAAACACACACCGCACGACTTGACGTCGACGACGACCTGGCCGTCGGCGGGAGTGGGGTCGGGGACGTCGGTCAACTCGAGTCCGGAGGGGCCTGTCTCTGCGCTGAGTACCTGAGCTTTCATATCGCTCACCCTACGCGGCGCCCCTCACACACCCGATAGGATCTGTGCCATGTCACAGTCCACGGCGCCGTCGCCGAACGCACCGTCCCCCGAACGTCGCCGAGTCGCCGACGAGGCGCCGGGCTTCATGCCGCTCGACGAGGCACAGACGCTGTTCGAGATCGCCGGAGAGTATCTGTCACAACCGGATTCGACGAAGGTCGGCATCGAGATCGGCACCTATTGCGGAAAGTCCACGGTCTTCCTCGGTTCCGCCGCCGAGGCGAATGACGCAGTCATCGTCACCGTCGACCATCACCGCGGTTCCGAAGAACACCAACCAGGTTGGGAGTACCACGACGAATCCCTCGTGGACCCGCACACCGGAACGCTCGACACCTCGGCGCGCTTCCGCCGCACCATGTTCGACGCCGGGCTCGAGAAGACCGTCGTCGGACTCCTCGCACCGTCGACCGTCGCCGCCCGGATCTGGGGCAAGCCCGCCGACTTCGTGTTCATCGACGGCGGCCACAGCATGGAAGCCGCCCAGAACGACCTCGACGGCTGGGCCCCGTGGGTGCGTATCGGCGGGACCCTCCTGATCCACGACGTCTTCCCCGATCCCGCCGACGGCGGACGCCCTCCCTACGAGATCTACTGCCAGGCCCTGGAAACCGGCCAGTTCACCGAGGTCCGGGCCGAAGGCTCGCTGCGCGTGCTACGACGCGACTCCGGCGTCGTCGGCGCACCGCTGGCCGGCTAGCGCCTTCCCGCGTAAGGATTTCCCTCCCGAGCGACCAGTTCCCTGCCGCTGATCGAGTCCGATCAGCGACAGGGAAGCGGTGCCGCGCGAAGATCGATTACCGAAAACAGTTGCGGCCTCCGGCTATTGGGACTCGTACTGTTCCAGCATCGCCCGCGCCTTGCCGAGGACGTCGGGATATCTCTTGAGGTGGGCGCCACCATTCACGTCGAAGGCGGCCCCGGTGATCCACCGCGCCTTGTCGGAGGCGAGAAAGACGACGGTGTCGGCGATCTCGGCTGGTTCGCCGCTGCGTCCGAGCGGGGTGTTCTCGATGTACTCCTCGGTGAGTCCGGGGACGAATCCGATTCCCTCGGTCAGCGGCGTCGACACCAGACCCGGCGACACGGCATTGACCCGTATCCCCCGGTCCGCCAGTTCCAGGGCAGCGACCTCGACGAGCATCAGGACACCCGCCTTCGACGCGCAGTACGAACCCATCCCGGCGCCGGGCTGCCGTCCGTTCAGTGAGGCGATGCAGGTGATCGAGCCGCCGTCGGCGATCCGACGGCCGGCGTGTTTGATCACCAGGAACGTGCCGGTGAGGCAGACGTCGACGGTGTGACGCCAGGCGCTCAACTCGAGTTCGGTCAGGGCACCCGGATCGGACAGGCCCGCACAGTTCACCACCGTGTCGAACTCCCCGACCGCGTCGAAAGCGGCGACCACCGAGTCTTCGTCGGTGACGTCGAGACGCAACGCACGGACCAGCTCACCCCGCTCGGCGGCGACTCTCTCGGCACGCTCGGCGTCGACATCGGCGACGACGACCTCCACTCCGTCGGCCGTCAGCGCGTCGACCGTCGCCAGCCCGATACCCGACGCCCCGCCGATGACGATCGCGCGCTTCACCGGGCACTCACGGTCTTGTCCGCGAGGTGGCGGGTGAGGAACGAGACCGCATGTCCGACACACGGTTCGAACCAGTCGTTGCCCTCGAAGACGTCGAAGTGATCACACGGATAGTGCCGGACCTCGGCGCGCGCCTTGAAAGCCGTCTTGGCCGCAGCCTGCGGCGGCGCGGCCGAGTCGTAGTCGGCGATCTGGACGAGCACCGGAGCAGTGAGGTCGCCGACATGCTTGTCGGCCCGGAACCCGCCGATCTCCAGACCGACCGACGCGTCGACCTCGTTGCGCCACGACGGTCCGGCAATGGCCAGGTAGCTCTCCAGGAATCCGGGGGCGGTCAGTGCCGCATCGCGGTCACCCGGTTCGCCGACCACGCGCATCATCTTCGGGCCGCGCCCCAGCTTCGACGACACAGCACTCGCCACGGCCGACGCGGTGGAGCGCGCGATGGCCGCACCTCCGACCTGGTCATAGGCCACGCGACCGGCGGCCAGACCGTTGACGAGCGGAATCACCGAGATCACCGCGGCGATGTCGAGACGACCGCTCGCGACCGTCAGCGCATGACCGCCCGATTGCGAAACACCCCAGAGGATCACCTTATTCGGGTCCACACCGGCTTGCTTCTTGGCGGCCACGATCGCGGCCCGGTAGTCGTCGGCCTGACGCTCCAGCGAGATCTGCTGCCGCGGTTGCCCATCCGAGAGACCGAAACCGCGGTAGTCGAAGGCGAAGACGGCGAGTCCGGCCTCCGAGAATCGCTGCGCGAACGGTGCGAGACCCGAATCCTTGGTGCCCGCGAAACCATGCGCCATCACGACGACGGGGCGTCTGCCGTCGATCTCGAAAGGCGAGCCCGACGAACCGGCGAAGAACCAGGCGTCGCATTCGGTGCCCGCCGACGGGAAACGGACGGTCTGCGCTCCGGGCGGTGTGGTCATGCGGTGGCCTCCGTTCCCGAGACGCTTGCGACAGGAGCGTTGTCCGCCACTCCCGCCCAGGTCATCGGCCCCTGTTCCTGCGCGCGGCGTCGGCCGGTGGGGATCTCCTTGGTACGCATGTTGTGTTCGTAGAGGTAATGGTCGATCTGCTGGGTGTGGCGGGCGCTCTGCACCATGTGGCCGGTGAAGAACTGCGTGTCCGCGGCTATCGTCTCCCGCATCTCCGCCACCGATGGTGGGCGATAGTGCCCGGTCGCGTACGCGCCGATGAGGCGCGCCTGGCATTCGACGAACGGGAACAGCGTCGGGACCGCCTGGGCGAATCCGGCGAAGACGAGGTCGTCGATACCCGGGTAGAACATCCGCTTGTACAGGTCGATCCGGTTGTCCGGCGCGCTGATGAAGTCGGGGTCGAAGAACGGGAAGGTGATGTTGTAACCCGTTGCGTAGATGATGATGTCGAAGTCGTCGGAGGTGCCGTCGTCGAAGTGGACCGTCGACCCGTCGAGGCGACTGACATTCGGCTTCGCGATGACATCACCGGAGCCGAGACGCAGCGGCAGCTCCACCGATTGCGTCGGGTGTGCCTCGAAGAACTTGTGATTCGGCGTCGGCAGACCGTAGTCCTCGGGACGTCCGGCGGTGACCGGTTGCATCATCTGGACGAACTTCCGCTGCCACGACATCGGGATGTGGGGGGAGGTCTTGTAGTACTTGTCGGCGGGTTTGCCGCCGAAGTACTTCGGCACGATCCAGGCCCCGGACCGGGTGGACAGCGTCAGCTTGTTGTCCAGCGCCTTCGACGACAGTTCGACCGCGATGTCGGCGGCGCTGTTACCCAGGCCCACCACGAGAATGCGTTTCCCCGAGAAGTCATGTGGCGTCCGCGGGTCGATGTAGTGATGGGCGTGCATCTCGATGCCGTCGAACTCGCCCGGGAAGTTC
>NZ_BANS01000002.1 GCF_000332995.1 Gordonia amicalis NBRC 100051 = JCM 11271
CGAGAGATCAGGGCAGAACCGGGATGGCGCCAGCGATCATGGCCGGTTCGACCTCGGTCCAGTACTGGTCGGGCTGCCCGTTGTTGCTGCCGAGGCGGAGCACGCCACGCTGATCCCCGACGTAGATGGTCGAGGAGTTCGCCACCACGGCCCGCACCGGTGGCGACACGTTGCCGCTGAGCAGGCCGACCGCCGGGGTGCCGTTGATCGACAGCTGCACGACCGGGGACTCGGGTGCCTCCCGCGCGATGACCAGCGTCGTCGGCGACGCCCAGTCCAGCGACACCGCACGATTGCCGACGTTGTAGGCCGCGATGCGCGGACTTGTCAGCGACACCTGCCCCTCGGCGTTCGTCGACAGCACCGCGAACACGATCTGCCCGCCGACGACGAGCGCCGCACGGACGCCGTCCGGTGCGACCTGCATCTCGGTGATGGCCCCGCGCGCCACGGTCGGGATCGACGACGCCTCGACCGGGACGGTCTGGGTCCCGTCGTCGTCCCGCTGCCACTGGACGGGCTTGCCGTCCACGACCACCCACACGGAGTTCTCGTCCGCCCCGAAGGACGGCCGGGTGATGGACACGCCGCTGACGATCGGACCGACGTCGCCGCCGTAGTCGCCGATCACGCATTCGAGCCGGCGGTCGCTCGCGGTCCGGACCGCGGCAACCCGCGCGCCGTTGTCGGAGATCGTCGCCGCCCGCACATCACGTGACGATCCCAGCGGTCCGCGCACGGGCACGGTGCCCGTGTCGGTCACCGCGCGCAACGCCCCGCCGGTGACGATGTTCAGACCGACGTCGGTCGACGGCACCGCGTTCGGATCGAAGGACCGGACGTCGGCGGGCTGCCACCCCGAGGCCCGTTCGCCCACCAGTGGCGCACCGTCGGCGTCGATCACGTACGGCCCCGAGATGTCGGCCCCGTCGAGGGTCCAGACGATCTGGGCCGCCAGAACCGCGCGATCCCGGCTCGACGCGTTGCCGATGCCGTTGAGGTCGACGCGTACCCCGCCGCCGGCCAGTCCCACGACCGGCCCGCGCAGCGTCGCCCCGCTCGGGAATCCGCTGTCGACAGCGGCGGACAGGTCGGCCGCCGGACCGGCGATGAGCCGGTTGACCAGCACCGTCGGGTCGGTGGCCTGCCCGGCGTAGAACCACCGCGGGTCCGGGACCAGTCGCCGGCCGGTGCGGTCGGAGAAGTAGAGCGAGACCGCACGGTAGGTGTTGTCGAACTGGTCGCGGTCGATCATCGTCCCGTTCGGCAGGGGCCCGTCGATCCGCCACTGGTCGCCCTGCCGGGTCAGGCTGATGCTGGTCTCGACCCGGCCCGAGGCGGGCAGCAGCTGTCCGTCCGATTTGAGGGTGCCGACGTTGTCGCCGGTCAGCCGCATGCGGACGGAGTCCTCGTTGCGCTGGTCGACGAAGATGCTGATCTCGTCCAGGATCAGCGCGTCCCCGCGGTCGTCCCACTGCTGCGAGGCGACCGGGGTCAGGAAGGCACGCGCGGTGTCGTGTCCGGAGTCCGGGTCGACCGTCGACTTGAGAAATGCGCGGACGAGGGCCTCCGGGTCCATGTCGGACTGCGGCACCGGGGCCGCGTTGGTGGCGCCCTCGCGCTGGAAGGACTTGATGGGCTGCGGAGACGAGTCACTCGGGATCGACCCGCACGCCGACACCACCACCATCGCGACGGTGGCCATCGCGACGGCGATCACGAACCCCAGAACACTCCGACGCGGGTGTTCCGGACGACCTGCGACGCTCATTCGATACCAGCCTCCACGCCTGGTGTACGGCCACTCGTCTTGGCGGCGGTCCGAGGAGCCGAGCCGACGGATTTCAGCGGCAACGGCGAGCCGAGCACCTTGTGACCGCGCACCAGAGGCAGGGTCAACCGGAAGCACGCACCCTTGCCGGGTTCGCCCCACGCCTCGAGCCGGCCCTGGTGAAGACGTGCGTCCTCGATGCTGATGGCCAGTCCGAGACCGGTGCCGCCCGAGCGGCGGAACCGCGACGGATCCGAGCGCCAGAACCGGTTGAACACCAGCTTCTCCTCCCCCGGCCGAAGCCCGATGCCCTGGTCGCGGACCGTGATGGCGACCGCGTCGCCATCGGACCGCATCGTGAGCGTCACCGGCTTCCGTTCGCCGTGGTCGATCGCGTTTGCCAGCAGGTTCCGCAGAATGCGTTCGACGCGGCGCGGATCGATCTCGGCGAGCACCGGTTCTGCGGGCAGATCGAGGACGAGTTCGGTCCCGGTCTCCTCGGCGAGATGCCGCACCGTGGCGAGAGCTCCGTCGATCGGGATGGCCATGTCCATCCGCTCGGCCGCCAGCTCGGCCATACCGGCGTCGTGGCGGGAGATCTCCAGCAATTCGTTGAGCAGCGTCTCGAAGCGGTCGAGCTCCTTGTCCAGCAACTCGACCGAACGTTTCCGGACGGGGTCGAGCTCATCGCGGCCTTCGTAGAGCACGTCCGAGGCCATGCGGACCGTGGTCAGCGGCGTCCGCAGTTCGTGACTGACGTCGGAGGTGAACTGACGCTGCAGCCCGCCGAACTCCTCGAGGTGGGTGATCTGCTTGGACAGGCTCTCCGCCATGTCGTTGAACGACATCGCGAGCCGGGCCATGTCGTCCTCACCGCGCACGGGCATGCGCTCCTTGAGGCGGCCGTCGGCGAAGCGGACCGCGATCCGGGACGCCGACCGCACCGGGATGACGACCTGCCGCGAGACGAGCCAGGCGATGGCCGCGAGCAACCCGAGCAGCACGATGCTGCCGGTCAGCAGGGTGCCGCGGACGAGGTCGACGGTGTTCTGCTCCGCGGTCAGGGGGAAGACCAGATACAGCTCGAGACCGGGAACCGACGCGTTGGTCGGCGTGCCCACGATCAGCGCCGGCGCGTGCCCGCCGGAACCGTTGGGTACCTGGGTGTACTGATAGGCCACCTGGCCGCCGCGGACCATGTCCCGGAGGTTCGACGGCACCTCGGCGGTCGGGCCGACGCCGCTGGACGCACTGCCCCCCGACGATCCGGGGACGAGCAGGACGGTGTCGAATGCGCCGACGGTTCCAGAGGTCTGTCCGGTGTCGGCGTCACGATCGGTCAGCAGCGACCGCGTCTGCTGCAGCCGGTTCTGCACCGACATGTTGCCGGCGCCGCTGGACAAATCGCGTTCCACCGAGATGCGGGCGCGGTCGATCTCCTCGGTCGCCGCCGCCAGCTTCACGTCGAGGAGTCGGTCGGTGATCTGGGAGACCAGCACGAAACCCAGGATGAGCAGCACGACGACCGACAGCGACAGCGTCGACGCCACGACCCGCAGCTGCAGCGAGCGCCGCCAGATGTGCCCGAAGGCACGTCCGACAGCGCCGGCAGCGCGGGTGAAGCGTCCGAAGGTGCTGTTGACCCGTCGTCGGGAACGACCGATCACGGCGGGCCGGCCTTGTAGCCGCCCCCCCTCACAGTCAGCACGACCTCGGGATTCTCCGGGTCGGTTTCGACCTTCGCACGCAGACGCTGAACATGCACGTTGACGAGTCTAGTGTCCGCCGGGTGACGGTAGCCCCACACCTGTTCGAGGAGGACGTCGCGGGTGAAGACCTGACGCGGCTTCCGCGCGAGCGCGACCAGCAGATCGAACTCGAGCGGGGTGAGCGAGATCGGCACGCCGTCCCGGGTCACCTTGTGTGCAGGGACGTCGATCTCCACCGGACCGATCGAGAGCAGTTCGGCCGGCTCCTCGTCCGTCCGGCGCAGGCGTGCGCGCACACGGGCGACGAGTTCCTTGGGCTTGAACGGCTTGACCATGTAGTCGTCGGCGCCGGACTCGAGACCTAGCACGACGTCGACGGTGTCGGACTTCGCGGTCAGCATGACGATCGGGACACCGGAGTCGGCACGCAGCACGCGACATACGTCGATACCGTTCATGCCCGGGAGCATGAGGTCGAGGAGCACGAGGTCGGGCCGGATCTCCCGCACCGCGGTGAGTGCCTGAGTCCCGTCACCGACCACGAAGGGTTCGAAACCCTCGCCGCGCAACACGATCGTCAGCATCTCGGCGAGAGCGGCGTCGTCGTCGACGACGAGGATGCGAGGCTTCATGTGTTCAATGGTGACACCATCGTGATGAAAGCGTGGTGAATGACGCGCCGTACCGGACGTACTGGCCGGATTCGTCCCACCACATACACTCCTCCGCGTGGGTCAGTTGATTGCGGTGGAGGGGCTCGACGGCGCCGGTAAGAACACGTTGGTCACCGGTCTGGTCGAGCGCTGGACGGCGTCGGGTCTGCGGATCGCGACGTTCACCTTCCCGCGCTACGGGAAGTCCGCGACCGCCGACATCGCCTCCGAGGCGCTGCACGGTTCGCACGGCGACCTGCGGGACAGCGTGTACGCCATGGCCCTGCTCTTCGCCCTCGACCGGGCCGATGCCGCGGAGGACATCGCAGCGGCCACCAAGGCCAACGACATCGTCATCCTCGACCGTTACGTCGCGTCGAACGCGGCCTACAACGCCGGACGCCTGGAACAGGACGTCGACGGAGAGGTCGTGCGATGGGTCGCCGACCTCGAATACGGCCGGTTCGGGATGCCCGTACCCGATCGACACGTGTTGCTGGGGGTGCCCGCCGAGGTGGCGATGCAGCGGGCCCGGACCCGGGCCGCCGGCGATGCGAGCCGGGTACGCGACGCCTACGAACGCGACAGCGACCTGCAGCGCCGCGTCGACGCGGTGTACCGCCGGCTCGCCGAGGACAACTGGACATCCCCGTGGTACCGGTACGACGGGCAGGACATCGCCGCGCTGGCCGATCTCCTGATTCCCTGACCCAGGGCCCGCGCGACACCCGAGACAGGTGTCATTCGGACGAACGCCACCGGCGATGACGGGCCTCTGCCGCCACGACGGCACTTCGATAGCCTGAATCAATGACTGGGGAGAGGGTCGCATGACCTATCAACCGCCACCACCCGGCGGTGCGCCGCCACCATTCGGTCCCGGTCGGCCCGGAGAAGGCCCCCAGTGGCCGGGCCCCGGCGGGCGGCAGCCCGGCGGACCCCGTCCAGGACAGTTCCCGCCCGGGCAGACACCCCCCGCGTCACCGCCGCGACCACCCTACGGACCATACGGCCCCCCGCCTCCGTACGGCGCCCACGGTCCCGGGCCATACGCTCAGCGCGGCGGTCACGGAGGCCCTCCGGGCGGCCCCCACGGTCCCCCGCCGCCCCGGCGCAACGCCGGCGTGATCGTCGCCTGGATCACCGGCGGCGTCGCCGTGGTGGCCCTCGTCGCCCTCGTGGTCACCCTCATGGTGACGTCGTCCGGACCGGACGAGTCCTCCGTGGCAACGGGTTCGAGCACCTCGTCGAGCGGTTCGCCGGATGGTTCCGCGAGCACCGCGGACGAATCGGAATCCGAATCCGCTGATGACGCAGCGCTTTCCCAGATCCGAGCGGCCCTTCAGAACTACGTGTCGGCTCGCAACGCGCGTGACGTCGTGCGCATGAAGGCCGCGGTCTGCACGCAATCGCGCGACCGGATCACCGGCCCGCCGCCCGACGACGACGGCAACATCGTGGTCGACGGCTTCCTCGGGACCGTGTTCGACGGCGACGTCGCACAGTCCGAGGTCGTGTCCCACCTCGAGAAGGGCAACCAGCGCACCGAATCCGAGAAGTCCAAGGAGCGGTTCCTGAAGGAACGGGGCTCGTGGATCTACTGCCCCGACGCCGAACCCGACATCGGCGCCTGAACAGCGAAAAAGCCGCAAACCCACCACTTTTGGAGATATCCACCACCCGATCGGGTGGTGGATATCTCCATCAGTGGTGGGTTTGCGACGCGGGTCCGATCAGTAGCGGTAGTGCTCCGGCTTGTACGGACCCTCGACGTCGACGCCGATGTACTCGGCCTGCTCCTTGGTGAGCTTCGTCAGCTTGCCGCCGAGCGCCTCCACGTGGATGCGCGCGACCTTCTCGTCGAGATGCTTGGGCAGACGGTAGACCTCGTTGTCGTACTCGTCGTTCTTGGTCCACAGTTCGATCTGCGCGATGACCTGGTTGGAGAAGCTGTTGCTCATCACGAACGACGGATGGCCCGTCGCGTTGCCGAGGTTGAGCAGACGACCCTCGCTCAGCACGATGATCGACTTGCCGCTGTCGAAGATCCACTGGTCGACCTGCGGCTTGACGTTGATGCGCTTGGCGCCCGAACGCTCCAGGCCGGCCATGTCGATCTCGTTGTCGAAGTGACCGATGTTGCCCAGGATCGCCTGGTGCTTCATCTGACGCATGTGGTCGATGGTGATGATGCCCAGATTGCCGGTGGAGGTGATCACGATGTCGGCGTCACCGATCGCGTCCTCGACGGTGACCACGTCGTAGCCGTCCATCAGGGCCTGCAGCGCGTTGATCGGGTCGATCTCGGTGACCTGGACACGGGCGCCCTGCCCGGCCAGCGACTCCGCGCAACCCTTGCCCACGTCGCCGTAACCACAGATCAGCACCTTCTTGCCGCCGATGAGGACATCGGTACCGCGGTTGATGCCGTCGATCAGCGAATGGCGGGTGCCGTACTTGTTGTCGAACTTGGACTTGGTGACCGAGTCGTTGACGTTGATCGCGGGGAACGTCAGCTCGCCGGCGGCCGCGAACTGGTAGAGCCGCAGCACGCCGGTGGTGGTCTCCTCGGTCACGCCCTGGACCGACTCGGAGATGGTGGTCCACTTGTTCTTGTCGGTCTCGAAACGCTTGCGCAGCAGTTCGAGGAAGACCTTGTACTCGGCCGGGTGATCATCCTCGGCGGGCGGCACGACACCGGCCTTCTCGAACTCGGCACCGCGCAACACCAGCATGGTGGCGTCACCACCGTCGTCGAGGATCATGTTGGCCGGCTTGTCCGCCTCGGGCCAGGTCAGCATCTGCTCGGCGGCCCACCAGTACTCCTCGAGCGTCTCGCCCTTCCAGGCGAACACCGGGACGCCCTTGGGCTCGTCCGGGGTGCCGTGGGGACCCACGACGACGGCCGCAGCCGCGTGATCCTGGGTCGAGAAGATGTTGCACGACGCCCAGCGGACCTCGGCGCCGAGCGCAACAAGCGTCTCGATCAGCACGGCGGTCTGAACGGTCATGTGCAGCGATCCGGAGATTCGAGCACCCTTGAGCGGCAGGACGTCTGCGTTCTCACGACGCAGTTCCATCAGTCCGGGCATCTCGTGCTCGGCGAGCTCGATCTCCTTGCGGCCGAAGTCCGCCAGGGACAGATCGGCCACCTTGTAGTCGATCCCGTTGCGGCTGTCGGCCTTCAGCTCGTCCTGAGCAGTCGTCATCTGATCCCCTTGTCGTTCGCGTCGGACGCCGCGTGTCTGCAGCGCGATATGCGTTCGATCCAGGCTATCCGACCACGCCCGCCGAGCCCATTGTCAGGTGTCGGGCCCGGCGTCTCCGGCTGCTACGCCGCCGTTCCGATCTGCTCACCCCGCTCGCGCCGGGCGAAGACCGAATGCCGGTATCCGTACGAGAAGTACACGACGACGCCGACCACCATCCACACCACGAACCGGATCCATGTCTCCACGGACAGGTTCAGCATCAACCACAGGCAGGCGAGGATGGAGAGGATCGGGATGAGCGGAACGAAGGGCACCCGGAAGCCGCGTTCGAGATCGGGCCGGGTCCGGCGGAGGACGAGCACCCCGATGCTCACCAGCACGAACGCGAAGAGGGTGCCGATGTTGACCATCTCCTCCAGGGTCCCCATGGGGAAGAACGCCGCCAGCACACCCGAGACGATGCCGACGACGACGGTGAAGCGCACCGGTGTACCGCGCCTGCCGGTGTGCGCCAGCGATCGGGGCAACAGTCCGTCGCGCGCCATCGCGAATCCCACGCGGGTCTGACCGAGCAGCAGCACCATCACGACCGTGGTCAGGCCGGCGAGCGCGCCGAGGTCGATGACCCAGCCCGCCCAGGTGACACCGTTCGCCTCGAATGCCGTGGTGAGGGTCGACCCGGTCACCTCTCCGGTCACCGGATCGGTCTGGTCGGCCAGTTCGGGGTAGGGCACCATCCCGGACACCACCAGGCTGACCGCGACGTAGAGGACCGTCACGATGGCCAGTGATCCCAGGATGCCGCGCGGCATCGCCTTCTGCGGGTTCTTCGTCTCCTCGGCGGTCGTGGCCACGACGTCGAAACCGATGAAGGCGAAGAAGACCAGCGATGCCGCCGCCAGCAGGCCGTACCAGCCGAAGGTGCTGCCCTCGGCACCGGTGATCGCCGAGAAGAGCGTCTGGTGGAGGCCGGTGTCGCCCTCGGCGGGCGGCGCGGCGGGCGGCACGTAGGGGTCGTAGTTCTTCATCTTGATGTAGAACGCGCCGACCACGATGACCAGCAGGACGACGAAGACCTTGATGGTGGTGATGACGAGTGACACCCGCGACGACAGTTTGGTACCGAGAGCCAGCAACACCGTCAGCACGGCGATCAGCAGCACCGCGCCCCAGTCGAAGCCGATCGAGTCGGTGATCTGTACAGATGCCGCGGAGCCGAGGATGTTGCCCAGGTAGAGCGACCAGCCCTTCGCGACCACGGACGCGGCCAAGGCGAACTCGAGGATCAGATCCCACCCGATCACCCATGCGACGAACTCGCCGAAGGTGGCGAACGAGAAGGTGTAGGCACTACCGGCGACGGGCACGGTCGAGGCGAACTCGGCGTAGCAGAGCGCGGCCAGCGCGCAGGCGATCGCGGCCAGCACGAAGGCCAACGAGACCGACGGCCCGGCGAGATTGCCCGCGGTCCGGGCGGTGAGGGTGAAGATGCCGGCACCGACCACGACCGCGACGCCGAACACGGTGAGATCCCACGCCGTGAGGTCTCTGCGGAGTTTGGTATCCGGTTCGTCCGTGTCGGTGATCGACTGCTCGACCGACTTGATGCGCTTGAACGGGTTACTCATCGTGCCTCCTAGGACCGAAGGTGACGCGCATCGCAGCTCATCCAGGCTAGCTGACCGGAGGTTGGTCGTAGGCCGAGCTCAGATGGGACCACCAGGCCGGACCCAGGTCAGCCGTTGCGGTTCAGGTGTCGCGGAACGGGTGCGGCTGCGCTGCGCGTTCCTCGTCGTCGCGTACGAGGTCGGGATCCTCGAACAGATCCTCCACCTCGGGGCGACGGTTCAGGAAGATGATGCTCGCGACCAGCCCTCCCCACACGATTCCGATGGAGACGAGGAGCATGACGATGGCGACTCCACTCATCGGAGGGCCTCCTCAGTGGGATTGGGGGCGGCGCCGCGGACACCGTCCGGCAGTGGCGGCCACGGTAGGAAATCGGGTTCGTCGCGGCCCTTCCACGACGGCAGGGTCAGGGCGACGGCACCGACGACGATCAGGGCGATGGTGCCCCACCCGAAGATGCTGATGTACCAGGTGGGATACCCCTCGTAACCCTCGTCGATCACCGACCGGACCTTCTGGACGAGCATGATCGTCAGGAAGATGGGCGCGACCACACCGACCAGCCCGAGCCAGATCTTGCCGACCTTGAACGTCGACACGGCATTCAGGTGGTGGCGCAGCATGTCTCCGCGTCGCAGCACCCAGATCAGGATGATCGTCATCAGGATCGCCGAGGAGACCACGCCGACGTTGTTGGCGAACATGTCGACGGTGTCGAGGGCGATGAGACCCGAGGTGGTCGAGAACAACCCGACCGAGATGAGACCGCACACCACCGACACGCCGACCGCGGCCTTGGTCCGGGACAGGCCCCACTTCTCCTGCAGCGCACTCGACACGCCGATCATCAAGGAGATCAACGACGTGAACCCGGCGATGACCAGCGAGCCGAAGAACAGTGCACCGAAGAACGCGGCGCCGGGCATCTCCGAGATGACCGCCGGGAACGTCACGAAGGACAGGATCGGTCCGGTGAGACCTTCCAGGTCGGACACGGCGACCTGCTGCTGGTAGGCGAGGAAGCCGAGCGCGGAGAAGACGCCGATGCCGGCGAGGATCTCAAACGAGGAGTTCGCGAATGCGACCACGAGACCGGAGCTGGTCATGTTCGCCTTACGCCGCTGGAACGACGCGTAGGCGATCATGATCCCGAAGGCAATCGACAGCGAGAAGAAGATCTGGCTGTAGGCCGCGATCCACACGTCGAGGTCCTTCAACGCCGCCCACTGCGGGGTGAACAGGGCATTGAGGCCGTCGACGGCACCGGGCAGCGTGAGAGCGCGGATCACCAGCCCGGCGAAGCCGACGAAGAGCAGCGGGATGAAGACGACGTTGACCTTTTCGATGCCGTTCGCGACGCCCAGCATCAGCACGGCGAGCACGGCCAGCCACACGACGATCAGCGGTAACGCGACGCCGCCGACGATGGTCGTGGAGACCCCGGGGTCGCCGACCTTCAGGTACTCGCCGGTGAAGAAGGCCGCGGGATCGTCGCCCCAGCTCTGATGGAACGAGAAGAAGAAATAGCTCAGGGCCCAGGCGATGACCGCCGCGTAATAGACACCGATGACGAACAGCAGGCCGGTCTGGAACCAGCCGAGCACCTCGGCCGGTTTCTTGATCCGCCGAAAGGACAACGGCGCGGTGCCCCGGGAACGATGACCGACTGCGTAGTCGAGGAACAGCACCGGGATGCCTGCGGTGAGAAGGGCGACCAGATACGGGATGAGGAATGCCCCACCTCCACTCTCGTAGGCCACGCCGGGGAATCGCCAGATGTTGCCGAGCCCCACCGCCGATCCGATTGCGGCGAAGATGAAGCCGGAATTCCGGGTGAAGGACTCCCGGTGCTCTCCGGCGGCGTTCGCAGATGCCACTGCTACCTCCTCGTCGGGCGCTGAGTCCTCGAGACACGGGTGCCCCGACGACCGTCGGAGTCCGACGCTATCGCACCCACCCGTCACGCGGGTCCGTTGACGTCGGCCTGTCGGAATGCCGTCGACGGATGCTCCCCGATTGAGCAGAGACGACGGGAACCCCGCGGGGTGACCGCGGAGTCCCCGTCGGGGTGTCGGTCAGGCGAGCGAGCGGAACCCGCTGGCGATCGAGGAGTCGGTGTCCGACATGATGCGGCTCGCGTTGCTGACGCCGGACTGCAGCGACTGCAGCGACTCCCGCGACTGCGTGAAGATGCGGTCGAAGTTCATCTGTGCGTCGAGGTAGGCCGCCTTCGCCTCAGCCGAGCTCCAGTTGCCGTCGAGCGCAGCGATCTGGTTCTTGAGCTGCGTGTTGAGAGCGTCGAGCTCACTGAATGCCCGCTGCAGTCCGCCACTGAGGTCACCGAGTGCCGCGAAATCGTAGTTGATGGTCATGGAAGTCCCTTTCGAAGAGGCGAAGCAGGTCAGACGGTGATGTTGAGGCCACCGGCTGCGGCGGCGTCCTGGTCCTCGTAGCCGGTGAAGCCGTTGGTCAGCTGGGCCTTGATCTGATCGAGGAGCTGGTTCATCGTGTTCGCGGCCTTGTTCCAGTCGGTGTGTGTGCCGTCGAATGCCACGCCCGCCTTGCCTTGCCACGTCGGCGTCGCGTTCGACGCATGCTTCGCGATGACATCGATCGTTTCCTTCATATCGGCGACGATCCCGCCGACACCGGCCGCGGTGGCCTGGCCCTCCGCGACATCGACCTTCACACCGGGGCCACTGGCACCTGGCAGATTCAGCATGAGTTGTCCTCCTGTGTAACGGCACCGTTTGGCGATGCCCCCGTTGGTATCCGTGACACAGATACCCCTGACAGTTGTCTCTCGCGGTGTGGACCGCGAGATCCCCCGATGCGGATCATGTCGACCACGTCCCGTCCGGGAGGGTCTCGATCAGCAGGCGCACGGCCTGCGCGATCCGATGACCCGAACCCGGTGAGAGGGTGGTCCACACCCGACCGTCCGGAGACTTACTGGGACTCGACACGATCCGCCCCCGGGCGGTGTCGAAAACGGCTAGGGCCCCAGAAGATTGGGAGAATCGTCCGTCCTCGTTCGAGGAGGCGACGATCTCGGTGCGCACCCGGCAGGACGCGAATGCCGAGGAGATGACGACGGCATCGGACAGCGGCACGCCGAGCGTGTACAGAGCGTCGGTGACCTCGGTACCCGTGCCACTCCGTCCGAGGCTGTCGACGAGTTCGTCGGTGGGTACCGAGAACGAGGTGAACTCGCATGCGGCGGCGTCGTCGAACCGGGAGCGCACGATGTCGGCCACCGCGTCGAGGTCGGCGACCTCGACTACGGCCAGGTCGAGCCATTCGCCGGCACGTTCGGCCAGAACATGCTCATAACCCCTGCGTGCCAGGCACATTCGGCGGACACCAGTATCGGTGAAGGAACGGATCTCGATCTCACGTTGCGGCTGGGAGAGGACACGGAGAACGGTGGCCAGCCACGGGACGGGCTCGTCATGGTCCACCAGGCCGAGGGCGGCGATGGCCGCATCGCGCTCGCGGTCGGCCACACGCTGCGCGGACTCGTCCTCAGCACTGACGGGCATGTCGAGCACCACCGGCCAGGTCTGCACGCCGAAGCGATCCCCGAGGCGAAGGAGCACAGCCGCGTCGAGCGCAACGGGGTCGTCGTGAGTCGTCGGCATCATGCGCGGTCCCCCGGGCCACCGAGGAACAACGTCTCCGCCAGGTACCGCGGATCGACCTTCGAAGACTCGGAGGCCGGAGCCGAGACATAGTGGGCTGCAGGATGATCGGAGGTTTCGACGTCGGCCCAGGTGAGCGGGGCGTCAAGGCCGTCCGACGCACGTGCGAGGCCATCGTCGGGATCGGACGACTCGGAGTCGACGGAGACGCTGCGGATGGTGGCGCCACGATCGCCGGCGGCCGCCGTTCCCGGCGCCATCGGTGGCGGCACACCGGCCCCCGGCGTGGTCGCCGTACTCGCGGGTGCCGCAACGGGAGTCGCAGACGTGGGTCCAGCGCTCGCCACGACCGTCGGTGCGTAGCGGAGCTTTTCCGCGGGCGGCGCGTACGCGCCGGACATCACACCGGCCATCGGCGCGATCGGAGGCGTCACCGGCGGCGTGACCTCGGCCCGCGCCGCAGCCCGAGCTGCGGCGGCCTGCTCGGAAGCGAGCGCCTCGCCGGACACCAGGTCGGGAGCCCGGCGCGAAGACGGCCAGGGTTTGCCCACCGGTTCCGTCGCGTTCTCGTAGGTCTGCATGACCCGGGCTGCGCGCATACGTTGCTGTGCGACAGCGCGTTCGGCCTCCGCCGCGGCCCCGGCGATGATCGGCGCGACCGCGGTTGCGCTGGTGGCGATCTCGTGGAGCTTCGCCACCACCTCGACCTCGGCGAGGTTGGGCATGTTCAGGCGCGCGACGGTGGTCGCAGCTGCCTGCGCCTCCGCACGCAAGGCATTCTCCGCAGCCTCGGCGGCGGTGTCGGCGAACCACGGAGCCAGCTCCGTGAGTTTCTCGAACGCCGCACTGGTGTGTGCGGACTGCCAGTGCACGCCCATTCGCGCGAGTACCGCAGCGTAGTCGATCCCGGCCTCGCCAATCTCGGTCGCGAGCGACGCCCACGCCAACCCGGCTTCCACCAGTGGCGCGGGACCCGGCCCGGCCCCGAGGTCGGCGGCAAGTTGTTCGCTCGTACGCGCGTCCCAGTTGACGCCGGTGAAGCCTGCTCCGGTCGTGCTGGTCATGGTCCCTCCCCTCTGCTGGTCCACGAGTCTGGTGCGATGTCCGAGTCGACTGCCGCGGTGGCGGCGGTCGGTCAGGTATGTGGGTTCACGCCTCGGTCTTGAATGCTGCGACGGCCTCGGCTTCACCCTCGATGAATCCGGACGCCTGCGCCCGGAGCAGGGCGGCGATCTTGCGAAGCTCGAGAATGCCGGTCGCCGTGTCCTTCTCGAACTCCCGGGCCACCGAGGTGAAACTGGCCGCGGTCGCGGTCGACACCTCATCCCGCCCCTGGGCGTGAACCGCGAGCTTCGGCCCCGCTCCGTTGAGAGCCAGCTCGAGCCGATCCGCGATTTTGTCGAGCTCAGTTGCAGCCGAGAACAATTCGGCGGGATCTACGCGAAGTTGTGTGTTGCTCATACTTCCTCGTCTCGTGTCAGACCGGGCACGCCCAGCCGTAGCTCGATGTCCGGACCGGAATCGGTGTCGGCCGTCTCGTCGTGGCCGATGACCGCGGGTGCGACCTCGGGATCTTCACCGACCACCGCGCGCCCGTTGTCCTCGGTGACCAGATAATCGGGCACGCTGTGCTGACCCTCGGACGCACCTGCTCCACGCGCTCCGGCTCCGGCTGCGCCCATCGGCGCCCCGCCCATCGGCATCGCCGCCGGCGTCGTCGCGACCCGCGTCGCCGACGGCGATCCCATCGCAGGCTCGCCGACGCCGAAACCGGTCGGCACCGTCGGACGGGACGCGCTCAGCGGCGCCATGATGCCGCCGACTCCACCACTTCCGCCGCCACCACCGCCGCCGCCCCCTCCGCCGCCGCCTCCGGCGGCCTTGGCCTTGGTGAGCGGGATTCCAGCTGGACCGACGATCGCCGAATCGGGATCGACGCCGAGCATCTTGCTGATCGGCTGCATCAACGAGGACGGGAGTTCGACGGCAGTGGACACCGCCGGGGAGACCACGTCGAGGACCGAGCCGGCCAGGGTGAACGGGGACTGCCCGGCACCTGCGCTGGGCGCGCCCGTGACCGCGACGGGCGCCCCGTTCGCGGTCATGGCCGTCGTGGGAGCGAGGAGTTCTCCCCGGGTCACCGCGACCGCCGCGGTGGCCAGTTCGAGCCCGGCTCCGGCGACCACTGCCGCCGTACTGAGCCCGACCGCGATCGCCGGACTCATGATGACGGGGACCAGAGCCGAGATCTTGGCGACCGTGGCGGCGACGATTCCCTGGACGACGGCCAGCCCTTTCGCGACGATGGCGGCGGCGGTCTTGGTGTCGATCGAGATACCGGACCCCTGGGCTGCCAGGGCTGTGCTGTTCGTTCCGGCCTCGGCAGTCTTGGTGGCCGCACCGACCGCACCCTGGCCCGCCCACAGCTGATCGGCGAGCTTGAGTGCGCCCTGCCCCATCGTCATCGACGTCTCGAGCACCTTGGTGAGGCTGTCGAAGATGATCGTCGGGTCGAAGCCGGCCCCGTTGAGATCACCGCTGCCGAACCCACCGAGCAGGTCGGTGATCGGCTTGATGAACATGTCCAGGTTCGGTGGCTGTATCGGTGGCAGACCCGGCATCGGCGGCAACGACGGCAGCGCGGGGAGGGGCGGAAGTCCCAGTCCCCCGAGCACATCCGCAACCGTGCGGTCGAGGATCGGTCCGAGCGGACTGGCGTCGATCATCTCCTGCACCGTCATGTGGTCGAGTGCGGGCACGTCCGGGACGCCGGGCAGCGGGCCTGGCCACGGTGGAATCGGGGTCACAGCACCGAACGGATCGCCGCGGCGGTCGCCGCGTCGGTGCCCTCGTACTCGGCGAGACCTGCCACCGTGGAGGCGGCGGTCGCGGCGTGTACCGCGGCGAGCTGTCCGACCGACATCAGGTGATTGGCCTGAGCGACGATGAACGACGCGAGGAACTCCTGACCGATGAGGCCGAACACCGGGACCATCGCAGCCGTGTTGGCGGCGGCGTCGATCGACCCGGCCGTTCCGATGGCGGACGCCATGGCCGCATTCGTCGCCGCGAAGCCTTCGAGCGCTTCGGATGTCACTTTCACGTTTGTCATCACAACCCCCTCGTGAGTGCAAGTCTTTCTCGGTCGGCCACCTGTCGGCCGGTCGACGTCATTCACCCGCCGGACGCGCACCGAGCATGTCGCCGAATGATTCGTTGAAGTCCTCGGTCACGGCCGCCACGCGGGCGTAGACCCGTTGTGCGGCAAGAGCCGAAGTCGCCACGATCTGCTCACCCAGCCGTGCGGCGCCGAGTTCGTTCGCGCCACGCTCGAGGCGAAGATCGATCAGGGCCCCCTTCGCGTCGACCTCGGCGGTCACCAGACCGTCGGCCGAGGTCACCGCCACCGTGATCGCCTCGAGGTTCTCCTGGAAAGATCGCAGTCCGTCCAGCTGACGGGCGGCACGCGCCTCGAGTTCGTCCATGGCCCAGCTCATCGGCGCAACCACGACGTCATGGCGTCGGCTTCCTCGTCGTCACGCTCTTCGGCCGCGGACAGATCCTCCGGACGCGGCAGCTTCATCTCGTTGACGAGATCGCGATCGATTCCGGCCGCGAGCAGGTTCTCCCGCAACCGGATTCCGGCCGACATCGCGGCCTGCTTGCACAGACGCAGGATGTCAGCAGCCAGCAGTTCGGGGTGTTTGTCGAGTTCGGTGGATGCGATGTGCACGGCAACCGGCAGACCTTGGGCCGTTGTCCGGACGGCCAGGCCACCAGATCGCGAACGTGCTTGTGAGAACTGATGCACAGCCGCCCACGGATCGTCGCCGTCGCGCGCGTCATCGGCATACGTTGCCGTCTCTTCGGTGTAGCTCATCGAAGCCGAACCCCCCTTCACGCCGAATTAGACGCAGACGGGTCCCTCCCGGTTCCATCGAATTTTCGTTCGACGAAACCATCTCCCAGATACCGTGCACCGCGTCATGCCTCACCATGACCACGGTGCCGCCCCGCCTCGCACCTGGGATTCAAGTGCCTGATCCTGCCACAATCCGATCAACGCCACCACACACCGAATCCGATATCTCGAACCCAGGCGTGAGACGAACTGTGGATCTCGTCCGAAATCCTCTCACACCCTTGGGTACACTCTCGTCGACGCTGCCGGAGTCGATCACAGTGCAAGCAGATCCTCGCATGCCGCCGGTGATCGTGCTCGCGCACGGATCACCGCTCGCCCCGTCGGCCCGGCCGCAAGACCAGAGGATTCCCCGATGACGTACGAGAACTCGACGCCGAACGGCGCCGACGCGCCGGCACCACCGCCGTGGCTGCAGTTCGCACCGCCTCCCCCGGAGGCCGCACCGGCTCCGCAACCACCGTCGGCACCGGCGCCACCGCCCTCGTCGAAAGACGGCCAGGACACCGCTTTTCCGCCGGTCCCCGGCCACACCCCGCCGAACTCCGCAGCGCCGCCCGGCCACGACGCACCGCGTCCACCCGAGACGAATCCCGCTGACCGCACCACGCCCGCGACCACCGGTCGGTACACGCCACCGCCGGTTCCGCCCGCGCCCGAGCCGGGCCGGTTCCCCGCCACGCATCCGGCAGCCGACCCCTACACGCCGCCGCCCGGACCGCCCATCCACCCCGGGCCCACTCCCCCGTTCGACCAGTCACCCCCACCCGCACCTCACCTGCCTCCGTCGTTCCCGGAGTCCGGAGCCCACTTCCCGGCTCGCCCCGCCGGCCCGCCGATGGTGAACGGGCAGATGCCGCCGGGACAGTTCGGCCCGGGCACCGGCCCCGCGCCCGCATATCCGGGTCAGCCGATGCCTGCGGGTTACGGTCCGCCACCGGGCGGACCGTCGCTGGACGAAGTTGCATTGATCCGCAAGGCCCGTCGTGCACCGAGCCGCGGATGGCGACGAGCGGTCCACACCCTGTCGGCCGGCGCCATAAATCCCGGCGAGTCACAGGGCGACATCGCCTATCAGCAGCTCCTGGAACGGGTGAACCGACCCGTGCGGGGCGACTATCGGATCGCGGTGCTGTCGCTGAAGGGCGGCGTCGGCAAGACGACGACCACCGTCGGCCTCGGCTCGACCTTCGCCTCCCTGCGCGGTGACCGGGTGATCGCCGTCGACGCCAACCCCGACCTCGGCACGCTTGCCCAGCGCATCCCGCAGCAGACCCGGTCCACGGTCCGCGATCTGCTCGCCGATCAGAACGTGTACCGCTACTCCGATGTCCGGGCTCACACATCTCAGGCGCCCAGCCGCCTGGAAGTGCTTGCCTCCGAACGTGATCCGGCGGTGGCCGAGGCGTTCAACGAGGAGGAGTACCGCGGGGTCGTCACCATCCTCCAGCGGTTCTACAACCTTATCATCACCGACTGCGGCACCGGTCTGAGCCACTCGGCGATGAACGGTGTCCTCGACCTCGCCAACACGATCATCCTGGTCAGCTCGCCGGCGCTCGACGGTGCACGCAGCGCCGGTGCGACCCTGGACTGGCTCGAGGCCCACGGTTTCGGACACCTCGTGTCGCGGGCCGTCGTCGTGCTGAGTTCGTCGCGTCCCGGGTCGTCGACCATCGACACCGATCAGCTGGGCCAGCACTTCCTGACCAGGTGCCGTGCGGTCCACAAGATCCCGTTCGACGACCATCTCGCGGAGGGCGCCGACGTCGACCTCGAGCTGATGTCGAAGGACGCCAAGCGGTCGTTCGTCGAGCTCGCGGCCACCATCGCCGACGATTTCTCGGGTACCACGCTGCCGCGGGAAGATCCCTACCTCGGATAGATCGGGATCTCACGTCGCTTCTGGCGGGACCTGTTCCTCCGACGGGGTCGAGTCCACCGGCGCGACGGCGCGCTGCCGTCGTCGCGTCTCCCGCCAGCGCCGCGCCGCGTGCACGAACATCGGCACCACGACCGTGAAAACAGATCCGATGATGAGGATCTCGATGTTGTCGCGGACGACCGGCACGTTGCCGAGCAGGTAGCCCGCCAGGATTATCCCGCCCGCCCAGACGAAGCTACCCAGAACGCTGAACAGCGTGAACACACGGTGCGACATCCCGCTGAAGCCCGCGACGAGTGGCGTCAGCGTTCGGACGATCCCGATGAACCGGCCGAAAAACACCGTCAGCGGACCGAATCGGTCGAAGAAGGCGTTGGTCTTCACCACATATTCGGGACCGATGCTCCGCATCATCCGGCCCTCGACGACACCGCGACCCAGCCGTCGACCGATGAAGTAGCCGCACTGGTCCCCCGCCACCGCGGCCAGCGCCACCAGGGGAATGACCAGCCAGACCGGTGCGAACGGGTCGGGTTGCGCGACGAAGACGCCCGCGGTGAACAGGAGCGAGTCACCGGGGAAGACGACGCCGACCAGCAATCCGGTCTCGACGAAGACCAGGACGCACAGACCGACCAGGCCACCGGTGGCCACGAAGGATTCGACATCGAACGGATTCATCAGCGCCAACAGTAGTGGTTCGCGCAGGTGAGACGGTTGTTCGGACCGGACCAACAGATGAATTCCGGTCGAGGTCCGGGCGACGGCCGGCCTGGTCATCCGTCCCACTCACATACCGGCGCGCGACCTCCCACGAGATGGGGTTTACTCGATTGAAAGCAGCACACCTCGAGCAGAAGGGGGAACCACAGTGCCGTCCAAGATCCCCGGTCCGTCGAAGACACCAGGCCCGTCCTTGCGACCCGTCACCGACACCGACGTCCGCATCGAGTACCACACGATCCACGGCTACCGTCGCGCCTACCGGATCGCCGGCAGCGGTCCCGCCCTGCTGCTCATCCACGGCATCGGCGACAACTCGTCGACGTGGGACGAGGTCATCCCGATTCTGGCGCAGCACTACACGGTCATCGCGCCGGATCTCCTCGGCCACGGCCTTTCCGACAAACCCCGGGCCGACTATTCGGTCCCGGCTTTCGCCAACGGGATGCGCGATCTCCTCGTCGTCCTGGGGCACTCCAAGGTCACCGTCGTCGGGCACTCCCTCGGCGGCGGTGTGGCGATGCAGTTCTGCTATCAGTTCCCGCGGTTCGTCGAGCGCCTGGTCCTCGTCGCCGCCGGCGGCGTGACCAGGGAGGTCAACCCGGCCCTGCGCCTGATCTCGCTGCCGGTCGTCCACCAGGCCCTGTCGGCGCTGCGGATCCCGGGCGTCGTACCCGGACTCCGGGTCGCCGCGAAGGCCGCCGCGGCCGCCCCGGTACTCCCGTTCGCGCCGGCGAGCGCCACACCCGCGCGCCTTCTCGCCGATCATGAGGACCTGATGCGCGTCCTCGGCGGCCTCGCCGACCCGACGGCCTGTTCGGCGTTCCTGCGAACACTGCGAGCCGTGGTCGACTGGCGCGGACAGTCGGTCACGATGCTCGACCGCAGCTACCTCACCGAACGCCTCCCCGTGCTGCTCGTCTGGGGTGACGAGGACATCGTGATCCCGTATCACCACGCCGAACTCGCGCATTCGGCGATTCCGCACTCCGAACTCGAAACCTTTGTCGGCTCCGGACATTTCCCGTTCCACGACGATCCGGAACGCTTCTGCCGAGTGGTCATCGACTTCATCTCGCGGCACGAGCCCATCGTGTTCGACCCGCTGAACTGGCGTCATCTGATGTCCAAGGGAGCTCATCCCGAGCAGTTCACCGGCGACGAGGACACGGTCGAGGAGGTACTCGAGGCGTTCGAAGACGAACGCAACGCGACCTGAGCCCACACACCGCCGCCGGGCGTGAGCCCGCACACCGCCGTCACACGTCGGAGGTCTGTGCCACCATGGGTCCATGACCTACCCGGGTGGCGGGCCCGACGGCACTACGCCGTTCCCGCACCAACGTTCCGAGTACGACTCGAGCCCCGGTTTCGCCGTGCCCGGCTACGGTGCGCCACAGGCGGATCCGACTCAATACCAGTACGGTGCAGGACCGATCCCCGAGCAACCGCTCGTCGTGATCGGCGACATCACGTGCACCCAGAACTTCGTCATCACGCCCTCGGGCACCTGTCCCATCTCCGGCACCCAGTGGACCGTCACCGACATGTCCGTGTCGACCGAACGGATGTCACAGACCGGTCTGGTACTGGCCATCGTGGGGTTCTTCATGGTGTGCTTTCTCAGCCTGCTGTTCCTGCTGATGAAGGAACGCAGTACCACCGGATACATCCAGGTGACCGTGCGCGGCGCGGGCGGCTTCCTGCACGTCACCAACATCCCGGCCTTTTCGCCGGTCACCATGGGTGACGTCTCGGGTCGCGTCAACTACGCCCGCACGCTGGCTGCGATGGCCTGACCGCACGACCCCCGAGCACGCTCGACACCACGCAGGACCACACCGAGGAGGACGACCCCGATGACCAGTCCGGAGAACCCCGGAGACAAGCCGTACGATCCGTTCGTGAAACAGCCCCCGCCTGCGGAGACCTCCCAGAACGGCGGCCCGGCCCACGGCACCGACCCCAGCGCGGGATACGCGGCACCGCCGTCTCCCGGCGCGCCCGAGGGTTACCAGTCGCCGCAGGGGTATGACGCCCAGCAGCAGTACGGCACCCCGCCGCAGTACGGTTCCGCCCAGTACGGAGCACCCCAGTACGGAGCACCCCAGTACGGAGCACCCCAGTACGGAGCACCTCAGTACGGAGCACCTCAGTACGGTGCACCGGCGGGCTATGGATATCCCGGCGCACCGGACCCGACCGCTCCGTACGGTCGCGATCCCGCGACCGGCGAACCGCTGTCGGACAAGTCGAAGCTCGTCGCGGGTCTGCTCCAGATCTTCCTCGGCTCCCTCGGCGTCGGCCGCTTCTACATCGGCGACAACACCATCGGCGGTATCCAGCTCGGCCTGACCATCATCGGCTACATCACCGCGATCTTCCTGATCGGGTTCGTGCTGATCTTCGGCGTGGCGATCTGGGCCCTCGTCGACGGCATCATGATGCTGACCGGCAGCGTCCGGGACAAGAACGGCCTCAAGCTCGGGAACTGACCCTTCGATACGCTCCGGGGCTACTCAGGGAGCAGGGCTACTCAGCCGCCGCAGCAACCGGTGGACCCGCGCACGTCGCGGGTCACCGTGTTGCGGGCGGCGAGTTCGTCGTCGGCGGGATAGTCGACGCCCACCAGACACAGGCCGCGGGCCTCCGCCACCGGAACCTGCGGGCTGCGCACCTTCTCCGAGAGAAGTCCTCGACACCAGTCGAGGTCGCGCCGGCCGTCGCCGACGCTCGCGACGGCACCCACCAGCGACCGCACCATCGACCAGCAGAACGCATCCGCGCTGACCTCACCGACGAGGACACCGTCCGGGTCGCGGGTCCACTCGAAACGCTGGAGATCGCGGATCGTCGTCGCGCCCTCGCGTCGACGGCAGAAGGCGGCGAAATCGTTCAGTCCCAACAACTCCGACGACGCGGCGTTCATCGTTTGCACATCGAGCGGTCGGCGCCACGTCGCCGTGGTCCGAGCCACCACGGGTTCCGGGCCCCAGCGCGAATCGTCCAGCCGGTACCGGTAGTGGCGTCGCAGCGCGGAGAACCGCGCATCGAATGCGTCCGGCACCACCCGGACCTCTTTCACCCGGATGTCATCCGGGCACATCTTCGCCAGTCGACCGACGAGGGTCGACGGGTCCCCGCCGATCGACCGGGTCTCCAGCGCCGAGGCCGGGATGACGGCATGAGCGACCTGCCCCGTCGCATGCACACCGGCGTCGGTCCGCCCGGCCACCGTCAGCCGGACCGGCACCCGCAGGATCGTCGACAACCGGGTCTCGAGCTCCTCGCACACACTGCGCTGACCGATCTGCCGTGCCCATCCGGCGAAATCGGTGCCGTCGTAGCCGAGGTCGAAGCGCAGACGACAGAACCCGCCGGCACCGGAATCCGGGCCGACGGGTTCGGTCAGCAGTTCTCGACTCAGTCGACTACTTCTTGTCGTCGTCTGCGTCGGTCGCCTCTTCCGCCTCCACGGCGATGGCGGCGGTCGACTCGTCGTCGACGGCCTCGGCGACAGCTTCGGCGTTGGCGACCTCGGCGTCGGTGGCGTCGGCCTCGACGGCCTCCACCACGTTCTCGGTCTCCGCGGCCTTCTTCGAGGCGGCGACGCGGGTCGCGCGCGAAGCCTCGCTCGACGCGGTGGTCTCGCGCACCAGCTCGATCACGGCCATGGGGGCGTTGTCACCCTTGCGCGGCAGCGTCTTGATGATGCGGGTGTAGCCACCGTTGCGATCGGCGAAGAACGGGCCGATCTCGTCGAACAGCGTGTGCACGACGTCCTTGTTGCGGATGTCCTTCAGCACCTCACGACGGTTGGCCAGCTTGCCGGCCTTGGCGTGGGTGATGATCTTTTCCGCGTACGGGCGCAGGCGCTTGGCCTTTGCTTCGGTGGTGGTGATGCGGCCGTGCTCGAAGAGCGAGGTGGCGAGGTTCGCCAGCATCGCTTTCTGGTGGCTGGCCGACCCGCCGAGGCGGGCACCCTTGGTGGGCTTGGGCATTGTCTTCTCCTAGGAGGACTCCCGATCGCTCGAGCGGGAAGTCAGGGTTTGGGCGAGCGTGACAGCTTGCCGCGGCGACGCGACTAGAGCTGTTCGGTTTCGGCGAAATCCTCACCGGAATCGGCGTCGAACGACGCGTCTTCCGACCACGTACCGGTGGCGGGGTCGTAACCGGCGACCTGCGACGGGTCGAAGCTGGCCGGGCTGTCCTTGAGGGACAGGCCGAGCGCGTGCAGCTTGACCTTGACCTCGTCGATCGACTTCTGGCCGAAGTTGCGGATGTCGAGCAGATCCGACTCGGTCCGGGCAACCAGCTCGCCGACGGTGTGAACACCCTCGCGCTTGAGGCAGTTGTACGAACGGACGGTCAGCTCGAGATCCTCGATCGGCAGGCTGAACGACGCGAGGTGGTCGGCCTCCGCCGGAGACGGCCCGATCTCGATGCCCTCGGCCTCGACGTTGAGCTCCCGGGCGAGCCCGAAGAGCTCCACCAGGGTCTTGCCCGCCGACGCCAGCGCGTCACGCGCGCTGATCGAGTTCTTGGTCTCCACGTCGAGCACGAGCCGATCGAAGTCGGTGCGCTGCTCGACACGGGTGGCCTCGACCTTGTAGGTCACCTTGAGCACCGGCGAGTAGATCGAGTCGACCGGGATACGGCCGATCTCGGCACCCGACGCCTTGTTCTGCACGGCCGGCACGTAGCCGCGGCCCCGCTCGACGACGAGCTCGATCTCGAGCTTGCCCTTGTCGTTCAGGGTTGCGATGTGCAGATCGGGGTTGTGCACGGTGACACCGGCCGGGGGCACGATGTCGGCGCCGGTGACGGTGCCCGGACCCTGCTTGCGCACGTACATGGTGACCGGCTCGTCCTCGTCCGAGGAGACCACGAGGCCCTTGAGGTTCAGGATGATGTCGGTGACGTCTTCCTTGACCCCGGGGACGGTGGTGAACTCGTGCAGGACACCGTCGATGCGGATGCTGGTGATCGCAGCACCCGGGATCGAGCTGAGCAGAGTACGACGCAGCGAGTTACCGAGGGTGTAACCGAAGCCCGGCTCGAGCGGTTCGATGACGAACTTCGACCGGTTCTCGGCGATGACTTCCTCGGTGAGGGTGGGTCGCTGTGAGATGAGCATTTCGTTTTCTCCTTTGGCCGCCCGCTATATGACGGCCTCGAGGGTGAACCGAACAGCAGGTAGCTGTCGGGCTGGTCTTGCTCGAAGAACTACTTGGAGTAGAACTCGACGATGAGCTGTTCCTGCAGCGGGACCTCGATCTGGGCGCGCTCGGGCACCGAGTGCACGAGGATGCGCAGGGTCGAGGGCACGACCTGGAGCCAACCCGGGACCGGACGATCGCCGACGAGCTCCTTGGCGATCTGGAACGGGACGGTCTGCAGCGACTTCGGACGGACGTCGATGATGTCGTACTGGCTGACGCGGTAGCTGGGGACGTCGACCTTCACACCGTTGACGGTGAAGTGGCCGTGGCTGACCAGCTGGCGAGCCTGACGACGGGTCCGCGCGATGCCCGAGCGGTACACGACGTTGTCGAGACGGGTCTCGAGCAGCTTCAGCAGTTCGTCACCGGTCTTGCCGGTGCGACGATTCGCCTCCTCGAAGTAGCGACGGAACTGCTTCTCCATCACTCCGTAGGTGAAGCGGGCCTTCTGCTTCTCCTGCAGCTGCAGGAGGTATTCGCTCTCCTTGATCCGCGAGCGGCCGTGCTGGCCGGGCGGGTAGGGGCGACGCTCGAACGCAGCGTCTCCACCGATCAGATCGACGCGAAGACGACGAGACTTCTTTGTTGCGGGGCCGGTATAACGAGCCATGTTTCTCTGTTCCTCCCTTTCCCGCTAGACCCGACGCCGCTTGGGCGGACGGCAACCGTTGTGCGGCTGCGGGGTGACATCGGAAATGGTGCCGACCTCGAGGCCGGCTGCCTGCAGGGAGCGGATGGCGGTCTCACGACCCGAGCCCGGTCCCTTGACGAACACGTCGACCTTCTTGACGCCGTGTTCCTGGGCCTTGCGCGCAGCGTTCTCGGCCGCGAGCTGAGCCGCGAACGGGGTGCTCTTGCGCGAGCCCTTGAAACCGACGTGGCCCGACGACGCCCAGCTGATGATGTTTCCGCTGGGGTCGCTGATCGACACGATGGTGTTGTTGAACGTCGACTTGATGTGTGCGTGGCCGTGCGGGACGTTCTTCTTATCGCGACGGCGGGTGCCCTTCTTGGGGCCTGCGCTACGTGACTTCGGAGGCATTACTTCTTCTTCCCGGCGATGGTCTTCTTCGGGCCCTTGCGAGTGCGGGCATTGGTCTTGGTGCGCTGTCCACGGACGGGCAGGCCACGACGGTGGCGCAGACCCTGGTAGCAGCCGATCTCGATCTTGCGACGGATATCGGCCTGCACCTCGCGACGCAGGTCACCCTCGACCTTCACCGAGGCTTCGATGTACTCACGCAGCTTCGAGACGTCTGCGTCAGTGAGGTCCTTCGCACGGAGGTCGGGGCTGAGGCCCGTTCCCGCGAGGATCTCCTTGGAGGTGGTGCGCCCAACTCCGTAGATGTAGGTCAGTGCGATCTCCAGCCGCTTTTCGCGGGGGAGATCCACACCAGCAACACGTGCCATGTGGCGGATTTCCTTTTCGGTTTCCAGAGGTCTTCTCCCAGTCCGTCCCGTGAGCTGGTGCCGAACCGTGTGTTCGGCCTCGCGGGCTCCGGCCTCTGATCCGGAGGTAGGCGGTGACTCGTCTGTCGCCGCTGGTGCTGAGAGGTCTTCTGATGTTCAGTTGTCGTTTTTCAGTTGTTTTGACTCAAGCGACCCGGAGGGTGCGCGTGATCAGCCCTGACGCTGCTTGTGACGCAGGTTCTCGCAGATCACCATGACCCGACCGTTGCGGCGGATCACCTTGCACTTCTCGCAGATCGGCTTGACGCTCGGCTGAACCTTCACGTCAATCTCTCCTGCTCGGCTCGCCCGCGCGCACGCCGAAACGCGGCCGTACACGTGGGTGTCGGTCTCCTCCCAGACGGATGTCGGGGAAGTCTTCTCCCGGCGGTGCCGGGAAAGTCTTACTTGTAGCGGTACACAATCCGCCCACGAGCCAGGTCGTAGGGCGAAAGTTCCACGACGACCCGGTCCTCGGGCAGGATGCGGATGTAGTGCTGCCGCATCTTGCCGCTGATGTGGGCGAGAACCTTGTGTCCGTTTTCCAGCTCAATACGAAACATCGCATTGGGCAGGGGTTCGATCACTCGACCCTCGACCTCGATGGCCCCGTCTTTCTTCGCCATGTCCTCCGCGATCCTGGCCGTTTCCGCGACACCCGGGTGGTGCTGCGTCGTTGGCCCGGTTGAATCAGTGTTTGTCCGTTAGGGTGTGGGCACCGGTCCGCGAGGACCTGCACCCGGTGCGAGCGATTGCCGGACCAGCGTGGGGACACGCAGACACCGGCACGCGAGACGCACCGACGTTCTATGTTACGCGAACTGCGAGAACAGTCCAAATGCGTGCCGATCCACTCCGGCAATCCACGTGGTTCGGACACGAGACCACGATTTCGGCACGACCGTACTGGCAGACTGTTGCGCATGCTGGCATTTCTGGTCCGCACCGTGTGCACCGCGGTGGCGTTGTGGGTGGCGACGCTGATCGTCCCGGGCATCGAGTTCGTCGGCGGGTCGACGACGGCCGAGAAGATCGGGATCGCGCTGGTCGTGGCCGTGATCTTCGGCGTCCTCAACGCCTTCGTGAAGCCGATCGTGCAGATCATCTCGATCCCCTTCTACATCCTGACGCTGGGGCTCATCCACATCGTGATCAATGCGTTGATGTTGGAGATCACCGCGTGGATCACCCGCAACACCACGCACTGGGGTCTCGAGGTCGACGACTTCTTCTGGTCGGCGATCTTCGGCGCGATCGTCGTCTCGGTCGTGGGCTGGCTACTCGCGCTGCTGATGCGGGACCCGGTCGATCGATGAGGACGATGAGCATGGGCATCCGTCGAGTCGGATTCGTGGCGGCCCTCGCGGCCGCGCTGGCACTGACCGCGTGCGGTAGCGACGGTGCCGTCGACCAACAACGCTCGGTCACCGTCGTCGGGTCCGGTCAGGTCAGCGGCGCCCCGGACACCCTGCGAGCCGACATCGGCGTCGAGTCCACGGCCGGCGACGTGACCACCGCACTGAACGAGACGAGCGAGAAGATCCGCGCGGTCGCCGACGCTGTGGTCGACGCCGGCGTGGATCGCAAGGACGTGGCCACCCAGCAGGTGTCGGTGAGTCCGCAGTACGCCAGTCCGGTCCCCGGCGGTTCCAGCCAGATCAGCGGCTACGTGGCGACCAACTCGATCCGGGTCACCATCCGCGACATCTCCAAGGCGTCCACGGTCCTGAGCGCCGCGGCGACCGTAGGCGGCGACAACACCCGGATCAGCAACGTCGCATTCGCCATCGACGACGATTCGGAACTCCTCGAGCAGGCCCGAAAGGCAGCGTTCGACGACGCCCGCGGCCGCGCCGAGCAGTACGCCTCGCTCGCCGACGATTCACTCGGCAAGGTGCTGACCATCAAGGAGACGACCAGTGGCCAGGAGCAGCCCGCCTCCCCCGGCACCTTCGAGCGCGACGTCGCCGCCGCACCCGTCCCCATCGAGCCCGGCGAACAGGAGTTGACCTTCACGGTCACGGTGACCTTCGCGCTCAACTGAGCACGTTCGCGGTGAGACGCGTCCGAATTGCCCGGTGCGCGGAGAATTCTCGGCACAGAACGGCAACGACTGGGTGACAACTCCCCATCGTCGCCGAAACACGCTCTTACGGTGAGGCGGGTCGGGAGGACCAGAACGGGGTCGATCGAAGGAGATTGTCATGACGGGTATTCGAGTACGCGCACTCACCGCCACCGGGATGGCCGCGGCCGCAGTGATTGCGACCCTGGGGGTCGCCGCACCGGCCGACGCCGCCGAGACCAAGTCGCTGAAGATCTCCGGCGAACTCGAGATCGCGCCGGACCTCGAGATCCTCGAGATCAAGGCCGAGGGCACCACCGACGCGGAGGGTAAGACCACCGGAACCTACGTCGCGACACTGCTGGCCGGCGACGACGACAATCCCCTCCCGTTCAAGGTCAAGGGACCGATCACATGCATCTACACCGAGGGCAACACGGCGTCGCTGGTGTACCCGATCACCGGCACCGAGCCCAACCTCGTCCCCGCTCCGCTGAAGGACGTGCTCGCGGTGCAGATCACCGTACGCAAGGGCGATGAGAACACGGTCGGGGTGAACGGCCCGGCACCCACCCACTCCTTCCGTGGATGCAATCCCGGGGCCACCCCGTACGAGTTCGACGGGGACATCGAGATCAACTAGCTCTCCGGGTCTCCCCTGGCGCGAAAGAGCCACGCGCGCCTGGCATCCTGGACCGGTGCGAGCCGTCATCCAGCGAGTCAGTCAAGCCCGCGTGAGCGTCGACGGCGAGGTCGTCGGTGAACTCGACATCCCGGCCGGCGGTTCGGGCCTGGTCGCGCTCGTCGGCGCCACCCACGACGACACCCCCGACCACGCCGCGAAACTGGCCGACAAGATCTGGCGTCTGCGGATCTTCAACGGCGACGAGGGCCCCGAGAAAGCCGCCGCCGACATCGACGCCCCGATCCTGGTCATCAGCCAGTTCACCCTGTACGCCAACACCACCAAGGGACGACGCCCGTCCTGGAACGCCGCGGCGCCGGGCCCGGTGGCCGAACCGCTGGTCGACGCGGTCGCCGACGCCCTGCGCGCCGCCGGGGCAACCGTCGCCACCGGCCGGTTCGGAGCGAACATGCAGGTGAGCCTGGTCAACGACGGACCGGTCACCCTGATCCTCGACGTCTGACGACTAGGGTCGAACCGTGGGACGAATAACCGCACGACGCCGCGTCACCCGCATCCGACGCGATGCGGCCCCGACGCAGCGTGCCGACACCCTCGCCGTCGAGGAACCGCTGGAGATCCGCGTGGGCGGTCGACAGCTGAGCGTCACCATGCGTACCCCCGGCCACGATTTCGAACTCGTGGCCGGATACCTCGTCTCCGAGGGTCTCATCATCGCCGGCCGCGACTACGCCACCGCGCGGTACTGCGCGGGTACCGACTCCACCGGCGCGAACACCTACAACGTCGTCGACGTCTCGCTGGCCGCCCACGTTCCGCCGCCCGCACCCGGCGTCGTCCGTCACAACACCATGACCAGTGCCTGTGGTGTCTGCGGCAAGGACAGCATCGAGTCCGTCCACACCGCGTCGGCCCACGACCCGGCAGCCGACACCTTGACCGTCGACGTCGACACGCTGCTGGGTCTCCCCGACCGTCTACGCGTCGAACAGGACGTCTTCGACAAGACCGGCGGGCTCCACGCGGCGGCGCTCTTCGACGCCGACGGCGAACTGCTCGTCGTCCGCGAGGACGTGGGCCGGCACAACGCCGTCGACAAGGTCGTCGGCTGGGCGGTCCTCGCCGACCGACTCCCGTTGACCGGCACCGTCCTCCAGGTTTCCGGCCGGGCGAGCTTCGAACTGGTGCAGAAGGCCGCGATGGCGGGCATCCCGATGCTGAGCGCGGTGTCGGCGCCGTCCTCGCTTGCCGCCGACCTCGCCGACGAACTCGGCATCACCCTGATCGGGTTCTCCCGCGGCGAGTCGATGGTGGTCTACACGCGGCCGGACCGGGTCGTCGCCGTCGACGAACACGCCGGGACCGTCACGAGTTGAGGTCGTGGCGCAGCGGATCGTCGAGTGCGGCACCGGTGACCGGGTCGAACCAGTAGGTCTCGGAGGGCTCCGGCACCAGACCGACCACGTCACCGACATCGATGGTGCGTCGATGGTCGACGCGAACGACGATACGGCTGTTCCGCAGCGGGACATCGGCACTGCAGTAGACGAACTGTTCGGCACCGAGTTCCTCGACCAGATCAACCGTCCCGCGCAGCGCCCCGTCGTGCGAGACGGTCGAGACCGTCCACGATTCGGCGCGGAGTCCGACGACCACCTCCGCGGACGTCGCAGCGGCGAGAACGGAGTCGGGCACCGGTAGGTGTGCCGCGCCCAGACGCACGACACCGGCGTCGATACGGCCGTTGATCAGACACATCTGCGGCGACCCCATGAACGATGCGACGAACAGATTCGACGGCCTCGAGTAGATCTCCCGCGGAGTGCCCACCTGCTGCAACACACCATGGTCGAGGACGGCCACCCGGTGTCCCATGGTCATCGCCTCGATCTGGTCGTGTGTCACGTACAGCATTGAGACATCCCGCTGCATCGCGGCGATCTGCGCGCGGGTGCTGACTCGCAGCTTCGCGTCGAGGTTGGACAACGGCTCGTCCATGCAGAAGATCTTGGGACGCCGGACGATCGCACGTCCCATCGCCACCCGCTGCCGTTGTCCCCCCGACAGTTTGGCGGGCTTCCGGTCGAGAAGATGTGCGATGTCGAGCATTTCGGCGACTTCGGCCACACGCTTGCCGGTGTCCGGCTTGCTCATACCGGCATTGCGGAGGGCAAAGCCCATGTTGTCGGCGACCGTCATGTTCGGGTACAGCGCATAGTTCTGGAACACCATTGCGACGTCGCGCGCCCTGGGGGCCATCCCGACGACGTCGACGCCGTCGATCAGGATGGCCCCCGATTCCACCGACTCCAGGCCCGCGACCATCCGGAGGCTGGTCGACTTACCGCAACCCGACGGGCCGACGAGCACCATGAACTCGCCGTCGGCGATGTCGAGATCGAGCGAATCCACCGCGGGTGGTAGGTCGTCGGCGAACCGGCGGGTCGCCGCGTCGAAGGTCACTGAAGCCATGAAACTATCGAATCCTGCCCTGTGTCTTGCTGTTGGGAGATGGTTACGGGGTGCGTGATCAGTTCGGCAGCTTGGACTTGATCTGTCCGTCGTAGATCCGCTGCAGCTGCTGCTGCACATCGCCGAGGGTCTTGGTGACATCGGCGTTGCGCAGACCGATCTGCTCGTAACCGGTGCCGATCACCTTGTCGGCGCCGGGCAGGAACACCCGGGCGTAATCCTGCGACTTGGTGTTCGGCAGCTGCTCGATGGCGGTCTTGAAGTTCGGGTTCTCGGCCAGGAACTTCTTCATCGACGGGTCGTCGGCCGCCCCGGTCCGCACCGGCATGTAACCGACGTTCTGCGAGAAGTACGCGGTGTTGGCGGTGTTGGTGAAGAAGTCGATGAACCTGAGCGCGTTCACCTTCCGCTCATCGGAGATCTTCGCCGGGATGGCGAGGCCGGCGCCGCCGGTCGGGCAGCCCTTTGTCCCGTCTACTTGGGGAAGGACTCGTTCGGTGACCGCGGGCATCCGGGGGAGTATTCAGATCGATTCGGACATCCCGCGAACCAGTCGGGGGCGATCCGGTGACAACTGGGTGTCCGGTGGGTGTCACAACCGGTACGGTCGTCCAGGTCGAGCGTACCGGTTGCCGGGCGGCCTACGCCTCCTTGCCGGCCGCCGCGAGCTTGAGCAACTGCCCGGCGGTGGCGTCGGGCAGATA
Source organism: Gordonia amicalis NBRC 100051 = JCM 11271 (assembly GCF_000332995.1). GTDB lineage: Bacteria > Actinomycetota > Actinomycetes > Mycobacteriales > Mycobacteriaceae > Gordonia > Gordonia amicalis. The sequence continues at coordinate 31,704 of NZ_BANS01000002.1, forward strand.
GGCGCGCGAGATCGCGAGACCGATGCGGGGAAGATCACCTTCGTCGCGAACAGCCAGGTACACGGGCTCGTAGCGCGGATTGAACTTCTTCTTGAACGTGTGCAACGACCGGAAACCGTAGTAGGGTTCGAGCGCTGCGCCGAGCGCGTCGAGCAGTTTGTCGAGCGGCTCGGGATCGAAATCCCCGGTCCGGGCCAGCGGCGCACCCGACAGCGAGATGAACTGTGCGCCCTCGTCTTTGAACGCGACAGCCGAGGAGGCGATGAGGTACTCGACGACGGGACCGAAACCGTCGGTCCGGCGCCGCATGATGTCGAGGGTCCAACCCGCAACCCCGCCGCCGGGCCCGTACACCGGGAGCCACGACAGCACACCGTGGACGTTGCCGTCCGGATCGACGGCGAGGGCGACCCGCACCGCGGGATCCATCGCCTCCTCCACACTGCCGAGCGTGAAACCCATCTCCGGTAAGCCCTTGTCCCCCACCCATTCCTCGGAGATGGCGCGGACCTGGGTACGCACGGCGAAGGACTCGTCGGCGAGCGTCACCATCTTCATCGAGATGTCCTGCTTGGTGGCCTTGTTCATCGCCGACCGCACGTGTTGCCACGGCTTGCCCTTGAACTCGAGGCCGGGCAGGTCGACGATCGTGTCCTCCGCGATCTGCACGCTGAGCCAGCCGCGTTCGGTGACGATCTCCGATGTCGACGACCCGATGGAGAACCAGCACGGCGTCGCACCGGATCGCTCCGCGAGCTCGATGAAGGCGTCGACCGCCGCCTTGCCCCGCTCCGGTGCGCACACCGGATCTGCCAGTGCCAGAAGGGTCCCGACGTGGTTCTGGTAGGTGACCACCGACTGCCCGGCGGAATCATCCGCACTGCCGGTGAACTGATAGGAGTTGCCAGGCCAGGTCGTCATCCACGACATCGTGCCGCCGCCGTGTTCACGCAGGAGCGCCTTGACCCGGTCGACCGGGTCGGCGTCGGGGTCATCTCCCGCGCCCACATGCCGCACCCGCCACGGGACGGCGAACGCGAACCGGCCGGGGATCAGGATGGCGAGCAACAACGCCCACAGCAATGTGGTTCCCAGTGTCACCGCACCCTCGGTGGAGACGTCGGTGAAGATGACGAGCACGACGGTCAACACCGTCGCGACGACGTTCACTGCGCCGATCACGACCGCGACCCACCAGGCCCAGCGCTTTCCCCGCCGCAGCTGGTCGGCGATCAGCACGTTGATCACCAGACCGATCAGCATGGTGAACACGGAGGCGTCGCCCGCGTCGGTCGGGCCCAGCGGGCCGTCCCCGGGGAACAGGAAGACCATCAGGTTCGCCGCCGCGATCACCAGCAGCGCGGCACAGCCCAGCATCCGGACCTCACGCCGAGTGCGCGGCATGTAGCCGCGTTCCTTGGTGGCGAAGAACTTCTCCCCGATCACCAGCATGATGACCGCTGCGAGAACGTATTCGACGGAGGCGAGCGTCCCCTGGAACAGGAAGGCGATGGCGACGACCGCACCCATCAGCACACGCACGCGCAGGCGCCACGGTGACCGGACGGTCGCCGAGGCCACCGCGACCGCGGACACGACCAGGGCGCCGACACCGGTCCCCCGCGAATCGGCCAGCTCCTCGGCCCACCGCCAGGAGGTGACCTCGGTCGACAACAGCCACAGCAGACCGACGGTCAGGAAGCCGGCGACGAGGTGGCCGCCGACGCCGACCAGGATCGCCTTCACGGTGCCCAGTTGCCACTCGGCCCAACCCATTCCGACGATCACGACCACGAACGCGAGGACGTACAGCCACGGGCCGGGTTCGACGAAGGCGGAGCTGATCGGCGTCCACCACTTGCCCTCACGCAGAGCGGGCAGACCGAAGGCCACCTCGTGATACCAGGCCTTGTCGTTCGCCCGGCTCCAGAGCGACCCGGTCGCCACCCCGACGACCGCAAGCGCGATGGCGAGCGCGGCGGTGAACGGCAACCGGCGGACAGCAGAGGACCACGACACGTCGAAGTGCATGGTCAACCGTACGACGGCGCGCTGCCCCGCGGTGCCTCCTTGTTCGGCAATGTCCCGTATTCGATGCGCTCCGGGCGATTCCGGCGCACAACTGGACCGTGCGTCGGCTGTCCGGGCGGCCCGAGCCCGAGACGTTGGGCGAGCCATGGCGTTTGCTGCCGGAGGGCAACCGCCCACGCCGTGAACCCCGGCCAGTCAGCACTGCGGGACGCCGACAGCGGCGGACCGATGGCGGCGTTCAACACCCAGAGGGCGAGAACCTCATTCGGGGCGAGGCGTCAGAATCCGCGGACCGTCGGCGGTCACCGCGACCGTGTGTTCCCAGTGGGCGGCGCGGGATCCGTCGTCGGTGACGACCGTCCAGTCGTCCTCGAGGACAGTGGTGTCCACGGTGCCGAGAGTCAGCATCGGCTCGATCGCGAGCGTCGACCCGATCACCAGCAGCGGGCCCTTGCCCGGCGCGCCCTCGTTCGCGAGGAACGGGTCCATGTGCATCTCCCGGCCGATGCCGTGACCGCCGTACCCGTCGACGATGCCGAAGGGACGGCTGAACTTCTCCTCGGCGGCGCGGGTACCGAGTTCGATCGCATGGGAGATGTCGGTCAGGCGCGCGCCGTCGACCATGGCGGCGATACCGGCCTCCATCGAGAGCCGGGTGGCCTCGGACAGGTCCGCATCGGCTTGCGACAGCTCTCCGACACCGAAGGTCCAGGCCGAGTCACCGTGCCAGCCGTCGAGGACCGCACCACAGTCGATGGACACCAGATCACCGTCGGCGAGAACGACATCGGCCGACGGGATTCCGTGGACCACGACCTCGTTCACCGAACTGCAGATCGATCCCGGGAAGCCGTGGTAGCCCTTGAAGGACGGCACGGCGCCGGCCTCGCGGATGACGGACTCGGCGACCTCGTCGAGGTCGAGGGTGGTGACCCCTGGCTTCGACGCCGCGCGGACGGCCACCAGAGCCGCACCGACGACCGCGCCCGCCGCCGCCATCGCGTCGAGTTCCCCGGCGGAGCGGAACGGGACGCGTTTGCGTTTACGAAAGCCCATGAGCGGACGCAGTCGTGACCGATGTCAGGAGACGCCGGCGCCGAGGGCGCTCAGCACACGCTGGTGGACATCCTGGATGTCGCCCACCGCGTCGATGGTCTTGACCTGATCGCCGTAGTAGGCGAGCAGGGGCGAGGTCTCCTTGGTGTAGACGTCCATCCGGTTGCGGATGACCTCTTCGGTGTCGTCGGCGCGACCACGGGCCAGCATGCGCTCCACGACGACGTCGGTGTCGACGACGAAGGACAGCACGGCGTCGAGCGAGGCGTCGAGGCCGGCCAGGATCTCCTTGAGCGCGTCGGCCTGCTCGGTCGAACGCGGGAACCCGTCGAGGATGAAGCCCTTGGTCGCATCCGGCTCGCTCACGCGCGCACGGACCATGTCGACGGTGATCTCGGACGGGACCAGGTTGCCTGCGTCGAGGTACTTCTTGGCCTCGATACCGACCGGGGTGCCCTGGGAGATGTTGGCGCGGAACAGGTCACCGGTGGAGATGTGCGGGATGCCGAGGGCTTCGCTCAGCAATTCCGCCTGGGTGCCTTTACCTGCGCCGGGGGGGCCGAGAATAACGAGTCTCACTTGAGGAATCCTTCGTACTTGCGTTGCATCAATTGACTGTTGATCTGTTTCATCGTGTCCAGACCCACACCGACCATGATCAACACGGCCGTGCCCCCAAATGGCAGGTTCTGGACGTTGCCGCTGTTACCGATCTCGAGGAACAGGTTCGGCAGCACCGCGATGATACCGAGGTAGATCGAGCCCGGCAGAGTGATGCGGCTGAGCACGTAGCCCAGGTACTCCGCGGTCGGGGCGCCCGGCCGGATGCCTGGGATGAAGCCACCGTACTTCTTCATCTCGTCGGCGCGTTCCTCCGGATTGAACGTCACCGCCACGTAGAAGTACGTGAAGAAGATGATCATCAGGAAGTAGACCGCGATGTAGACCCCGTTGCTGGGATCGGTCAGGTACTTGGTGACGTATTCCTGCCAGGTCGACTGCGTGCCGTCGGTGCTGCGCGTGAGTTCGACGATCAGCTGCGGCAGATACAGCAGCGACGAGGCGAAGATGACCGGGATGACGCCGGCCTGGTTCACCTTGAGCGGCAGGTAGGTCGACGACCCGCCGTACATCTTGCGGCCGACCATGCGCTTGGCGTACTGCACCGGGATGCGGCGCTGGCCCTGCTCGATGAAGACGACGCCGGCCACGATGATCAGCGCGGCGACACACACCAGCGCGAAGACGAGCCCGCCGCGGGTGTTCAGGATGGTGCGACCCTCGGCCGGGATACGGGCGGCGATACCGGCGAAGATCAGCAGCGACATGCCGTTGCCGATGCCACGCTCGGTGATGAGCTCGCCGAACCACATGACGACACAGGCGCCGGCGGTCATGACGAGCACGATGATCGCGAGACCGAAGATGCTCGAGTCGTTGAGGACCTCACCGCTGGTCGCACAGGACTGCGGGAGGAGCTGACCGCGGTCGGCGAGGGCGACGATGCCGGTCGATTGCAGGAGGGCCAGGGCCACGGCGAGATAACGCGTGTACTGCGTCATCTTGGCCTGTCCGGCCTGGCCTTCCTTGCGCAGCTGCTCGAACCGTGGGATGACCACCGTGAGCAGCTGGACGATGATGGATGCCGTGATGTACGGCATGATGCCGATCGCGAACACCGACAGCTGCAGGAGCGCGCCGCCGGAGAACAGGTTGATCAGGGAGTAGACCGAGCTGGACTCACCGGCCGAGACCTCGTCCAGACATGCCCGCACGGCCTGGTAGTCCACACCGGGCGACGGCACGGTCGCGCCGAGGCGATACAGGACGATGATGCCGAGAACGAAGAGGATCTTCTTCCTCAGGTCCGGCGTCCGTATGGCCGCGAAGAGGGGGGAAAGCACTAACTCCTCCTAGGAACGACCACGCGAGGTCTGTGTTCCGGGTCGGTGGCGACCCGATCCCCCGTGTGCTCGGCAGTCGACAATGTTCGGGATGCGGCGATCTGTGCGGATGCGGCAGACAACGTCTGAAACTCTAACAGTGACGCCGAAACGCCCCGGTCGGGCGGCAGCTCTGCTGCCGCCCGACCGCGGGTTTGTTCCGTCAGAGTTCGGTGACGCTGCCTCCGGCAGCGGCGATCTTCTCCTTGGCGGAGGCGGTGAACTTGTCGGCGGTGATGTCGACCTTGACCGACAGGTCACCGTCGCCGAGCACCTTCACCAACTTGTTCTTGCGCACCGCGCCGGCTGCGACGAGCTCGTCGACGCCGATGGTGCCGCCCTGCGGGAAGAGGCGCGCGATGTCGCCGACGTTGACGACCTGGTACTCGATCCGGTTGCGGTTGGTGAAGCCCTTGAGCTTCGGCAGCCGCATGTGGATCGGCATCTGGCCACCCTCGAAACCGGCCGGCACGTTCTTGCGCGCCTTGGTGCCCTTGGTGCCGCGGCCCGCGGTCTTACCCTTGGATCCCTCACCGCGACCCACGCGGGTCTTGTCGGTCTTCGACCCCGGTGCGGGGCGAAGGTGATGGAGTTTGATGGTCATTGCTTAAACCTCTTCGACTGTCACGAGGTGACGAACCGCGTTGATGAGGCCGCGGTTGATCGGCGTGTCCTCGCGGGTGACGGTCTGGCGGATGCCCTTCAGTCCGAGGGTCCGCAGGCTGTCACGCTGGTTCTTCTTGGTACCGATGGTGCCCTTGACCTGAGTGATCTTCAGCTCTGCCATGATCAGACCCCCTGTCCTGCACGGGCGCGCAGCATACCGGCCGGAGCGACGTCCTCGATCGGCAGACCACGACGGGCCGCGACCTCTTCGGGACGCTGCAGCATCTTGAGTGCGGCGACCGTTGCGTGCACGACGTTGATGGCGTTGTCGGAGCCGAGGCTCTTGGCGAGGACGTCGTGGACGCCCGCGCACTCGAGCACGGCACGCACCGCGCCACCGGCGATCACACCGGTACCGGGGCTGGCCGGGCGCAGCATGACGACACCGGCAGCGGCCTCACCCTGAACCGGGTGGGTCACGGTGCCACCGATCAGCGGCACGCGGAAGAAGTTCTTGCGAGCCTCTTCGACGCCCTTCTGGATCGCGGCCGGGACTTCCTTGGCCTTGCCGTAGCCGACGCCGACCATGCCCTGGCCGTCGCCGACCACCACGAGAGCGGTGAACGAGAAACGACGTCCACCCTTGACCACCTTCGAGACGCGGTTGATGGTCACCACGCGCTCGAGCTGGTTGCGGTCCTGGTCGCGGCCGCCGCGATCGCGACGGTCTCCGCGACCACCGCCGCGACGGTCGTTGCCGCCACCTGCGGTGTTCTGGTTGCTGTCGTTACCGGCGGGTCCGTTTCCGCCGTCACGCTGACGTCCGGGCATCAGAGGTTCCCTCCGGTCATGTGGGTGTAGCTGGTGAAGATGGTCATCAGAAGCTCAGGCCTCCCTCACGGGCGGCATCCGCGAGCGCGGCGATACGGCCGTGGTAGTCCTTGCCACCACGGTCGAACACGACGGCGTCGACGCCGGCGGCCTTGGCACGAGCGGCGATGAGCTCGCCGACCTTGCGGGCCTGCGCCGACTTGTCGCCGCCGGCCGCACGCACGTCGGCCTCGATCGACGACGCGGCGGCCAGCGTCTTGCCGGCCAGGTCGTCGATGAGCTGCACGTGGATGTGGCGCGAGCTGCGCTTCACGGCGAGACGCGGACGCTCCGGGGTTCCGCTGACCTTCTTGCGGAGACGGAAGTGCCGGTTGGCGGTCGCGGTGCGACGACGCGTCGACACGTCCTTGCCGAGGGGCTTACGGCTGGTCTTGGTAGCTGTGTCACTCATGGCTTACTTACCCGTCTTTCCGACCTTGCGACGGATCTGCTCACCCTCGTAGCGAATGCCCTTGCCCTTGTAGGGGTCCGGACGACGCAGGCGGCGGATGTTCGCCGAGATCTGGCCGACTTTCTGCTTGTCGATACCCGAGACCGAGAACTTGGTCGGGGACTCCACGGCGAAGGTGATGCCTTCGGGGGCCTCGATCGGTACGGGATGGCTGTAACCGAGGGCGAACTCGAGGTCCTTGCCCTTCGCCTGGACGCGGTAGCCGACACCGAAGATCTCCATCTTCGTGGTGTAGCCCTGCGTGACGCCGATGACCAGGTTGTTGATCAGCGAACGGCTCAGGCCGTGCAGCGCGCGGCTGCGACGCTCGTCGTTGGGGCGGGTCACGACGACGGAGTTGTCCTCCTTGGCGACCTCGATGGGCTCGGAGACGGTGAGCGAGAGCTCACCCTTCGGGCCCTTGACGGAGACGCGCTGTCCGTCGACGGTGACGTCGACGCCCGCGGGGATCTCGATGGGGTTCTTACCGATACGCGACATGTCGTTTCCTCCCCTACCAGACGTAGGCGAGGACTTCGCCGCCCACGCCCTGGTTGGCTGCCTGGCGATCGGTGAGCAGACCCGACGACGTGGAGATGATGGCCACGCCGAGGCCGCCCAGCACCTTGGGCAGGTTGGTGGACTTTGCATAAACCCGGAGACCCGGCTTCGAGACGCGGCGCAGACCTGCGATGGAGCGCTCACGGCTGGGGCCGTACTTCAGGGAGACGATGAGGCTCTTGCCGACCTCCGCATCCTCGATGCGGTAGTCGGTGATGTAGCCCTCACGCTTGAGGATCTCGGCGATGTTCACCTTGATCTTCGACGACGGGAGTTTCACCTCGTCGTGGTACGCCGAGTTGGCGTTGCGCAGACGTGTCAAGAAGTCTGCGATCGGGTCAGTCATGGTCATGGGTGACCGTCAACCTTTCTCGTGGCGGTTCCCATACAGCGCCGATGAGAGGAAATCCCTCTGACCTGCGGTGGGCCTTCCACGAAGTGGATAGTTTCTCTGAAGGTTCTGGTCGCCGGTGCCCTTGGCTTTTCGCCGGCACCGGAGACTATTCAGTTGTGTCCCGGGCACCTGAGGTGCACAGGCAACCGGTCTAGTGTAGGGAATCTGCTGGCCAGACCCAAATCGGGCCCGGGGGCGCCACCGAGATCGGGCACCATCGAGGGTATGGATCGCCGCCAGCTTCTCACCGCCGGGCTGCTCGGGTTCACCGGCGCGGTACTCACCTCCGGCTGCTCGGGCGCCGGCGGCGGGCGCCCCTCACCGTCGCGCGACGGGCAGAGAGACACCGAGAACACGGGCAGGACAGCCGTAGAGGTGATCGCCTCGGGACTGAACGTGCCGTGGGCAATGGGGTTCCTCCGCGGCGGCGATGCGTTGGTCACCCAGCGCGACGACGCCACGATCGTGCGGGTGTCCGGGTCGGGTGAGGTCCGGACCGTCGGCGAGATCGGCGACGCCGCACCTCGCGGCGAGGGTGGGCTGCAGGGCATCGCGATCGCCCCGGGCGCCGAGGACGCGGTGTTCGTCTACTACACCACCGACTCCGACAACCGGCTCGTCCGGCTGGACTTCGACGGCCGGCGACTCACCGGTCCGCGCACGCTCCTGCGCGGCCTCGACGCCGCCTACAACCACCACGGCGGTGCGCTCGTCTTCGATGCCGACGGCAGCCTCTTCGTCGCGGTCGGCGATGCAGCCGAACCCGCTGTCGCACAAGACATACGGTCCCTCAACGGCAAGATCCTACGCGTGGACACCGAGGGTCGCCCATGGCCCGGCAACCCGTTCGGCAACGAGGTCTACTCCTACGGCCATCGCAACGTGGAAGGGTTGGCATTCGACGGCGCGGGCCGCCTGTGGGCAACCGAGTTCGGCCAGGACAAGCGCGACGAACTCAACCTCATCCGGCGCGGCGGCAGCTATGGCTGGCCCGAGTTCGAAGGCGAATCCGACGATCCTCGGTTCATTGCACCGAAGGTCACCTGGACCCCGCAGGAGGCCTCGCCGGCCGGCCTCGCGATCGTCGGTGATCGCGCGTACGTCGCCGCGTTGCGCGGCCGGAGGCTGTGGGAGGTACCCCTCGACGGTGAGTCGGCCGGTCAGCCGGCGAGTCACCTCACCGACGGCTACGGCCGGATCCGCGCGGTGGCCGCAGCACCCGACGGTTCGCTCTGGGTGAGCACGAGCAACACCGACGGCCGCGGACAGCCCACCGATGACGACGACCGCATACTGCGCGTGACTGCCGGCTGACACGCCGCCGTCGACAGCAGGCGCCGATCGGCAGAACCACAACCATCCTGCGCGCCGTATGCCATCGTCGAGCCATGAACTCGACCCGGCTACCCGAACTCGTCGACGAGCTCCTGACCACCGCACATGGGGCCAGGAGCCGTCGCGCTGCGCACACGCTGTACGGCGACTCCTCACGGCACCTGCGACAGACGGTCATCGCACTGGTCGCGGGAGCCACGTTGTCCGATCACGAAAGCCCCACCGAGGCCACCCTTTACGTCCTCCGCGGCCACGTCTCCCTCACGACGGGCGAACACAACTGGGATGGCCGGCAGGGCGACCTCGTCATGGTCCCTCCCGAGCGTCACGGACTCACCGCCCGCGAGGATTCCGCAGTGCTGCTGACCGTCGCCACACACTGACTCACGCGCTCGGCTTCGACGAGCAGAGTTGTCGGACCCCCGTGGTGTCATGGTCGCACCCTTCGAACAAAGGAGCGATCCATGTCAGACCACGCTGCCGCAATCCGAGGTCTGCCCCGGTGGCATCCCAATCCCGTCATCCGTTCGACCCTCGAGACCATCCGCCGCTGCGGCTGGCAGGTGACCTCCGTCGGCGAAGGGTTCCCCGAGGCCGGCAGCGACGAGGCCGACTGCGGGTTCTCCTACACCGCGGGCCTCTCGCTGCACTCGATCCCCGAACTGGCCATCTACGGTGTCGATCCGCTCACCGCGCACCACATCCTGAACGAGCTCGGCGACCTGCTCCACCGCGAGGACTGGCGCGACCTGGTGGCGGCCCAGACCGACATCCGCCTGCAGACGGTGGCGGTGTCGGTGCGGCTGATCGAACAGGTCGACAAGGACGAGCTCGTCCTCGCGAATCTGCTGTTCCCGGATTACCCGACGCTGCAGGTCGTCTGGCCCGATGAGTACGGCCGGTTCCCCTGGGAGGAGGGCTACATCCTGCTGCCGATGCATCAGCCCGTGAAAGGCATCCCGGACCTCTCGGCACACGCACGGCGGACCGCCCACGTGGTCACGACCGAGTCGGGCCCCGACCGCACCCGACCCCGCCGGGGCCGCCGGATCTCCGGCCACTGACACGCCGGTGTCGTCCGTGGTGACACGCCCTATCCGGGGGTTGCCACGGACAATCCGGCGCCGAGGTGCAAACATTGTTCACCGGGGGTAACAATCGACGGGGGTGCGAGGAAGGCGGACGCGCGTGCAGCACCTCCCCGTCGTGCTCGCCGTTCTGTGTCTCGTCGTCGCCGGCGGAGTTGTCACCGCCGCCATCTATCAACGGCCCCAGCGAGGAATCCTGCTGCTCGCGGCGCTCACCCCTCTCGACGGCCTGCTCGACGTCGCACCCGTGGCGGGGATCGCGGCGGCCTGGAAGGAAGGCCTCCTCGCCCTCACCCTGATCTGCGCAGCGAACCGCCGTGTCCGCCCGTCCGCACGGACCGGACCTCCACTCCACATGCCGTGGTGGCCTGCGGCGGCCGGGCTCGTGGTCTTCGGGCTGATCTCCGCGGCGTGGGTCTACGGACCTGTCGGGCTCTACGGCATCAAGGTGACCTTCTTCTATCTGTTCGCCGTCCTCGCACTGTGGCTGACACCGTTCGACGCCCGCGATCGCGACCGGCTCGTGTCGATCATCATGGCGCTCGGCGTGATCACCACCGTCGTGGGCATCGCGCAGCAGATCATCGGCCCGGCGAAACTCGTCGAACTCGGCTACACCTACGGCGAACAGGTCCGTTCGAGCGGACCGCTGTTCCGTACGTTCAGCACGTTCAACCAGCCGTTCGGTTTCGGGCTGTTCGTGACGATGGCCCTGCTGGTCGGCGGCGCGGTGGCCCTGTCCGACACGACCCGTCGGCGCAATCAGTTGTTCCTCGCCTGCTGGCCGGTCATGGCGATCACGATGGCGACCTCGGTGGTCCGCGCCGCCATTCTCGGCCTCGCCATCGGCGTGATCTGGCTCGCGGCGTTACGATTCCGGCGCCTCGTCGCGCCGATGCTCGCGATCGCCGCACTCGCCCTGGTGTCCCTGCCGTTCCTGCCGGCATCGATTACGAGCGTGTTCTTCTCGTCGAGCAGCCTGAGCCAGCGCGGGACCGGGTGGAGCGAGATCTTCTCCAGCATCGGCGTGCATCCACTGGGTCGCGGCCTCGGTTCCAGCGGGTCGGCAGCCGATGCGATGTCGGCGGCCCGCGGGGAGGACACCCAGACGGTCACCGCCGGTGCAGGCGGAACCGTTCAGGGGATGTCGTCGAACTATCAGCCGGACAACTACTACGTGAAGCTCCTGCTGGAGCTCGGACCGCTCGGGCTGTGGCTCTTTCTTGCGATGATCGTGACGGCAGTGATCTGGTGTGTGCAGTCCGCACGCCGGCTCCCCGACCCCGACGGGGCGTTCGTCCTGGGTGTCAGCGCCTCGATCATCGCGGCGATGGCAGCCAGTCTGGTGGCCACCTATTTCGAGATCTTTCCGCTCGACTTCTACTTCTGGATGCTGTTGGGAGCTGTGGGATGCGCGACTGCACAACACGAATCACGTACGGTGCGCTTGCACTTCGACCCGGAGGAAGCGGCGTCCAGACCTACATCCGCGAACTACTGAGCGCGCTGCCGGCGCATCTCGGTGACATCCCGTTGGCCGCGGTCGTCCAGGAGGACGCCACCGGAGAGCTGCCCGCGTCGATCGCCCCGCTACGCCGGCCGGTGGCCGACGGCGTCCGACGCGCCGTCCACGGCGTACTGCCCACGCGACGCGGCGGGGTGTTCCACGGCCTGGACGTCGATCTCCCCGTCGCGGGTCCGACGACGACCGTGGCCACGGTGCACGATCTGTCGGTGCTGGACATGCCGTCGGCGTCGAGCCGGTTTCGCGCCGCGGGCGAGTCCGTACTGGTCCGCGCCACGCTGCGGCGGGCCGACGTCCTGATCGCGGTTTCCGAGTTCACCGCCGAACGCATCCGCGAAGTCTGCGGACGCGATGCGTACGTCACCGAACTCGCGCCGGCAGCCTGGGCACGGCCGCCCGGCACCGCGGACATCGAGCGGGTCCGCACGAAATACGAACTGCCCGAACGTTTCGTCCTGCAGATCGGCACCGTCGAGCCACGTAAGAACGTGGCGCTGGTCGCGTCCGCCGCCCGCCGACTCGGCATCCCGTGTGTTCTGGGTGGTGCCGGATCCACCGGTCCGGACGCCCCGTCGTCCGCGCTCGGTCTCGGATACGTCGACGTCGACGATCTTCCCGGGCTCTACGCCGCGGCCACCGTGACCGCATATGCGTCGTTCTACGAGGGCTACGGGCTGCCGCCGGTGGAGGCGATGGCATGTGGCGGCGCCGTCGTCGCGAGCGCCGTCGGCGCACTACCCCAGGTCGTCGGCGACGGTGCCGTGCTCGTGGAACGACACGACGAGGACGCCTGGGTCCGCGCCCTGGAACCCCTCGTCCGGGACTCCGAGACCCGCCGCGGACTGGTGGATGCGGGCACCCGTGTTGGGGCATCGCTGAGCTGGGACACCACGGCCCGGCGCACGGTCGAGGCGTATCGCGCGGCCGGAATCGACGTGCCCGCCCCGCTGCCACGTCCGGGGACATCGCCGTGAGCCCGGACGTCACCGGGCCGCTGCCCTCCGACCTCGAGATCGAGCGGCAGGTCCTTGCACCGCCACCCGCCCATCCGGCATCCGACGCTCGGGCGGCGACGCGCGCCACCGCGGCGATGTTGCTGAGTCGCATCGTGATCGCCGCCCTCGGCTGGACCGGCAGCGTCATCATCGCGCGCACGCTGTCCCCGGAGGACTGGGGCAGCTACTCGTTCGTCTTCGCACTCCTCGGGCTGACCGCGATCTTCACCGACCTCGGCGTGGGCCGGGCCGTGATGGCCCGGCTCATCTCCGACGACGCCGAAGACGTCGCCAGGACCTCCTCCGCCTTCATCGCGTTGCGGATCCTCCTGGGACTCGTCGGGTACGTGCTCGCCGTTCTCTACGTCGTCGTGCTGCAGTATCCGGGCGAGGTCATCCGGGCGACCGCGATCGCCGGACTCGTCGTCGTGTTCGCCACCCCGGGGCAGGCACTGACGGTAATCTTCCAGAGCCGGCATCGGCTGCTGCTCACCGCGATCGCCGAGAGCCTCGGCCAGGTCCTGCAACTCGCGATCACCATCGCGGCGGCGTTCGCCGCACCATGGCTGCTGGTGTTCGTCCTCGCGCCCGTCGCCAACGAGATCTTCGCGCTGGTCGTGAAGGTGGCCGGGATCGCACGCCGATCGTCGGGGCTCCGGCCGTCCCGGGTCGTCGAGTGGTCACGGTGGAAACCGATGCTCGCCGACGCCCTGCCACTGGCGATCGGGTTCGCGCTGACCATCGCACTGCAGAAGATCGACGTGCTGTTGCTGAGCCTGCTCGACTCGCTCGACGCGGTGGGTATCTACAGCATCGGTTACAAGTTCTCCGACATCATGGACACGCTGATCCTCGCTGCCGTCGGCCCGATCAGCACACTGCTGGTGGCGGCCTGGCCGCACCGTCCGGCCGAACTCCGCCGGCAATGCCGAACCGCGGCGATCGCTTTCGGCGCGGCCGGCGCCGTCACGGTGGCGGCGTTCTGGCCGAGCGCCGGACAGATCATCGAACTCCTCTACGGCCGCCGCTTCGTCGACGGAGCCGACGCCGCGCGGTTCCTGGTGCTGGGGGCCGCGATCATGGCCTTCGTCGTACTCGGGATCTTCCTCCTCGCCGCCACCGGATCCGCGAGACGGTATCCATGGATCGCGGTCGCCGGCCTCGCTCTCAACGTGGCCCTCAACGTGGTGCTGATCCCGCGGTACTCCTACACCGGCGCGGCGATCACGACCGTGATCACCTTCGGCGTGTGCGCCGTGGCGCTGTGGGTCGTCGTGGCCCGGACGCTGCCCGTCGCCGAGTTGTTGCCCCTCGGCGCACTCATCGCGCTGGCGCTGCTCACCGCCGCCGTCTGCGTCGTCGGGGTCTGGGCCGTCGACCCGGTGCCGTGGCCCGTCGTGTCCGTCATGGCCGCGCTTGTCGTCGCCCTGCCCGCAGCCGCCCTGTTACGGCTGACCACACTTCCTGCCGGCCGTCACACAAAGGTGATGCGATGACCGAACCAGTGATGTCCACCGGCACCTTCGTCTTCGTCGCACACACCGGGCAGGTGTCGGGGGCGGAGAAGGTGATGCTCGACCTCATCGACGTCGCGCTCGAGCGCGACCGACGGGTGGTCGTCGTGTGTCCCGACGGCCCCCTGCCCGATCGGTTGCCGGAAGGTGTGCAGCACGTGCCGATCCCACCGCTCGGGCTGAGCGGTGAACGCGGGCTCCGCCGTCTGGCCGGGGCCTCGCGTCTCCTGGTGGACTGGGTTCGCGCCGGACGCATCCTCCGCCGCATCACCCGGCACGACGCCACGACGATCGTGAACTCCCTGTTCGCCTTGCCCGCGGCACGGGTCGCGAGTCCTCACGACCGGGCGTCGTGGCTGGTGCACGACACGTTGTCCACCGGGCGTCAGCGTGCGGTGGTGCGTCTCGGCGCGCCGGCGATCCGCCGTGCGGTGGCGGTGTCCGAGGCAACCGCGGCGCCGCTGACGGCGATGGGCCTGCCCACGGTGGTGGCACACAACGGGGTCCGGTGGCCGGTACCCGCACTGTCGACCGAACTCCACGACCCGCCCGTCGTCGGAATCCTCGCGCTGCTCACCCCGTGGAAAGGTCACGCGGTCCTGCTCGAGGCCGTCGCCTCACTCCCCGGAGTCGAACTGGAGTTCGCCGGCGGGTCCTTCCCCGGGGACGCCGACCACGTCGCATTCCTGCACGAGCGTGCCGGACGACCCGATCTCGCCGGTCGCGTGCGATTTCTCGGTCACACCGATCCGCAGGCCGCGCTCGAGCGGTGGGATGTCGTCGTGTCGGCCAGCGTGACCCCCGAAGCCGGTCCGCTCTCGGTGCTCGAGGCGATGGCCTACGGGAAACCGGTCATCGGCACCGATCACGGCGGCACGACCGAGTTCCTCCGCGGGGGCGCCGGAATCCTTGTTCCACCGTCTGACGCGCCAGCATTGGCCGCGGCCATCACACGAGTTCTCGACGATGCGGACCTCCGGCGAGCAATGACCGCGCAGGCCCGTGACCGGATCAGCACCAAACACGACAAATCCGTCACGTTGCCGCTTATGCTGCACGAGTTGTCGTCATGACGACGACACAGAGGTGGCGCGCACTGCACTCCTTCCTAGATAGGCTGCCCATGAACCAGTCCCTCTCCCGCCGACGGAAGACCTCCCGGTCAGTGCTGGCGTTCACCTGCGTCCTGCTCGCGACCCTCGCCGGCATCGTGTGGGTGCGCAGCGACGCCCACTCGGCGCCGACCACCTGTGCGTTGTCGAGCGGCAGCCACAAGGTGGCGGCCTCGCCCGGAGCCTCGATACTCGCCGCGTCGGACGCCGACCTGAACCGGGAACTGTCGCTCGCCAAGGAGCTCGACATGTGGGCGGTTCGGATCGACGTGGACTGGTCGGTCGTCGAACCCCGTCGCGGCCAGCGCAACTGGGCGCCCATCGACCGAGTGGTGAATGCCGTCGTCGCCCACGGCATGTGTCCGGTCGGTCTGGCCACCTACACCCCGCTCTGGGCCGCACGGCCGCTCGACTTCCCGCGCAACTCCCACTACCGGCCCGCCGACCCCAACCTGTTCGCTTCCTTCGCCGCGGCGGCCGCCCAGCGCTACTCACAGTCGATCGCGGTGTGGGAGATCTGGAACGAGCCCAACCTCGCCAACTACTGGCTGCCCCGGTCCAACACCACCGAGTACGGGCGACTCCTCGCGGCGTCCTACACCGCCATCAAGCGGGCCGTCCCCGAGGCGGCGGTGATCTCGGGCGGTCTCGCCCCCGGGACCGACAACGGTCGCGACATCGCACCGCTGACCTTCGTCCGCAACCTCTATCAGGGCGGATTCAACCGATCCTTCGACGCGCTGAGTGTGCACCCCTACACCTATCCGGCGCTCCCCAATGATCCGGCCGCGGCATCGTGGAGCACGGCCGCACGGATGTGGGACATGCGCGACGTGATGGTCGCGGCGGGGGACGGCGACAAGAAGATCTGGATGACCGAGTTCGGCGCCCCCACCGGCAGCGGGACCAACGCGGTGTCCGAGGAGATCCAGGCCCAGAGCATCCAGATCGCGATCGGCGCGCAGAACGATGCGTCGTGGCTCGGACCGCTGTTCGTCTACTCCCTGCGCGACGCGGGGACCGACCCGAACAACCTGGAACACAACTTCGGCCTGGTGCGCCGCGACTGGTCGCCCAAGCACGCGTACACCTTTCTGGACTCGCGCTAGACGTCACGTCACACGTGAGGGCAGGTCGTTAGCTAAAGTGAACCGAAAGTCGACCGACGGCAAGATCATCGGGCGGCGACCGCCGGGGGGCACCCAACACCACAGGAGAGATGTGTGACCTCCAGTCTGGACTCCGCCGGACGCCGCGACGCGCCACCGTCGGTCGATCTCTTCGGGCATTTCCGCGATCTCGCCCGTGTCGCCCTGCCCGCCATTCTGATCGGCCTGCTCGTCGGCGCGTGCGTGTTCGGTCTGCGCACCGCGCTCGTACCCAAGGAGTACTCGGCGACCGTGGTCGCCGAGATCACCCCGTCCGGCGACATCATCCCGGGGGACGCCTACATCGAGCAGATGCGTGCCCCGTTCATCGCGCTCTCGACCGACGAGAACGTGCTCCAGCAGGTCCTGACCCAGGTCGACACCGGTTGGGACACCACCGAACTCCGCGAGCACGTCACCACCGGACCGGGTACGACGCCCTCGCTGCTGCTGTTCACCGCGACGGCACCCTCATCCGAACAGGCCGAGAACGTGGCACGCGCCATGGTGACCGCGATCTCGGCGGCTGCGATCTCCAACCACGCCCGCGACATCAGCCGGGTCGTCGACCAGCTTCGCGCCCAGATCACCGCCGAGCGGGCACGAAACCGCGCGCTGCCCGATCGGGGCGACTCCAAAGCGGAGTCCAATGCCACCCTGGCGGACCTCAACTCACAACTGACCCGCCTGCAGAACTCCTCGACCGACAGCCTCGCGATCCTCGCCGCCCCCTCGGCGGGCGCGAAACCGATCGCCCCGAATCCGACGCAGGAAGGTGCCGTGGCCGCCATCGCCGCAACCATCCTCGCCGCCGAACTGCTCGTACTGATCCGGGGCAGAGCCGGGCGGACACCGAATCCCATCTGGGCGAGGAGAATCGCCCACAAGTACGGGGCGCAGCTCTCCTACGACGACGCCACTGCCGGCCCAGGACTGCCGGACACCGTGCTGCCCGCGCTCGCCCAACGACACCGACGCGCACAGGTCGCGCTCATCCTGACCGGCTCCGGTGTGGATGCGGACGGCCTCGTCGACCGGACCGCCCCGCCCGCCGACGACGCCGCGGGACATCCGATGCGTCTCGAACGGCTCCCGCTCACCGAACCGTGGTGGCAGCGTGTCGATCCGGGTGACCTCGCGCTCGCAGTGGTCACCATCTCGACCGCCGGCACCGACCGGTCACTCGCCGAGCGGGCGCTCGCCCAGTTCGCCGAGATCGGCATCAACCGTCACCTCGTCGTACTGCGACGTCCTCCCGTCGGAGCCGACGACACTCTGGCCGACGACGGTCCACCACCGGGTCCCGGTGTCGATGTCCACACACCGCGAGCCCACGTCGATCCCTTCCCCAGCGGCGACGTGGCCACGACGGCGGTGCCGTCCCACCCGCCACGCACGCCGGCCCACCGGCACTCGCACGGTCGGCCGTTCGACTCCGACCGGTTCCGCGTGTCCCCGCTGGACGCGTCCCCGCGGGACCCTCGTCCTCAGGAGCCGTTCTCCCCGAACCGGAACGGCACCACGTGGGACATGGGTGACCATGCCCGGTGATCGCATCGCCGTCGTCCACGAACGGCTCACCGAGATCGCCGGATCCGAACACGTCGTCGAGCAGCTCGCCGCGACGTGGCGCGAGGTCGAGGTCCACGCACCCATCGCCCGCGCCGAAGGGATCCCGGCGGGTCTGACCGATCCCCCGATCACCACGCCACTCAACCGCGCCTACCGGTTGCTCCACGAACGCAGTTACGCCCCGTTGCTTCCCCTGATGCCGTGGGCTTTCCGCCACATGCATCTCCGGGACGCATCGGCGATCGTGGCCAGCCACCACGCGTTCGCGACACAGTCGGTGTTCGCCACCGACGCACCCGTCATCGCCTACGTTCACAGTCCCGCCCGGTGGGCCTGGGACCCGTCGCTGCGCGCAGGCGAAGGCGGCGGAGCTGCCGGTGCCGCGATACTGTCGGCCCTGTCGGTCGTCGCGCGCCGATGTGAGGTCGCAGCCGCACCGGAACTCCACACCGTGGTCGCGAATTCCACGGCCGTGGCGGCACGTATCCGCGAACACTGGGACCGCGACGCGATCGTCGTCCACCCACCCGTCGACCTCGATGGATTCACCCCCGATCCGGCAGTGGAACGCGAGGACTTCTACCTCCTCGCCGGGCGCCTGGTGCCCTACAAACGTCCCGACCTCGCCATCGCCGCTGCCGCGAAAGCCGATGTCCGGCTGGTGGTCGCCGGAGACGGCCGCGCCATGCAGCAGTGCCGTGAACTGGCCGGCCCGAAGACCACCTTCCTCGGGCGGGTTCCCCACGAGACGCTCCTGAACCTGCACCGCAGCGCGCGTGCCGTCCTGATGCCCGGCATCGAGGATTTCGGGATCGTGCCGGTCGAGGCCATGGCCACGGGCACGCCGGTCATCGCTCTCGGCGAGGGCGGGGCGCTGGACACCGTCGTCCCCGGGTCGACCGGACTCCTCGTCGAACCCGGCTCCGACGACGACATCGTCGACCGGTTCGCCGCAGCCATGCGCGACTTCGCCGTCGCCGATTACGACCGCACCGAGATACGGGCGTGGGCCGAACGATTCCGCCGGGAACGCTTCCGCGCCGAGATGCGGGAGGTCGTCGGTGCCGCAATCTGACACGACGCGTTCGACGGTCCTCGATCGCGCCCTCGCGACGTCTCGCACGATCGCGATGACCGGTCCACTGGCCTCACTCGACGCCGACCGCATCCGCGAGCGCCTCGCACCCGCGCTGACCCCGACCTCGCGCCTCACCGTCGTCCCCGACCCGGCGTCGAAGACGTGGGCCCACGACGTCTCGCCGATCCCCATCTCGGTGCGGCCCGATCTGGCCGAGCTGTCCCCCGGCGAGATCCTGACACGGCTGCGGAACGCTCCGGTACCGGCGGGACGCCCCGAGTATCTGCTGTGCGGGAGTTGGCTCGTTCTCGAACACAGCCACGGGATCGGCGACGGCCGGGTCGGTCTGGAGCAGTTCGCCGGGCTGGCCGGCCGCGACGAGGCCGCGATGGCAGCCAACCTGGAACGGTCACTGCCGGCGAACTCGGCGTGGCACGCCGCCCGCAGGCACCTGTTGCGCAACCCCGGACGGCTGCGCGAGATCGCCCGCCTGCGCGCGGCGAACGCGGCCGGCGCTCCGGCGGGCCCCACCCGTTCGCTGTCGGACTGGCGCACCACGCGCCACGTCGTGGCCACCTCGATGCCCGCCGACCGGGCACGCGCACTACGCGCCGCGGTCGCCGACAGCGGGATGAAGGCGTCCTCGGCCGCCGTGACCGTTGCACTGTGGCGTGCGGCCGTCACCGCGCAGGGCGTCTCGATCGACGATCGCACGCAAGTGCTGTTCGACTGCCGGCGCTACCTCGACCCCACGCACGCCGCGGATCACGGCAACCTCGCCGTCGGCATCCCGATCCGAGTCCCTGACGGGGCGACGCCGCCCGAGGTCGGCGACCGCATCCGCGCGGTCGCCGGTTCCGGGTGGCCGGCCGCCATCCTGGCCTCGGCGGAACTCCGCGGCCTGCTACACAAGTCGGGGGCCGGGATCGAGCCGGGGGCATCCGACGACGTCCAGGTGCCCGACCGACTGCGTCTCTCGGTCAGCGACATGGGGCGGATCGACATGTTCGACGACGTCGACTGGGACCCGACCGCGCCGTCGCACCACCTCTACGCCTCCCTCGAACCGGACGGTCCGGATGCGGCGACCACCTTCGTCAGCGAGATCGGCGGGGTCCGCTCTCTCACCACCACCTTCTACCGCGCCTTCATCGATCCCGCCGCGATCGAAGCCGCCCAGCAGTACCTCTGCGACGATCCGGTGTCGCTTTTCGAACGGCTCCTCACCCGATCATGAGTGCACCCGGCCCCAGGTTCCGTGGCCCACGATCGCTCCGCTCGGGAACATCCTCTCCGCTGCGCTCGGGAATCATCTCGACCGTCCTGTTCCTCACGACGCTGCTCGTCGCCCTCACCGGGACGTCCTGCGCCACCGATGGCTCCTCCGACCCCGGCCCGTCCGGGAGCACGGTGCCGGAGGGGGCGTCGCCCGGCGACATCATCGGCACGGCCACCGACACCGGCGAGTACCGCTCGCTGGCCAAGATCGCCGAGCGCGCGCTGCGTTTCCGGTATCGCTCGGAGCATCCCGTCACCGGCGAGTTGGTGCCCGTGTCGGCGGCCGCATTCGTGCCCCGTGGAACGGTCCCCGCCGGCGGCTGGCCCGTCATCGCGCTCGGTCACCCGACGACCGGCGTCGCGAACGACTGCGCACCGTCGTTCTACGGCAACCTGCTCGGCACCGTCGATCTCGTCGCCACCCTGCTCGAGCAGGGATTCGTGGTCGTGCAGACCGACTACCAGGGTCTGGGCACCCCGGGTGATCACGCCTATCTCGAACCCACGGTTGCCGCACGCAACATCATCGACTCGGTGCGCGCAGTGCGCTCGATCGTCCACGACACCACCGACGACTGGTGGGGATTCGGTGTGTCCCAAGGTGGGCACGCGGTGTTCCGGGCGAACGAGATCGCCGATTCCTATGGCGACGGACTGAACCTGATGGGGACGGTCAGCATGAGTCCGGCACTCGACATCCGGCCCCTCGCCGACTCCGTGGCGGCCGGCACGCTGACACCGGATCAGATCGCGTTCCTTCCGATCATCCTGACGGGACTGAAGACGGTCCACCCAGAACTGAACATCGACGACTACCTCCGCGGTCCCATCCGCGACACCTTCCGGGTCTTCCTCGAATGCAACGACGCCGCGCGGGTGCAGAAACAGAACATCGTCGAGATTACGAAACCCCCCGACTACCGTCCGATCGACGCCGCTGCGACCGAACGACTGCGGGGGTGGCTGGGTGAGGCGAGTCTGCCGCAGGGTCGCGCGAGCGCTCCGATGCTGATCTCCTACAGCTCCGAGGACAAGGTGATCCGTCCCTCGTGGACCGCGAGCGCGATAGAGCAGGCCTGCGCCGAGGGTGATGTGATCAACACGGTGATCGTCAGGGGACAATCGCACGGCATACTCGACGTCGGTGCGAAAACCGCAGACTGGGTCGAGGCCGTGTCGAACGGGACTCCTGTCCGGAACGACTGTCGATGACCCACCACACGCCGTCGGGCCGAGTGCGGTGTGGCACGCGAAGTGGAGACCTCTCATGAACACCAACCCGAACGAGGCGGACGACCGCGAAGCGGACGCGTCCGCAGATCGACTGTCGTCGGTACTGGGCGTCCCGGGCGACTCGACCATGTCGGCCATCTTCGACGCGGTTCGAGGGGCAGATGAGAAGACCGCGGCGGCATTACGCGAACTGCTGTCCGACCCGGCCCGCGTGCGAGCCATCGAGGAATCGGGGCTTCTCTCCGGTCAGCCGCATCCGGCCGTCGATGACGCGATCAGCCTGACGATCAATGCGCTCGGCGTCGCCTACGCGGCACTCAACGTGGTCACCGCCGAAGGACAGACCACCGCCTCGATCGCCTGGCGATCCGAAGAGCCGGGTCACAAGAACGCTCGGCCGCTGCTGGACTCGCTGTGCGTCTATCCCGTCGTGAGTGACTCGATGCTGGTGGTCGACGACATCGCCGATCATCCGGTCCTGTCCGAGCACTCGACCGCACGCAACGGCGAGGTGGCCTCCTACCTCGGCATTCCGCTGCACGCGGGCGACGGACACGTGATCGGTACCTTCTGCGTCTGGGACACCGAACCGCACCACTGGTCGTCGACCGACATCGCCCTGCTCACCGATCTGTCGGTGGTGGTGAGGGAAGCCGTGTTCCGCGACTGAGCGCGACTCGCCGACGAATACGAGCCCGACTCGCATGTTTCCGTTAGCCACCTTTACAATTGGCGGTGACCGGGGGCCGTTCATCGATGGAGTGGACTTGGCTACCCATACCTCGGAGGTCGAGGCGCTGCCCAGGTCGGGCAGGCTCGCCGACCCTCCTGATTCTCGGCGCTCACTCGGCGACCTGGTCCGCGATGATCCGCTGAGTACCGCCATCACGGTTTCCATCGACGTCGTGACGTCGGTGATCGCCACAGCTGTCGCCATCTGGTGGATCGTCCTTCGCCAGTCCGACTATCCCCCGCTCTGGATCATTGCGCTGTACCCGGTCGCCCTCGTCTGCGTCTTCGGGTTGCGAAAGATCTACCGGCGCGGACTCAATCGCCGATTCCTCGACGAGGTCGGCAAGGTCATGACCGGTTGCACCGTCGCCGCGATGGTCCTGCTGTCCGTGATGCTCCTGGCCGATCTCGACGAGCGTCCGGGCGCCGCCGCGACGAAGCTCTGGATCTCCGCGTTGTTCTGGGTCCCGTTCGGGCGACTGGTCCGAGATCTCGTTCAGCGCAACCTCCGCCGCCACGGACACCTGATGGCACCGACCCTGATCATCGGCGACGGACCGGTCACCGAGCAGGTGGTCGGGCGCATGGTCGCAGCGCCGGAGCACGGCCTCAAGCCCGTCGGTGTCCTGGCCGCCGGGGCACCGCCGCGTGACCGGGACGAACGCGTGTCCCGGATTCCTCAGCTCGGGGGTGTCGACGACCTCGACCAGGCGATCCGGGCGACGAATGCCGAAATCCTCGTGGTCGCCTTCGCGGTCACGAACGTCGAGCGGTTGACCGCGTCGGTCCGCATCGCGCACCGGCACGGGGTCAAGGTGTGGATCGTTCCCCGCATGTTCGACGTCATCGGCCGACGCAGCCGCGTCGACCACATCGGTGGCCTCCCGTTGATGTCGGTACCGCACACCAATCCGCAGGGATGGCAGTTCCGGACGAAGCACATCGGCGACCGTGTGGTTGCAGCGCTGATCCTCGCCGCGATCTCGCCCGTGTTCCTGACACTCATGTTGCTCGTGCTCCTGAGTTCCCCCGGCCCGATCTTCTTCGCCCAGCCGCGGGTGGGTCGCGATGGCCGGGTCTTCGACTGCCTCAAGTTCCGTTCGATGCGACCCGAGGACCCGACGGCCGAGAAGTTCCGGCCCGCGGCCGGCAGCGCCCCCGGCGGCGTCGAGGGCGTCGACCGGCGGACCAGGATCGGCAAGATCATGCGTTCGACGTCGATGGACGAGTTGCCACAGCTGCTCAACGTCGTGCGCGGAGAGATGAGTCTTGTCGGGCCCCGCCCGGAACGCCCCGAGTTCGTGTCCCTGTTCGAGGTGCAGATCCGCCGCTACGGCGAGCGACACCGGGTCAAGGCCGGCGTGACCGGTTGGGCCCAGGTGCACGGTCTCCGCGGTCAGACCTCGATCGCCGACCGCGCCGAATGGGACAACTACTACATCGAGAACTGGTCGCTGTGGCTCGACGTCAAGATCCTGCTGCTGACGGTCCTCGCAGTACTCAAGCGCGCCGAATGATCGCCGGCTGCTGATACTCAGAGGCTCGGACGCCGGGTGTCGTACGCGTCCCTGTACCTCACCCGCCGACGACCGTCGCCGGCGACGACGAAAACCGTGCGGACGATGATCGCGAGCAGGATGAGGCCGCCCACGATCGCCAGTAGAACCACGGTCATGACGACCTCCTCACCGCCGGCCACCACACACGCCAACTGCGTTGCGGCAGCGTCGAATCACCACGGACATCGCCGTGGACGCACTGTCGGTGAACATGGTGCGGCGTCACCGCCCACGAGCGCCACTGATTTTCCGGCGCCTTCACACTGTGGAGTTGTCAAGGAACAGATGCGGTCCCGACGTGTGCCGGACCCCGCTGCTGGTTGAGTAGGCGAGGAGATTGCGACGAGCGCCCCTGCTGGTTGAGCCGACACCAAGCGAAGGGCGGATCCCTTGAACCCGCCAAGCT
>NZ_BANS01000001.1 GCF_000332995.1 Gordonia amicalis NBRC 100051 = JCM 11271
GGGAGCGAGGGGGGGCGAGGGCGGGAGCGGGAGTTCATGCAACATTCGTGATTCGACGGCGTCTCGTCCTAGGCTTGGCGCATGGCGATCGGACGTCCGGCGGAGGGTTCGGCCGAGGTGCAGCGGGCACCGCGGGCGCGGATGACCGGCGCCCAGCGGCGGCTGCAACTGATCGAGGTGGCGCGCGGACTGTTCGCGGAACGCGGATACGAGGGCACGTCGATCGAGGAGATCGCGCAACGCGCCGGCGTTTCCAAGCCGATCGTCTACGAGCACTTCGGCGGTAAGGAAGGCCTCTACGCGGTCGTCGTCGACCGTGAGATGGAAACCCTGCTGGAGATGGTGACGGCATCGCTGTCGAAGAACCGGTCGCTGTACCGCATCCAGCAGGTCGCCCTCGCGTTGCTCACCTACATGGAGGAACGCACGGACGGTTTCCGCATCCTGGTGCGCGGCGACAGCACCGCGTCGACCGGCGAGACGGCCACCTACTCGAGTCTTCTCAACGACGCGGTGAGTCAGGTCGAGCACATCCTGGCCGGCGACTTCGAGCGCCGCGGCTTCGACCCCGCACTCGCCCCGCTCTACGCGCAGGCCCTGGTGGGCATGGTGTCGTCGACCGCCCAGTGGTGGCTCGACGTCCGTGAGCCGTCGAAGGAGGTCGTGGCCGCCCACCTGGTGAATCTGTGCTGGAACGGACTCACACGCCTCGACCCGTCGCCGGCGCTCGTCGGTCCCGACTACGTCGAACCGCTCGAGCGCACCACCGCCGAGGACAGTTGAGTCCCGGCGCCCGGGCCGACGTCTGAACGACGGTCAGGCCAGCACCAGACTCCGCTTCGAGAGTCCCATCCAGAATCCGTCGATCACCTGATCCGGCCGCTGTTCGGCATCGTCGCTGGCGCCGAATGCGACGAACAGCGGCGCGAAGTGTTCGACCGTGGGGTGGGCATACGGCATGCCGGGCGCGGTCTGACGGAACCTGATGAGCGACTCCACATCTCCGGCGGTGAACCGCTCGGCGGCCCACGCGTCGAACTCGGCCGACCAGCTCGGCGGGGTGGCCTCCGGGCGCCAGTCGCGCAGGAACGGCAGGCCGTGGGTGGTGAATCCGGACCCGATGACGAGCACACCCTCGTCGCGCAGCGGCTTGAGTCGACGGCCGAGTTCGAGCAGCCGCTCGGGGTCGAGAGTCGGTAGTGAGATCTGCAGTACCGGGATGTCTGCCTCGGGATACATGACCGTCATCGGCACGTACGCGCCGTGGTCGAGGCGGCGGGTGGGGTCGTGGGCGATCGGTTCGCCGTCGGGCATCATCGCGGCGACCCGGCGGGCCAGGTCAGGGGCACCTG
This sequence comes from Gordonia amicalis NBRC 100051 = JCM 11271, assembly GCF_000332995.1. Taxonomy (GTDB): domain Bacteria; phylum Actinomycetota; class Actinomycetes; order Mycobacteriales; family Mycobacteriaceae; genus Gordonia; species Gordonia amicalis. The sequence goes on from NZ_BANS01000001.1 coordinate 1,353, forward strand.
GCGACCGGTACTGGACGCGGTAGTAATTCTCGGGGAACCCGCCGAAGTCGTAGGTCAGCGGTGTCCGTGAATCGGTGGAGCCGATGGTGAGGGGTGCGGCCTCCCAGTGCGCGGAGACGATGAGGATCGCTGTCGGCCGGCCGAGTCCGCGGGCGAGTGTCTTCAGCTGTCGGACCCAGGTGGGGCTGTCAACGAGGGGTGGGGCGCCGTGGGACAGGAACAGGGCGGGTTGACGCGTGGGGGAGGTCGAGCCGGTCATTCCTCTACTAACCGGACTATGGTCCGCTTTGTTCCGCGGCCGCGCGGCGGTCCGTTTCCGTGCCGCCGGGTGGGCGCCCGGCGTGGCCAGCGCGCCTCCCGTCGCGGGCGGGCGATAACGTTCCAGACATCTCCGGCCGCGCGGCGGCCCAGAGGGAAAGGAACTCCCGGCGCGTGGAGACAGTCGGCATCTACCTCGTGGTCATCTTCGGATGTGGATTTCTCGCGCGGTTGATTCGCCTGCCCACTCTCGTCGGGTACCTGGCGGCCGGGTTCATCCTGCACGCGCCGGGGATCGAACAGTTGCCGATCATCGACACCCTCGCCGAACTGGGCGTGACGATCCTGCTGTTCACCATCGGTCTCAAGCTGGACCTCCGGATGCTGTTCCGGCGCGAGGTCTTGCTCACCACCGCTCTCAATCTCGCGGTCATCCTGGGTCTCACCATCGGCTTCCTCGGACTGCTCTCGACGATCGGTGTCCGGATGCTGATGGGCGAGAGCTGGCAGACGCTCGCTCTCCTCGGCTTCGCGTTGTCGTTCTCGAGCACCGTGTTCGTGGTCAGGTGCTCGACGAGCGCTCGGAGTCGCGCTCCCTCTACGGCCGCATTGCGATCGGCATCCTCGTCCTGCAGGACGTCGTCGCCGTCGCCTATCTCACGGCGATGAGCGGTGAGCCGCCCAGTCCGTGGGCGTTCGCACTGGTGCTGCTGATTCCCGGTGCATGGGTCGTCCGGCGACTGTGGAACCGGCTGGGGCACGGCGAATTGCAGACACTCTTCGGTGTGACCATGGCACTCGTGCCGGGGTACTGGCTGTTCGAATCCGTCGGCATCAAGGGCGATTTCGGTGCGATGGTCATCGGCGTGCTCCTGGCCTCGCATCCGCGGGCGTCGGAGCTGTCACGCACGCTGTTCGGGCTTCGTGAACTGCTGCTGGTGGGCTTCTTCGTCTCGATCGGCCTGCACGTCACGCCGACTCTCGACACCGTCGTCCTCGGGCTGCTCCTCGTGGTCCTCCTGCCCCTCGAGGCGGCGCTGTTCACCTTCATGCTGGCCATGTTCGGCCTGCGTCGGCGCACCTCGATCCTGGCCGGACTCGCCCTGGCCAACTTCTCCGAGTTCGGGCTCATCGTCATCTCCACCGGCGTCGACGCGGACCTCGTCGACGACGACTGGCTCGTGGTCACCTCGGTCGCGGTCGCCGCGAGTTTCGTGTTCTCCACGCTCGTCAACCGACGCGGGTCCCGATGGGTGAGCCGGCTCTCGGCGTACGTCCCGACGCCGGCCGCCGCGCGTGCCCATCCCGAGGACGCGACGATCGACCTCGCACCCGCCCGGGCGGTCGTCTTCGGACTCGGACGGGTGGGCAGTTCGGTCTACAACCGACTCGTCGACGAGTACGGCCTGAGCGTCGTCGGAGTGGAGAACGACCCCCTGAAGGTGGTCGACCTCCGCGAGCGCGGACTGCGGGTGATCGAGGCCGACGCGACCGAGACGGGGTTCTGGGAACGGTGCGAAGGGGTGTCCGACCTCGACATCCTCGTCTTCGCCATGCCGTTCCACGGCTCCAATCTGGTGGCCCTCGATCGGGTGGAGGAGAGAGAGTTCGCCGGCACCATCGCAGTCGTCGCCCAGTACGACGACGAACGCGACGAACTGCTCAGTCGGGGTGCCGACGTGGCCTTCCACATCTACGAGGGGACCGGCGTGGGTCTGGCCGACGCCGCTGCCGAGGCCGCCGGCCTCGACCGGTGACGCCGCTACCGGTCGCGTGACTCCCAGATGTCCTTCTGCATGTAGACGCAATCGATCCACTGGTCGGCCTTGTGGCCGATGGCACGCAGGCGGCCGGCCTCGGTGAACCCGAACCGCGAATGCAGAGCGATCGACCCGTCCCCGCCGGTGGCTGCGATCACCGCGACGATCTGGCGGACGTTCTCGGGGTTCGCACGATCGAGCATCCCGGCCATCAGCGCCGATCCGACGCCGCGGCCGCCGAAGCCGGGCCGGACGTAGATGGAGTCCTCGGTGGACCGGTCGTACGCCGGCATCCCGCGGAACGTGCCCAGGTAGGCGTAGCCGACGGTCTGTTCCGTACCGGACTCGTCGAACGCGCGGGCCACCACGAACGGCCGGCCGGCCGCGGTGATCGCGGCGTGCTTGGCGTGCCACTGCTCGAGCGTGGGGACGACGTAGTCGAAGGTCGCGACGGTGTGCTGCACGTAGTGCGCATAGATCTCGGCGACTGCGTCGAGGTCGTCGACCGTCGCGTCGTCGACGACGATCTGCCGCACCTCGTCTGAGTGGGAACCGTGCATTCCGACGAGGATATCGGCGAGCCCGACCAGGGGTGTGACGGCGCCACCTACGACTAGTGGTAGTAGAGGCGTAGATTGGCTAGCGTGCGCGCGGCCTCCGATTCCGACTACCAGGGAGTGCATCCCTGGTGGTCGGTCGCTGCCGCAATCGTGTCGGCGGCGCTGGGCGTCGGCGCCCACGGACTGGCGGGCGGGGGCACTCCGACGCCGTCGCACGCGGTTCTGCTTCTCGCGATCAGTGCCGGGCTGGGCTGGGTCCTGAACGCCGGGCTCGCCGACCGGGTCCGCGGTCGCGCTTCTGCCGCGCTCTCGGTCGGATCGGCACTCGCCACCGCGCAACTCTTCGGGCACCTCGCCATGAGATCCGGCGATCACCACGCGCCGGTGGACGCGGTGACACCCGGCCCGACCATGCTCCTCTGCCACCTCGCGGCGCTCGCCGCTGCAGCGGTGTTGCTGGTCGGCGCCGAGGAGTGCTCGCGACGGGTCGGTTCCCGGATCATCGCCGCGATGTCGGGGGAGCGGTCGATCTCTCCCCGGGCCGTCCTCGTCGTCGCGGCGGCCGACGCCCTACCGCTCACACCGACTCGGCTGTCGGGGAATCCGACGCGCGGGCCACCCATCTCGGTGCGCTGACCCATACTTCTCCCTTCCCGCCGCGGCCTGTGGGCCGCCGGCGGTGATCCGCGCACCACAAAAGGTGAAAAATTCATGTTCTCAACAACTTTCGTTCCCTCGTCCGTTCGTCGGCCGCTGGCGGTCCTGGCCATGGCGACGCTCCCGATCACCCTGCTCGCCGCATGTTCGTCGGACGACGACCCGGCCACGCAGGCCCAATCGGTGACCATCAGTGATCAATGGGTGAAATCGGCCGACACCGGGATGACCGCGGCCTTCGGCACCGTCGCCAACACGTCCGGTACCGAGGTCACCCTCACCGGCGGTACCACCGAGGTGGCCGGGCGCGTCGAGGTGCACGAGATGGCGGCGTCCGATGGCGGCGGCATGGTGATGCGACTCATCGAGGGCGGTCTCGACATCGGCCCCGAACAGACGGTCGAGCTCAGGCCGGGCGGCAACCACATCATGCTGATGGACCTGCGGCAACCGATCAAGGCCGGCGACACCGTCACGCTGACACTGCGATTCGGCGACGGCTCGACGCGCGAGTTCGTGGCACGTGCCCGTGATTTCAACGGGGCACGAGAGGACTACGCACCGGGCCACGGCGCGCCCGCCGCCGGCACCGATGGCTGAGTTCGGGGGCGGCGGCCCCACGCTGAGGCGCCGCACCCTGTTCGTGGGTGCGGCCGGACTCGCCGGGCTCGGCGTGGGTGTGAAGGCGGTCAGCGCCCACGCCTCCGACGAGGAACCGACCCATGGACGTGACGTGGTCGAGTTCTACGGGGACCACCAGGCCGGTGTGACGACGCCGCCACCCGCGCACGTGAACTATGTGGGCCTCGACCTCGTGTCGTCGGGCGGCGAACGCGACATGCGGGCGGCTCTCGCCGGCGTGCTGCAGGTGTGGACCGAGGACGCAGCCCGCCTCACCGCGGGTGATCCGGCTCTCGCCGACAGCGAACCGGACCTCGCCCGGCTGCCCGCCCGGCTCACCGTGACCGTGGGCCTGGGGCCCGGTGCGTTCACCGGCACGGGACTGGAGAATCGCCGGCCGCGCTGGCTGCATCCGTTGCCGCGATACGTCATCGACCGGCTCGACCAGCGACGCTGGGGGCAGACCGATGTGCTGCTCCAGATCTGCGCCGACGACCCGATCACGATCGCCCACGCGACCCGCGTGCTCACCGCGAATGTCGCGGGCCGTGTGCGTCTGAGATGGGTGCAGCGGGGTTTCCGCAACTCACGGGGGACGCAGGAGGAGTCCGTGACGATGAGGAATCTGATGGGTCAGGTCGACGGGACGGTCAACCTGGGAGCTGCCGATCACGACAGTCTCGTCTGGGACGACGGTGCCGAGCAGCCCTGGTTCGCCGGCGGCACGTCGATGGTGCTCCGGCGGATCGCGATGAACCTCGACACGTGGCAGGAGCTCGATCCGCGGGACCAGGAACTCTCCGTCGGCCGCAGGATCGCCGAGGGGGCGCCCCTGAGCGGCGGGACCGAACACGACGACCCGGACTTCGAGGCGGTCGTCGACGGACTTCCCGCCATCCCGGCGTCGTCGCATATTGCGCGGGCTCGCCGCCGCAGCGAGGTGGAGCGTTTCCTCCGGCGCGGATACAACTACGACGACCCGCCGGAACCCGATGCCGCAGGCAACGTCCCGACCTCGAACAGCGGCCTCCTGTTCGCCGCCTTCCAGCGCGACGTCGACGCGCAGTACGCGCCGGTCCAGGCGCGGCTGGCCGAACACGACGCGCTGAACCGGTGGACGACGCCCATCGGATCGGCGGTCTACGCCATCCTTCCCGGGGCGCATCGAGGGGAGGTGCTGGGGGCGGGCCTGCTCCGCTGATCCACCGGATGACCGGGCGCGGAGCGCGGCCCCATACAATCGGCGGAGTGTCGACGCTCCGTGCCCTGTCCGGTCTGGCCGCGCTCGCGTGTGCGGACAAGTCCTTCCGCGAGGTCCGCGAACGCCGTGGCGAACAGCGCCTCGACATCACCGCACCCGATGCGGCGCGGCCATTCCTCGTCTCCTGCCTGGCCGCCGACGCCGACGCCCCGCTTCTCGTCGTCTCCGCCAACGGTCGGGAGGCCGACGATCTGACCGCCGAGCTCGCGGAGATGCTCGACGACGCCGACGCGGTGGCCCAGTTCCCGTCGTGGGAGACCCTCCCGCACGAGCGGCTGTCGCCCAGCGCGGACACCGTGGGTCAGCGACTCGCGGTGCTGCACCGTCTCGCCAATCCCGGCGACAAGCCGCTGCGGGTCGTGGTCACCACGGTCCGCTCACTCGTGCAGCCGATGGCGCCGGGCCTCGGAGACGTCGCCACGGTCACCCTGCGCGAGGGCATCGAGGTCGACTTCGACGGCTTGCTCGCCCAACTCGTCGAGATGGCCTACGAGCGTGTGGACATGGTCGGACGCCGCGGCGAGTTCGCGGTCCGTGGCGGCATCCTCGACGTCTTCCCGACGACCGCCGACCACCCGGTCCGCGTCGAGTTCTGGGGCGACGAGATCACCGAGATGCGGGCGTTCTCGGTCGCCGACCAGCGCAGCCAGCCGGAGGTCGAAGCGACCGAGGTGCGCATCCACCCGGGACGCGAACTGCTCCTCACCGAGAAGGTCCGTACGCGCGCAAGCGATCTCGCCGCGGAGAACCCGGGCGACGCGACGCTCTCCGAGATGCTCGGCAAACTGGCCGAGGGCATTCCGGTGGAGGGGATGGAGGCGCTGATCCCGGCGCTCGTCGACGGCGAGATGCAGCTGCTGACCGAGGTCGTCCCGGCCGGGACGCGTGTGCTCGTCCTGGATCCGGAGAAGGTCCGGACCCGTGCCGCCGATCTGTCCAAGACCGGTGCGGAGTTCCTCGAGGCGTCGTGGACGGCCGCGGCGATGGGTGCGAATGCGCCCATCGACGGCCGCTCGGGTGTCGGCATCGACCTGGAGGCGAGCGCCTACCGTCCGCTCGACGACGTGCGCGCCGCGACGCTCGAGGCGGGCCGCCCCTGGTGGACCCTGTCGCCGTTGTCGACCGGGAGTGGGGACGAACTCGAGCTGGACCTGGTCCCCGGGCCCGCGCCACGTGGCGACGAACGCGAGATCGCAGCCACGTTCGCCCAGCTGCGAGCCCACGTGTCCGACGGCAAGACCGCCGCGATCGTCGTCGCCGGCAAGGGCACCGCCCAGCGCGTCGGCGAGCGACTGTCCGAGGCCGAGGTGCCGTATGTGATCGCCGAGCCGGGACATCGTCCCGAGCCGGGCGAGGTCGCGGTCTTCGGTGCGACGCTGCGCAGCGGCATCGTCTGCGCCGACGCCGGTTTGGTCGTCGTCACCGAAGCAGACCTCACCGGCACTCGCGTCGCGAATGTCCGCGACGGGCGCAAACTCCCGGCCAAGCGTCGCAATCAGGTCGACCCGCTGGCCTTGACCGCCGGTGACCTCGTCGTGCACGACCAGCACGGCATCGGCAAGTTCGTCGAGATGATCGAACGCACCGTCTCGGGTGCGCGTCGCGAATACCTGGTCCTGGAGTATGCATCGAGCAAACGCGGCCAGCCCGCCGACCGGTTGTACGTGCCGATGGACGCCCTCGATCAGCTGTCCCGGTACGTCGGTGGCGAGCAGCCCTCGCTGTCCAAGCTCGGCGGGTCGGACTGGCAGAACACGAAGCGCAAGGCGCGCAAGGCCGTTCGCGAGATCGCCGGTGAGCTGGTACAGCTCTACGCCGCACGTCATGCTGCCCCGGGTCACGCCTTCGGGCCCGACACCCCGTGGCAGCAGGAGATGGAAGACGCCTTCGACTTCACCGAGACGATCGATCAGCTGACCGTCATCGCCGAGGTCAAGGCCGACATGGAACGTCCGGTCCCGATGGACCGCGTCGTCGTCGGCGACGTCGGCTACGGCAAGACCGAGATCGCCGTGCGTGCCGCGTTCAAGGCCGTCCAGGACGGCAAGCAGGTGGCCGTCCTGGTGCCGACGACCATTCTCGCGCAACAGCATCTGCAGACGTTCACCGAGCGGATGAGCGGATTCCCCGTGCGGGTGCGCGGGCTGTCGCGTTTCACCGACGCCAAGGAATCCCGCGAGATCACCGAGGCGATGGCCAAGGGCGAGGTCGACATCGTCATCGGTACGCATCGTCTCCTGCAGACCGGCATCACCTGGAAAGACCTCGGACTCGTGATCGTCGACGAGGAACAGCGATTCGGCGTCGAACACAAGGAACACATCAAGTCGCTGCGCACCCACGTCGACGTGCTGACCATGTCCGCGACACCGATTCCGCGAACGCTGGAGATGTCGATGGCCGGCATCCGCGAGATGTCGACGATCCTCACCCCGCCGGAGGAACGCCATCCGGTGCTCACCTACGTCGGCGCCTACGCGCCGAAGCAGGTCGCCGCCGCGATCCGTCGTGAGCTGCTGCGCGACGGTCAGGTGTTCTACGTCCACAATCGTGTCTCGACCATCGACAAGATGGCCAAGGACATCTCCAACATGGTCCCGGAGGCGAAAGTCGTCGTGGCACATGGCCAGATGGGGGAGGACCAGCTCGAGCGCACGGTGTCGGGGTTCTGGAACCGCGAATACGACGTGCTGGTCTGTACGACCATCATCGAGACCGGTCTCGACATCTCCAACGCCAACACGCTCATCGTCGACCGTGCCGAGAACCTCGGCCTCTCGCAGCTTCATCAGTTGCGCGGACGCGTAGGCCGAAGTCGTGAGCGCGGTTACGCCTATCTGCTCTACAGTCCCGATCGTCCGCTGACCGAGACCGCCTACGACCGGCTGGCGACGATCGCCCAGAACAACGAACTCGGCGCCGGGATGGCGGTGGCGCTCAAGGACCTCGAGCTGCGCGGTGCCGGAAACGTGCTCGGCGCAGAGCAATCGGGTCACGTCGCGGGTGTGGGCTTCGATCTGTACGTACGCCTGGTCGGTGAGGCCGTCGAGGCGTATCGCGCGGCCGCCGACGGCCAACCCGTGGAGACGCAGGAGACGGGCGAGGTGCGCATCGATCTGCCGGTGGATGCGCACATCCCGGTCGAGTACGTCGACTCCGACCGCCTGCGCCTGGAGGCGTATCGCAAACTCGCGTCGGCCGGCGACGACGCCGCGGTAGACGCGGTTCTCGTCGAACTCACCGACCGCTATGGTCCGCCACCGGTCGAGACCACCCGACTCGCGTCGATCGCACGTCTGCGTCTGCGCTGCCGCGAACGCGGGATCGCCGAGATCGGTCTGGCCGGACAGGGGGTCAAGATCTCGCCGCTGCCCCTGCTCGACAGCGAACAGGTGCGCCTGCGGCGGTTGTACTCGTCGGCGACATACCGGGCGACGACCTCGGTGGTCACGCTCCCGATCCCGCGGACCGGGGGAGTCGGCTCGGCACGTCTGCGCGACGACGAGCTGATCGAGTACCTCACCACGTTCCTGACGCAGCTGAAGCCGGAGCCGAGCGGCTGACCACTGAAAACCACCCCTGGAAAGCACCCGTCAGGGCGGTGTGAGTGACACTATGTCGTCGAAGTGCCTGCTCAGGGTGGTTTTCGGGGGCGGTTTCCAGGGGTGGTTTTCGGGGGACGGTCGAGAAGCAAGTCGGGGGTCGAGAAAGGACGTACGACGAATGACGGTGGTGCTGCTGGACCCGGCACGGCCCGACCTGATCCCCATCCGGGCGCGCGCCTGGCTCACGGGACCGGTCAAGGTCACCGAGGACGTGCCCGCCGTCCTCCTCTGGGAATTCGACCACGTCGAACCGGTTTTCGACGAGGTGCTCGGTGAGACCCCCGTCGACTCCGTGCTGGTGAGCACCGACGCCGATCACCCGCTCGTCCGCGCCCGCGCCGCCCGCGGTGAGCAGGTCATCGCCGCGGCGAAGGTGTCGGGGATGGCGCTGCTCGACTCGGTCGCCCTGATGGACACGTTGCGCCGCAACGGACCGTGGGAGAGCACCCAGACGCATCACTCACTGCGGCGCTACCTGCTCGAGGAGGTCTACGAACTGCTCGACGCCATCGAGACCGGCGACCAGATCGAGCTGAAGGAAGAACTCGGTGACCTGTTGCTGCAGGTGCTCTTCCATGCGCGCATCGCCGCCGACGATCCGGAGTCGCCGTTCGACATCGACGACGTCGCACGCAGTTTCACCGCCAAGGTGATGGGACGCACCCCCGGTGTGCTGTCGGGCGCCCACGCCGACCTCGAGACCCAGATCCGGGAATGGGAGGAACGCAAGGCCGCCGAGAAGCAGCGCGGTTCCGTCCTCGACGGGGTCGCCACCACACAACCGTCGCTCGCTCTGCTGCAGAAGATCCTCGAACGTCTCACCGCCGCGTCGTATCCGGTGGAGACGATCCCGGCCGAGACCTGGACGGTCACCGTCACCGCAGGCGACGACAGCGTCGAGGCGCAGGCCCGGGACAAGGCTCTGGCACTGATGGCGTCGGTGTACGCCGCCGAGGCACGGGCCAGGGAGCAGGGCGTCGTACTCGATTCACGCGAGGCGTGGCTGAGCGTGCTCGCGGGCTGAGCAGGACCTCACTCGAAAAGTCGCTGCCCCCACCACTCGCCGGGCTCGAGGCCCGGTGGGATCGCGAAGGTCGACGAGCCGTTGGGGATCAGGTACTCGGTCATCGCGTCCTGGCGGGACAGGATCTGCTGCATGGGGACGAACTGTTTGCCGGTGTCGCGGTTGAAGGCGATGAAGAACAGGCCGGCGTCGAGGTGGCCGAACCCGTCGGAGCCGTCGGTGAAGTTGTAGCCGCGGCGAAGAATCCGCACGCCACCGAGATTGTCCGGATGCGCCAGCCGCACATGGGAGTTCCGCGCGATGACCGGTGTGCCCCCGGAGGTGATCGCGAAGTCGGGGTCGTCGAACTCGCCGGACTTGCCCAACGGTGCACCGGACCGTTTGGTGCGGCCGACGATCTGCTCCTGCTCGAAGAGGTTGGCGCGGTCCCACGGTTCGATGTCCATGCGGATGCGGCGGGCGACGAGGTAGGTGCCGCCGGTCATCCACTGCGCCGCCGGTGGATTGTCCTCGGGACCGACCCACACCCAGCGGTCGAGGAGGTCGGTGTCCTCGGCGCGCAGGTTCGCCGTTCCGTCCTTGAATCCGAACAGGTTTCGGGGTGTGTCCTGGGACTGCGTCGTCGACGACGTCCGGCCGAACCCGAGCTGCGACCAGCGGACCGACATGACGCCCACCGCCATCCGCGCCAGGTTGCGGATCGCGTGGACCGCGACCTGCGGATCGTCGGCGCAGGCCTGCACGCAGATGTCGCCGTACGACCGTGCGGGTTCGATCTTCTCGGCCGCGAACATCGGCAGGTCGACGAGCGCCGGCGGTCGACGGTCGGCGAGCCCGAACCGATCGGGACGGTCGGGAGCCGACGCGCTGGGACCGAAGAGTCCGGGTCCGAAGCCGATCGTGAGGGTCAGGTGAGCGGCGCTCAGTCCCAACGCTTCTCCGGTGTCCTCCGGTGGCGTGTACTCGCCGAGTCCGGTGGCGCCGTCGGCGACGGTCTCCTCACCACGGGTCATGCGTTCGGCGGCCTCGGTCCAGCGGCGCAGCACGGACACGAGTTCGTCCCGGTTGTCGGTGACCACGTCGAAACTCGCGAAATGCAGACGATCCTGGGCGGCGGTGATGATGCCCGCCTGGCGCGGACCCCGGAACTCGACCACGTGATCGGCTGACGGTGCCGGGGTGGTCGCGCGCCCGACGGCCACCCCGCCCGCGGCGACGAGCAACCCGGCGCCGGTCCCGCCGAGGATCGCACGACGCGACAGACCGCGTCGTGTCGTGCGCCTCACGGGTTCGGTGGTCTGTGCGTCGTCGGGGCGGGGAGCCGGATCATTCATTGCTGCAACACGATTCCTGGTACCTGGGACAGGGTGGCCGACAGTGCGTCGATCTGATTCGACAGTTCTTTGCGCTGCTCCGGGGTGACCTCGGTGTACGACACGTAGCCGTCACCTTCACGGTAGGAGTTGACCGAGGTGCGAACCGTCGCGAACTGGGCGGTGATCTTGTCCATCAGCGCCGGGTTCTTGGCGGAGATGATCGGCTGCAGCGTCGCGATCGCGGTTTCCGAACCGTCGAGGTTGCCCGCGAAGTCCCAGAGATCGGTGTGGGAGTAGCGGTCCTCCTCGCCGTCGACCTTGGTGGCGGCGACCTCGTCGATCAGCGCCTGCGGGCCCTTCACGAACGAGAGTGTCTCGAACTCGAAGTCGGGTTTGCTGACCTCGTCGCGAAGCTTGGTGACGTTGGCGAGCAGACCGTCGGCGATCCCGGCGATGGCCTGCGGGTTGTCGGTCTCCTTGGCGTTCGCGGCATCCGACGGGGTGATCTGCCCGGGCGCATCGCCGATCTCGGCGGGCTGCGGCGGCCACAGGAAACGTTCGATGCGATGGAATCCGGTGAACGGCTGGGAGCCGTCCTCGGTGTCGTCCCACCGCATGTCGACGGCGGGGTCGAGGTCGGGGAAGGACTCGGCGACCGGCTCGATCCGTTCGTACGGCGTGCGGACGAGGCCGAATTGCGCTCGCGCAGCGTCGAGATCGCCCTTCTTGATGTTGTCGACGAACGTCGTCGTCTGGGCGTGCAGTGTGTTCAGCTGATTGCGGACGTATTCGAGGTACTGCGCCTTGGCGGCCGTCACGTCGGCCGGGACGCCGGATTTCTCCTTGCGCTCACCGCCGACCTCGAGCTCGGTACGGATGCCGGTACCGACCATGCCGGGCTTGCACGCGACGGTGTAGGTGCCGGGTTCGACGATCTCGACGGTCAGGTTCCCCGAGAGTCCGGGGCCGATGTTCTCGACCTCGCCGAGCACGCGGTTGTTGTTTCCGTAGACGTAGAACTCGGTGACCTTGTTGCCCGAGTTGGTGACCGTGAAGTCGATGTTCCCGGTCGTGGCCTCGTTCGAAGCCAGCTCGCAGGCGTCGGCGGTGGAGGTCACGGCGATCGCGCCCTCGGCGCTGCTCTTCTCGGTACAGCCGGTCAGCAAGATGGGGGTGAGCACCACCGCGGCCGCAGATGCGGCCACCACGGTTCTACGGTTCACTGAGGATTCCTTTCGGGGGTGGGCTCCGCAGGTGCGGGGCTCTCGTCGGGGGTTCGGGTCCTCTGGGCGACGGCCCGCCGGCCGGCTCGCTGGCGGCGGAAGAAGATCGCGGTCACCACGACCACGTAGACGATCCAGACGAGCACCTGCAGCACCGTCGGATCCGGCCGCACGTTGAAGATGCCGCCCAGGACGGTTCCGTACCACGAGGAGGCGTCGTACGTGCCGGAGACGTCGAACGCGATGTTGCCGAGACCGGGTAGCCAGCCCACCGTCTGCAGCGCGCGGATTCCGTAGGTGAGGATTCCGGCGGCGACGACGATCAGGAACAGACCCGTGTAGGTGAAGAACACCGAGAGGTTCATCCGGATGGCGCCGCGGTAGATCAGCACCGTCAGCACGATGGCGGCGAGGATCCCGACCACGAGTCCAAGCAGTGGCCACAACCCGCCGGACACACTCTCGGCATAGCCGACCATCAGCAGCGCGGTCTCGAAGCCCTCACGTCCGACGGCCAGGAACGCCAGACCCAGCACCGACGCACCGCCGGCGAGGAGCGCCTTCGACATCCCGCTCTTGAGGTCGGCGGAGATGTGGGACGAGGCCTCGCTCATCCACAGCACCATGAACGTCACGATTCCGACCGCCACCAGCGATGCGACGCCGGCGATGGTCTCGGCCGCGAGCGGCGTCATCGTCGACGTACCGAAGTGGATGACGAGGAACACCACGAGGGTCATGGCGATTGCCGCACCCACGCCCGCCCAGATCCACTTCAGGGCGTCCCGGCGGTCGGTCTTGACGACGAACGCGACCAGGACCATGACCACGATGCCGGTCTCGAGACCCTCGCGGAGACCGATGAGGGCGCTGCCGAACATCTGGGTGTAGATCGACGGGCCCCCGCCGGCAGCGAGGAAAGACGTGCCGCTGGAGGCAAGTGCCGATATGTAATCCACTCGGTGGTCCATCTCCTTGGCGCCCCGCGGCACCGTTTGTTCTGTAAGGCTAGCCATAGCGAGAGTAGACCCAGGGTCGGAGGGCGCATAGGGCACATCGCCCTACCCGGGCGTGCGTCGCCCGTCGCCGCGGAGTTCGGCGCACGATGAATTCAACTGCGGGGCCGCTGCGGTGGGCGGTATGTCGGTATTCGGCGTCGGTGCGACCCCGGCACCGCCGTCCATCTGCGTCATCATGGGGAATGGCCCGCGAGAACGTCATCCTGATCCACTGGCACGACCTCGGACGCCATCTGACGTGCTACGGCGCGGACGGCGTCTCGTCACCGGCCCTCGATCAGCTGGCCGCGCACGGCATCCGTTTCGCCGACGCCCATTCCACCGCGCCGCTGTGCTCCCCGGCTCGCGGATCGCTGTTCACCGGGCGATACCCCCACCGCAACGGGCTCGTCGGGCTCGCCCACCACGGGTTCGAGTACCACGCGGATGTGCGGACACTGCCGTCGCTGCTCGCCGACGCGGGGTACCGGTCGGTGCTGTTCGGGATGCAACACGAGAGCGCGGACCCGCAGCGCCTCGGCTTCGACTCGGTCGACGTCTCCGACTCCCGGTGCGACCACGTGGTCGAGCAGTCCCAGGACTGGCTCCGGCGCCACGCCGACGAGGATCGGCCCTTCTTCCTGACCGCCGGCTTCTTCGAGACCCATCGGCCGTACCCGGCGGACGAGTACGAGCCGTCCGACACCAGTGGCATCGCCGTCCCGGGATTCCTGCCCGACACCGATGACGTCCGCGAGGACCTCGCGGGTCTCCATGGCTCCATCACCAAGGCCGACGCCGCGGTCGGGCGCCTGCTCGACACCGTTGCCGAGCTGGGTCTGGATTCGTCGACGTGGATCGTGTTCATCACCGACCACGGCCTGGCGTTCCCGCGCGCGAAGTCGACGCTCTACGCGGCGGGGACCGGCGTCGCGCTCATCATGCGGCCACCGACGCAGCGCGGGATCGAACCGCAGGTCTACGACGACCTGTTCTCCGGAGTCGACCTGACGCCGACCCTGCTGGAGCTGCTCGGTGTCGAGATCCCCGACGAGGTGGACGGTGACTCTCACGCGTCGGCTCTCGTCGGGCCGCTCGGCGAGCCGGCCGCGGCCGTCCGCACCGAGGTGTTCACCGAGAAGACCTATCACGACGCCTTCGACCCGATCCGCGCCGTGCGCACCAAGGAGCACAGCTACATCGAGAACTTCGCGACCCGCCCGGCGCTGTTGTTGCCGCTCGACATCGCCGACAGCCTGTCCGCACGATCGCTGGATATCGAAGCGATACAACAGGACCGGCCGCGGGTCGAGTTGTACGACCTGCGTTCCGATCCCCATGAGCGCAACAATGTCGCCGAGGACCCGGCGTATGCCGAGGTGCGTGCGGCACTCGCCGCGACCCTCTCCGCGTGGCGCGCCGAGACCGGTGACGACCTGCCGGACGAGGCCACCGGCACGGCCATCGCCCAACGCTTCACGGGCGCTTTCCATGCGAAGGCGCCGCGGGATTCAGCGCGCGGTACTACCGGTCCTGCGAGGTCGCCGACCTGACGGGACCGAACCCGGGGAACCGAACGCAACCGCCGGCAGTTGTCCTTTGTGAGCCACGCGGTTGTGTGTTGTGTGCGGGACCACGCCGTCACATGTGCGATCGTGGTCGCTCGGGCGGGCATCGGCTCGCTCCAGACCTGAGACAGGAGTGGAACGGGGAATGCGTGTGGTGGGCCGGGGGCGGAATCGTCGCTCGTGGAGGAGTGGGCTCGTGGCGGGTGTCGTGGCGATCGCATCGTCGGTCCTGCTCTCCGCGTGCATCGACCTCCCGTCGCTGAACAGGCCGGACATCCCCGAGGGCATCCCGCCCGGCGCCGGGGTGCCGCAGCCCTACATCGACATCAACGCACCCGGCCGGACCGCCGACAAGATGCGCGAGTGGGCCGAGCCCATCTCGAAGTCGACCGGCATCCCGGTCGTGTCCCTGCAGGCCTACGGCAACGCCGCCGAGATCCAGCGCCAGCAGCACCCCGAATGCGGCCTCGCGTGGACGACCCTCGCCGGAATCGCAGGTGTCGAGAGCAAACACGGGCACTACCGTGGTTCCGATGTCGCCGCCAACGGCGACGTCAGCCCGCCGATCCGCGGGGTCAAGCTCGACGGCACCAAGGGCAATATGGAGATCCGTGACTCCGATGGCGGCGGTCTCGACGGCGACTCCACCCACGATCGCGCCATGGGGCCGTTCCAGTTCATCCCCGAGACGTGGAAGCGCTACGGCGTGGACGCCAGCGGGGACGGTGTTCCCGACCCGGACAACATCGACGACGCGGCCCTCTCCGCGGCCCGCTACCTGTGCGTCTCGTCGGGCAACGACATGACCGTCGCCGAAGGGTGGGAGAAGGCCATCCGCCGATACAACAACTCGATGGCATACGTCCTCGACGTACGCGATCACGCCAACGCCTACTCCATCAATGTTCGGTTCTGACCCCGTCGGTGTTCGATTCTGACTCCGTCGACGCCCGGCTGGTAACCGGGATCCGGACGGTTGCTGCCGTGGCCCGAGACCTTGTCTCGTGCACCGTGGGGGCAGCCACTACTCTTTGACCTACCGACCGGCATCACAGCCGGCACGTCCACCGAGATCGGAGTTCAGTCGTGGCAATCATCGAGCAGGTAGGTGCGCGCGAGATTCTCGATTCGCGGGGAAACCCGACGGTCGAGGTCGAGGTCGTCCTGGACGACGGCACCTTCACCCGCGCCGCCGTTCCCTCGGGCGCATCCACCGGGGAACACGAGGCCGTCGAGCTCCGTGACGGTGGCGAGCGGTACCTGGGCAAGGGTGTCACCAAGGCCGTCGAGGGCGTCCTCGGCGAGCTGGCCCCCGCGGTGATCGGCATCGAGGCCGAGGAACAGCGTCTCGTCGACCAGGCACTGCTGGATTGCGACGGAACCCCGGACAAGAGCCGCATCGGTGCCAACGCGCTGCTCGGCGTGTCGCTCGCGGTCGCCAAGGGCGCCGCCGAGTCGGCCGGTCTGCCCCTGTTCCGCTACATCGGCGGCCCCAACGCCCACATCCTGCCGGTCCCGATGATGAACATCATCAACGGCGGTGAGCATGCCGACAACGGCATCGACTTCCAGGAGTTCATGATCGCGCCGGTCGGCGCTCCCACCTTCAAGGAAGCCCTCCGCTGCGGCGCCGAGGTCTACCACGCGCTCAAGTCGGTGCTGAACAAGCAGGGCCTGAACACCGCGCTCGGTGACGAGGGCGGCTTCGCCCCCGACCTGCCGAACACCGAGGCCGCGATCGCCGTGATCGGTGAGGCCGTCGGCAAGGCCGGCTACAACTTCGGTCGCGACGTCGTCATCGCGCTCGACGCGGCGTCGACCGAGTTCTACTCGAACGGCGCCTACAAGCTCGAGGGCAAGGAGTTCGGTGCCGACGACATGGTCTCGTTCTACGAGAAGCTCATCAGCGACTACCCGATCGTGTCGATCGAGGACGGTCTGTCCGAGGACGACTGGGCCGGCTGGGCCAAGCTGACCGAGTCGATCGGCGACAAGGTGCAGCTGGTCGGTGACGACCTGTTCGTGACCAACCCCGAGCGCCTCGAAGAGGGCATCTCGAAGGGCATCGCCAACGCGTTGCTGGTCAAGGTCAACCAGATCGGCACGCTGACCGAGACCCTCGACGCCGTCGCTCTCGCGCACAACAACGGCTACAAGTCGATGATGAGCCACCGGTCGGGCGAGACCGAGGACACCACCATCGCCGACCTGGCCGTCGCCTGCAGCTGCGGCCAGATCAAGACCGGCGCGCCCGCTCGTTCCGAGCGCGTCGCCAAGTACAACCAGCTGCTGCGCATCGAAGAGGGTCTCGGCGATGCGGCACGCTACGCGGGCGACCTCGCCTTCCCGCGTTTCTCGTTTGGTTCGTGATTAGCTGTCTTCATGGCTTCTGATCGACGTCACCGCGGTGACGGGCGTCAGCGTGCGCGGGACCGGAGGGTCGACCCGCGCGTACGCGACGCCCGTCGCACGCGACGACACGATCGGTCCGGCCGGCCGGCCCGACCTGTATCACCGGTCTCGGTCGTCGAGACCGGTGAGCAGGAGCTGATCAGCGACGACGCGGCGGCCGAAGGCCAGGACAGCGCCGCCGACAGCCCGGCCCCGTCCGGGGAGCGAGTCACCACACGACCCCGCCCGAGCGCATCCCGCGGCCGGATGCGATCCGGACTGGGTGCTCGGCTCCGCCGGCTCGAGATGACCCCGGCGACGGTCGCAACGCTCGTCATCACCGTCGTCGTGGTCTGCGTCGTGGCCCTCACGCTGGCCATGCCGCTGCGCACCTACTTCAGTCAGCGTTCGGAGTTCCGGCAGCTCACCGCGTCGAACGAACAGCTGCGGCGCGAGGTCGCCGACTATCAGCAGAAGGTCAACGAGCAGAACGACCCCGCCTACATCGAGGCCCAGGCGCGGACGCGTCTGCAATTCGTCAAACCAGGAGAGATTCCGCTCGTGATGTTGTTCCCCGCCGACGAGGCCCGCCGCGAGGCCGCCGAACGAGCCGAGGAGCGCGCGCGTGCGCCCTGGTACGGCAACCTCTGGGACACCCTGTCGACTCCGCCCGCCGCGCAGTGAGGTCAGAGACCGTGAGCGTGTCCGAAGACGACCTCGCCACCGTCGCAGCCCAGCTGGGGCGTGAACCGCGCGGGGTCATCGAGATCAGCTATCGCACTCCCGACGGTCAGCCGGCGGTGGTCAAGACCGCGCCGCGGCTGCCCGACGGCACCCCGTTCCCGACGCTGTACTACCTGACCGATCCGCGGCTGACCGCCGAGGCGAGCCGGCAGGAATCGGCCGGGGTCATGAAGGGGATGACGGCCCGGTTGTCGTCGGACCCGGAACTCGCCGCCGCATACCGTCGCGCGCACGAGGACTACCTCGCCGAACGCGACGCCATCGAATCGCTCGGCACCGACTTCACCGGCGGCGGGATGCCGGATCGGGTGAAGTGCCTGCACGTGCTGATCGCCCACTCGCTCGCCAAGGGGCCGGGACTCAACCCGCTCGGCGACGAAGCGGTCGCCCTCGCGGCCGCCAATGGGTTGCGCGGCAGC
Organism: Gordonia amicalis NBRC 100051 = JCM 11271; assembly: GCF_000332995.1. Classification (GTDB taxonomy): domain Bacteria; phylum Actinomycetota; class Actinomycetes; order Mycobacteriales; family Mycobacteriaceae; genus Gordonia; species Gordonia amicalis. The sequence goes on from NZ_BANS01000001.1 coordinate 19,758, forward strand.
GCGATTCCCGCCGACTGGCCGGAGACCTTGCCGACTGAGACCTTGCCGCCGACGGAGACCTCCGGAGACGACGCGTGACGATCGTCGGTGCCGTCGACTGCGGTACCAACTCGATCCGTCTGCTCATCGCACGGCCGGGGGAGGACGGGCGCCTCGTCGACCTGCATCGCGAAATGCGGATTGTGCGACTCGGTTACGGCGTGGACGCCACGGGACAGTTCGCGCCGGAATCGATCGAACGTACCCGGATCGCGCTCGCCGACTACGTCACGACGATGGAATCGCTGGGCGTCGAGAAGGTCCGGATGGTCGCGACGTCGGCGACCCGCGACGCGTCGAACCGCGACGAGTTCTTCGCGATGACCGCCGATCTGCTGGGATGTGTGTCCGACGGCGCGATCGCCGAGGTCATCTCGGGTGACGAGGAGGCACGGCTGTCATTCCGCGGTGCCGTCGGCGAATTGGACCCGGCCAGTGGACCTTTCGTGGTCACCGATCTCGGCGGAGGTTCGACCGAGGTGGTGCTCGGCGACGCCGACGGTGTCCACGCCGCATACTCCGCGGACATCGGGTGCGTGCGCCTGACCGAACGGACTCTGCCGTCGGACCCGCCGACCGCCGACGAGATCGCCGCGGCCCAGGCGTTCGCCGCAGAGCGGTTGGCCGAGGCCTTCACGCGGGTGCCGGTGGAGTCGGCCCACACGTGGGTCGGCGTTGCCGGGACGATGACGACGCTCGCCGCGCTCGGCGCCGGACTCACCGAATACGACTCCGAGAAGATCCACCTCTCCCGTATCTCGCTGCCCGACCTGGACCGCGTGTGCTGGGACCTCATCGGCATGACGCGCGCCGATCGTGCCGCGCTGGGGCCGATGCATCCCGGTCGCGTCGACGTCATCGGTGGGGGATCGCTGGTCACGCTGGAACTGGCCCGGGTGCTGTCCGAACGCGCGGGTATCGCCGAACTCGTCGTCAGCGAACACGACATCCTCGACGGGATCGCGCTGGGCATTCTGGACTGAGCGGCCGGCCCGATAAGATGTGACGCATGGCATACAACCTGCACTGCCCCTGTGGCGAGTCCATCACCGCACTCGAGGACGACTTCGTCCCCAAGGTCCAGGCCCATCTGGCGGCCGAACATCCCGGCCGGGACTACACCGAGACCGAGATCATGATGATGGCGATGACCGTGCCCGACCGCGCGGTGAAGGACTAACCCTTCGAGACGCCCTCCGCAAGCTCCGGGCTCCTCAGGGAGCGGATGTAAACCCACCCCTTTTCGGCAGAATCACCACCTCGCGGGGTGGTGATTCTGCCGAAAAGAGGGGGGTTTGCGTGTCAGACGGCTGCGGGGTTCCGCAGCGAGATGTTGTTGCACGCCTCGCAGACCGACTCGGGGATGATGCCTGCACGCTGCAGGAAACCGAAGATGGTGCAACCCAGGCAGAATCCGAAGACCGATTCGAGTGTCGCGGCGGCGATCAGGATGCCGGTGGCGAGCTGTGCGGCCAGGCCGAAACCGAACAGGCTGAGCACGAACGCGACACCGCTGACCACCAGGCCGATGGCCTGGGCGAAACGCTTCGGCGGACCCGGGACGAGCTTCTCCTTGCGGACGATCTTCGGGACGATGAACTTCACCGAGAGCTGACCGAAAGGGGAGAGCGTCGGACCCGACGCCACGCGCAGCGCGAAGCCGAGGGCCAGAAGGCCGTAGACGATCGGCTCGTTGACGGCGACCGCGACGATCGCGAGGACGACAACCAGGCCGGCGGTGGTCCGGGCCGCATAGTCGTTCACGGGGTTGGGAAAGGTGAGAACCTCACGCACCGACATCGACAGAAACCTCCATGAACTAGGAAAACCAGGACCAAGTTACGGGTGAGCCCGCGCTTTGGCAAAGGTTGTACTCACCCAGATCGCAACGGAGGTGAGTTCTGTCTCACAAATGATCGGTGTCAGGTGCGATGCGGGGTTCCTCGGCCGCGATCTCCCGCGGGTCGGCTACGTCGGGTTCGTCCTGATCCGTGACGCCGCCGTCGTTGGCGAGTTCGGCTTCACGGGAGATCTCGCCCTCCTGGTCGATTCCGGTCTGCTCGCCGACGTCGATGCGGTCGGGGGCCTCGTCCATGTCCACTCCTGTCACTTTGCGTGCCTGCTCGGATTCGGAGAACGGCGCCGACATGTCGGCGTCTTTGATCGCCTCGGCGTAGGCGAACTCGGCGTCGATGATCTCCCAATCGCCGCCTCGGGCCCGCTCGTCGGCCTTTGCCTTGCGTGCGGCCTCACGCATCTCGAACCCGTCGGTGACGATCTCCCCGATCTCGCGGGTGACACCGGCTACGGCGCCGGTGATGATCGTCGCGATCCGGCCGACGTGCGTGGCCGTCGACTCGATCAGTTCCTGGAACAGGTCCTTGTTGCGTTCGATGCTGTCGACCATCTCTAACCCCCTGGGTTCTGAAGGGTGTGTGTCCCCGCGTGTGAGTGTCCGCGCACGGCCGTACGTGCGGCTGGTCCCGAGGGTACCCCCGGGACCAGCCGATCAAACGATTTCTAAAATGCGCTGGTCAGGCAGCAGAAACGGGCTTCTCGCGCTCGACGATGACGGTCAGATCGTCGTCGTCGCGGGTCATCCAGTTGGGCAGCGACAGCTTTGCGATCTTCTTCCAGGTCGACGCCAGCTGGTGACTGAGCGAGCCGGTGTTGTACGGCAATCCGTAGCGCTCGCAGATCTCTTGGACCTCGGCGGACATCGACGGGTAGCGGCTCGCGGGGATGTCCGGGAACAGGTGGTGTTCGATCTGGTGGGACAGGTTGCCGCTCATGATGTGGAACAGGGGGCTGCCGGTGATGTTGGCCGAGCCGAGCATCTGCCGCAGGTACCACTGTCCGCGGGTCTCGTTCTGGCATTCCTCCGAGGTGAAAGTCTGTGCCCCGGTGGGGAAGTGGCCGCAGAAGATGATCGAGTACGTCCAGACGTTGCGCACCAGGTTGGCGGCGGCGTTGCCGACGAGCGTCGGAACGAACAGCGGCCCGGTCAGCGCCGGGAAGACGACGTAGTCCTTGAGGACCTGCCGGCCTGCCTTGCGCCACATGCCTTTCACCAGGCCCTTGATGTCACTCCACTTGCGCTTGCCCTGGATCACGTTCTCCGCCTCCAGGTCATGGAGCATGACGCCCCACTCGAAGAGGAGCATGAGGGCGGTCGCATAGCCGAGGTTGCCCAGGTAATAGGGATTCCACTTCTGGTCACGCGCCATCCGCAGGATGCCGTAACCGATGTCGCGGTCCTCGCCGATGATGTTGGTGAACGTGTGGTGCAGGTAGTTGTGGCTGTGCTTCCACTGGTCGGCCGGACACACGGTGTCCCACTCGAATTCGCGGGAGTTGTAGGTGTCCTCACGCATCCAGTCGTACTGGCCGTGCATCACGTTGTGGCCGATCTCCATGTTGTCGAGGATCTTCGACACCGAGAGTGCGCCGACGGCGGCGACCCACGCCGGAGGGAAGAACCCGAGGTACATCAGTGCGCGACCACCGATCTCGAATCCTCGCTGGGCGCGGATGACGGAGTACAGGTAGTCGCGGTCCTTCTGGCCGAGATCGGCGACGATGCGGGAGCGCAGTTCGTCGAGGTCGCGTCCCAGGGCCTCGACCTGCTCATAGGACAGGACGACGGTGTTGGGGTCTGCGGGTGTGTTGTTGTCCGAGGTCTTCTCGGCGGCGCGCAGGGCCGGCAGGTTCTCGGTGGGCGCCTTGCGGGCGGCCTTTTCGATGTCGATGGTCATGGTGTGCCTCCTGCTGGGTAGGAGAGGGAATGGGTGGTGGTCAGCGGGATCGGGTGATCGTCGACCGTCAGAGTTCGATGTCGACGGAGCCGACCGGCGCGTTGATGCACAGTTGAATCTGTGTGTCGGACTCGGTGTCGGTCTCGCCGGTCAGCACGTTGCGGGTGCACCCCGATTTCTTGACGGCGGTGCACGAGAAGCAGATCCCCATGCGGCAACCGGACTCCGGGGTGAGCCCGGCGGCCTCGGCCTGGTCGAGGATCGGGCGACCGTCGTTGGTCGCCGTGGTGCCCGACCGGGAGAACGTGAGTTCGCCCTCGACCGAATCCGGGTCGACGACCGTCGTCGGGGTCAGAGTGAACGCCTCGCTGTGCAGTGGCTGCGAGATGCCGAGCGCGGCATGTACCTCGGCGACGGCATCCATCAGGGCCCGCGGTCCGCAGACGAAGACGTCGGCGTCGGCCAGACCGGGGACGTCGTCGAGGTGAGCGGCGGTGAAGTGACCGTCGCGATCGTCACGGGTGTGGTGTACCCGTAGGTCGATGTTGGGATGTGCGGACGCCAGCGCGACGAGTTCGTCGCGGTACGCGACCTCCGAGGCGGTGCGAGCGTAATGCACGAAAGTGATCGGTCCGGCGTACCCTCGGGCCACCAGAGTTCTCAACATTGAGAGCACAGGTGTAACGCCGCTGCCGCCGCTGATGAAGACGGCCGAGGTGGGGTCGGTCTCCGGTAGTACGAAGTCGCCGTCGGCCTGGGACAGTCCGACGACGTCACCCGGCCGGGCGTGTGCGCCCAGATGCTTGGAGACGAGGCCGTCGTCGTTGGCGGTGATGGTGAGTTCGATGTCGCCGTCGGGACCGGTGGCGGCATTCGCCGGAGAGAAGCACCTGGTGTGCCGAACGCCGTCGATGACGACGCTGAGCTGCACGAACTGTCCGGCACGGTGTCCTTGCCATTGGCGGGTCGGACGGATGGTGAGACGCACCGTGCGGGGCGTCGGGTGCTCGGCCCGGACGATCTCGCCGCGCAGGTCGCGCCAGGTGAGCATGGGGTCGAGCAGTTCGAGATAGCGGTCGACCGGATGCGGGGACAGTGCCGCCTCGACGATCGATCCGACCAGGCGGTTCCAGCGGCCGGGGCTGCCGGCGGCGGTGCCCCGGGTCGGGGTATGAGGTGTGCGGATGCTCATGAAAGGGCTCCGTTCGCATGATTCGGTGTACATGTGTACACAAACGAGTGTGACACGTGGCCGCCCGGGAGCGTCAAGCGGAAATCCCTGTGACGGCCGTCACTGTCGATGGGAGGTCGCGGTCCGGGCGGCGCGCGCCGGCGAATACACTCGACTCTGTGACACGCACGCGGAGTTCGAGCCAGCGCGATGCGCAGACGCGTGCGGACAAGAAGAACCAGACGCGCCAGGCGCTCCTCGACACGACGAGGTCCCTGGTCGGTGAGCGCAGCTTCGGCAGCATCAGCCTGCGCGAGGTCGCCCGCGGTGCGGGGATCGTGCCCACGGCCTTCTACCGGCACTTCGCCTCGATGGAGGACCTCGGGGTCACCGTCGTCGAGGATTCGATGCGGGTTCTGCGTCGCGCACTCCGAGAGGGTCGGCGCGATCTGGCGGCTCGCGAGGCGATGCCGACCGCGAAGAACTCCCTCGACATCCTGTTGCGTCACGTTCGCGAGAACGAGTCGCAGTTCCGATTCCTCATTCGCGAGCAGCACGGCGGTATCGCGGAGATCCGCCGCGCCATCGACACCGAGCTCCGGCTCTTCTCCAAAGAGCTGACCATCGACCTCGCCCGGATTCCGGACCTCGCGCCCTGGCAACCCGAGGACCTCGAGATCGCCGCCGAACTCATCGTCACGATCATGCTGACCGCGGTCGCCGATCTGCTCGACGGCGAGTACCGCGGTCGCGGCGTCGAGAAGGAGATCGTCGAGCGCACCGAACGCCAGTTGGTGATGGTGTTTCTCGGCATGGGGCAGTGGCGTCCGTCTGATTAGGGCGTGACCGGCTCGGTGACGCGCATGCGACCGTCGTCCTGCCCGTGACCTGCGTGAACGCAGTCGTTACCGAACTCTGCGGACCGTTGTCCACTTGGCGTCACAGAGATTTCAACTGTGGCCGGGTGTCTCGCCGGTGTTCGACACTGTGGCCGACATGTGTGTCGCAGCGCGGGTCCTTCGGTCTGCGCTGCCGATCGCACCTGCCGCTCCACCCCTTCTGCTCCACGACGAAAGGTGCCTCCGCGGTGTCTCTGCATTTCCACTGGTTCCTGCCCACCTACGGTGACTCCCGCAACCTGATCGCGGGCGGGCACGGCAGCCAGATGAACGGGGACCGGCCGGCCGACCTTCGATACCTCAAGCAGCTCGCGGCCGCGGCCGAAATCAACGGCTTCGAAGCGGTACTGACCCCGGCGGGACTGTGGTGTGAGGACGCGTGGCTGACCACTGCGGCACTCATCGACGCGACGGAGAGCCTGAAGTTCCTGATCGCCTTCCGTCCCGGACTCATCTCCCCGCTGCTCGCCGCCCAGATGTCGGCGACCTTCCAGTGGCATTCCGAAGGCCGTCTCCTGATCAACGTCGTCACCGGTGGCGAGTCCAGTGAGCAGCGCGCCTTCGGCGATTTCCTGGCCAAGAACGCGCGCTATGAGCGCTGCGCGGAGTACCTGGAGATCATCCGTCGCGTGTGGACCGACGAGGAGCCCGTCGACTTCGTCGGCAAGCACCTGCGTGTCGAGAACGCGCTGCTCGGCCGTCGCCCGACCCCGACCCCGCCGGTCTTCTTCGGCGGCTCATCGCCGGCCGCGGGTGACGTGGCAGCCAGATATGCCGACACCTACCTGACCTGGGGCGAGCGGCCGGAAGCCGTCTCCGAGAAGATCGCTTGGATCAACGGACTCGCCGCTGCGCAGGGCCGGACGCTCGATCACGGCATCCGCTTCCACGTCATCGCCCGGGAGACCTCCGAGCAGGCCTGGGCCGAGGCGGAACGCCTTCTCGACAATCTCGATCCCGCTCAGGTCGCCGCCGCTCAGCGGAACCTCGCGCAGTCGGAGTCGGAAGGTCAGCGTCGTATGTCCGAACTGCATGGTCGCGGAGCAGCTTTCGAGGGTTCGACCGACCCGCGCTCGCTACAGATCCACCCGGGCGTCTGGTCCGGCGTCGGCCTGGTGCGCGGCGGTGCCGGCACCGCGCTCGTCGGTTCCTACGACGAGGTCGCGGAGCTGATCGGCGAGTACGCGGCCCTCGGACTCGACCACTTCATCCTGTCCGGATACCCGCACCTCGAGGAGGCCTACCACTTCGGTGAAGGCGTCCGACCCGCGCTGGCTCGACGCGGTCTGCTCGACGCGGCCGACGCCCGTCCGAGCGAAGAGGTCCGTACCGCGTTCCTGCCGCGCCTGCAGGCCGCATCGTCCTGATCGATCCACGTTCCACCCTGAGAATCCACCTGCGGAGGTAACACCATGTCCACCGAATCCATCGCGGACCAGATCAAGTTCGCCTACTGGGTGCCGAACGTCAGTGGCGGCCTGGTCACCAGCACCATCGAACAGCGCACGAGCTGGGACTATGACTACAACATCAAGCTCGCCCAGACCGCGGAGAACAACGGCTTCGAGTACGCCCTCTCGCAGGTACGTTACGAGGCCAGCTACGGCGCCGAATACCAGCACGAGTCGACCAGTTTCAGCCTCGCCCTGCTGCTCGCGACGCAGCGGCTGAAGGTGATCGCCGCCGTGCATCCGGGCCTGTGGCATCCGGCGGTCCTCGCCAAGCTCGGCGCCACCGCCGACCACCTGTCCAAGGGCCGTTTCGCGATCAACGTGGTCAGCGGCTGGTTCAAGGACGAGTTCACCCACCTCGGTGAGCCGTGGCTCGAACACGACGAGCGCTATCGCCGCAGCGGCGAGTTCCTCGAGGTCATCCGCAAGATCTGGACCGAGGACAACGTCGACTACCGCGGGGACTTCTACCGAATCCACGACTTCACGCTGAAGTCGAAACCGCTCAACACCCCCGAGCGTCCGAACCCGGAGCTCTTCCAGGGCGGCAACTCCACCGCGGCCCGCAGCAACGGCGGCCGCTTCGCGGACTGGTACTTCTCCAACGGCAAGGACTTCGACGGCGTCACCGAGCAGCTCGACGACCTGCGCGCCGTCGCGCAGTCCCACAACCGTTCGGTGAAGTTCGGCCTCAACGGCTTCATCATCGCCCGCGACACCGAGAAGGAAGCCCGCGACACCCTGCGCGAGATCGTCGAGAAGGCGAATCGTCCTGCGGTGGAAGGTTTCCGGGATGCCGTACAGCAGGCCGGCAACTCGACCGGTGACAAGAAGGGCATGTGGGCGGACTCGAAGTTCGAGGACCTCGTCCAGTACAACGACGGCTTCAAGACGCAGCTGATCGGTACCCCGGAGCAGATCGCGGAGCGCATCGTCGCCTACAAGCGTCTCGGCGTCGACCTCATTCTCGGCGGCTTCCTGCATTTCCAGGAGGAGATCGAGTACTTCGGCGAGAAGGTGCTCCCGCTCGTGCGCGAACTCGAGGCATCGCTGACCCCCGCAGCAGTTCTGTGACGGCTGTAGGTCAGGCCCGACCCGAATCGGCGAGCCGGATCCAATCGACGGCCGAAGCTCTTTCCGTCGCACGGGAACTCGCTGCGACGTTCGCGGCCGGTGCAGTCGAGCGCGATCGCGACCGCCGCCTGCCGTTCGCCGAGATCGATCGGCTGTCGGCGTCGGGTCTTCTCGCGTTGACGGTGCCCGCACGGTTCGGTGGGCTCGACGTGTCGCCGAGTGTGCTGGCCGAGGTCGTCTCGATACTTGCCGCCGCCGATCCCAGCATTGCGCAGATCCCGCACAGTCATTTCGTCTACCTCAACCTGGTGCGCCTCTCCGCGGGAGATACGTTGGCCGAGCGCATCTTCACCGATGTCCTGGCCGGTGGCCGGGTGGCCAACGCGCAGTCGGAGCGGGGCGGCAAGACCATCGCGGACATCTCGACCCGTCTGACCCCGATCGACGGCGACGGTGGGCGGTACGTCCTCGAGGGTGAGAAGTTCTACTGCACGGGTTCGCTGTTCGCGCACACGCTCGCCGTCCTGGCGAAGCTCGATGTGGCGGCCGGCGACCTCGCACCGGGCGAATATGTGGCCTTCATCCCCGCGGATGCGCCCGGTGTGGAGATCATCGACGACTGGGATGCCGTGGGACAGCGGACGACCGGTTCGGGAACCGTCCGATTCTCGGGTGTCGGAGTGACCGCGGCCGACCTCGTGGCGCGCGCGTCGGCGACGTCGGCACCCACCGCGTACGGCGCGTACGCGCAGTTGCTCCACGTCGCGATCGATGTGGGCATCGCTCGGGGTGCGCTGACCGCGGCGGTCGAGTTCGTGCGGACCAAGGCCCGTCCGTGGTTCGAGGCGGGTGTCGACCGGGCGGTCGACGATCCGTTGGTGGTCCAGCGTTTCGGTGAACTAGAGGTCGACGTCGCGACTGCCGAGGCGATGCTCGTCGCCTCGGGTCGCAAGGTCGACGAGGCCGTCGACGGCTCGGCAGGCGCGCCGCGTGAACTCGTCGCCGAGGCGTCGATCGCGGTGGCGCGTGCCAAGGCCGTGGCCGACCGGGTCGCGACGCCGGTCGCGTCGGCGCTTTTCGAGGTGAGCGGAACCCGCAGTGCCGCGGCCGGGACGGGGCTCGATCGCTACTGGCGTGACGCCCGGACGCACACTCTGCACGATCCGGTCCGGTGGAAGTACCAGCACATCGGGCGCTGGCTGCTCCGTGGGGAGGATCCGCCGCTGCACGGCGTGATCTGATCTGCTCTTCTACAGGTATTTGCCCACGTGTGAGAGCGCCTTCTTCGGTGTCTTGGCGTCGAATCCCTCGCCGATCGCCCGTAGCTTCCATTCATCGCCGTCGCGGCTGATGACCGCCATCGCGACGGCGGTGAACGGCATGCCGCCCTTGAGGGTGTAGCGGGCGAGTTCGGCTGACGTCGTCTCGTCGACGAGACGGCAGTAGGCGTTCTCGATCTTCTCGAAGGTGTGGCCGCGGTAGGACGTGACGATGAACATCAGTGCGTCGATACGGGCCGGAACCGACTGCAGCGCAACGCGGATGACCTCGTCGTCGCCCTCGCCCTCGCCGGTCAGGTTGTCGCCCGAGTGCAGGACCGAACGGTCCTTGCTGTTGAGGTGGCCGTAGTACACGGTCTCGACGCACTGGCCGCCGGAGAACATCAGCACCGACGCGTCGAGGTCGATCGACCCGCCGCGGCTGAATCCTCCGCGTACCGGGTCCCAGCCGAGGCCCATGCGGATGTTGGTGAGCTTGACGCCACCCTCCTTGCGCAGCGTGACCTTCTGGCCCTTGGTGAGGCTGACCGGACGGTCCTTGCTCAGGCTGATCTCCGGTGCCCGAGGTGGAGCGGGTGGCGGCGTGGGAGCAGGCGGGGGAGTCGGCGCAGGTGGGGGAGCGGCGGGCGGCGAATAGGTCGGCGTGGTCTGCACGGGTGCGGGAGTCGGCTCCTCGTCGACGCTGACACCGTGGTCGCGGACGAGATCGGCGAACCCGCCGGCATATCCCTGCCCGACGGCGCGCACCTTCCAGTCGAGGTTGCGCCGGTAGACCTCGAGGGCGATGACGACGGATTCCGACGTGAGGCCGGTGACGGTGAAGTCGTAGAGTTCACGCCCGCCGCCATCGGTCACCCGTGCGAGCGGCGGCGCGAACCGGCCGAACGTGGAGCTCGTGTCGTCGAGGGTGATGACGGCACGGACGGCGTCGATGTCCGCGGGGATCTCGTTGGTCGAGATGTGCAGTCGCGCCGGACCGTTGGGCGCCTGCTGCAACGAAACACCCGGACCGGTGGGCTGGTTGTAGAAGACGAAGTCGTTGTCGCTGCGCACGACGCCGCGGTCGGTCACCAGCAGTGCCGACACGTCGGTGGCGGTCGCGAGTTCGACGGAGACGACGATCTGGGAGGTCGACAGCGGGCCGTTCTGGCCTTTGGTCAGCGAGGGCATGGTGCTCAGCGTAGTCATCGGTCGCCGTCGGCGTGATGCCGGTCGCAGCAAGGTCCCGATTGGGTATACGAGCTGGTCACCCGGCCGGCCGCGGCACTACTCTCGTGTGTCTAAAGTGACTCAGGAGAAAATTGTGAAAGTTGTGACTCGGTGTGCGCTGGTCGTCGGTGCTGTGATGATGTCCCTCGTCGTCGGCGCCGGAAGCGCGAGCGCGGTTCCGCTCCCGGCGCTGCCGCCGCTGCCCGAGCCGTTCGCGTCCTGGTTCACGCCACCGGAGCCGGTCGACAAGAAGCTGGCGAAGAGCTACGCCGCACTCCAGAAGTCGATGAAGAAGTCACTGCCCGGCCAGCTGGGCGTCGCCATCGTGCCGGTCGGCAGCGACCAGGTCATCTCGCTGGGATCGCTCAAGGCGGGCCGGGCATGGTCGACGATGAAGGTTCCGGTTTCGCTGGCCGCCCAACGCGAGCGCGGTCCCGCCGTCGCAAGGATGGAGGACAAGGCGATCACCTTCTCCGACAACGACGCCGCGGGCGAACTGTGGGGAGCACTCGGCGGCGGGCGCGCCTCCGTCGACGCGGTGACCGCCGTGCTGCGCGAAGGACACGACACCCGGACGCACGTCTCCTCGGAGATCGACACCCCGGCGTCGTATCCGGGGTACACCTCCTGGGCTCTGCGCGACCAGGCCCTGTTCGGCGCGCATCTACCCTGCCTGCCCGGCAGCGAGCACATCATCCGGCTGATGAGCGACGTCGCCCCGAACCAGCAGTGGGGCATCGCCAGGGTCGGCCGGAACAAGGGGGCGGTGACCGCCGTCAAGGGCGGCTGGGGTCCGGCCACGTCCAGAACCGGTGGTCATCTCGTGCGTCAGCTCGGCATCATCAGCACGGTCGACGGCCAGGTCGCGGTCTCGATGGCGGCGATCCCACGCAGCGGGTCGTTCACCGACGGCACCAAGATGCTCACGCGACTGGGCAACTGGCTCGGCAAGAACCTGGCCGAGCTGCCCAAGGGACGGTGCTGAACTCCCCTCAGCTCGCCGCGGGTGACGGCATGCCCGCCGGTCGGCAGAGGGCCGCGGCGATCGCGGTGGTCAGCGGAACCGACAAGGCGATCGCGATACCGCCGACGAAGGACCGCGCGAGTTCGACGGCCACCACGTCAGTGGTGAGCAGACCTCCGAGGGGTTGCTGGGCGACCGAGAAGAGCAGCATCAGCGGCAGGGCGCTGCCGGCGTAGGCGAAGACCAGGGTGTAGACGGTGCTCGCGATGTGGTCGCGTCCCACGCGCATCGCGGCCTTGAAGGTCGCGAGCCGGGTCGGTTCGCCCGCGGCGGCCAGTTCGAAGGCCGCGGACGCCTGGGTGATCGTCACGTCGTTGAGGACGCCGAGCGTGCCGATGATGAATCCGGCCAGCAGTAGACCGCTGACCGAGATGTTGCCCTGATAGACCTGCAGATTGGTGGTCTGGTCGCCGGACAAACCGGTCAGGTTCATCGTCTCGATCGCCAGCCAGCTCAACAGGCCGGCCATCAGCAGTGAGGTCAACGTGCCGAGCAGGGCCGAACTCGTACGGAGGCTGACGCCGTGTGCGAGGTAGAGCACGACGAACAGGATCGCCGCCGACGACACCACCGCCACCGCGACCGGGGATGATCCATCGAGGATGGCCGGCAGGGTGAACCCGCCGAGGACGACGAAGGCGAAGGCGAGGCCGAGAATCGAGCGGAATCCGCGCCACGCCGCGACCAGCACGATGGCCGCGATGAAGAGGATCGCCCAGACGATCGTGGCCGTGCCGCGCTGGAAGTCGAAGAAGGTGTACCGGTTGCCTTCCGGTCCGGGCACCGTCGAGAGCCGGATCGCATCGCCGACGTGGAGCGTCGGCTGACCGGCCTGCGGCTCGTCGCTCGCGCCCGGGGTCGGCGTGCCCTCGGGTCCCGGTTCGGTCCCCGACTGTGCACCCTTCGTGGGGATCTCCAACACCGTGTACCGGCCGGCGGCCTCACCCGAGTCGATGCGGACCGCGTTCAGGATGCAGGGCCCGCCGGCGACCGGGTTGACGGGGATATCGGCGGTCTCGAGCACCGACCCCGCCGCCGGGTTGAGACAGTTCGCGCGGAACTGGTCGACGACCTCGCCGTCGACCGTCTGGATCGAGCCGCCGTCGGCCGCCCGGAACTGCGTGGGCACCGGATGCTCGGAATCCGACGGCCAGAGAACGATCATTCCGATCGTCACAGCCACCGCGGTGACCGCCAGGGTCCCGATGACCAGCCACCGCGCGAACGGGGACAGCATGTGGGAGATGTCGGTCAGCGAATGTGAATGACCGTGATGTGTGCGCTCCACGCCGGTGAGCCTATGCGTAAGCGCCCTGGTCGTGGTGTGCGACCCGGGCGCCCGGTGTGAACACGCGTCACGGAATGGTGGCCTACAAGGGAAGGAGAATGTTCTTCACCTGCGGATCGATGCGCAGGAATTCCTGCACCGCGGGATCCTTGAACGCGGCGACGAGGTTCTTGATGTTGTCGGTGTTCTCCCACTCGGTGCCGATGGTGAGCTGTCCGGCGAACTCGTCGGGGGCCGGGGGAGCGTAGATCTGCTTCTCGATCGGGATGTTCGCGGCCAGGTAGTACTCGGTGTAGCCGACGGTCGCGTCGAGATCGGCCAGCGACCGGGACTGAGCGGCGAAGTCGAGCAGCACGAACTGCAGGTTGCGCGGGTTGGTGGCGATGTCCTTCTGGGTCGCCGTCCACTTGTCGATGCCCGGTTTGAGGGTGATCAGGCCGGCGCGCTCCAGCAGCCACAGGCCCTGTGCCTCGTTCGCGGGATCGGAGTACAGCGAGACCTTCGCGTTCTGCGGGAGGTCCTGGACGTTCTTGTACTTGTCCGACCAGATGCCGAAGCCCCAACGGAAGACCGGGGTGGCCGCGACTTCCTTGAAGTCGGGGTTGGCCTCGAGCACCTGGGACAGCCACAGCTTGTGCTGGTAGACGGTACCCGCGACCTCACCGTCGCTGACTGCGCGGTTGAGCGTGGTCGAGTCGGCGAGCCCCTTGAAGGCGACCTTGATCCCGTATCGGGGCGCGACCTCGTTGCCGATGTACTCGACGAGCGCCTGCTCGGCGGCGTTGCCCTCGGCGGTGACGACGGTGAGCGTCGCACCAGGGGTCTCGTTGGGGGAGGTCGAATCCGAGCCGAGGAACCGCCAGCCGAGGACGCCGGCCAGGACGGCGACGACGACGAGGACGCCGGCGATCAGCGGCCAGCGGCGACGCGTGGAGATCTCGATGTCGGAATTGCCTGCGGGCGGCGGAGTTTCGGGCGACTTGTCCGACACGTCAGTGGCGGAACCGGTGTCCTGGGACATGCGTGAACCTTTCAAGAGTGGTGAAAGTGAGACGAGGGGCTCTGGCGTGAAGGCGCGTCGGTCAGTGGTTGACGCGCTTGGAGGTCACCGGGTTGAGGCTGCGCGCGAGTGCGTCGCCGGCCAGCTGGATCAACGCCACGGTGATCACCAGCACGATGATCATGGCGACCATGACGCCCTGGTCGAAGCGCTGGTAGCCGTAGGTCACCGCCACGTAGCCGAGGCCGCCGGCGCCGATCGTGCCGGCAATGGTCGAGTATTCGATCATCGCGATGGTGTTGATGGTCAGACCACCCACGATGTTCGGCAGGGCCTCGGGAACCTGTGCCTTCCAGATGATCTGGGCGTTGGAGCCGCCCGATGCGCGGGCCACGTCGATCGTCGACGCCGGGACCGACCGCAGCGAGTTCTCCACGATGCGGGTGAAGAAGGCGATACCGGCGATGGACATCGGGACCACCGCGGCGATGCCGATGTTGGTGCCGGTGACGAGGCGGGTGAACGGGATGATCGCCGTCATCAACACCAGGAACGGCAACGACCGTCCGATGCTGATGATCCAGGACAACGGTGTGTGCAGTGCCCGGTTCTCGAAAAGGCCACCGGCAGCGAGGTTGTGGACCAGTGCGCCGAGCGGGACGCCGACGACGAGGACGACGACCATCACGATGCTGACCATCAGGACGGTGTCGACGAACGCCGGGAGCAGCAGATCGGGGATCTCGTCGAGCGGAACGGTGATGCCGGCCAGGTTGATCGTGCTCATGCCGCCACCTCCGCATTCTTCTTCTCGACGTCGACCTCGCTCGTGTCCGGGGACGGCGCTCGACCACTCGCGCGGCGAGTCCGAGTCCGCCTGCCGCGCCGACGAATGCGGACACGTGGCCGTTCGGGACGGAGACGGTGAGATCGCCGAAGGCGGTGCCGCCGATGGTCTGGACGTTCGCACCGAGCACCGAGATCGAGATGTCCAGGGACTTGCCGAGGCGGGTGAGCCAGTCGGCGGGCACCGTCGTCGAGTTGTAGACCACGGTGACCGCGACCTGGTCGGCGGTCGCGGATGCGCTGGGCCCGCGGGGTCGAAGTGCGCGTCCGAGAACCGAATCGGGATCGAGTACCAACTTCTCGAGGCGTCCGTGCTCGACGATGCGTCCGTGGTCGAGTCGGCCGACGGTGTCGGCGACGCGCACGATGGTGTCCATCTCGTGGGTGATGAACACGACTGCCAGACCCAGTTCGTTCCGGACCTCGGTCAGGAGTTCCAGGATGGTGTCGGTGGCGGCCGGGTCGAGTCCGGAGGTGGCCTCGTCCGACAGCAGCACCGACGGCTTCAGCGCCAGGGCGCGGGCGATGCCCACGCGCTGGCGCTGCCCGCCGGAGAGCTGGTGGGGGTACAGATTCGCCTTGTCGGACAGGCCCACCAGGTCGAGCAGGTCGGCGACCCGCGACGTGGTGGAAGCCTTTGTCGCGCCCAGGTACTCGAGCGGAAGGGCGACGTTCTGCGCTGCGGTCCGCCGCGAGAGCACACTGGCCGACTGGAAGACCGTGCCGATGCGGCGGCGGGCATCGCGGAATCCGGAGGTGCCGAGGGCGGTGAGGTCCTCGCCGTTGACGACGACCTTGCCCGACGTCGGGCGCTCCAGCAGGTTGAGGCAGCGTGCGAGCGTGCTCTTGCCCGCGCCGGACGGGCCGACGACGGCGAAGATCTCGCCGGAGGCGACGGTGAACTCGACGTCGTCGAGCACGGTGGTGGGGTTCGGCGAACCGACCCCGAAGATCTTGGTGAGTCCAACGACTTCGATCATCGTGCGGTCGCGATCACTTCGTGCCGATGGTGGTGAGGCGGTTGCGCTCACGGATCGAGTCGTCGATGGTCGAGTTCACGCCGCCGACGCGGTAGGTCGAACCGCGATGGCTCTCGGGCAAGTGATCGCCGCGGCCGAAAAGCTTGTGGCGCAGCGTACCCGGGACGTACTCGCGGTCGTAGACGCCGCGACGCTCGAGCGCGGGTATCACGTGGGTCACGATGTCCTCGAAGGAACCAGGTGTGACCGCGTAGGCGACGTTGAAGCCGTCGACGTCGGTCTCGTTCACCCAGTCCTGCAGCTGTTCGGCGACCTCGTCGCCCGATCCGATCAGGACGGGGCCCATGCCGCCGATGCCGCCCCAGGCCGCGATGTCACGGACACGCCATTCCTCGCCGCTCTCGGTGGCCTGCTGGAATGCGGCCACCGCCGACTGGATGGCGTTGCTGTGCACGTTGCCGATCGGCTCGTCGATGTCGTAGCTCGCGAGGTCGATGCCCATCCACCCGGACATGAAGACCAGCGCACCTTCTTCGCTCGCATAGGACTGGTACTCAGCGGCTTTCGCGCGAGCAGCCTCGGGCGTCGAATCGGTGATGATGGTGAGCAGCGTGTAGATCTTGGCGTCGTAGGGATCTCGTCCGGCCAGGACGAGTTCCTCGCGGATCTTGCTCACGACGTCGCGCAGGATCGCCTTGGTGGGTGCGGCGACGAAGACGGCTTCGGCGTTCTCCGCGGCGAAACGGCGACCGCGTGGTGAGGCGCCCGCCTGGTAGATGACCGGCGAACCCTGTGGCGACGGCTCGGAGAGGTGGATGCCGGGAACGGTGTAGTGCTCACCGTGGTGTCCGATGTGGTGGACCTTGGCCGGATCGGCGAAGATGCCCGCCTCGCGGTCGCGGCGTACCGCGTCCCGTTCCCAGGAGCCCTCCCACAGCTTGTAGAGCACGGTCAGGTACTCGTCGGCCTGGTCGTAGCGGTCGTCGTGTTCGAGCTGATCGTCGGCACCCATGTTGCGTGCGGCCGATGGCAGGTAACCGGTGACGACGTTCCAGCCGACGCGACCGCGGGTGAGGTGGTCGAGCGTCGACAGACGACGTGCGAACGGATAGGGGTGTTCGAAACCGGTGCCGGTGGTGACGCCGAACCCGAGGTGCTGGGTTGCGTGTGCCATCGCGGAAACCAGCAGCAGCAGCGGGTCGTTGACCGGGATCTGGGCGCCCTGGCGGATCGCTGCCTCGTCGGTGCCGGACAGGACGTCGTAGGTACCGAGGACGTCGGCGATGAACAGGCCGTCGAAGCCGCCGGTTTCCAGGAGCCGGGCGAGGTCGACCCAGTAGTCGATGGTGTTGTAGTTCCACGACCGGTCGCTCGGATGGCGCCACAGGCCGGGGGACTGGTGCGCAACGCAATTCATGTCGAAGGCGTTGAAGCGGATCTTACGGGTGGAGCGCGAGCCGTCGGCGGGGGTCACGGCAGGCTGGTTCTGTTCAGACACCGGAGGAATGATGCTGACGGATCGGCGGACTCGCCATCCTTGCGCGCACGGCGAACTAAACTTGCCGCATGCGCGCCACAGATGTGTTAATCGACGGTCTCGGACGGGTCGCCGGGAATGTTCATGCGCTGCTCAGCGATATCGAGCCGGACATCCTTAATCGGGCACCGGCGTCGGGAGCGAACACGATCGCCTGGCTGGTGTGGCACCTGACGCGCGTTCAGGATTCGCACATCGCCGACGTCGCCGACACCGACGAGGTATGGGTGAGCGGCGGTTGGGTCGATCGATTCGACCTGCCGTTCTCGCCGGCCGACAGCGGGTACGGCCATTCGGCCGAGGACGTGGCGCGGGTTGTCGTCGACGATGCGGAATTGCTCCGCGGTTACTACGACGCCACGCACGCGGTCAGCGTCGACTACATTGCGTCGCTGACGGATTCGGATCTGGATCGGATCGTCGACACCAACTGGGACCCGCCGGTGACGCTCGGTGTCCGCCTGGTCAGCGTGGTCGACGACGATGCCCAGCACATCGGGCAGGCGGCTTATCTCCGCGGGTTGTTCGTCTGACCGGCGGCGTCATGCCCGGGGAGACGGTGGAGGCAGGCCGACCCTGGGACTCCAGGCCGGTCGCCCTCCGCACCCGAAGGCACGAAACCGTTCTCTCGGCTGTCCGAGAGTTAGGACCTGCAGCCCTTGAAGGTCTGGAAGTCACCGGCGAATGCAGGGCCGCCCTTGCAGGTGGGGCCGTTCTTGCCGTCGACGACCACCTCGGCGCCGGGTCCTGCGATACCGATGGCCAGTCCGGCGCGGTCGCCGGTCATGGTGACAGTGGCACCGGGCCCGAGCGCGATCGCCGCGGGGCCGGCGAAGTTGTTCGCCTCGGAGGTGGCCTTGCCGCCGTTGTCGGTGATGGCCAGTGCCAGACCGGTGGGGCCGGACTCGGCGCTGCACGAGGCCATGGAGGAGGTCTGACCAGGCAGAGCGGGACACACCGCGGGGGCTGCACCGGCCGACGGCGAGGCGGCGAGCGATACCGCGGTCGCCCCGGCGGCAGCGACGACGAAACCGAGGGCTGTACGCGCAACTGTCTTCATTTAGGACTCCTTTGTCGAGTACTCGGCCGAGTACTGGGTTGGGTGTCGAGCTCAAGCGATTCGGATTCACCGCGGTGCCGGATGGGCCGCGGAGAACTCGCGCCGCACCTGGTGAATGCCCACTGCGCGTAAGTTGAAACCGTGCAATTGCGAATCTTCACCGAACCCCAGCAAGGCGCGACCTACGATCAGCTGCTCGCAGTCGCGAAGGCGACCGAGGAACTCGGATTCGACGCCTTCTTCCGCTCCGACCATTTCAGCGGCATGGGCGGCGACGGACTGCCCGGACCCTCGGATGCGTGGATCACGCTGGCCGGGCTGGCGCGGGAGACGTCGCGGATTCGACTGGGCACACTGGTCTCGTCGGCCACCTTCCGCCTGCCGGGCCCGTTCGCGATAGCGGTGGCCAACGTCGACCAGATGAGCGGCGGCCGAATCGAACTGGGTCTCGGTGCGGGCTGGTATGAGCCCGAGCACGAGGCGTACGGCATCCCGTTCCCGTCGCTGAAGGAACGGTTCGACCGGCTCGAGGAGAGCTTCGAGATCATCACCGGTCTGTGGGGTACGCCCGAGGGAAGCCGATTCGACTACCGCGGTGAGCATTTCCAGCTCAGCAACTCACCGGCGCTGCCGAAGCCGGTGCAGCGCCCCCGTCCGCCGATCATCGTCGGCGGCAGCGGAAAGAAGCGCACGCCGGCACTGGCGGCACGATTCGCCGACGAGTTCAACGTGGTGTTCCAGCCCGTGGACGTCGCACGTGAGCTGATCGGCAACGTGCGCGCGGCCTGCGCCGCGGCGGGGCGTCGTCCCGAGACCATGACCTATTCGGGTGCGCTCGTCTTGTGTTGTGGCAGTGACGAAGCCGAATTCCGGCGCCGTGCCGAGGCGATCGGCCGGGAGCCGGAGGAACTGCGCGAGAACGGCGCCGCGGGGACGCCCGACGAGGTCGTCGCGAAGATCGAGAGCTATCGCGAGCTCGGGATCACCCGGATGTATCTCCAGACCCTGGACCTCGACGATCTCGATCACCTCGAACTCGTTGCGTCGAAGGTGATCCCGCAACTCGGCTGAGCCTCAGGCGACGCCGGCGTGCATCTCCCAGAACAGGATCTCGGCTCCGCCGGAGCTGTGCAGGAAGATCTCGCCGGCGTTTCTCGTGCGCACCGCATCGCCTTCGAGGAGTCGGTCGTCGCCGGCCAGTTCCACCTCCCCTCGCGCCACGTAGAGGTGGCCGTAGGGGGAGGCGGGAAGAGTCACGGTCCGGCCGGCGGGCATCTGCGCCACATGCAGGGCGGCGGTGGAGTTGTTGATGGTCACCGGTGTCGTGGTCGCGTGGCGGGACAGCCCGGAGACGACGACCACGAGGTCGCCGGTCGCCAACGCGGCGGTGACGTCGGCCTCGGCGTAGCCGGGCTCGAGGCCGGTCTCCTCCGGAGCAACCCACATCTGGACCACGCGCAGATCGGTGCCGTCCAGACGGCCGGTGGCGTTGCTCTCGCTGTGGGAGATCCCGCGGCCGCAGTCATGCGTTGCACGATCCCGGGTTTCAGGATGCCGTCGTTTCCGGCGGAATCACGGTGGCGTAGTGCGCCGTCGAGGACCCAGGTGACGATCTCGGCGTCACGGTGCTGATGCCGGTCGAGTCCTTCGCCCGCGTCGACCCGATCGTCGTTGTGCACCAGCAGGACTCCGTGGGCGTTCGCCGCCAGATCGAAGTTGCCCGTCGCCGGAAACGACTGCCAGGACTCGAGCCATTCGTTGCGCCAGTGATGACGTTCGTCGGCCCGGATGATGGTGAATGACATCAGGTCTCCTGGGTTCTCGGATGAATGGTGTCGAGGTGGGCGGCGAGTCGTTCCATCACCGCTCGCAGCTCGCGTCCGTCCGACGGCCGGAGCGCCGAGAAGAACAGTGCATCGACGCATTGGTGGTGGTCGCGGGCGGCACTCCGGAACGCGGAGCGTCCCTCCTCGGTGAGTACCGCGTAGCTGCCGCGCCTGTCCTCGGTGGCGCGTTCCCGCTGCAGCCAGCCACGTTTCACCATCGCATCGACCTGATACGAGAGTCGCGACGTGGAGAACACCATGCGGTGCGCCAGATCTCGCATACGCAATCTGCCGCCCTCGCTCTCGTGGAGGACGAGCAGCACGCTGTAGTCGGCGAGGCTCATCCCGGTGCCGGCTCGCAGATCGTCGTCGAGCATGGTCTGCAGGCGCGCGGCGGTCTCGATGAAGACGCGCCACGCGCCCTGCAGGTCATCGGAATCGGTGGCCATGGATCAGCGAACGGTGTGCGGCATCAGTGCATCCGGCGGGACGACGCCGAGCCGACCGGCCTGATAGTCCTCCATGGCCTCGATGAGCTGCTGACGGGTGTTCATCACGAACGGACCGTACTGCGCGACGGGTTCGCGGATAGGTCGGCCCCCGAGAAGAAGAACCTCCAGGGCAGGGCGGTTGCTGTCCTGCGCACCGTCGGCGGCCACGGTGATGCGATCACCCTTGCCGAGAACCGCGAGGGAGCCCTGCTCGATCGGACGTCCCTCCGCGCCGACGCGTCCGCGGCCGGACAACACGTACACCAGCGCGTTGAACTCGGGATTCCACGGGATCGACACCGCCGCACCGGGTTGCACCGTGGCGTGGGCCATCGTGATCGGGGTGTGTGTGGAGCCCGGTCCGCGGTGTCCCTCGATATCACCGGCGATGATCCGGATCAGCGACCCGGCGTCGGGCGAGGTCACCAGGCCCACCTGGCCGCCCTCGAGGTTCTGGTAGTTCGGCGGGAGGAACTTGTTCTCGGCCGGGAGGTTGACCCACAGCTGGATGCCGTGGAACAGTCCGCCGGACTCCACCAACTCGGCCGGCGGCGTCTCGATGTGCAGGATGCCGGAGCCCGCCGTCATCCACTGCGTCGCACCGTCCTCGATGAGGCCGCCACCGCCCGCGGAGTCCTGGTGCGCGAAGCGGCCGTCGATGATGTAGGTGACCGTCTCGAAGCCGCGGTGCGGATGCCAGGAGGTGCCGCGCGGTTCGCCGGGCTCGTAGTCGACCTCACCCATCTGGTCCATGTGGATGAACGGATCGAGTTCGGCGGGGGAGACGCCCGCGAAGGCGCGCACCACCGGAAACCCTTCTCCTTCGTAGCCGCGCGGTCCGCGGGTGACGGATCGGACGGGACGCTCGATGGCGTCGAACCCGGGCGAGGACAGGCGCGTCAACGACAAGGTGTCGGCGGAGACGGCAGGCATGGTGTGCTCCTTCGGTCGACAAGTCACTCAAATTTGAGTGACTCTGTGTGGGTCAACCGCGCGGGGTGGCGGGCTATTCCTCGCTCGTTCGGTCTCCCGCCGTGCGCGTGGTGGGTGATAATCCAGCCCATGGTCGACACCGCGTCTTCGAAGCCACCCGAGCGGCAGCGCATCAAGAAGCTGGCGCAGGCAGCGCTCAATGCCGATATGACGGTGGAGCAGCTCGAGGGAATCCTCGCCGACATGGGTGAGACCCTGGAGGGACTCGGCCCGACGATGAGCAATCTGGACGCGACGATCGAGAAACTCGACGCGACGCTCGCGCGGATGTCGGGAACACTCGATCAGGTGGACGCGACTGTCGACCGGATGTCCGACGTCGTCGCCCGGCTCGAACGGGTCGTCGCACGCGTCGAGGCGATGGTCGGGATCGGGGAGGCCGCACTACGTCCGCTCGGCATGCTCGAATCGGCAGGAAAGTCGGTCGTGGCACGGCTGGGCCTGCACTGACGAGACAACGGCTCCAACGGCTCCACGGACGAGAGAACAGGCAATGACACCGGAAGAACACAGTTTTCGCGGTCCACACGGCCAGGACATCGTCTACGATGTCCACCGCCCCGAAGGTGATAAGCGCGGTGTCGTGGTCATCGCGCACGGACTCGCCGAACACGGCCGACGGTACGGACATCTGGCGCAGCGTCTCGTCGACGCGGGATTTCTCGTGGCGATCCCCGACCATGTCGGACACGGACGCTCTGGCGGCAAGCGGATGCGGCTGCGTCGGTTCAGCGAATTCACCGGCGATCTCGACACCGTCATCGCCCACGTCGCCGACGAGGCCTTCCCGACCTTCCTGATCGGACACAGCATGGGTGGTTGCATCGCCCTCGACTACGCGCTCGACCATCAGGAGAAGCTCGACGGCCTGATCCTGTCGGGGGCTGCCGTGCTCCCCGGGGACGACCTGTCTCCGCTGGCCGTCAAGATCGCGCCGGTGATCGGAAAGATCGCGCCCGGGCTGCCGACCACCGCGTTGAGTTCGACGAGCATCTCCCGCGATCCGTCCGTGGTGGCGGCCTACGACGCCGATCCGCTCGTGACGCGTGGCAAGATCCCGGCCGGTCTCGGTGGGGCGATGATCTCCACCATGCAGTCGTTCCCGCAGCGTCTGCCGTTGCTGCAGCTGCCGCTGCTCGTGATGCACGGCGGCGCCGACGCCCTCACCGACCCGAAGGGCAGCGAGCTCGTCGAGCGGCTCGCCGGTTCGGAGGACAAGACACTCGTCATCTACGACGACCTGTTCCACGAGATCTTCAACGAGCCCGAGCAGGACGTGGTCCTCGACGAGGTCGTGACCTGGCTGCGGGTGCACACACCCGCCGACTGGTGACGGCGTGCCGGCCGATCAGGCCAGCCGCACGACGACCCCGGCGAGCAGGACCAGCACTCCGCCGATCTCGCCGACGATCAGCGCGACCATGAACAGGTACGTCCCCGGCATCGGCTTCTCGAACTGATTGGTGGTGTCGCGGAGTGCGCCGTGGATGCAGTACGACGCGATCGCGGCGACGAAGAACACGATCGGGACCGCCGCGGCCAGCACGTTGACGACCGGCGCGAACGCACTCAGCTCGACCAGCGCGGCGAGGACGAGGGTCGCGAACGAGTACATCAGTGCCGCACGGTGAGCGATGTCGACGTACACATGCGCGCTGTGCTCGGGCGACGTGCGGATCCCGTGGTACTTCCACACTCCGAGCGCCAGGCCCCAGACCAGGATCGCCCCAGAGGCGACCACCACGGCGATCGTGTCGGTGCCGACCAGGTCGGCCAAGTCAGAGTTCACGCCGTAACGCTAACGGCTGCGAGCGAAGTCGGGTCACCGCCCTGGCGTGGTGGTCGTGGTCGTCGAGGGGACAGACCCGTCCGACCGGGCCGGTCCCGTCGGCGCGAGCTGCGGGATCGTGGGCTTCGTCGTGCTTGCCGCGGCCGATTCCTCTGGGGCCGATTCCTCTGCGGGCGCGGCAGATTCGGCCGCTGCCGACTCGGGTGCTGCGGGCACCGACGCCGACACGTCACCGGTCGACGGGGCAGCCGATCCCGAGGCCTCGGACGAGGCCGCTGATTCGGACGCCGCCGGGGTCCCCGAGGATGCGCTGGACGCGTCCGTCGACTGCAGCGCGGCCAGGACCGAGGCGTCGAGTGCGGGGGAGGCCGTGGCGGCATTCTTCGCCGCCATGGTGACCTTCGCGGGGCCCTCGGGGTCGGGGCTGCCCGACGCCGAGACGACCGTCGTCTTCTCCGTGACCGGCGGATTGTTGCGCAGTGCCTCGAGTACGTGCCCCTTGCCGTCGCCGAGGGCGCGGCCCCAGTTCTCCCAGGTGTGACCGCCGTAGTTGGGCAGCGAGATCACCGATGCACCGGACTGCTTGGCCTGCAGCTGCATCAGGACGGTTGACACCGCGGACAGGATCTCGAGTGCGATCGCCGAGATCTGATCCTGGGGCGCGAGCTTCGCCATCTCGGACGGGGTGAGGAACCCGTTGCCCGACGAGATGATCAGGACCTGGCCGTTCTCGGCGAGCTTGCCGACGTTCTTCGACGGGTCGTTGTCGGTCCAGCGGTCTCCGCCCGGCGCGCCCCACATGTTGACCACGCCGCTGACGTAGTTCGACACCAGGCTCTGCGTCGCGAAGACGCCGAGGGCGCCGATCGGATTGTCGGTCTGGTAGTAACCCGACATCGCCTGGACCACCTTGAACTGCTCCGGGTGCCGTTCGGCGAGCGTGACCGCGGGACCGCCCGACATCGAGAGACCGACGATCGCGTTGTTGTTGCGCGCCACCCCGAACTCCTTCTCGAGGTACGCAGGCAGTTCGGACGTCAGGAAGGTCTCCTGCTTGATGACGGTGTTGTTGTCGCCCGCACCGCCGTCCCAGTCGGTGTAGAACGACGACGCGCCGCCCACCGGCATGACCAGCGTGGTGTCGGCCTTGGCGTCGTAGACGCGGGCCGCCTGGACGTCGGTGGTCCAGGCAGAGCGAGTCTCGCTGGCCCGCATGCCGTCGAGCAGGTAGACGCCGCTGTCGCTGCCGCTCGACGCGCGGATCTGCACGATCACGTCGCGCTGCTGGGATTCCGACCAGACCTTGCAGTTCTGCACGAAGTATCCGGACTGGTCCCAGGTGCAGCCCGGGCGCAACACCTCCGGATGGCCGCGCAGGGCGCTGGCCGTGTTCGACGAGTTGAGCAACGTGCTCGCCCCGAACAGGCCGAGGGTGAGGATCGCGACGACCGAGATGCCGGTCAGGATGCGTTGCCGAGACGAGAGACGACGGATCTTGGATGAATGCGACATAGAACTCCTGACGTACGCGGCCACCCGAAGATCGCGGTCGGTGCCGATGTCAAGAATGTCGTTCGACGACCCGACGGGCGTTACGCGCGCGCCGACTTCGCGGTGCGGATCGTGATCTCGGCGGTCTGCTCCGGACGTTCCCACCAGAACATGTGCCCGACGCCGGGCCAGCGTTCCAGCGTGGCGCCGGGGATCCCGGCGGCGAGCCGTTCGCCCTCGGCGACCCCGATGACCTCGTCGACGTCACCGTGGATGACGGTGGTCGGCACGCTGATGGTGGCCAACCGGTCGCGGGTGTCGTGGCCGCCACAGGCCGCGGCCTGATAGGCGACCACCGCCGATGGCACCTTGCGTAGCGTCGAGGACCGGGTGAAGCGATCGAATGCGCCGTCACCGGAGCAGAATTCCGGGGAGAGGTTGACCTCGAAGGCGGTTCGGGCGACCCGCGCGGCATCCCGGGAAGCGATGGCCTCGACGAGACGCAGGGCACCGGACGTGCCGATGGCCCCCGGTCCGCCCGCCGTGGTGCAGCCGAGGACGAGGCTGCGCACACGATCGGGATGGGCGAGGACGAGCTCCTGGGCGACCATGCCGCCCATCGAGGTGCCCAGGACGTGCGCGGTGTCCCAGCCGAGTCCGTCGAGCACGCCAGACGCGTCGCCGGCGAGATCGGCGATGGTGAACGCGCCCTCGGCCCGACTGCTCCCGCCGATGCCGCGGTGATCGTAGACCGCGACCTCGAAGTGCCGGGTGAGTGCGCCGAGGAGTTCATCGGTCCACATCTCCCGATGCGCTGACATTCCCGCGATGAGCAGGAGCGGTTCGCCGGACCCGGTCACCTCGACATCGAGGACGGTCGTGGAGTCGGGATGGGTGGGGATCAGCATGAATGTGGATCGTACCCACGCGCCGGCCCTCACAGGGACGGCTCGATCGCCTTCCACATACGGGGCAGCTCTTTCGCCCAGTAGTACCAGTGGTGAGTTCCGACGGTCTGCATCGCATCGGTGAAGGGCAACCCAGCAGCCCGCAGCTGTCCCGCGAATCGTTGCGAGCAGTCGCTGGTGGCGATCTCGAAGGCCGACGACGCGGCGAGGACCACCTGGTACAGGCCCTCTTCGGGCGACACGTTGCGTTTGATGTCGGCGGGTCCGAGTCGGCCCGCACCCGAGTAGAGGTACAACGCCTTGCCGCGGAGACGGTCGAGGTGGCGGGCGGGATCGTGATCCCGCCATCCGCGCGAGCCGGTCTGACCCCACATGTTGTCCGCGTTCGCGCCGCCGCGGGCGAGAGTTGCGCGCACATACGATTCGCCGTGGGCGGTGGAGACCGGCGGACAGCCGCTGATCGAGGCGACGGCACGGTAGAGGGCCGGGGCGCGGATCGCCAGGGTGAACGCCGCCTGGCCACCCATCGAGACCCCGGCGATTCCTCGGGACCCGGTCGTGTCGAACCGCGCGTCGATGAGCGGCGGCAACTCCTTTGTCAGGAACGTCTCCCACATCGGTTTACCGACCGTGGGATCGCGTCGCTCCCAATCCGCGTAGAAGGTCCCATAGGCTCCGGTCGGGAGCACGACGTTGACGTCCTTGTCGGCGAAGAACTCCTCGACCCCGCCGGCTTCCCGCCAACCGCTGTTGTGCCCGCGGGCGCCGGCCCCGTCGAGCAGGTACAGCGTCGGCCGCGGACCGGTCCTGGTACGCGGCGTGAGAACGAACACCTTGATGTTCTTGTTCATCGCCGCCGAGTGCACCCAGACTGCCGCGCGCGTGTCGGACTCCTGTACGACCGAGACGATGCGTGCCTGCTGGGGCGACGCGTGAGCAGGCCCGGACACGACCAGGCACAACGACATCAGACACGCGACGACCCCCGCCGCGTGAACGGCATTTCGGAACACTTCCACCCCTGTACGCGCGGTGCGCGATTCTTTCCCCCGACCACTGTTGATGGGTGACGCTTGTCATCGACGCCCACCAGAGTTGTCCGGGCCATAGTACGGGCCGGGCTCCGACGGGGAACCGGACGAACACAGCGGCGGGCGCATCCGCAATGGGAGGCGCCCGCCGGTGCGGTGAGAGAGAGTGGCCGAGGCCAGAGGCGTCAGGCGCCGTAACCGAGCAGCGACTTGACCTCGAGGAACTCGTCGAAGGCGTAGTCGCCCCATTCGCGACCGTTGCCGCTCTTCTTGTAACCACCGAACGGCGCGACCGGGTCGACGGTGGCACCGTTGAGTCCGATCGAACCCGCGCGGATGCGCGAACCGATGCGGCGGACCTCGTCGAGGTCCTTGCCGGACACATAACCGGCGAGGCCGTACTCGGTGTCGTTGCCGATCTTGATCGCCTCGTCGATCGAGTCGTAGCCGATGACGACGAGCACCGGACCGAACACCTCGGTGCGGGCGATCTCCATGTCATTGGTGACGTTGGTGAACACCGTCGGCTTGACGTAGTAGCCGGTCTCGAGACCTTCCGGACGACCCGCACCACCGATGACCGGGGTGGCGCCGTCGGCGATCGCGCGTTCGATGAGGCCCTGGATCTTCTCGAACTGCGCCTCGGAGACCACCGGGCCGAGCTGGACCTCGGTCGTCGGATCGCCGACGGTGATGTTCGGCTCGACCGACTTCGCGATCTCGGCGACCTCGTCGAGACGCGAGGACGGCACGAGCATGCGGCTGGGCGCGTTGCACGACTGGCCGGAGTTCATCATCATCGCCGCGATGCCGCCTGCGACGTTCTTCGCGAAGTCCTCGTCGTCGAGGATGATGTTCGGGCTCTTGCCGCCGAGTTCCTGGGCGACGC
Source organism: Gordonia amicalis NBRC 100051 = JCM 11271 (assembly GCF_000332995.1). Taxonomy (GTDB): domain Bacteria; phylum Actinomycetota; class Actinomycetes; order Mycobacteriales; family Mycobacteriaceae; genus Gordonia; species Gordonia amicalis. The sequence goes on from NZ_BANS01000001.1 coordinate 47,789, forward strand.
GCTTGACCGACGGCGCGGCGGTCTTGGCGACCTCGATGCCGGCGCGGGTGGAGCCGGTGAACGAGATCATGTCGATGTCGGGGTGGGCGGCCAATGCCGCGCCGACGCCGGGTCCGTCACCGTTGACGAGGTTGAACACGCCGGCGGGAACGCCTGCGGCGTCGAAGATCTCGGCCACGATGGCGGCGCTGAACGGTGCCACCTCGGAGGGCTTGAGAACCATGGTGCAGCCGGTGGCCAGAGCCGGGGCGACCTTGCACATGACCTGGTTGAGCGGCCAGTTCCACGGCGTGATGAAGCCGCAGACGCCGATCGGCTCCTTGACGATGCGGTGCCCGCCGCGGTCCTCGCTGAACGAGAAACCGGGCAGCTGCGCGGCGGCGGTCATCAGGTGGCCGAGGCCGATCGGCACCTGGGCGGCGTTGGTGAGGCCGACCGGCGAACCCATCTCCTCGGTGACCGCGGCAGCCAGATCGCCCATGCGGTTCTGGTATTCGGCGATGATCCGGTTGATGACCTCGAGGCGCTCCTCGACGGTGGTCTGGCCCCAGGTCTCGAAGGCGCGGCGCGCGGCGTCCACCGCGGCGTCGACGTCGGCGGCAGTCCCGATGGCCACCTGACCCGCCGCCTTCTCGGTGGCCGGGTTGATCACGTCGATGAGGTTGAGTTCGACGGGGTCCACCCACTGGCCGTCGATGTAGAACTTGGTGATGTCCGGCATGTCGCCTCCGTTGCAGCAAAGATGTGAAGACATTTGTTGTGGTTTCACACTCTATGCCCTGACGCGGTCGAGGTCTCGTGAATCTCACCAGCCGCAAGCGGTCACTCGCCGAGACATTTTGGGACAGTGGTCCCAGTCGCATTTTGCGACGCTCGTGCCGCCGCCGGGGGACTAGGGTCGAGGCATGATCCTCATCGTCGTGAAATGGCCGATCAAGCCCGAGTACGCGGACGAATGGCCCGAGCTGTCACGTGAGTTCACCGAGGCGACCCGTGCCGAACCGGGCAACAAATGGTTCGACTGGTCGCGTTCGCTCGACGACCCGAACACCTACGTGCTGGTCGAGGCATTCGACGACGACGCGGCCGAGGCGCACGTGACCTCTCCGCATTTCAAGCAGGCCCAGCAGGAGCTGCCCAAGTACCTGCAGCGGACCCCGGACATCATCAACACCACCGTCGGCGGCGACGAGTGGTCGAAACTGGGCGAGTTCGAGGTCGACTGAACGAGACCGTCGCGGTCACCGGCCGGCGCGGACCTCGGCCTCGGGGGAGGTGCGGGTCGCGGGGCCGGAGTCGTCGAGCCTGAGGTTCTCGCCCTCGATGTCGACGTTGGGCAAGATGCGGTCGAGCCAGCGCGGCAGCCACCACGCCTTGTCGCCGAGCACCGTCAGCACCGCAGGCATCAGCGTCATGCGGACGACGAAGGCGTCGAAGAAGACGGCCGCGGCCAGCGCGAAGCCCATCACCTTGATGAAGGCCATGTCCTGCAACATGAACGCCGCGAACACCGAGATCATGATCGCCGCAGCCGCCGCCACGACACGTGCGGAGTGCCGGTAGCCCTCGACGACGGCGGTCGTGGCGTCGGCGCCGTGCACGTAGGCCTCCCGCATTCGCGTCACGAGGAACACCTGGTAGTCCATGGCGAGACCGAAAACGATGCCCACCAACATGATCGGCAGGAACGACACCACCGGTTGCGGATTGCCGACGATCCCCAGGGCGCCGTCGGTGAACAGTGCGACGGTGACACCGAAGGTCGCCGCGACACTGAGCAGGAAGCCCAGCGCGGCGGTGAGCGGCACCAGGATCGACCGGAACACGATGATCAGCAGGATGAACGCCAGCCCGACCACCACCAGCAGGTAGGGGATCAGCGAGTCGGACAACCGCTCGGAGATGTCGAGTTCGATCGCGGTCTGTCCGGTCACCCCATAGGAGATGCCGGTGGTCGCGGCGACCCGCGGTTCCATGTCCCGCAGCGTCTGGACCAGTTTCGGGGTGGCCTCGTCGGACGGAGCGGTCGACGGAATGATGGTGATCTTCGCGGTGTCGCGGGCCTCGTTGAGCCCGCCCGCGCCGATCTGCGCGATTGCCACACCCTCGATCTGGGCGAAGTCGTCGACGAGGGTGTCGAAGGTGCGGAGGCGATCTCCGGTGTCCTCGATACCGCGCCCGTCGGCGACGACGACGAGCGGCCCGTTGAATCCCGGACCGTAGCCTTCGGCGACCATGTCGTACGCCTGCCGCTGCGTCGTCGACGGCTCGGACGTCCCGTCGTTGGGCAGTGCCAGCTTGAGACCTGTCATCGGGACCGCGAGTACGACGAGGACGCCGACGATCACGGCGGTGACGGCACGCGGATGGGCGACGATCCGCTGGACCCAGCGCTGACCGTTGTGCACGCGTTCGGTCTCGTGCGGTTCCACGTCGGGTGCGTTGAGCCGGGGGAGGCGCCCACCGAAGGTCCTGCCGCCGAACAGGCCGAGAATGGCCGGTAGCAAGGTCAGGGCGACCAGAACCGCGACGATCACCGTGGCCGCGGCTGCGACACCCATCGCGGTGAGGAACGGGATGTTGACGATCCCCAGCGCCGCCAATGCGATCACGACAGTGCTGCCCGCGAACACGACCGCCGATCCGGCGGTGCCGACAGCCCGGCCGGCCGCATCGGCGCGGTTCGCCGACCGATGGATCTCGTGCCGGTATCGGGACACGATGAACAGCGCGTAGTCGATACCGACGGCCAGCCCGATCATCGTCGCGAGGATCGGGGTCTCCTTGCTGAGGTCGAAGAAATGGGTGCCCAGCTGGATGCCGAGCATGCCGATCGCGACGCCGACGATCGCGGTGATGATCGGCATACCCCAGGCGACCAGGGAGGCGAACGTGAGGATCAGGATCAGCGCGCCGAAGCCGATGCCGATCAGCTCCGAGGTGATGCCGAGCTCGAACTGCTGGGTGGCCGTGCCCTTCATCTCGACGGTCAGTCCCGCGGCTCGTCCGTCCTCGGCGACGGCGTCCATCTGCGCGCGGGTCGTCTCGGTGATGTCCGACGACGCCTCCACGGCGAAGGACGTACCGAATTGCGCGACGGTGGACGAGGAGTTGATGGGCGAGGTCGCCTGCGCATCGGCCGCCGCGTCGGCGGCACTCTTGCCGAAGGTCCGCTCCTGGAAGGTCTGGGACAGTTCTCTGAGTCGGCCCGGGGACTGTTCGGTGCCGTACGAGACGAACGGATTGACGATCGAGTCGGGGCTCTCGACCGCCTCGACCTTCTTGAGGTCGACGACCATGTCGTCGATGGCCCGCTGGTACCGCGGTTCGGTCAGCGTCGAACCCTGGGGCGCCCGAACCACGTAGGTGACGCTGACGTCGGTGCCGAAAGACGGCTCGCCGGGGAAGCGCTCGACCATGAGGTCCTGCGCCTTCTCCGAGGGGATGCCCGGGATGGAGAACGATTCCGACGCGGGTTTGGCCAGCAGCGATGCGCCGACACCGAGTCCGATGAGGACGAGAACCCAGATCGCGATCGTCTTGAGACGGTTCTCGTACGTCCAGCGTCCGAGTCGGTACATATGTGTTGCCACGTCAGGGCTCCTTGTGGGATGCGTCGGCCAGGTCGTTCAGAAGCGGGACGGGACGCCCCAGACCGGCCGACATCTGGTCGAAGGCGGACTCGAGCACGGTGGACAGGACGGGTGGCATGGATCCGCCGGACGCATGTGCGGCGCGCTCGCTGCGTGCCACGAAGTACTCGAGGGCCACCCGCGCGGTGGTGATCGCCGTGTGGACGACCAGGTGTGGGTACATCGCGTCGGCCCGCTGGCCGCGGCGATCGTAGAGCTGGGCAAGTCGGGCCTCGAACGTCTGATCGAGGTCGATGTCGCGCGTTCGGGCGGTGAGTGCCGGGTCAGTGTCGAGAAGTCGCAGCAGCGCGACGATCTCGGCCGGCTCGCCGACGTCGAGTGAGGTGGCGGTCTCGATGAGCGCGGTCCGGACCGAACACCAGAAGCTCTCGCCGGCCGGTCGGGCCTCGATCCGTTCGATGACCGAATCCAGCAGGGAGTCGACGAAGTGGAGAAGCGCGTCTTCTTTGCCGCCGAAGTAGTTGTGGAAGGTGCGGACCGAGACGTTCGCCTCGGCGGCCACCGCGTCGATGGTCACGTGTTCGATGCCGTCGCGGATCGACAGGCGGAGCACGGCGCGCGCGAGCGCCTTGCGCGTGGCGGCCTTCTTGGCCTCGCGGAGTCCGGAGGGGTGCACTCCTCTACGGTAGTTGCAAGAACCTGCAAACTTGCAGGCGGGTGCATAATGCAAGAGTTGTCTCAGTGGTGGGTCCGGAGTGGCGGGGCTCACACGGCGCGCTAACCTCCGTGCACGCTGCTGAGGATCGCCACGATCACGCCGGCGACCGTCAGTACGCCGACCACCCACCCCATGGTGATCGCCAGGCGTCGGCGCCCGAAACGGGCCGCGTTGATCGCGATGCCGAGGCACACCAGGATCGCGATCGAATACAGCGAGATGCCGAGGGTGAGGAGCGCGACAGAGGAATCGGCGGCCAGGACCTGGGTGGACATGCCACGAGTACATCACCACGGTGCCGACACGAACCAATTCGGCCGAAGAGTCCCGAACGGGGCGGGCCGACCTAGCGCTTGCTAGGGTGCCCGCAGCGGTTCGGTCGAGGAGGGTGCGTGGACGTCGGCGGCAAGATCTTCGTGGTGACAGGCGCGGGCAACGGTATCGGGCGTTGTGTCGCACTCGATCTCGTCTCTCGAGGTGCGACGGTGGTCGGCGCGGACATCAACGAGGTCGGTCTCGCTGAGACCGGGCGGCTTGCGGTGGACTTGTCCCGCTTCCGTTCCCATGTGCTCGATATCGGCGATCGCGAAGCGGTGCAACGGTTTCCGGGGATCGTGCGCGCCGAAGTCGGTCAGGTCGACGGGTTGTTCAACATCGCGGGGATCGCTCAGGACACACAGCCGATCGCGGAAGTCGGCGACGACCGCGTCGATCTGCTCATGCGCGTCAACTACTTCGGCACCGTGTGGCTCACCCGGGCCTTCCTGCCCGACCTCGAACAGCGCCCCGAAGGTGGACTGATCCTCATCACGTCGAGTCTGTCCGGGCTCGCGCCGTTCCCGGGCGCCGCGTTCTACGGGGCCAGCAAGGCCGCGGTCGCGCTCTTCGCGTACGGCCTCGCGCAGGATCTTCGGGGGAAGAAGTCGAAGGTCACCGTGACCACTGTCATCCCGGGCACCATCTGGACCGATCTCGTGCGCAAGACCTCTCAGGCCCTCGGCACCCCCGAGGCCGTCGCGAAGGGTTTCGCGATGGCTCCGGAGAAGGCCGCGCGTCGGATCATCGACGCGGCGCTCGACGGTCGGGTCCGCGCGGTGGTCGGGAAGGATGCGCATGTGTTCAACGGTGCGCGCAGGCTGAGTTCGCGGTTGAGCGAGCGGATGGCGTATGCGCAAGTGGGTCGATTCGTGTATCGGTCGTCGAGTCGTCGGAACGGATGACATCGAGCCGGGAGCGGGACCTCCTGGTTGAATGCGGTCCATGCGATCCTCTCGCGGGCCGTCCTCCGCACGCACCTTCGTGACCCGTGTCGTGACTGCTGTGATTGCCGTGTCCGTCGTCGTGGGGCTCGGTGCCGCTCCGGCGCTTGCCGCGCCGCCGAACGCGGCGCGCAAGACACTCACCTACATCGCCCTGGGTGATTCGCGAGCGGCCAGCCCGACCACGCTCACCCAGGTCCAGGGGTGCTCGCGTTCGGAGACTGCCTACCCGAACCTGCTCGCGAAGACCATCGGTGCGACGTCATTTCGCACAGTTGCCTGTGCGGGCGCAAAAGGGGAGAACATCACCTCGGTGCCGCAGCTGCGCTTGGATGGAGTCCATCCGCCGCAGATCCAGGCGGTGCGTCCCGACGCGGACCTGATCACGATCTCGATCGGTGCCAACGATGCCGACTGGGGCAACCTCTCGCGCTGGTGCATCGCGCCGATCGAGGGTATGGACTCGCGCTGCCGCACCAATCCCTTCTATGTGAACGGGGTCAACCACGGGCTGCGGGCGCTCGAGGCCGCGATCAACTCGTCGCTCGAGGCTGTCCGTGGGCGGGCACCCGACGCTGCCATCGCAGTGGTCGGTCAGGGTGGGTACTTCGGCGACCGCGGGTGCTATCCGGCCAACCCGGCGAGCGACGCCGACATATCGTTCATCCGGAACAGTTTCATCGGCAGGTACAACACGATCCTGGAGAAGGTGTCCGAGCGTCACGGCGCCATCTTCGTCGACATCCAGAACCAGGTCGTGGGACATGATGCGTGCTCGCGTGACAAGTGGTTCGAGGGCTTCGTGCCGACCAGTGTCTACCTCGGATTTCACCAGAACCTCAAAGGAAATCAGGCCATGGCCCGCCTGATCGCCAGGGTGCTGCCGGAGAACCTGCGCACCTCACGCTGAGTCCGCCGAATCGTCGTCGACGCCTGTGAAACGAGTGCCCCCAGTCGGACTCGAACCGACACTGTGCCGATTTTAAGTCGGCTGCCTCTGCCAATTGGGCTATGGGGGCTTCCCGGTGAGCATAGTCAGGTTCCTTGACCTGCCTCTTCCTTGACCCGCCCACCGCAGCGGGTGATCATCGGAGACATGGACGCGACAGCGGTGACCGGCGCTCGGAACTGGGAGGCTGTCCGGACGCGGCATCCCGAACTCGTCGAACGGCTGGAAGTCGGCCTCTCCCAGGGTGACCCGCTCGCCGACGCGGTGGTCGTCGAGGCCCGCGAACGCGGGATGTCGTTCTCGACATTGGTCGATCTCCTGGAGTCCCACGCGGATCCGGCCGCGCCTGATGATCCCGACCGGATCGAGATGCCGGCGTCGATGCGCCGACTGCTCAGGGCGACGAGCACCCCGCCCACGTGGTTCGACGCGGCAATCGCGGCGTCGGGGGCGCGTGCGTGGTGGCGATTCGGCACCCTGCAATCGTCGACGCTCTATCAGTCGCTGATCTACGGGTACAAGGCGCAGGGTTTCGTGCGGCCCTTGGTCGCCACGGGCCGCCCGGGGCTGGGGACGCGCGATCGGGTGCAGTCCACGGCGCGCTGGGTCGCGGAGGCCACCACGCCCGGAGCGATGTTGCCGGGAAATCCCGGTTGGGTTGCGACACTGCGCATTCGGCTCCTCCACGCGTACATCCGGGACACCCTTCGCCACCCCCATCGCGTCGACGGGGAGGACGCCGCGGGCTGGGATGAAGATGCGTGGGGAGTGCCGATCAACCAGACCTACTCGATGATGACGATCTCGTGCGGGTTCCTGGCTCTGCCGCTGGTGGTCGCGCGTGACTTCGGCATCCACTACAGCAGCGCCGAACGCGAGGCGATCACACCTGTGGCGGTGGATCGGCTGGGTCGTCGGCGTCGACGACGACCTGCTCCCGGTCAGTCACGCCGAGGCGGCCGATCTGTTCCGGGTTGCCGCCGAGTTCGAACTCGAACCGGACGATTCGTCGAAGGTGCTCATCAAGGCGTTGCTCCACGAGGGCTATGACCTCCCCGGCGTCGTGCAGGGCGCGGCGCCGATCCCGGTGCCCGCGGTGCTGGTGTCCGCGCTCGACGTGGTCACGGGTCCCATTCTCCGGTCGTCTTTCTCCGCGATTTCCACCCGGTGGGTGGAGCGTCCGGTGGCCCGCCGCATGGGTTTGCGACGTTCACCGCTTCACCATCTGGTGGACGTCGCGCGTCCGGCGATCCGGTTGCGGGAGATCATCCGTGCCACGGGACTGCTCGGTTCGGAATCGGTGGTCATCGAACGGGAGCTCCGAACGGTGCGTCGTGGAGTCGGTATGAATCGTGCGGCTGCTCACGACCCGCACTCGGTGATCCACGCAGGTTGATCCATTGACCCGGTAAGTTACTGCTGATAACTTAACGCCGTAAAGTCGACCGAGGCGAGGGGGCGCACGGTGGTTCGATTGACACGGCTGATCATCTCGATGCCGAAGAGGGTGCTGCTCGGCGCCTTCATCCTCATCGTGGTGTGTGGTGCGTACGGCGCGACCGCCGCCGAGCATCTGCTGGCCGGCGGTTACAGCGATCCGAACGCGGGCTCCGCAAAGGCCGACAAGGTACTCGACGAGACGTTCAATCGCGGGGGCATCCAGGTCGTCCTCAAGCTCGACGGTCCGGCCGGTGTCGACATCTCGCGTGATCCGACCGCGAAAAGCGTGGCGGACAACGTCATCCGTGAACTCGACGCGAACGAGAACGTGCAGGACCAGATCCTGTCCGTCTGGGCCGACCCGGCGCTCGACTCGGCGCTGGTCAGCCGCGACCGGACGTCGGCGCTGATCATCGTCTCGCTCGAGGGCGGCGAGGATCTGGCTCCCGCCCGGGCGGCGGAGATCGAGGAGGCGTTCACCGGCGAGCGCGACGGGATCTCGATCCGCGTCGGCGGCCAGGCGCTCGTGTACTCCCAGGTCAACGAACAGACCGCGTCGGACCTGTTGATGGCCGAGGCGATCGCCATTCCCATCACCTTCATCGTGCTGATCTTCGTCTTCGGTGGGCTCATCGCCGCGGCGATTCCCGTCGGCATCGGCATCGTCTCGATCATCTTGACCTTCGCGCTGCTGCGGGTGATCGGTTCGATCACCGACGTCTCGGTGTTCGCGCTGAACCTCACCACCGCAATGGGTCTGGCGCTCGCGATCGATTACACGTTGCTGCTGCTCACGCGCTACCGCGAGGAGGTCGAGCGGGGACGCGACCGCCCCGACGCGATCGTCCGGACCCTGGCCACCGCGGGCCGCATCGTGGCGTTCTCGGCGGTGACGGTTGCGCTCTCCCTGAGTGCGTTGGTGCTGTTCCCGCAATACTTCCTGCGCTCGTTCGCCTTCGCCGGGCTGGGCGTCGTGGCCGTCGCGGCCCTCTCCGCGCTCATCGTGACCCCGGCCGTGCTGATGCTCCTCGGCGACCGGATCGATGCGCTCGACGCCCGCAAACCCGCGCGCCGTCTGCTGCGTCTGCAGCCGTCGCAGCCTCGTGAACCGGAGGACACCTGGTGGTACCGCCTCGTCCAACGGGTCCTACGCCATGCGCTCCCCGTCGCAGCCGTCGTCACCATCTTCCTGTTGGTCCTCGGCGCACCGTTCCTGTCACTCAAGATGGGCTTCCCCGACGACCGCGTGCTGCCGGAGTCCGCGAGTTCGCACGCCATCCAGCAGGAGATCCGCGACGACTACGAGGTCGACCTCTCCTCGGCGGTCACCGTCGTCGTACAGGGGCCGGTGGGGCAGCAGTCACTCGCCGCGTACACATCGGCGCTGTCGCAGGTCGACGACGTCAATTCGTCGGGATCGTCGGCCGGGACCTTCGTCGAGGGTCAGGCGGTCGCGCCCGGCAGTCCCGACGACAGTCGCGGCGACGTCCACATCCTCAACGTGTCGACCGACCGGGACCCGACCAGCGATGCCGGCATCGGGCAACTCGACGACCTGCGCGCGGTCCCCGCGCCGAACGGTACCGAGATCCTCGTCACCGGGCTTGCGGCGACCACCGATGACACCGTCGGCTCGATCTACGCCCACCTGCCCTGGGTGCTCGCGCTCATCGCGATCGCCACGTTCGTCCTGCTGTTCCTCTTCACCGGCAGCGTGGTCCTCCCGCTGAAGGCGCTGGTCCTGAACATCCTGTCGCTGTCGGCGACCTTCGGCGCGATGGTGTGGTTCTTCCAGGAGGGGCACCTCGGCGGCCTCGGCACCACGGCCACCGGGACGCTGAACGCGACCATGCCGGTGCTGCTGTTCTGTGTGGCGTTCGGTCTCTCGATGGATTACGAGGTCTTCCTGCTCGGACGCGTGCGCGAGGAATGGCTGAAGTCCGATCGCACCCGCGCGGCCAGCGATCATGCCGTGGCACTGGGCCTTGCGCGCACCGGTCGGGTGATCACCGCGGCGGCCCTGCTGATGAGCATCGTGTTCGCCGCGATCGCGGCCTCGGAAGTGTCATTCATGCGTATGTTTGGGGTGGGGCTGGCCCTGGCGGTGCTGATGGACGCGACCCTGGTCAGGATGTTCCTGGTGCCCGCGTTCATGCGCCTCGCCGGACGCGCCAACTGGTGGGCGCCGGCACCGCTGAGGAAGCTCCACGACCGCTTCGGTCTGTCCGAGGAAGTGTCCGAGGACGACCCGCCACAACCACACCGGATACAGGAGAAGAACCGAGCGCAGGAGAACAGTGACGACACGCAGACGGGCGAGATCACCTCGCGGAGCAGGTGAGATCCTCGCCGAGGAGATCATCGAGGCCGCGGGCGAGCTGCTGGTCGAGCACGGTGACGACACGGGCATGTCTATCCGGGGGGTCGCCACTCGCGTCGGCGTCACGCCACCGTCGATCTACCTGCACTTCGCCGACAAAGACGCCCTTCTCGACGCCGTGTGCGCCCGCTACTTCGAGCGCCTCGACGATCAGTTGGCCTCCGCGGCCGAAGGCATAGACGATCCGCTGGAGCGGGCGCTGCAGCTCGGCCTCGCCTACGTCCGGTTCGCCGTCGCGACCCCGGTGCTCTATCGCGTGGCCTTCGGGAAACCAGCCGACGCCGCGCATCCGTCCAAGGTCGACCAGGTGCTGGCCGCCAGCGCCTACACCCGGTTCGTGGACACGGTCACCGAACTCGCCGACGAGGGGTTGTTCGGCCGCGACGACGTGAACGACGTGGTCCTCGAACTGTGGGCCGCCGCGCACGGCATCGCATCGCTGATGCTGTCCAAACCCGGACTGGGTTGGGGGGACGATTTCCAGCGCGCCGAGTCCATGCTCAAGGCAGTGTGCCTCGGACGTGCGGTGATGTCCGCTCACACCGACTGCGGGGACCCCGAGACCGCGCGGACATGGCTGGCGACCCTGCGGCCTCGGCAGCACGAGAGGCAGTGATGAACGACAAGATGGTCAAGGGCCGGTAAAGTCGGATTCGACACGGTCACTCTTGTCGTCCCGTCAGGGAACTCACAGGAATGGCTCGACGTTGAGACGGTATAGATCCGTACCGATTAAGGAGCGCTTCGTGCGAGAGAGCAGCAATCCGGTGATGCGCGGCGTGGTCCGCGACAATCAATCCGGGTACGCGGGGTTCGGGGCCGGCACGGCCGGCACCGGCGTCGCGATGAACAAATACGGTCAGGCAGCTGACCCTTACACCCAGGCGCCGCCCGCCACCCGGCAGCTCACCATCGACGACGTGGTCACCAAGACCGCGATCACTCTGGGCGTCCTGACCGTCGTCGCGGTCGCGACCTACTTCGGCATCAGCAGCCGGGCCACCGAGTCCGCTCAGGTCAGCCTCGCGCTGCCGCTGATGATGGTCGGTGCGATCGGCGGTCTCGTCCTCGTCCTGATCGCGAGCTTCGGCCGTAAGCAGGACAACCCGGCCATCGTGCTCGCCTACGCGGCATTCGAGGGACTGTTCGTCGGTTCGATCTCCTTCGCCTTCGCGAACCTGGTCGTCGGCGGCGACATCTCTGCCGGAGCCCTGATCGGACAGGCGGTTCTCGGTACGTTCGGCGTGTTCTTCGGCATGCTGTTCGTGTACAAGATCGGCGCCATCCGCGTCACGCCGCGCTTCACCCGCATGCTGTTCGCCGGCATGATCGGTGTGCTCGTGCTGATGGTCGGCAACCTGGTGATCGGCCTGTTCACCGGCGAGGCCGGTGTCCTGCGCGACGGCGGTCCGATCGCGATCATCTTCTCGCTGGTCTGCATCGCGTTGGCGGCGTTCAGCTTCCTGCTCGACTTCGACTCGGCGGACCGTCTCATCCGCGCCGGCGCGCCCGACCGCGCAGCATGGGGCGTCGCCCTCGGCCTGACCGTCACCCTGGTCTGGCTGTACGTCGAGATCCTGCGCCTGCTGAGCTACTTCAACTCGGACTAGTTCCGACGCGGCGGTCCCGCATCCGATTCACAACGAACCCCACACCCGCGCCGGTGTGGGGTTCGTTGTCGTCTGTGCGGAGGAAAAAGATGTCAAGTGGGCATCCGCGGACAAGAGCTGTGCCGACCATCGGGGATGGTGTTTTTTCTGATTCAGCTCGCGTTGATGATCGTCGGCGCGATGGTGCACATCCTGGCGGACCGGTCGGCGCGTCGACGCACCATCGGCCGCAACGCAGAACTCGTGCTGCTGTGGATCCTCGTACCCGGCGGAGTGTTCGGCGTCTTCGCCGGCTTCGGGCACGTCGGACCGAATGCCCCGGAGATCGCCAAGGACATCGGACCGGACTTCATCCCGTCGATGTTCCAGTGGGAGCTCGGGTGGAACGACATCGCCGTGGGGTTGATCTGCCTGCTGACGTTCCGGATCCGCAACCGCGGCGGATGGCTCGACGCCGCGGTGTGGGCGCTGGCGATCAGCTACGGCGGCGACCTCGCCGGGCACATCTCGCAGTACTACATCCACGACAACACGGCGACGAACAACGTGTGGGCCATCCCCGCCGAGATCTACATCGTCGGCGGGACCGTGATCGCGTGGGCCGTCTATCGACGAACAACCCCTCGCAGCGTCGCGGTCCTGGGACCGAACGCGGCGAGGGGCGTCGAAGAGCGAGAGGAGACCTCGGTCAGTTGAGGCACTGCGCGCGGGTCAGCTGAGGCGCTCGAGAACCATGGCCATACCCTGACCGCCACCGACGCACATCGACTCGATGCCGAAGGTCTTGTCATGGGTGCGGAGGTTGTTGAGCAGGGTGGTCGTGATCCGTGCACCGGTCATACCGAACGGGTGGCCGAGAGCGATCGCGCCGCCCGAGACGTTCAGCTTGTCGTGGTCGATGCCGAGTTCGTTCGCCGAGCCGAGCACCTGGACGGCGAAGGCCTCGTTGATCTCCACGAGGTCGATGTCGGACAGCGACATCCCGGAGATCTTGAGCACCTTGCGGATCGCCTCGATCGGACCGAGGCCCATGATCTCGGGTGACAGGCCGGTGGCGGCGGTGGCGACGACGCGCGCCAGCGGCGTCAGGCCGAGTTCCTTCGCCTTGGTGTCGCTCATGATGACCAGCGCGGCGGCACCGTCGTTGAGCGGGCAGGCGTTGCCGGCGGTGATGGTGCCGTCGGGTCGGAAGACCGGCTTGAGCTGCGAGATCTTCTCGTACGTCGTACCCGCGCGCGGGCCGTCGTCGGTGGTGACCTGGGTGCCGTCGGCCAGGGTGACCGGTTCGATCTCGCGGGCGAAGAAGCCGGACTTGATGGCCGCTTCCGCGCGGTTCTGACTGAGGACGCCCCAGCGGTCCTGGTCCTCACGCGAGATGCCGGTGAAGCTCGCGACGTTCTCGGCGGTCTGGCCCATCGCGATGTAGACGTCGGGGATGAGTCCGTCCTGGCGGGGGTCGTGCCAGATCCCGGCGTCGCCGGCGGCGGCGAGTTCGGTGCGCGCCATCGCGTCGTCGAAGAGCGGGTTCTTGGAGTTCGGGGCACCGTCGGCACCGCCGGAGATCCCGAAGCTCGACACGCTCTCGACGCCGCCGGAGATGATGACGTCGGCCTCGCCGGCCTTGATGGCGTGCAGCGCCATACGTGTGGTCTGCAGCGACGACGAGCAGTAGCGGTTGACCGTGACGCCGGGGATGTGGTCGTAACCGAGTTCGACGGCGATCACGCGGGCGATGTTGTTGCCGCCCTGACCGCCCGGCTGGCCGATGCCCCAGTGGATGTCCTCGATGTCGGCCGGGTCGAGTTCGGGCACCTTCGCGAGGGCCGCCTCCACCATCTGGCGGGACAGGTCGTCGGGACGGACGTCTTTGAGGGATCCCTTGGCGGCGCGGCCGATCGGGGAGCGGGCGGTGGAAACGATCACTGCTTCAGCCATGCGCCCACGCTACCCCAACCAAGCAGATGCTTGGTTTGATGGGGTGGTAGATCACATCTGCCGTCACACCTGCTTGAGCAGGCGTCGGAGTCCGGTGGCCACGCGCGACTCCTCCACCGCCGGGGATTCCTCGGGAGGTTCGGGTAACGGTGCCGAACCCCACTCGCCGATGGCGTCGAGGACCGGTGGCATCAGGATGTCGGCGGCCAGCGCGTATCCCGCCGCCGAGGGGTGGTATTGATCCGGGGACAGCATGAAATCGAGCTGGGCCCGGAATTCCTTGGCCATCAGGTCGGCGAGCGGAACCGACCGCCCACCCGCGGCACGGACCGCCGCGCGTTGGGCCGCAGCCAAACGAAGGCCCCACTGCCGCAACACTGTTCGCAGCGGCTGCGGGATGGCGGTGATGACGCCGAAGTCGGGGCAGGTGCCGACGACGACCTTCGCGCCGCCGCCGACGAGCAGTCGCACGGCGTCGCCGAGTCGGCGAGCCGACGCGCGGATGCCGTTGCGGGACGTCACGTCGTTCGCGCCGATCAGGATGATCGCGACATCCGGCCGTTCGTGGGCGATGAACATCGCGTCGATCTGGGCGGCCAACCCCTTCGACGTCGCGCCGACGATGGCCTTGTTGGCGTAGCGGACGGTCTTGCCGGTCTCGGCCGCGACTCGTCGTGCGACCTGCACACCGGGCGTCTCGTCGGCCGTGTCGACACCGAGTCCGGCCGCGGTGGAATCGCCGAAGACGGTCAGGAACAGGTCGACCGCAGTGTCGCGGGTGTACCGCGTCACCCGGCCGTCCGGGTGATAGACGCCGTCGCCGTCGGGGGCGTTGTCGGTGCGGTGCGGGATCACGGTGCGGGCCGTCGCGGCCTGACCGTTGAGGTAGTTCCAGACCGCCCATCCGGCACTCGCTCCGGCCGCAGTGGCTGCCGCCGTGGCGCCCACGTCGCGGCAGACCCGGCCCCAGGCCCAACTGTCGGCACCGACCTTGCGACTCCAACCGGACACGGCCGCCAGTCTAGAGGTCGACGGCCGGGTGTCGGTGGCCGAGTGTCGGGGACCACGACGGTTCTGGGACCATGGACTCATGCGCATCGCCAATCACGTTGTGGACCTGGTGGGCAACACCCCTCTGGTCAAGCTGAATTCCGTGACCTCGCCCGGATCCGGGCTGGTCGCGGCCAAGGTGGAGTACCTCAATCCCGGCGGGAGCAGCAAGGACCGCATCGCGGTCCGGATGATCGACGCCGCCGAGGCCTCCGGTGAACTCAAGCCCGGCGGCACCATCATCGAGCCGACGTCCGGCAACACCGGAGTCGGTCTCGCACTCGTCGCGCAGCAGCGCGGATACAAGTGCGTGTTCGTCTGCCCGGACAAGGTCGGCGAGGACAAGCGCAACGTGCTGCGTGCCTACGGTGCCGAGGTCGTCGTGTGCCCGACCGCCGTGCCGCCGGAGCACCCCGACAGCTACTACAGCGTGTCCGATCGTCTGGTTCGCGAGATCGAGGGCGGGTGGAAGCCCAACCAGTACGCCAACCCGGCCGGCCCGCAGAGTCACTACGAGACCACCGGCCCGGAGATCTGGGCCGACACTGACGGGAAGGTCACGCACTTCGTGGCGGGCGTCGGCACCGGCGGCACCATCACCGGCACCGGGCGCTACCTCAAGGAGGTCTCCAACGGTGCGGTGAAGGTCATCGGCGTCGACCCCGAGGGGTCGGTGTACTCCGGCGGCACCGGACGCCCGTACCTCGTCGAAGGCGTCGGTGAGGACTTCTGGCCGGCCGCCTACGACCCGGAGATCCCCGACGAGATCATCGCGGTCTCCGACGCGGACTCCTTCGACATGACCCGCCGCCTCGCCCGCGAGGAAGGGCTCCTCGTCGGCGGTTCCTGCGGTATGGCCGTCGTCGCGGCCCTCCAGGTCGCCGAGCGCGAGGGGCCCGACGCCCTCGTCGTCGTACTCCTGCCGGACGGCGGACGCGGCTACATGGCCAAGATCTTCAACGACGAGTGGATGAGCAGCTACGGCTTCCTCCGCACCCCGCTGGACGCCAACGCCAAGGAGTCGCTGGTCGGCGACGTGCTGCGCGGCAAGACCGGTGCTCTGCCCGACCTCGTCCACACCCACCCGCAGGAGACGTTGCGCGACGCCATCGAGATCCTCCGCGAGTACGGGGTGTCCCAGATGCCCGTCGTCGGCGCCGAACCGCCGGTCATGGCCGGCGAGGTCGCGGGTGCGGTCACCGAGCGAGACCTGCTCAGCGCCGTCTTCGAGGGACGCGCCAGCCTGGCCGACCCGGTCTCGGCGCACATGGGAGATCCGTTCCCGCTCATCGGTTCCGGTGAGCCGATCAGCGCCGCCACCAAGGCACTCGGCGACAGCGATGCGCTGATGGTCGTCGAGGACGGCAAGCCCATCGGCGTCATCACACGCCACGACCTGCTCGCGTTCGTCTCGAGCCACCCGATCGTCGGATAGGAGCACACCACTGTGAGTGAACGACGCAGCGCCGCGGATTCGGTTCGCTGGCAAGGTTTCTCGACCCGCGCCATTCACGCCGGATACGATCCGGATCCCCAGACCGGCGCGGTGAACGTGCCGATCTACGCCAGCTCGACCTTCGCCCAGGACGGCGTCGGTGGACTGCGCGACGGATTCGAGTACGCCCGCACCGGCAACCCGACGCGACGAGCGCTGGAAGCCAATCTCGCCGCACTCGAACACGGAACCTACGGTCGCGCTTTCGCGTCCGGTATGGCCGCCACCGACTGCCTGCTGCGTTCGACGCTGCGTCCCGGTGACCACCTGGTGATCCCGAACGACGCCTACGGCGGAACCTTCCGACTCATCGACAAGGTGTTCACCCAGTGGGGCATCACCTATTCGGTGGCACCGGTGTCCGACGTCGCCGCGGTGCGCGACGCGATCCGTCCCGAGACCAAGCTCGTCTGGACCGAGACACCCACCAACCCGCTGCTCAACGTCGGCGACATCGAAACCCTCGCCGCCATCGCGCACGAGGCCGGCGTGAAGCTCGTGGTGGACAACACCTTCGCCTCCCCGTACCTGCAGCAGCCGCTGACCCTCGGCGCCGATGTCGTCCTGCACTCGACCACCAAGTACCTCGGTGGTCATTCCGATGTCGTCGGTGGTGCGCTGGTCACCGACAGCGAAGAGCTCGACGAGGCGTTCGCCTTCCTGCAGAACGGCGCCGGTGCGGTTCCCGGACCGTTCGACGGCTACCTCACGATGCGCGGCACCAAGACGCTCGCCGTCCGCATGGATCGCCACTGTGACAACGCCGAGAAGGTCGTCGAGTTCCTGAGCTCGCACGACAAGATCGACGCCGTCCTGTACCCGGGACTCGAGAACCACCCGGGCCATGCGGTCGCCGCCAAGCAGATGAAGCGCTGCGGCGGCATGGTGTCGGTGCTGGTCAAGGGCGGCATCGAAGAGGCCAAGCAGTTGTGCGCCCGCACCGAGGTCTTCACCCTCGCCGAGTCGCTGGGCGGCATCGAGTCCCTGATCGAACACCCCGGCGCGATGACCCATGCGTCGACCGCCGGCTCGTTGCTGGAGGTTCCCGACAACCTGGTTCGTCTGTCGGTGGGCATCGAGGACATCGACGACATCCTGGGCGACCTGGAGAACGCGCTGCGCTGACAGCCTGCGGTTGATACTGGCCCAATGCTGCTCACATCTGCAGACATCGAGAAGGCGACCGCCGAGCTGTCCGGCGTGATCCGGCGGACGCCGGTGATCGCGTCCCGCGTGCTGTCCGAGCGAAGCGGGGCAGACGTCTGGCTGAAGTGCGAGAACCTGCAGCGAACAGGCTCGTTCAAGCCGCGGGGTGCCTATCTGCGGATCTCCCGGTTGTCCGCCGACGAGCGGGCACGCGGCGTCGTCGCAGCGAGTGCGGGCAACCACGCGCAAGGGGTCGCCTGGTCGGGGACCGAGCTGGGGATCAACGCACGGGTGTACATGCCGACCGGCGCGTCCTTGCCGAAGATCGCGGCGACGAAAGCCTATGGCGCCGAAGTGATTCTGGCCGGTGAGACGGTGGATGAGGCGCTGGTCGAGGCTCAGCGGTTCGCGGATCAGACCGGTGCGGTGCTGATCCATCCGTTCGATCACCTCGACATCGTTGCCGGTCAGGCGACGGTCGGGACGGAGATCCTCGGGCAGATGCCCGATGTCACGACCATCGTCGTCCCCCTCGGTGGCGGCGGTCTGCTCGCCGGAGTCGCGGCCGCGGTACGGGCGTCGAGGCCGGACGTCCGAGTCATCGGCGTTCAGGCGGCCCAGGCCGCGGCATGGCCGACGTCGCTCGCGGCGACGCGTCCGGTGCCCGCGGCGTCGATGAACACCATGGCCGACGGCATCGCCGTGGCCCGGCCGGGCGACGTCCCGTTCGAGCACGTCACCGAATACGTCGACGAGGTCGTGACCGTCAGCGAGGAAGAACTCAGCACGGCGCTCCTGCTGATGCTCGAACGGGCGAAGATGGTCGTCGAACCGGCGGGCGCGGCAGGTGTGGCCGCCGCGGTGGGCGGCACGCTCGACCTGTCGGGACAAGTGTGTGTCGTGTTGTCCGGCGGCAACATCGACCCGTTGCTGCTGCGCCACGTGACCACTCACGGTCTCACCGCGGCCGGTCGATTCCTCACCTTCACCGCCACCGTCTCCGACCGCCCGGGCGGACTTCTCGCGCTGCTCGAACTGCTCCGCGACCAGGGTGCGAGCGTTATCGACATCGTGCATTCACGCGTCGCCGACGATCTGTACCTAGGCGAGGTGCAGGTGACGGTCAGTGTCGAGACGCGCGGACCCGACCATCAGCGCGTCGTGCGACGCGCACTGAGCGAGGCAGGGTTTCTGCGGGACTAGCTCGGCGAGGTTGTGGATGGGGCCGTTGCCTGTGCAGTCTTCTCGTCGTCGGGCTTCGGTGCGCACTTACCTTGCCGTGCATGGGAAGACGTTCACACTCATCCGAGTCGGCCTGGGGACCTGAGCACGCGGAGCGGATTCGGGAGGATCTGCACGAGAGCTGGCGGTGGTTGAAGCGTAGGTGCGCAGCACTTCTCGGAGAACTGGAGTCGCTCGATGGGCCGCTGTGTGGCGAGCACATCGCTCGCCGGTCTCGGCTCGCGAGGGCACGGTCCCGGCTCGACTTGACGTTGACGAACTCCGTACATGCCACGCTCACACTTCCCCACGCACCACTGATATGGGTGAGAGAGTCGGCGATACCGGTGTTGGCCAGCGCGAGCCAGTCCTATCACCCCTCGGAACTCTTGGAGATCCTCAACTCGGCGAGGCGTGACGAGGTGGGCTTTGTGCTCTTCGAGACATCGGTGGGGAGTCATCGCATCGATGACACCATTAGCGGGCCGTCGGCGCGGGAAGTGTCGATCGATGGGCTCTATTGGTACCCCGCAAACGTGACGATCAGAGAGTCGCCCGACGAGACGCACGATGGCGTGGCTTTCCATGTCCTCAGCAGGCATAGAGGGCTACGCCGCGCGCATGCTTCGGAGTCGTACCGCCCGTTGATCGTTGTCGCGGAGGCAGCCATCTTTCTGCTGACGCCGATAGGCGTTCGCGCCAGTGGCGATTCGCGGCCGGTCCGGTTGCTGGCTGCACTCGTTGACGAGGTTGGACTAGGTGGGTCTCCGTCTCTACGGGTCGAATTGCTCGATCGGAAGACTGCGATCGTCTCAGCAGCGTGACCCAAGGGCCGGCGACTATTGCGCCGGTTCGAGATTCGCGAAGTGCTTGAGGGTGTCGGCCTCGATCGTCTTGTAGACGGTGGACGACGCCGGGCCGGAGAACGCGGTGACGGCCTTGGACTTGGTCGGCAGCTCGAGAGCGAAGGTCCACCGCAGGCGACAGCCGACGTCGGCGGGGTCGATCTGAGTGGCCTCACCGAAGCGGCGGATACCCGGGACGTTGGCGCTCTTGACCCGGAATGCATTGTGGTACCGGCCTGCTTCGGCGTCCTCGGTCCAGTGGAAGAAGTCTTCCTGGAGCGTCACGTAGCCCGGGCCGAGGACCGCCTTGCGGGTCGCGCCGGCGCCATAGGGAGGTGGCGAGGTGAACTGGATCGACTTGATCGCCCGACACCAGTCGAGAGTGTTCTGGCGGGTGAACTCTGCCCACGCCCGCTGTGGCGTGACCGGCAGCCGGACGTCGATCACGTGGCGCACCGGTGCATCGTCGAAGAAGTCGAGGTCGAAGGTCTCCAGTGCATAGGAACGTGACATGGGCCCATTGAAGCACCGGCGGGTTGGTCTCACAGGTGGTTCGGCGTACCGCCGGGCGTGGTGTGTTCCGCGGAACGCTCGCGAGTCTGTGACCTGCGGAATTGTCGGTGGCCGCCGGTAGCTTGTTCGTATAAGTGTTCGAACTGGCTGGGGGGTCGGGATGTCCGTTACCGCGTTACGCGCCGAGGGTGTGTCGTCGATGTTCGACGGTGCGGATCCGGCGTCGTTGTCTGATGAGGTGCTCGAGGTTCGGGTGTTGGGTTATGCCGCGCAGATCACGGCGTTGACCGCGGAGTTCTTGTCGCTGGTGGCGGAGTTGGATGAGCGGGAGTCGTGGCGGGGTCCGGGGATTCATTCGTTGGCGCAGTGGTTGTCGTGGAAGGCGGGGATTTCGCAGCGGACGGCGCATGAGCAGGTGCGGGTGGCCAAATCATTGCGGGAGTTGCCGCTGATCCGTGAGGCGTTCGGTGCGGGGCGGTTGACGTATTCGAAGGTGCGGGCGTTGACGCGGGTGGCGACTCCGTTGCGGGAGCAGGAGTTGGTGAATCTGGCGTTGTCGTGCACGGCGTCGCAGGTGGAGAAGGCGGTGCGGGCGATGCGTCAG
The DNA here is from genome assembly GCF_000332995.1 of Gordonia amicalis NBRC 100051 = JCM 11271. Lineage (GTDB taxonomy): Bacteria > Actinomycetota > Actinomycetes > Mycobacteriales > Mycobacteriaceae > Gordonia > Gordonia amicalis. The sequence continues at coordinate 68,547 of NZ_BANS01000001.1, forward strand.
ATCGATCGCGGGCACAACGAGAAGGGGGAGCTCGTGGCGCCGGTGGAGTCGTGGGGTCGGTGGAAGTGGAATGTCGATGGGTCGTTGTCGGTGTCGTTGACGTTGTCGCCGTTGGATGGTGCGCGGTTCCTGGCGGGTGCGGTGCGGGCGGAGTATGAGCGGGCTCGCACGGCCGACGATGGGGATCTTCCCGCGCGGGAGAGTGTTTCCGCGGAACACTCCGGGCGAGTTGGAGACCGAGTCCGGTGAGCGGGATTCGGAGGTGAAGCCGGCGAATCGTCGGGATCTGTGGCGGCAGGTGCCGTCGAATGTGGCGCCGGCGGTGGTGGCGATGGCCGACATGGTGCATGACGGGATCGCGATGCCGGACCTGGCGCCCGGGGCGGAGATTCTGATTCACGCGGGGGATGGGGTGGAGCATGCGCATCTGGATGACGGTCCGGCGTTGTCGGAGGCAGAGTTGGAGGAGGCTCGGTGTGGGGCGGTGACGCGGGAGGTGTTGTCTGCCAGGGTTCCTGGTGATCCGGGGAAGTTGGCGTTGTTGGGGTTGGGGCGCAAGCGGCGAACTCCGAACAAGGCGCTGGTCAGGGCGTTGTTCCTGCGGGATCGGTGCTGTCAGACGCCGGGGTGTGAGCGGACGCGGCATTTGCATGCGCATCATGTGGTGTTCTGGTCGGCGGGTGGGGAGACCGAGTTGGACAACCTGATCTTGTTGTGTGGTTCCTGTCATCGGGCGTTGCATCGGGGCGAGTTCGCGATCCGCGGCCATGGACAGCAGCGGTTCACGTTCCACATGCCGGGTGGTTCGGTGATCGAGGTGAGTCCAGCGACATGTGCGCCCGGGCTGTGGCAGCCAGACTCGAAGATCGCTGTGGATGCGACTGTGCCTATCGGTGGCGGGAAACTCGACCTCGGGTACGCGACCGAGGTGATCTACGCCGTGTGGGAGTGGCGAGAACGCCAGACTGCAGCGAGTGCCGTCACCGCGGCTGCGTGACATGCGAGCGAGGATTCGTCCGATCGGATGACACTGTGCGGCAACGTTTTTGTCGTACCCCCGTGACACCTTGCTCTCAGACGCGGCTCAGCTTCCCAGAGCTGCACCTGAAAGAAGGAAGAACGATGATCGACTCCCAGAAGAAGTGGCCGTGGGCGGCAGGTGTCCTCGCCGCGTTCGTGATGATGATCGGTGTCGTGGCCGGTTTCGGGACCACCGCCTCTCCGCACGCGGCGCCGAGCGCGCAGACTCCCGTGATCGAACTCGTGTCGGAGGTGTCGAACGCGGTCGCCAAGGCGAGGGACTACCTCGCGTACACCAGTTTCTCGAAGTCGGGATTGATCGACCAACTGGAGTACGAGGGTTTCTCGTCTTCGGACTCGTCGGCCGCGGTCAATCAGCTCGAAGCCGATGGCGGGGTGAACTGGTATGACCAGGCGGCAAAGAAGGCCCGTGAGTACCGCGAGTATTCCCCGTTCTCGCGACAGGGCCTTATCGAACAGTTGGAGTTCGAGGGATTCACCAGCGAGCAGGCCGTTTACGGGGCCGATCACAGCTAGGATCTGCCAGATCTGCCAGACCCGTTGTAGGAGGCTCAGGGTCAGTTCGTGATCGTCACCTTGACGGTGAAGAACACGAGCAAGGAGCCGAAGGGCTTCTCGCCCAGCGATCAGAAGCTCTTCGACGACCAGGGACGTAGCTTCGAGCCGAACGCCACCGCGCAGATTGCACTGGGCGGCAGTGACATTCCCGTTTGGGACAACATCAATCCCGGCAACACCGTCGACGTCAAGGTCGTCTACGACATGCCCGCGGATGCCAAGCCGGCAACCATCGAGCTCCACGATTCGATGTTCTCCGGCGGCGTGAAGGTGAACCTCGGCTGACCCGATTCGTCCCTACGTCGTATAAACGAAATCGGTGGCACCAATGCGCATCAGATGCGCAATGGTGCCACCGATTCGTGATTTCGGCGTGGCTCGGTCAGCTGTGGTACGGCTCCGCGCTGACGAGGGTCACCTTGATTGTCGCGCCGCTGGGCACGGAGTACTCACGCGTCTCGCCGACCTTGGCGTCGATCAGTGCGGAGCCCAGGGGCGAGCTGGGGGAGTAGGTCTCGAGCTTGCCGCCCGACGCGCCCTCTTCGCGGGTCGCGATCAGGAAGGTCTCGGAGTCCTTCTCGTCGCCGTCGTAGTAGACGGTCACGACGGAGCCGGGCAGGGCGACGCCGGACTGGGTCGGCGCCTCGCCGACCTTGGCGTTGTTCAGCAGCTCCTGGAGCTGGCGGATGCGCGCCTCCTGCTGGCCCTGCTCCTCGCGGGCAGCGTGGTAGCCACCGTTCTCCTTGAGGTCGCCCTCTTCACGTCGCTCATTGATCTCGGCAGCAATGACCGGACGATTGGCGATCAATGAGTCGAGCTCGCTCTTGAGGCGATCGTGCGACTCTTGGGTCAACCAGGTCACCTGGGTGTCGGTCATCGGTCACTCCTTCGTGTTGCCCGCGCCGCGTTGCGACTTTTTTCACCGCGCGACATTTGGACGCTAAAAATGCAGCAACACGACCCCTCGCGGAGCCGTGTATCCGACCATCTTACCAGCCGACGAGACCTATGGCACATCCGTTGTGCGGGCGGTTGCCGCGTCGAGTGCTTCCTGATAGGTGGGCTCGGCTCGTTTCAGCCATCCGACAACGAAATACGTCACCGGCATGATGACGATCTCGACCATTGTCTTCCAGACAAACCCGACAACGGTGTAGTTGACGAAGTCCCCCCACGTGGAGATACCCAGTGCAGATGCGGCGATCGAACAGAAGACGAGGGTGTCCGCGAATTCGCCGACGACGGTCGATCCCAAAAGGCGCGCCCACAAATGTCGCTCACCGGCGCGCTCTTTCATTTTGACCAACACGAATGAATTCAGGAACTCGCCCACCACATATCCGGCAAGTCCGGCAAGTAGGAATTGTGGAACGACGCCGGCGACGGTTTCGAAAGCCTCTTGGCCTTCGTAGAAATCGGCGGCGGGGAGCTGAATCGTCAGCCAGAAACACAACGACGCGAGAACGAGGACGGCGAAACCGGCCAGGATCGTGCGGCGCATCGCGCGGAACCCGTACACCTCACTGATCACGTCGCCCAGGACGTAGGCGAGCGGGAACAGGAAGAACGCGCCGTCGGTGACGAGGCCCTGCATGTGGATGGGGCCGAGGTCGACGTCGAGCCAGTCGTCGAACAGCACGACACCCTTCGTGCCGGTGACGTTGCTGATCAGCATCACGCCGACGAACAGCCCGACGAGCAGCGGGAAGTAGCGGCTACCGATTGCGGCGAACGCCGCGCGGGGTGCCGGTGTCTCGCCTGGTCTGGCCTGCCGGGTGCTCACGACTCGGGCTGCAGGTAGGCGGGCACGTTGACGGTGCAACCGAAGACCTCACCGATCACCGGGGGTTTGGAGGTGGTGACCTCGGTGCGGACACCGATCCGCTCGGCGGAGTCGGCCGGGATCAGGATCTCGCGGCGCCCGGTCTCGCTGCCGTCCTTCGATCGTCCACGCACCACACAGGCGGCGGGCTTGCTCGGGTCGGAGCGGTCGACGGTGAACTGCACGGCGACGGTGTTGCTGTCGAGGATCTCGTAGCCGGTGGCCTCGCCGGACACGTCGGCGGTGCCGAACTTGCTGTACCCGATCGCCGCCAGCGTGACGCCGGCCACCACGACGAGTATCGACAGCGCGACGAACCAGCGCCGACGGGTCTGAGCGGTCGCGGAATGCTCCGGGTAGGTCGCGCGCGGGCCGCTGCGAGGGCGCTCTGCGGCGCCCCCATCCGAACTGTTCACGCGTCAATACCTACCATGGGACGAGTAGCGATCCGAAGGTGAGGAACTGTGACCGAAACCCACGCCGACGACCCGCAGCCGGGTGTGTTCCGTCTGATGGCGGTCCACGCGCACCCCGACGATGAGTCGAGCAAGGGTGCGGCCACGTCCGCCAAATATGCGGCCGAGGGCAATGAGGTGCTCGTCGTCACCCTGACCGGTGGCGAGCGGGGCGACATCCTGAATCCGGCGATGGACCGTCCCGGCATCAAAGAGCGGATGTCCGAGGTCCGCCGCGAGGAGATGGCCAAAGCCGCCGAGGCACTCGGCGTGAAGCAGACCTGGCTGGGTTTCGTCGACTCGGGGCTGCCCGAGGGCGACCCGCTGCCGCCGCTGCCGGAGGGCTCGTTCGCGACCGTCCCGCTCGAGGAGGCCACGGAGGCACTCGTCCGCGTCGTCCGCGAGTTCCGTCCGCACGTGATGATCACCTACGACGAGCACGGTGGATATCCACACCCCGATCACATCCGCTGCCACGAGGTGTCGCTGGCGGCCTACGACCAGGCCGGGGAACCCGACGCGTTCCCCGGAACCGGTGAACCGTGGACGGTGTCGAAGATCTACTACACGCACGGGTTCATCCGCGATCGCATGGTCCTTTTCTCCGACGAGTTCGCGCGTCACGGCCAGGAGAGTCCGTTCGCCGAGTGGCTCAGCAAGTGGGATCCCAGTCGCGGTGACCTGATGGGCCGGGTGACCACCCAGGTGGAATGCGCCAAGTACTTCCCACAGCGTGACGATGCGCTGCGGGCCCATGCGACGCAGATCGACCCCAACGGCATGTTCTTCGCCGTACCGCTGGAGTGGCAGCAGCGACTGTGGCCGACCGAAGAGTTCGAGCTGGCCAAGACGCGCGTGAAGACGGCCCTGCCCGAAACCGATCTGTTCGCCGGAATCGAGGCGTGATGAACATCGACATCGTGAACAACGTGGACTTCGTGAACACCGTGACGGTCGTCGCGGCGGAGGAGCCGCAGGGACCGGAATTCGGCAAGTCGTCCCCGCTGGGGCTGCTCGTCATCCTGGTGTTGCTGGTCGGGACCGCGTTCCTGATCTGGTCGATGGGCCGTCAGCTCAAGAAGCTGCCCGAGTCCTTCGACACCGAGCACCCGGAAGCGGATCAGGCGTTCGACGAGGGCACCGATCCGTCCGGTCCGATCGCCGCTGCCTCGACCCCCGTCGACGCTGCACCCGATGGCGCTGTACCGGATGGCGCCGTACCCGACGACGCCGCATCCGGCGACCAGGACGCGACGAGCACGACCGGGACCGATGAGCGACGACCGGCGGACACCTGACGGGTCGTCGAACACGCTGGGCTCGGCGACGAGCCCATATCTCCGGCAGCACGCCGACAATCCGGTGCACTGGCAGGAGTGGTCCGACGCCGCGCTGAGCCGGGCACGCGACCGCGATGTGCCGGTCCTGTTGTCGGTCGGCTACGCGGCCTGCCACTGGTGTCATGTGATGGCACACGAGTCCTTCGAGGACGAGACCACCGCGGCCCAGATGAACCGTGACTTCGTCTGTATCAAGGTCGACCGGGAGGAACGTCCCGACATCGACGCCATCTACATGGCTGCCACCGTCGCGATGACCGGGCAGGGGGGCTGGCCGATGACCTGCTTCCTCACCCCCGATAGCGACCCGTTCTACACCGGCACCTACTACCCGCCCCGTCCGCGCGGGCAGATGCCGTCGTTCCGGCAGGTGTTGACCGCGGTCACCGAGGCGTGGACCCAGCGACGCGCCGACCTCGACGACACCGCCGCGAAGGTGCGCGAACACATTGTGGTGAACACCTCACCGCTACCCGCGGGAACCGTTCCGGTCGACGACCGGCTGCTGGCACACGGTGTCCGCACGGTGCTGGACGAGGAGGACCGTGAGCACGGCGGTTTCGGCGGCGCACCCAAATTCCCGCCCTCGGCTCTTCTCGACGCGCTGATCCGGCACACCGAACGCACCGGCGACACCGCCGCGATCGAGGCCGCCGGCCGGACCATGCACGCGATGGGTCGCGGCGGCATCTACGACCAACTCGGCGGGGGCTTCGCCCGCTACTCGGTCGACGCCGGATGGGTCGTGCCCCATTTCGAGAAGATGCTCTACGACAACGCACAGCTCTTACGTGCCTACGCGCACCTCGCGCGACGGACCGGAGATGCGCTCGCGCACCGCGTCGTCGAGGAAACGGTGACGTTCCTCCGACGGGATCTCCGGGTGCCGGGCGGGTTCGCCTCGTCGCTCGACGCCGATGCCGGCGGGGTGGAGGGCTCCACGTACGTGTGGACTCCGGACGAACTCGCCGAGGTGCTCGGGCCGGAGGCGGGACGTCGGGCCGCCGAGCTGTTCGTCGTGACCGAACAGGGCACTTTCGAACACGGGCGTTCGACGCTGCAGCTCCCGGCGGATCCGGAGGACCGCGACCGCCTCGGCACCGTGCGCGCCGCGCTGTTCGACGCCCGGGCGAGACGTGTCCAGCCCACCCGCGACGACAAGGTCGTCACCGCGTGGAACGCGATGACGATCACCGCGCTCGCCGAGGCGGGCGCCGGGCTGGGCGAGACCGGTTTCGTCGACGACGCGGTCCGCTGCGCCGATGAGTTGTTGCGCGGCCACCTGGTCGGTGGTCGGCTTCGGCGTTCGTCGCTCGGCGGTGCCGTGGGGGCCGACGGCGGACTCGACGACCATGCGGCCTTGAGTACGGCTCTTCTGACACTGTTCCAGGTCACCGGCGAGACCCGTTGGCTCGGAGCAGGATTGGGGTTGCTCGACACCGCGATCGAACTCTTCGCCGACCCGGAGGCGCCCGGCGCCTGGTTCGACGCCACGGGCGAAGGACTCATCGCCCGTCCTCGCGACCCGATCGACGGCGCCACTCCGTCGGGTGCGTCGCTGATGGCCGAGGCGCTGCTGACCGCGTCGATGCTCGCCGACCCGGAGAGGGCGGTCGGCTATGCAGAACTGTTGGAACACAGTCTGTCCCGTGCCTCGGTGATCGTCGCCAAGCTTCCGCGATCGGCGGGGCACTGGCTGTCGGTGATGTCGGCGCGGGTCGCCGGCCCCTTGCAGATCGCCGTCGCGCAGGGCCCGGCGTCGGATCAGGCGCTGACCCGAGCGTCCTGGGCGCATGTCCCCGGCGGCGCGGTCGTCGTCGCCGGTGAACCGGATTCGCATCCGCTGCTGGTCGCCTGCGGACCGGTCGGCGGACGCGACGCGGCCTACGTGTGCCGGGGAACGGTGTGCGGGCTTCCGGTCACGGATGAGGAATCACTCGCCGCGCAGCTGAGGTGATGCAGGTGTCGGATACCGCGTGACGGGTACTCGTGGCCATGCGCATCTCCACCCTGACCGGGACCTCACTCGCCACCGCCGCGGCCGGTGCCATCGGCAGCATCGTGACCAGGCCGGCGGTCGAGACCTGGTATCCGCGGCTGAAGAAACCTTCCTTCGTCCCGCCCGCCTGGGTGTTCCCGGTGGCCTGGACCGCCCTCTACACCGACATCGCGGTCACCTCGGCGGTCGCGATCGACGGCTTGGACGAATCCGCGGCAGGTGCGACGACGGGCGACGCGAAGAACGCCACGAAACAGGCGTACCTCGCCGCGCTCGGCGCCAACCTCGCGCTCAACGGGGCGTGGAGCTGGATCTACTTCGGTAAGGGGGCACTGGGCACTGCATCGGTGGCCGCGGCAGTCCTCACGGTCAGCAGCGCGGACCTCGCCCGACGCACCGGTGCAGTGAATGCGCCGGCCGGGGCCGCGCTCGCTGCCTACCCGGCCTGGTGTGCGTTCGCCACGGTGCTGTCCACGTCGACGTGGTGGCTCAACCGCGACCGCGACCTCGTGTCACGCTGACCCGGCCGCCCTCATCCGTTCAGCACTTCAGCACTTCAGCACTTCCGCGAATCGATCGACCGCCCAATCGATCTCCGGCACCGTGATGACGAGCGGAGGGGCGAGGCGCAGCGTCGAACCGTGGGTGTCCTTGGCCAGGACGCCATGCTCGGCGAGGCGTAGGCAGAAGTCCTTGCCGGTGCCGAGTGCTGGATCGAGGTCGATCCCCGCCCAGAGTCCGAGACCGCGGGTCGCGATAACACCGTGGCCGACGAATTCACCGAGACGCGTGTGCAGGTGGTTGCCGAGGTCGGTGGCGCGTCGCTGCCAGGTGCCCTCGGCGAGCATGTCGACGACGGTGTGACCGATCGCCGCGGCGAGTGGGTTCCCGCCGAACGTCGAGCCGTGCTGTCCGGGGTGCAGGACCCCGAGGATGTCGCTGTTCGCGACGACCGCGCTCACCGGCACGATCCCGCCGCCCAGCGCCTTGCCCAGCAGGTAGACATCGGGTTCGACGCCCCAGTGTTCGAGGGCGAAGGTCCGTCCCGTGCGGCCGAGGCCGGACTGGATCTCGTCGGCGATCAACAGCACGTCGGCGGCGGTGCAGAGAGCGCGTACTCGCGGCAGATAGTCGTCGGGCGGCACGATGATCCCGGCCTCACCCTGGATGGGCTCGACCAGGACACCGACGGTCGTCTCGTCGATCGCAGCGGCGAGTGACTCCACGTCGCCGTAGGGGACGCGTACGAAACCCGGTGTGTACGGACCGAATCCGTTGCGCGCGTCGGGGTCGTCGCTGAAGGAGATGATCGTCGTGGTGCGGCCGTGGAAGTTGCCGCCGGCGACGATGATCGTGGCGCGGCCGTCGGGCACGCCCTTGACGTCGTATCCCCATTTGCGGGCGACCTTGATCGCCGATTCGACGGCTTCGGCGCCGGTGTTCATGGGCAGCACCATCTCCTTGCCGCACAACTCGGCAAGTGCGGCGCAGAACGGTTCGAGCCGGTCCGAGCGGAACGCGCGGCTGGTGAGGGTGACTCGGTCGATCTGCTCGAGTGCTGCGGCGACGATCCGCGGATGCCGGTGTCCGAAGTTGACCGCCGAATAGGCGCCGAGACAGTCGAGGTGACGCTTGCCGTGGACATCGGTGATCCAGGCGCCTTCGGCGCTGGCCGCGGTTACCGGGATCGGCGAGTAGTTGTGTGCCACATGCGGTTCCACATCGTGGTCGGGTGGTTTCACGTCGTGGGGCATCAGCGTCATGAATCGAGGGTATCGTCGGACTCCGGTGCAAACAATCGCCGTGAATTGCGTATGGGCGCAACAAATCGCCGCGAATTCCCGGAAAGGGGACCTCTGTTGCGACACCTCGACGATCTCGATGAGAAGGTGCTTGCCTGCCTCACCCGCGACGCGCGGGCGACCTATGCCCAGATCGGCGACGAGGTCGGACTCTCGGCGCCCGCGGTCAAGCGGCGCGTCGACAGGCTCCTCGACGACGGGGTGATCCGGGGGTTCACCGCGATCGTCGATCCACACGCCATGCAATGGACCACGGAGGCCTATGTGCAGGTGTATTGCCGCGGCAACATCTCACCCGACGAGCTCAAGGCGTCGTGGGAACCGATCCCCGAGGTCGTCAGCGCGGCGACGATCTCGGGTCAGGCCGACGCCATCCTTCGGGTTCGCGCCCGCGATGTGCGCCACCTCGAGCAGGCACTCGAGCGCATCCGGGCCGCCGGTCCGGTGGACAGGTCCGAATCGATCATCGTGCTCAGTGAACTGATCGACCGGGGTCACCCCTGACACCCATGGCCATCCGTAGGAGAGCCCTGTGCTAGTGTTGTCGCCGTGATCAGCACCGTGCGCGCCTATTGGCGCTTTATCGAGGCTCCGGGTGGGGCCACGATGAAGCGCTGACCAAGCGCGCGCACGTAACACCCGGAGCCCGAGCAGCGACCATACGGTCGCTGCTCTTGTCGTTTTGAGCGGGGCTCCACCACTGAGAAGGCGTGCCCCGGTTTGACCACCGACAGGGCATGACCTCGAAAGGCACACATCGTGACCACGCTCCCGGATCTCTCGACGCGTACGGCCGAGCAAACCGAATCGACCTCCGATCGTCGGATCAAGTCCTTCCGTCCGATCCCGTCGCCGGACACCGTCCGCAGCGAGCTGCCGCTGACCGCGCGTCGTGCGCTCGCGGTTGCGCGGGACCGCGAGGAGATCGCCGACATCCTCGCCGGCCGCGACGAGCGCCTGCTCGTCATCGTCGGACCGTGCTCGGTCCATGATCCGATCGCCGCGATCGACTACGCCCGCCGTCTGGCACCGCTGGCCGAGGCCTACGCCGATCGCCTGAAGATCGTCATGCGGGTCTACTTCGAGAAGCCGCGGACCACGGTCGGCTGGAAGGGTCTCATCAACGACCCCGGCATGGACAACACCTTCGACGTGGAACGCGGCTTGCGGACCGCTCGATCACTGCTGCTCGACATCATCGACCTCGGACTGCCCGTCGGCTGCGAGTTCCTCGAGCCGACGAGCCCGCAGTACATCGCCGACGCCGTCGCCTGGGGTGCCATCGGCGCCCGCACCACCGAATCCCAGGTGCACCGCCAGCTCGCCTCGGGCCTGTCGATGCCGATCGGCTTCAAGAACGGCACCGACGGCAACGTCCAGGTCGCCATCGACGGGGTGAATGCCGCTGCGGCCGAACATGTCTTCTTCGGAGTGGACGACTTCGGCAATGGCGCGGTCGTCGAGACCGCCGGCAACGAGGACTGCCACATCATCCTTCGGGGCGGTACCCGCGGACCCAATTTCGACGCCGAGTCGATCGCGTCGGCCGCCGCGGCCCTCGAGAAGGCGGGCCTCCCGGCACGGGTGATGATCGACTGCTCGCACGCCAACTCCGGTAAGGATCACATCCGCCAGGCGGAGGTCGCCACCGAGATCGCGGCGACCCTGCGTGCGGCCCGGGAGGCCGGCGAGGCGTCGAACATCAGCGGCGTGATGCTGGAGAGCTTCCTCGAGCCCGGCGCCCAGTCGACGGACGCGACCCCGCTGGTGTACGGCAAGTCGGTCACCGACAAGTGCATGGGCTGGGAGGCCAGCGCCACCGTCCTCGACGTGCTCGCTCGCGCCTGACGGTCAGACGACGTCGACCTCGGCGGTCGCGTCGGGAATGGTGACGACGGCGCGGCGCCGCAGCGAGCCGCGTGGTGATCGCACCGACGGTGCCACGCGGAACTCGGCCTCCCACCGGTCGTGCTGTATGCGGTTGAGCAGGTAGCCGCGCTGGGAGTTGCCGAACCGCACATGCGGCGAGGCGGCCTTCAGCAGGCGGTCGCTGCCGTCGCTGTCCTCGCCGTCGCCGCCGGACGTGATCGACGTCGTGGCGAGTTCGACTCCGCGGGTGGGGGAGGCGTCGACATAGTCGGTCCGTAGGTCGGCGACGACGCTCCGGTGGATGTCGCCGGCAAGGGACACCAGGTTTCGTACGCCGCGGTGTGCCGCCCCGTCGAGGATGCGACGTCGCGATGACTCGTAGCCGCTCCACCCGTCCATGCTGACCGCCCGGGATTCGCCGCGGGCCAGGTCGGCCATCGGGACCTGCTGGGCGAGGACATCCCATCGAACGCGACTCGACGCCAGGCCGTCGAGGAGCCAGCGTTCCTGCCGCGGACCGAGGATCGTCCGCGACGGGTCCGCGGTTCGGGCGTTCTGCGGGCAGTCGTTGTCCCCGTTCACCTGATCGCTGCGGTGGCTGCGGGTGTCGAGGAGGTTGATCTCCGCGAGGTCGCCGAAGGTGAGGCGCCGGTGCGCGCGGATGAAGGTGCCGTCAGGTCGTGCGGTGGTCCGCACCGGGGTGTTCTCCCACCACGCCCGCAGCGCTCCGGCGCGGCGGACGGCGAATTCCGAGAGGGATGTCTTGTCCTCGGGAATCGTTGCGGCCCAGTTGTTGTCGACCTCATGATCGTCGAAGGAGATCACGAACGGCGACACCGCATGAGCCTGCTGCAGGTCGGGGTCGGTCTTGTAGAGGGCGTACCGTTCCCGATAGTCGTCGAGACCGACGGCCTCGCGTGCCGCCGACACCGGTCGCGCCGCACCGCGGCGGGCGTCACCCGGGATCGGCTTCTCGTAGATGTAGTCACCCAGGTGCAGCACCAGATCCGGTGCGTGCGCGGCCATGTCGGCGAAGGCGTGGTAGTAACCGTCCGCCCAGTTCTGACACGACGCCACCGCGATGGACAAGGCGCCGACGCGGGCGTGGGGAGCCGGGGCGGTGCGGGTCCGCCCGACCGGGGAGATCTCGCCGAGGGCACGAAAACGGTAGAAGTAATCGGCCGCGGGGGCGAGGCCACGCACGTCGATGTGGATGCTGTGACCCCACTCCGCGGTGGCGTGGGCGGCCCCGCGTCGGACGACTCGTGTCATCGACTCGTCCGCGGCGATCTCCCACTCGACGCGCACCGGACGTGAACCCATCCCGCCCAGTCGGGCGAACGGATTGCGCACCAGCCTCGTCCACAGCACGACGCCGTCCGGCAGGGGATCGCCGGAGGCGACTCCGAGGGAGAACACGCCGGCTGAATGCGCCGGGGAGGTCGCAGCAGGAGGAGCTCCGCCCAGCAGTCCCGGGGTGAAGGCCAGTCCCGTCACGAGTCCGGCCCAGGAGAGGAACCGGCGTCGGGAGGTGCCTGCCCGAAGGGTGAGGTCGGGGTCGCAGTGGAGTGTGGCCGGCGGTGTACCGGCCGGGGTTCCCGGCATGGCCTCAGCCGACCAGGATCACCTGACGTGGACGCCACCGAGAGGCGGCGGCAACGTGATGTTCGCGTGAAGAGAAGGCGAGGTGAAGAAGGCGAGGGTGGGACTGAGTCTGCAGTCCTTCGATGGATGACGGTTGGCCCTACCGCAACGTACTGATTCGGCATGCAATCAAGAGGTCAGTCATCTCGAATTCCCCTGTTTTCGGAGGTAGCCATGAGTATTCGATCAGCCCGCCGTCCCAACCCGTCGTGGCCGGCGTTGCCGGATTGGTCCGATCTGATGTCCCGATTCGAGTCCATGCCTCCATGGGGCTCCGGGGCAGGACGTCTGATCCGCGTCGAGGAACACCTCGATGAGGGCAAGTACACCCTGCGTGCCGAACTGCCCGGTATGGACCCGGACAAGAACTTCGACATCAGCGTCCGTGACGGGCGATTGACGATCAAGGCGGAACGCGAGGAGCGCAGCGAAGAAGGCACCCGGACGGAATTCCACTACGGGAGTTTCTATCGCTCCGTGCCGCTGCCCGAAGGTGCGAAGGAGGACGACATCGACGCGACCTATACCGACGGCATCCTCACCGTGACGATGCCGGTGGGCGAAGCGCCGTCTCCCGAGAAGCGTATCGAGATCAAGAGGAGCCCCGCCGAGGGCGGCGAGGGCAACTGACGGTGTAACGCCGATGACGGTGTAAAGCAGTTATTCACAATGAGTTTGGAGACATCTGATGACCACTGCACGCGACATCATGCATACCGGTGCGACCTGTATCGGTGAACACGACACCCTCGGCTCCGCAGCCAAGCTCATGCTTGAGCTCGATGTCGGGGCACTGCCGATCTGCGGCGACGACGATCGCCTCCAGGGCATCATCACTGATCGCGACATCGTCGTGAAATGTATTGCTGCCGAACGTGACCCGTCGACGATGACGGCGGGTGACCTGGCACAGGGCCGTACCTACCATGTCGATGCCGGCGCGGACGTCGAGCAGGTGATGCACATGATGGAGGAACACCAGATCCGTCGTGTCCCCGTACTCGAGGAACATCGTCTCGTGGGCATGATCAGCGAAGCCGATATCGCACGTCACCTACCGGAGAACGCGGTCGGGTCGTTTGTCGAAGCCATCTGCGCACCGACTGGGCGGCCCTCTTCCTGAACCGGCTGTCCGGTGTCGTCGTCGAAACCCGGGGAGGTGAGGAAGGATGCTCGATCAGATGATGCATATCTGTCACCACCTGATGATGTGGATGCACGGCATGGGGATGATGCCGCCGATGGACATGCACATGTGACCTGCTGAGCCGACTCCGCCGAGTGCACCCGCCCACACGATGCCCAGCACCCCCGGAGACGGGCGATCGGCCGCGTCCGGAGGTAGCTGGGCACTGTGTTCACAGAACCTGCGGTACCGTGAGTTGCTCGCCTGTAGGGATGTCTGCCCTGCGGCGTGGCCACCTCGAGATCACGGCATCGACGAGTACGAACACGGTCAGGCTGAGCCCGAGGAGGGGCAGGAACCAACCGATGGCGACCGCGATGACGATGACTGCCGTCGCGGATGGCGCCGGCAGCCGAAGTAACGCGCCACGGACCGGCGGACGGCCGACCGCGAGACGTCCCGACCGCCGTGGACGGCGTTGCCACCACATCTGGTAGCCGCGGATGATCAAGGCCAGCAAGGCGATCGACAACAGCAGAAGCACCAGCTGGTTGATCCAGCCGAACAGGATGCCCATGTGCAGGGCGATGCCCCAGTTCGTCAGCTGCGCCGCCAATGGCCAGTCGCCGAACCGGGATTCGTCCACGATGTGCGCGGTCGCGCCGTCGACGGCGACCCTGTCCGGGGTGAACTGCCACGGCTGACGCGTCTCGGTCACCGTGAACGCGGTGCCGGCGTCGGACGGCAGGGTCACGTCGACGGCGTCGTCGACACCCGCGGCCCGCGCCGCATCGAGAACGCGGTCGAGTTCGCCGATCATCGACGAGGCGTCCGGTTGTGGTTCGGCACCATGGTCGGCGTGGTGATCACCACGATCACCCACTGCGGTGACGACCGTGGGCGTCGTCCAGCTCAGCGCCGTCCGGAGTTCGGCCACGTTGTCGCCGGCGTACTTCGACCAGGTGAGCCCGGTGGCGGACAAGAACACCAATCCGACGACGAGCCACACTCCGATCACCCCATGGCGGTTGCGGGTCCGGTTCCGTCCGGTCGCCTGGGCGTCGAACGTCGCGAAGTGTTCCGCGGAACGGCGACGTCTCGCCTGTGAGATCCACAGTGCCAGACCGCCAAGAGCGACCACCCACAGCCAGGAGGCAGCGAGCTCGCTGTAGATCCGGCCGGGCTCACCGAGATGCAGGTTGCGATGCAGGCCGCTCAACCAGGCGCGCAACGGTAGGACGGCAGCACTGCCGTAGGAGACGAGCTCCCCTGTCGACTCCAGGGTGACCGGGTCGATGAAGACGGCCTGCCGTTCGGATTCGCCGAGCGTCGGGTCGTCGAACAGCACGCGGGTGGTGTCGCCGGGGGAGGCCGCCGGCCGCACCGCGGAGAGCGTCAGGTCGGGACGGAGCCGAACCGCGGCGCCGACCTGTTCGGCGACCGGTCGGGCGTCACCGGAGCTGGATGTGTGCAACTGGTCGCGGTAGACGACCTGTTCGAGGGACGGGGCGATCGCGTACAGGCCACCGGTGATCGCGGCGACGACGAGGAGGGGTGCGACGAACAACCCGGCGTAGAAGTGCAGTCGCCGTAAGAGCGGTTGCCAGCCCGATGGACGGGCGGGGGGTGAGCCGGCTGCCTCGGGAGTGTCGGGTGGATCGGACATGACCGGAGAAGAAGAGTGGGGCACGGGCCCGCCTTTCGATGATGACGGCGCGCGGCAGCCACGACGATGATCGGTCAGTCGGTGACCGCCGGGTATACGCGCCGACCGGCCCGCTGGATCAGCGGGTCGGTGAGAGATGGATGGTCAGCCGGCCATCAGCGGCGGGCCCCGGGTGTCCAGGGCGGCAACGGCGCGGAGACTCCGGCGCGCGTCGGAGACAGCGAAGAGACGATCGAGCCTCGGCGCCTCGACGGTCGGCGGGTCGAGAACCTGCCGGAGAGCGGCGACGATCGTGGTCAGGACGGCGGGGATCGCGGTCTCTCCGACGCGGATCGCGACAGCGCCCACGACCGTGACGCCGAGGTGCACGGCGGCCATCGTCGGTGTCACGGCGGCGACGCCATGGTGTCCGTGAGCGGTTGCATCGTCGAGCGTGGTCAACGAGAGGTGGGCGACCACCTGGCCGAAGGCGAGACACGCCGAGGTCGTGAACCAACCCGCCGGGCGACGGAGTGTCGTGCCGACGGTCTCGCCGAGTACTACGCATGCGGCGACCATCACCAGCAGCGACGAGGTGCCGGGCACTGCGCCGCCGGCCATCCCGTGTGCGGCGATGCCCGTGCTCGCGGACAGCGCGCCGACTGCGCATCCGCGCAATCTGTTCACGGTCTGCTGGGCCGGGTTCACCGCCGGATCATAGCCGGAGGTTCTTATCCCGCGACGACCAGCCAGGCAGCGGCGTAGTGCAGTATCGCGGCAACCGCGGTGCAGAGGTGGAAGACCTCGTGGTGGCCGAACGTGCGCGGCCACGGGTCGGGCCAGCGGGCGGCGTACAGCACGCCGCCGAGACTGTAGAGCACTCCGCCGAGTGCCAGCAGGATCATGACGAGGTAGCCCGTCTGGGCGACGAGTGCGGGCGCGACCACGACGATCACCCAGCCGAGCAGGATGTAGAGCGTGACGCCCAGCCAGCGGGGAGCGCCCGGCCACAGGATCTTCAGCAGCGATCCGCCGAGCGCGCCCGTCCACACGATGCCGAGCACCCACCAGCTGACCGGGGACGGTAGTCCGAGGGCACAGAACGGTGTGTAGGTGCCGGCGATGAACAGAAAGATCATCGCGTGATCGGCGCGCTTCATCCGGATACGCGCCCGCGCCGTCTTCCACGGGATTCGGTGGTAGGTGGCACTGACGGTGAACAGCCCGACCACGGTGACGGCGTACACCGCGCATGTCAGCGCGGCGACGGCACCGTCGAGGATCGCGGCCCCGATGACCAGCGCGAGGCCGGCGACCGCTGCCACATACGCGGAGTAGTGGTGGATCACGCCGCGAAGACGGGGGCGATCGTTCACGTCCAGGGGCGGGCTCGGCAGTGTGTTCACAAAACCTACGGTACCGTAAGTTACTCGTGTGTAGGGATGGTTGCGGACGTCGGCGGGGTCATCCTGCTCGCACCCCGACGCGTAAGGTGTCCCACGTGACACGAGGCCGCGAAGGATGAAGCTGCTGCCGGATCGGGTGCGCCGACCAGTTCTCACCATCTACGAACGTAGACTCGTCCAACTCCTCGACACCCAACGCCTACCTCGGCATGTCGCGATCATCTGCGACGGCAACCGGCGCTGGGCGCGCGAGGCCGGATTCGAGGACGTCAGCCACGGACATCGGGTGGGTGCCCAGCGGATCGCCGACATGCTCGGCTGGTGTGCGGGTCTGGGCATCGAGGCCGTCACCATCTATCTGCTCTCCACCGAGAACCTGAACCGGTCGTCGGACGAACTCGACGCACTGCTGGAGATCGTGCCCGACATCGTCGACGAGATCTCCTCGCCGGACGGGGACTGGTGCATCCGCATCGTCGGCACGCTCGACGCCCTGCCGGACGCCGTCCGCCGGCGACTGCGGGCCGCAGCCGAGCGCACCTCCGAACGGAACGGCATGAACGTGAACGTCGCCGTCGGGTACGGCGGCCGGCAGGAGATCGTCGACGCGGTGCGAGCGCTGCTCGACGAGCAGCGTGCCGCCGGGGCGACGCCGGAGGAGATGATCGAGGCGGTCACCGTCGAGGCGATCGACGCGAACCTCTACACCAAGGGACAGCCCGATCCCGACCTGGTGATCCGGACCTCCGGAGAACAGCGACTGTCGGGATTCCTGTTGTGGCAGAGCGCATATTCGGAGATCTGGTTCACCGACGCATACTGGCCCGAGTTCCGCCGCGTCGATTTCCTCCGTGCGCTACGGGACTACTCGGCGCGCAGCAGGCGATACGGCAAGTAGGTCGCGCAGCGCCTGAAGGTCGGTCGTGAAGGTCGACGCCGCGGGGGGTTCCGAATCCGACGACCAGACCGCCGTTGGGCAGCGGGTCGGCGTCGGGATGGCGGAACAACGACAGTCCGACGACACCGATCCCGCGTCCGAATGCCTGGTGGACCAGGGTGTGCTCGTCCGCGTGGCCGACGGGGACGACCGCGTGCAGTCCGGCCGCGATCCCCGGTACCTCGAATCCGCTCGCGCTGACCGCGTCGACGAGTGCGTCGCGGCGCTGTCGATAGAACTGCCGGCTCCGGCGGATGTGTCGGTCGTAGGCGCCGGAGTCGATCAGGTCCGCGAGGATCAGCTGATCGACGATGCTCGCATCCGGTTCCCGCAGTCCTTTGGCGCCCAGCACGATGTCCACCAGCCTCGGTGGCAGGGCGAGCCAGCCCGCGCGGACGGCAGGGGAGAGGCTCTTGCTCATCGACCCCGCATGGATGACGACATCCGGACCGAGCGCCTGCAGTGCGCCGACGGGGTCACGGTCATAACGGAACTCGCCGTCGTAGTCGTCCTCGACGATGATCGCACCGGTGCGACGCGCCCACTCGATGACCTGCATGCGTCGTGCCGGGGACAGGGCGACCCCGGTCGGGAACTGATGGCTCGGGGACAGCAGGACCGCCGAGGCGTCGCTGCGCTCGAGTTCGTCGATCACCATGCCCTCGTCGTCGACGGGGATCGGGATCACCCGGGTGCCGCCGCGCTCGACCGCCTGCCAGTGGAAGGGCAGGCCGTGGCTCTCGACCGCGAGTGAGTCTCCGAACACGTTGCGCGACAGCAACTCCAGTGCGGACTGTACGGCGGTGCCGAGCACGATCCGGTCGGCGCTCGTACGAACACCGCGGGTGCGGCTCAGGTATCCGCTCAGGGCGCGGCGGAGTTCCGGTCGGCCCTGCGGGTGTGACGGAGCGAAGGCCTCGTCGCCGACACCGGTGAGTACCCGACGGGTGGCGCGGATCCAGTCGGTCCGCGGGAACATGCTCGCGCACGGTTGACCGAGCGAGAAGTCGTGCGGGAATCGGAAAGTGGTGGGCGTCGCGGGTTCCTCGCCGACGATCTGGGTGTCGGTGGGGTTCACGGCGGTGTCGGGGTGTGCCGCGCCGTCGGCCACTCGCGTGGACGAGCCCTGGCGAGCGGTCAGCCAGCCCTCGGCGATCAGCTCCTGATACACGGTCGACACCGTGCCGCGGGCCAGTCCGAGGTCGGCAGCAAGTGAACGATAGGGCGGCAGTGCGGTGCCGGCGGGCAGGCGTCCGTCGAGAATGGCCGAGCGCAACGCCTCCGTGAGTGTTCGACGCAGCGTCGCACCCCGGCCGCGGGCACTCGCCTCGGGGTCCGGCTGCAGGTCGAGAAACAGGTCGGCGCCGAGCCGCGCGGCGACCTCCGCCCAGGGATCGGGAGGGGTAACGCTCGAATTGACTCCGGTTTCTTCCATCGGATTGGACCACTTTCTTGTGCTAATCCCGAACTAGCGTAAGTCCTGAACAGGTGAACAGACACAGAGGCCGACGATGTCGGCGAGGAGGGCGAGATGAAGATCGTGGTGGTCGGAGCTAGCGGAGAACTGGGCAACCGGGTTGCGGACATCCTCGCCGAGCGCGGCAATGAGGTGGTGCGGGCGAACCGGGGGACCGGGGTCGATGCCTATACCGGTGACGGTCTGGCCCAGGCGCTGTCCGGGGCCGACACGGTGGTCGACTGCCTCAGCCTCGAGACGCTGAGTGCGAAGAAGGCCGTCGACTTCTTCCGGACGACGGCGCACAACATCGGCAGGGCCGCCGCCGCAGCCGCGGTCGGGCACGTCGTCGTCGTCTCCATCGTCAACGCCTACGATCCGGCGGTTAACGCGAAATTCGGTTACTACCAAGGCAAAGCGGCCCAGGAGGCCGCGTACCGCGATGTCGTCGACCCGGCGTCGCTGACCATCCTGGCCTCGGTGCAGTGGTTCGAACTCGCCGAACAGATGATGGGGAGAATGGCTTTCGGCCCCGTCGCGGTCGTACCGAAGATGTGGTGCCGTCCCGCGGCCGCGGGGGATGTGGCGAAGGTGGTCGCGGACACGGCAACCGCGGCGCCTGTCCCCGCGAACGGGGGAGGGGTCCGCAGGATCGAGGTCGCCGGGCCCGCCGAGATGGGTCTCGTCGAGGTGGCGAAAGCCGTTGCGGCAAGGCGGGGCTCGCCACGCTGGGTTCTCGGGGCGCCTGTCGGCGGGCCGGCGATCCGCGGCGGGGGACTGGTGCCGGCGAACCCCGACGTGGTCACCCCGACCACACTCGAGCAGTGGCTGGCCCGCCGCGCCGACGCTTCCGCGGGCAGCGCACGATGAGTGTTCGCACGCGCCCGTCGACACGCATGTGGATTCCGCGGGACAATCCCGCCGTCTACAAGGCGCTGGTCGCCCTGCAGCGGGTGTCGTCGGCGGGTGTCGACGCGGAGATCGGCGAGCTGATCTCGATGCGGGTGTCGCAGCTGAACGGCTGCGCCTACTGCTTGCACATGCACGCCGGGACGCGCTGGCCGCGCAGATCGACCCGCACAAGTTGCTGATGCTTCCGGCATGGCCTGAGGCCGGGGCGGTCTTCGACGCACGCGAACGCGCGGTCCTCGCGCTCGCCGAACAGCTGACACTGCTCGGCGACCGTGAGGTCACCGACGGCGTATTCGACGACGTGCGAGCGCATTTCGACGCCGTCGAGACCGGGCAGCTCGTGGCCGCGATCGCGATGATCAACACCTGGAACCGGATCGCGATCGCCGGCGGCTACCCGGCCGGGCTCGACGAGCGGCGTGCGTCGGTGACCGCCGGCTGACACTAGACCATGGCGAACGGGGAGATCTCCATGCCGATCTCGAGAGATGCCGCGATCTCCCGGATCTCGTCGTAATCGAAGACGACGTGACCGGCCAGGACGTCGACGTCTCGGCGTGCACGCTGCATCGGGTGGTCGAGAAAGTGCACACTGGCACCCGAAGCCTCGAGCAGGGTGCCGATCACCGCTCTCGACTCGTTCACGATCCGGGCTGCGGCGAGGCGTGCCTGCGCACGCGTGCGGATGTCGACCGTCTCTCCGGCAGCCAGCTTTCCGTCGATGGTCGTGGTGGTCTCCGCGAGCAGACCACGGAGGGCCTGTAGTCGGATTCGCGCGTCTCCCAGCCGAATTCGGGACGCAGGCTTGTCCTTCTGCTTGACCATCTGGTAAGCGAGGACCCGTTCGGAGAGTCGTGCTGCGTACATGTCGGCGACCCGTTCGGCCGTACCCAGTGCGGGCATCGCGGCCAGCAGGGCGAGGGCGGGCACCATCGGCCAGCGATACGAGTGGTTGTCGTGCAGCGATGCGCCAGGTGTCTTGCCTGCGTACAGATCCCGGACCCGGACGGTGCCATGGGCGGGTACGAAGGCGTTCTCGATCACCACGTCGTTCGAACCGGTCGCCCGCATGCCGTCGGTGTGCCAGACGTCGTCGACTCGTGCGTCGCTGATCGGCAACAGCGCGAGAATCGCGTCCGGTCGGTCGCCGGTGACGATGGCGCCCACCATCACCCAGTCGGCCGCCATGATCCCGGTGGCCCACGACCAGCGTCCGGATACCGAGAAACCGGCACCCCGGGGCTCCGCGGTGCCGGTCGGCGCCAGCGGTGCCGGTGCGAGGTATGGGCGATCGGCGAACGCCTCCTTCTGTGCCTCCTCGCCGAACAGTGCGGTGATCCAGCCGTGCAGCGTGTAGAAACCCAGCGTCCAGGCACTCGACGTGCATCCGTGTGCCAGGCGTCGGACGTGGTCGAGGATCTCGGGGAACGGGGCTTCGAGTCCGCCGAACCGTTTGGGGATCAACAGATCCAACAGGCCGGAGTCGGTCGCGTCCCGGATCGTCTCGGCGGGCAGTTGCCGTAGATCCTCTGCGCGACCGGCGCGCTCGGCCAGCGAGGCGATGAATTCGTCGGTGATCGTGACCGTTCCGGATGTCGGGGTGTCCACGGGCCGAAACGTAACATACGAAAAAGGATGGGCGGCCTGGACCGAAAGACCGCATCGATCCGGGCGACCTGGATCTTCGCGATGGGTATCGGTGCCCTGCACCTGTCCAACAGCGAGGCGGACCGGGCGTCCGCCGGCCGCAACAGCGCCGAACTGGTGGACCTGATGCTCACAGCTTCCGCAGGCGCACCCGGTTGATGGAGTGGTCGACGTCCTTGCGGAGGACCAGCGAGGCCCGTGGCCGGGTGGGCAGGATGTTCTCGATCAGGTTCGGCCGGTTGATGGAGGTCCACAGGTCCCGGGCCGCGGCCGTCGCCTGCTTGTCGGTGAGCGAGGCGTAGGCGTGGAAGTGGGAGTCCGGGTTGGCGAAGGAGGTGGTCCGCATCTGCAGGAACCGGGAGATGTACCACTCCTCGATGTCCTCGATCCGGGCGTCGACGTAGATGGAGAAGTCGAAGAGATCCGACACCATCAGGGTCGGGCCGGTCTGCAGGACGTTGAGCCCCTCGAGGATGAGGATGTCGGGCTGCCGCACATAGTGATAGACGTTCGGCACGATGTCGTAGGCGAGGTGGGAGTACACCGGCGCGGCGACCTCGCGAGCACCCGACTTCACCTCGGTCACGAACCTGAGCAGCGCGCGCCGGTCGTAAGATTCGGGAAAACCCTTGCGGTGCAATATGCCCCGACGCTGCATCTCCGCTGTCGGGAGCAGGAAGCCGTCGGTGGTGATGAGGTCGACCTTCGGATGTGACTCCCACCGGGCGAGCAGGGCCGCGAGCACGCGCGCGGTCGTCGACTTGCCGACGGCGACACTGCCCGCGATGCCGATGACGAACGGGACCTGCCGGTTGACCTGGCGTTCGCCGAGGAAGGTCGAGGTGGCCGCGAACAGTCGTTGGCGCGCAGCGACTTGCAGGTGGATCAGACGTGACAGGGGAAGGTAGACGTCGGCGACCTCGTCGAGGTCTATCTGCTCACCGAGACCCACGAGCTCGGCGAGCTCGGACTCGTTCAGCACGAGGGGCATCGACTCACGCAGTTCGCGCCACTGCCGGCGGTCGAGTTCCAGGTACAGGCTGGGGTCCCGATCACTGGCATTGCGAGCCATCAGCGCTGCTCCGGGGTCGTGGTACGCGCGGCTGCCCGGGTCGTCATGCGTAACAGCTTAGGGCCCATCCCTGGCTGCGACGCGGTGGGTCCACGCGGTGAGTCTGCTCGCGGTAACGTGCCGGTATGCCGGCCGACCACGCGAACCCCGACCTCGTCACCGACTACCTGCGGCTGGGGCTGGCGTTCGATCGGCTCGAAGAAGGCTTCGTCGACGCGTTCACCGGCGACCCGGCGGTGCGCGCCGAGATCGCCAACGGACCCGCACCCGACCCGGCGCAGCTGGCCGCACAGGCGCGAGCCCTGCGCGCCGACCTTCCCGGTGATCTCCCCGCGGACCGGGCGGAATTCATCGGTGCCCACCTGCGCGCGCTCGAATGTTCGGCGCGCAAGTTCGCCGGCGACGACGTCTCGTTCGTCGACGAGGTCAGCGCCTATTTCGACGTCGACATCGCCCTCGCCGACGCCGACCGTTACCGGCAGGCCCACACGGAACTGGCCGAGGCGCTCGGCATCGGCGACGCCACCGGTACCGAGCTGCGGGACGCCTACGCCGCGCATCGTCGTGCCGACGAGATCCCCGCCGAGAAGGTCGACGAATGCGTCCGGGCGTTCAGTGGTGCCCTCCGGGAACGTGTACGCGCGCAATACCCGTTGCCGGACAACGAGATCGTCGACTTCGAGGTCGTCACCGACAAACCGTGGTCGGGGTTCAACTACTACCTCGGCGACTACCGGTCCCGGGTCGCGATCAACGTCGACCTCACGCAGCACATGTCGTCGCTTCCGCACCTGATCGCTCACGAGGCCTACCCCGGCCACCACACCGAGCACTGCCGCAAGGAACAGTTGCTCGTCGGCGCCGGCCAGCACGAGCAGTCGATCTTCCTCGTCAACACCCCGCAGTGCCTCATGGCCGAGGGACTCGCCGACCACGCCCTGACCGCCATCATGGGCATGGACTGGGGGTTCTGGGCACAGGAGATCTACGCCGACCTCGGTCTGCGCTTCGACGCCGACCGGGCGATGCGCATCGGACGCGCCACCTCCGGACTCCTGACCGTCCGACAGGATGCGGCCCTGATGCTGCACGACCAGCACGCCGGCGCCGACTCCGTGGCCGACTTCCTCCAGACGTGGTTGCTCGCGCCGCCCGAGCGGACCCGCCAGATGCTGCGGTTCCTCACCTCGCCGCTGTGGCGTGCATACATCAGCACCTACGTCGAGGGTTACCAGCTGCTCGAGAGCTGGCTCGACGCCGCCGGCGACCGCGCCGCGGCCTTCGGGCGGTTGCTCGACGAACCTCTCATCCCGGCGAGCCTGCGGCGTGAGCTGGTGCCGGGTTAGGGGATGAGTAGGGGGGCTCCCTAGACTTGACGACATGACCGCGAACTCGTCATCCGTGAACTCGATGTCCCTGGCGGAGCTCGACCCCGACGTCGCCGCCGCGATGAACGGCGAACTCAGCCGTCAGCGGGACACTCTCGAGATGATCGCCTCGGAGAACTTCGTGCCGCGCGCGGTGCTGCAGGCGCAGGGCAGCGTGCTCACCAACAAGTACGCCGAGGGTTACCCGGGACGCCGCTACTACGGCGGCTGTGAGTACGTCGACGTGGTCGAGGACATCGCCCGCAACCGTGCCAAGGAACTGTTCGGCGCCGACTTCGCCAACGTCCAGCCCCACTCGGGTGCGCAGGCCAACGCGGCCGTGCTGCAGGCCCTGATGGAGCCGGGGGAGACCATGCTCGGTCTCGACCTCGCCCACGGCGGTCACCTCACGCACGGCATGCGACTCAACTTCTCCGGCAAGCTCTACGAGAACGCCTTCTACGGCGTGAACAAGGAGGACTTCCGCATCGACATGGACGAGGTGCGCAAGATCGCCCTCGACGTCAAGCCGAAGGTCATCGTCGCCGGCTGGTCCGCCTACCCGCGCACCCTCGACTTCGAGGCGTTCCGCTCGATCGCCGACGAGGTCGGCGCCCACCTCTGGGTCGACATGGCGCACTTCGCCGGACTCGTCGCCGCCGGTCTGCACCCGTCGCCGGTCCCGCACGCCGACGTCGTCAGCTCGACCGTGCACAAGACACTCGGCGGCCCCCGCTCCGGCATCATCCTCGCCAAGCAGGAATGGGCCAAGAAGCTCAACTCGGCGGTGTTCCCCGGCCAGCAGGGTGGGCCACTCATGCATGCGATCGCCGGCAAGGCCGTCGCACTGAAGATCGCCGGCACCGAGGAATTCGCCGACCGTCAGCGTCGCACCCTCTCCGGTGCGAAGCTCCTCGCCGACCGCCTCACCGGTGAAGACGTCGCCAAGGCAGGCGTGTCGGTCCTGACCGGCGGCACCGATGTCCATCTCGTGCTCGTCGACCTGCGCAACAGCGACCTCGACGGACAGCAGGCCGAGGATCTGCTCCACCAGGTCGGCATCACCGTCAACCGCAATGCGGTGCCGTTCGACCCGCGCCCGCCGATGGTCACCTCGGGTCTTCGCATCGGAACGCCCGCGCTGGCCACCCGTGGCTTCGGCGACGAGCAGTTCGTCGAGGTCGCCGACATCATCGCCACGGCGCTCGCCGCCGGTTCGTCGGCCGACGTCTCGACGCTGCGCGGCCGTGTCTCGAAGCTCGCCCTCGACTTCCCGCTCTACGAGGGACTCGAGGAGTGGGGGCTGATGAGTCGGATCTGACTCGGCTCGGATCTGACCTGGATTGCCCACCGTCGAGCGGGCTCCGTATCCTTGCAGCGATGAACGCACTCACTGAAGACGACCTGATCATCGCGCTCGAGAAGGCTCTTCCCGAGATCGCGGAAGACCACCAGTCGGCCGCCAGCCCGTGGAACCCGCACGACTGGGTGCCGTGGGACGACGGACGCAACTTCGCGTTTCTCGGCGGAGACGACTTCGACCCGTCGCAGGCCACGCTGTCCGACGAGGCACGTGCCGGGCTGCTGGCGCTCCTCCTCACCAAGGACAACCTGCCGTCCTACCACCGCGTGCTGGCGAAGCACTTCCCGGCCTTCTCCGAATGGCGTCAGCTGATCGGCGTGTGGACCGCGGAGGACAACAGGCACTCCATCGTGCTGCGCGACTACCTCGTCGTGCGCCGCGCGATCGACCCGGTGGACGCCGAGGACCGGCGACTCGTCCACGTCACCAAGGGCTACCGGCAGACCCCGGAGCAGGTCGATCCGCTCGGCCCGCTGGATGTGCTCGCATTGATGGCCGTGCACGAGAACCAGTGCGTCAGCTTCATCAAGCGGATGTCGGCGGTCGCCGCCGACGACGTCCTGGTGCAGATCCTCGCCAAGATCTCGGCCGACGACCAGCAGCAGGCCAACACCTTCGGTGCGTTCCTCAACGCCGGCATCGTCGCCGATCAGGACGCCACCGTCATCGCGATCGACTCCGCGCTGGCGGTGGGCCGGGCCGAGGCCATCGGTCACGACATCGATGATTTCGAGGCCGAGCGCGCACTGATCGCCGACTACGAGAACTCCGACACCTGGCGGGACATCGCCGCCACCCTCGCCGACGCGGTCAAGCTCGACTCCGTGGAGGGGCTGGGCGAGGAGGCCGAGGCGGCGCGCCAGCGCATCCTCTCGCGCGCTCGCGGCTAGACGCGGCCCACCGCTCCCAGAACTCGCGCACGGCGCCATCAGGACGACGAATGTCCTGGTGGCGCCGTTTGCGTCCCTGGAGCAGACGATACTGCGGTTAACGCGAAATTCACGCCGACACACCTGATTCGGGCGCGCCGCTCGAGAATCCAACGCGTACGTTGTCGAGTACGGACCGCGGGGAAGCGGTTCGTCCGGGAGGTTCGATTCGTGGATTGCAGCAGCAACGCGAGGGGGCCGGCCCCGGTCCTCGTCCACCTCGGCTGACGCCGAGGGCAACGGACTTCGACCGGCCGGTCAACTGCGAGAACTGGTTTGTGCGGGCGCCGCATGAACGTAGGAGCCCCACGTGACCACACGCACCTACGTCCTCGACACTTCCGTGCTGCTGTCCGACCCCTGGGCGGTCATGCGCTTCGCGGAGCACTCAGTGGTGTTGCCACTGGTGGTCATCAGCGAACTCGAGGGCAAACGTCACCACCACGAGCTCGGCTGGTTCGCACGTGAGGCGTTGCGCATGCTCGACGACCTGCGGCTGGCACACGGCCGGCTCGATCTGCCGATCGAGATCGGCGATGAGGGCGGCACCCTCCAGGTGGAGCTCAACCACACCGATCCGGCCGTCCTGCCGGCCGGTTTCCGCACCGACAGCAACGATTCCCGGATTCTGGCCTGTGCGCTGAACCTGCGTGCCGAGGGCAAGGACGTCACCCTCGTGTCCAAGGACACGCCGCTCCGGGTGAAGGCCGGCGCGGTCGGTCTGGCCGCGGACGAGTACCACGCACAGGACGTGGTGGTCTCCGGGTGGTCGGGGATGACCGAACTCGACGTCGAGACCTCGACGATCGACGCGCTGTTCGCCGACGGCGTCATCGACCTCGACGAGGCCAGGGAGCTGCCCTGCCACACCGGCATCCGCCTTCTCAGTCCGTCGTCGAGTGCCCTCGGTCGCGTCAATCCGGACAAGCGCGTGCAGCTGGTGCGGGGAGACCGGGAGGCGTTCGGCCTGCACGGGCGTTCCGCGGAACAGCGCGTCGCCCTCGACCTGCTCCTCGACGACAGCGTCGGCATCGTCTCGCTCGGCGGAAAGGCGGGGACAGGCAAGTCGGCGCTGGCACTGTGCGCCGGTCTCGAGGCGGTCCTGGAACGCCGGACCCAGCGCAAGGTGGTGGTGTTCCGGCCGCTGTACGCGGTCGGCGGCCAGCAACTCGGCTACCTCCCGGGTGGTGAGGCCGAGAAGATGGGTCCGTGGGCACAGGCGGTGTTCGACACCCTGGAGGGGCTCGCCTCACCGGAGGTCATCGAGGAGGTGCTGAGCCGCGGGATGCTGGAGGTGCTGCCGCTGACGCACATCCGTGGTCGGTCACTGCACGATTCGTTCGTCATCGTCGACGAGGCACAGTCGCTGGAACGCAACGTCCTGCTGACGGTGCTGTCGCGACTGGGATCGGGATCGCGCGTGGTGCTCACCCACGACGTCGCGCAACGCGACAATCTTCGAGTGGGCCGGCATGACGGCGTGGCCGCGGTCATCGAGAAGCTGAAGGGGCATCCGCTCTTCGCGCACATCACGCTCACCCGTAGCGAACGGTCGCCGATTGCAGCGCTGGTGACGGAAATGCTGGAGGAGTTCGGGCCGTCCGCGCCGGGAGCGTAGCGAGCGGGCGACAATCGGCTGTGAAAAGAAGGAAGGCCGCGACGATTCGCTGAGGGGAGGGAATCGGCGCGGCCTTCCGTCTGGTCCACCGCTGTGTTCGGCGTTGTCACGCTGCGAACCTCAGTGGCGGACCGGTCTCTCGGACGCGATCAGGCTGCGCCGCCGTCGACGCCACTGAGCGCCTTGAGCAGATCGATGAGGGCTGTCACAACTTCGATGTCTCGAGGGAACCCATTGTTTCTCCTTTGTCGGTGGTGTTCCGATCGGCGATGTCGCTGATCGACTTTCGCCATTTCCGACGCTAACGATTTTGTTTCGTTCCTGCAAAGGAAAGCTCGGTGAATTACCAGGGACGTGGTTGAACAATTGGTCTTCCGACGCATTGTCCTGCGCGGCGAGCAATGGATCATCGTTGATTTTCCATCGAGAATCGACAGCCGTCTCGGCGGTCGGAATGAGGTCGGAGGTCGGGATGCTTGATCTGATCCTCATTGCACCGTGACCATCACGTGACTCATGAGATCTTGCGCACTGTCACACTGGTGTGGTGCTGAAGTTACTGATGAGGCGAATGAGACTTCTGGGACTATTGGTGATAGCGGTGCTCGCCGCGTGTGCCGGTGGCGCGGGTCAGGCCTTCGCCGAGCCGGAGCCGACCACCCCGACCACTCCGGGGAGTCCGACGGGACCGGGAGCGGCGACGGGACTGGGCATCCCGGTGCTCGACGACGTGCTCGACCAGCTGTCCGGTGACAGCGGTTCCGCAGATGCGCCCGGCGGCGTCGAGCGTGCCGGCGGGGCGACCGGCCAGATGATCGTGGTGACCGCGCCCAAGGCGTCGGACACGACTGCCACCCTCACGGCCTTCGAAAAGGGCGCCGACGGCAGCTGGAAGCCGGTTCTCGGGCCCGGCAAGGCCTTCCTCGGTTCCCTGGGCATGGGGGAACCGCAGGACAACGTGCCCCGCACGCCGCAGGGCACGTTCCCGCTCGACCAGGCGTTCGGTCGTCAGCAGAACCCGGGTACCAAAATGCCCTACATCAAGGTCGATCAGCAGGACTGGTGGGATTCCGATCCCAAGTCACCGACCTACAACACCCACGTGCGTCAGGCGCAGAGCCCCGGCGGTGACAGCGAGAACCTGTACAACTCGGGTCCGGTCTACGACTACGCCGTCAACATCGCGCACAACCCGCAGCGCACGCCCGGCAAGGCGTCGGCGATGTTCCTGCACGTGACCAACAACGAACCGACGATGGGCTGCGTCGCCATCGAACGCGAGCTGATGAAGAAGATCCTCGTCTGGCTCGACCCGGCGAAGAATCCGAAGATCACGATCGGCGTGAACCAGGGCGC
Organism: Gordonia amicalis NBRC 100051 = JCM 11271; assembly: GCF_000332995.1. Classification (GTDB taxonomy): domain Bacteria; phylum Actinomycetota; class Actinomycetes; order Mycobacteriales; family Mycobacteriaceae; genus Gordonia; species Gordonia amicalis. The sequence goes on from NZ_BANS01000001.1 coordinate 97,911, forward strand.
GCCGACCGGCGAGGCGCACGGAGCAACCCCTCAAACAACTCCGGGTGCCACGCCGTCGACTCCCGACCTTCCTGCCTCCGATGAGCTGACCGGCCTGCTGTCGCAGCTGGTCGGCGCGGTGCCATCCCTCTTGGGTCTCGGCGCCGGGCTCGGCGGCTGAAGACACCGCCGCCGGATCTCACGGATCGCTGATCTCGAGGCGCGCCTGCCGGCAGGCAGGGCAGAAGGTCTCGTCGGCCCCGATGTGCCAGCCGTTGACCCTGGCCCAGTCGTCCCGGTCGGCCTGGGACAACGGCGATCGTGTGACGAAGCTGCGTCCGCAGCTGTCGCAGTACCGGTCGGCCGAACCCTCGGTTTCGGCGGCCAACGGGGATATGACTGTCATGACGGGACCTCTGTGGCTGGGTTTCGATTCGGGCCCTGTCGTCGCGTCGTCGGCGGACTCGCGACTTGGACGAACGACCACCTCAGTGTCACCGGATGTGATGTGGGTCTCACAGGGCCGAATGGCACATGGTTGGCCGATCCGCGGCCGCGGCTCAGCGGTCGTGGGGTACGACCATCACCGGGCACCGCGCGGATCGCAGGACCGACAGGCTCGTCGAGCCGAGTCTCATGCCGGCGAATCCGCCGCGGCCGCAGGCGCCCACGACGAGCAGTTGGGCTGCTTGGGCGTGGTCGAGAAGTGCGCGTGCGGGACGGTCCCGGGTTACCGCGCAGCGGATGGTGACCTGGGGATATCGGCGGCGTACCTCGGCCAGTTCATCATCGAGCCAGGCGTCGGCTCGGCTCCGATGGGTCGGCCAGTCGGACACCGTGCACGGCACGGACATGTCGGCGTCGCACCAGGCGTGGACGACTGTGACCGGCACGCTGCGCAGGGCAGCGGCGGCGAATGCGGCGCTGACCGCGCGCCGTCCGCCCGGGGAACCGTCGGTGCCGACCACGACGTTCGCCTGAGACCAATGCGCTGCGGTGTCCCGGACGACCGTCAACGGGCATCTGCAGTACTCGGCGAGGGCGATGGTCACCGACCCGAGAACCACCCGATGTCCGGCCATGTGCCCGCGGTTGCCCACGACGACCAACCGCGCCCGATCCGATGCGTCGAGCAGGGCGGCGATCGGCGGGGAGTCGACCACCTGGGTCGTGATCTTCAACGGGTCGGGGGTGTCCGTCGAATCCTCGACGACCCGGCGGGCCTCCGCCAGCGCACGTTCGAACCGGTCCCGAAGCGGATCGAGGACGTGCGGCTCGTCGGCCGACAGGTTCGCCGAGGCGATCATCTCGATCTCGGACCGGTGGAGAGCGGCGTCGCGTGCGGCCCAGCGTGCCGCCGCGCGTGCGGTGGCGGAACCGTCGATGCCGACGACAACGGGCCCGTCGGTGAATCTGGACGCGGTCACACGGCTGTCCCCTCTGGAGGTCACGCACCGAGCGCCGGGGTGTCCCGGCATTGGCTTCCGTTCTCCAGTACAGACCTCGGCGGGGGGCGAGTCATCGGGTAAAGAGTCCCCAGAATGGGGACCAATGACACGTTTGCGCTCGAGGTGGCGGGGTATGAGCGTGGAGCTCAGCGGCCGTTGCCCCGCTGCGCCACTTTCGCCGCGTACACCGCTGCCTGCGTACGGCGTTCCATGCCGAGTTTGCCGAGCAGCCGGGAGACGTAGTTCTTCACGGTCTTCTCCGCAAGGTGCATCCGCGCGGCGATCTGCCGATTGGTCAGCCCCTCGCCGAGGAGGGCGAGCAGAGTGCTCTCCTGCTCGCTCAATGCGTCGCCGGGCTTCTTCTCTTTCTCGCGCTGGGTGCGCAACCGGTCCATGAGGGCCGCGGCAGCGCGGTTGTCGAGCAGTGAACGGCCGGCGCCGACGTCGGTGATGGCACGTGCCAGCTCCATGCCGGTGATGTCCTTGATGACGTACCCGCTGGCGCCGGCGAGGATCGCGTCCATCATGGCCTCGTCGTCGGTCATCGAGGTCAGGATGAGGCAGCGCAGGCCGTCGACGCGGCTGAGCAGCTCGCGACACAGTTCGATCCCGTTGCCGTCAGGCAGGCGGACGTCGAGGACGGCCACATCGGGTTTCACGGTGGGGACGCGGGCGAGCGCCTGCGCGCAGGTCGCGGCCTCGCCGACCACCCGGACGTCGTCCTCGTGGTCCAGGAGTTCGACGAGGCCCCGTCGGACGATCTCGTGGTCATCGACGAGGAAAACCGAGATCATCGGCCACACCTCCCTCCGGCGCGGGTGCCGCTGAGACGAATTGTAGGACGACCCCAGACGTGTTTCACCCGGATTGCCCGGACCGGCAGATTCGCGCATATCCGGAATGTCCGTTTCACCACTGATGCGACGGTTCGCGGAATATCCAATTGCGGTGCGGGACTTACTGATCGAGGGCTTCGAAGTCATTTGTCGAGAATTATTCAACCGAATACTCGACGGATCGCAGGGTATATCATCCAGAATATGGTCCGCGAATTCCCGGAACGTGGCGCGAGGTCTATCGAACTACAGAATGCGCCGTCGCAGAAGCGATTGCGTGAGCTCCTCGGTAAGGTCGGCGACCGGATCACGCAGATCGCCGATGTTCGAGACCGCATCGACGGTCTGCTCGAAGCCATGCTGTCGGTGAGTTCCGAACTCGATCTGGAGACCACTCTCGAGTCGATCGTCGCCGCCGGAATCCGCTTGGTCGACGCCGAGTACGGCGCGCTCGGCGTTCTCGGCAGCGGATACGACCTCTCGGCTTTCCTCGCCCAGGGCATCAGCGAGGAGGTCCGCACCGAGATCGGAGACCTGCCGACGGGACGCGGCGTGTTGGGCCTGCTCATCGACGACCCGCGGGTGTTGCGGCTCGACGACCTCTCCGAGCACCCCGCGGCGGTAGGTTTCCCGCCGAATCATCCGCAGATGACCACCTTCCTGGGCGCCCCGATCCGGGTACGTGACGAGATCTTCGGCAACCTGTTCCTGACCGAGAAGAAGAACGGTGCACTGTTCACCGAGGACGACGAACTCGTCATCCAGGCACTGGCGGCGGCGGCGGGCATCGCCATCGAGAACGCCCGGCTCTACGAGCAGGCGCAGACACAGCTCGCCTGGATCGAGGCGAATCGGGACATCATCGCGGAGCTGCTGACGGGTGCCGACAACCAGGAGGTCCTCGAGGCGATTGCCCGCAAGGTGCTCACCCTGGCCGACGCCGACCTGGTCTGCATCGCCGAACCCCACGACCACGAGATGCCGCCCGAACTAGTGGAAGAACTCGTCGTCACGGTCGCCGAGGGCATCGACGCCGATGTCTTTCGCGGGCGGACCGTGCCCACCAGGGGCTCGACCTCCGGCGACGCTTTCCGGCGACGCCGGCCGGTTCTGCGTGACCAACTCGAGTACGACATCTCCGGGCACTCCTCGGCATGGCACGGTCCGGTCATGGTCGCCCCGCTGCGCACGGTGGAGTCGACCCGTGGAGTGCTGATCGCCGTGCGGTCCAAGGGACGCGACGCGTTCGCAGAGGACCTGCTGAGCCTGAGCGCGGACTTCGCCGATCAGGCGGCCCTGGCACTCCAGCTGGCCAGCGCGGCGAACCAGACCCAGCAGATGCGGGTGCTGGAGGATCGCGAACGAATCGCGCGCGACCTGCACGATCACGTGATCCAGCGGATCTTCGCCGAGGGGCTGACGCTACAGGCGACGCTGCAGCGCACTCAGTCACCCGAGATCCGGGCCCGGCTGACGCGATCCATCAACAATCTGCAGGACATCGTGCAGGACGTGCGCTCGACGATCTTCGATCTGCAGGCGGAAGAATCCGAGACCACACGTCTCCGTCAACGCGTGCAGGAGACGATCGATCAGCAGGTCGACGATCTGCCGATACAGACCTATGTGCGGATGGCGGGACCGCTGTCGATCGTCGAGCCGCGACTCGCCGACCAGGTGATCGCGGTGGTCCGCGAGGCGTTGAGCAATGCGGTCCGGTACGCCCACGCCACGACGCTGACGGTCGCGATCTCGGTCGCCGACGACCTGGCCGTGGAGGTCACCGACGACGGGGTCGGGCTGGATGAGGACGTCACCCCGAGCGGGCTGACCAACATGCGGCGCCGAGCCGAGGAACTGGGCGGGACCTTCGCGCTGATGACACCCGGGGCGGGCCACGGGTTGTCCGTGCGGTGGACCGTTCCGCTCTAGTTCGCGTCGTCGCGTCGGGTCACGTGGTGGGGCCGGCCCACGGACCGGTGTCGTGGTCGGCCGGCAATCGCCAGGCCGACGTCCGCTCGGTCACCCATGCCACGGCCTGCACTCCCGACAGGAGGCCGAAGAGAACGACGAGCCAGATGGAGAGCCCGACGAGAGCGCAGACGGCGAAGCTGCGAGGAATGCGACGAGAACACCGGTGAGAGTGATGACCGGTCACCTCCTACGTACTTGGAGGAGACTCTCGGGGGTTCGAGAGACTGACCCTCACACTTTCTCCTGGTGGCGAACTTTTCGCGAGAGGCCGAAGGTCACATGTTGATGGGTCGTTTGAGCTCGAAGCCCGCCGTGCGCACACCCTCGGCGCCCTCCCGCGGCGCGGTCGCCCGGTCGATCTGGGCGCGTGCCTGATCGAGGACGGGAGTGTCCGGGTCGAGGACCGACAGGTAGCGGTCGTGCGCGGCGAGAGACCGGACGGCGACCTCGAACTGCTCGTCGACGTCGACCGCATGCGTTGCCGCCGGACCGTTCTCGAACAACCACGCGGGCACCTCGTCGTATCCGGCCGCGACCAGGGCGTCGTAGGAGTCGAGCACGGCCGCGGCGAACTCCATGTGATCGCGTTGATTCGGCTGGCCGGGGGCCCATTCGGGACCCCCGTACAATGACAGGATCACCTGCGGCGCAATGCGTTCGATGGTCTCGGTGATCTTCGCCCGGAGTTCGCGGGTGTTACGGATGTCGCTGTCGGGGAACCCCCAGAACTCCACCTCGTCGACGCCGACGATCGACGCGGAGGCGCGCTGTTCGGCTTCGCGCAGCGGTCCGCATTCGGCCGGTGACATTCCCTCGATGCCGCGTTCGCCGCTGGAGGCGAGCGCGTAGACCACCCGCCTGCCCTCACCGGTCCATCGCGCGACCGCTGCCGCCATCCCGTACTCCGGGTCGTCGGGGTGGGCGACGAGGACGAGTGCGGTCTGCCAGTCCGTGGGGAACGCCTTCAGGTTCGTCATGGCCCGGCCGTACTCAGCGTTCCCGGTCGAGATTGGCCATCTTGAGAACGTCGAGGCGCGCGTCGAGTTCCTCCTCGCTGAGCTTGTCGCCCACGAGGCCCCGATCGATCACGGTCTGGCGGATCGTCTTGCCCTCCTTGAGGGCCTGTTTGGCGACCGCGGCGGCCTCCTCGTAGCCGATCGCGCTGTTGAGCGGTGTGACGATCGACGGGGAGCTCTCGGCCAGGGTGCGGAGACGGTCGACGTTGGCCTGCAATCCCGAGATGCAGCGGTCGGCGAACAGTCGGGACACGTTGGCCAGCAGCTTGAGTGACTCGAGGACGTTGCGGGCCATCATCGGGATGTAGACGTTGAGTTCGAAGGCGCCGTTGCCGCCGCCCCAGGTGACCGCCGCGTCGTTGCCGACGACCTGGGCCGCCACCTGCGTGACCGCCTCGGGCAGAACGGGATTGACCTTGCCCGGCATGATCGAACTGCCCGGCTGGAGGTCGGGGAGCAGGATCTCGCCCAGGCCGGTCAGCGGTCCCGAGCCCATCCACCGGACGTCGTTGGCGATCTTGGTGAGCGACACCGCGATCGTCTTCAGCTGACCGGACAGTTCGACGAGCCCGTCCCGGGCGGCCTGCGCCTCGAAGTTGTCCTTGGCCAACGAGAGTTCCTCGACGCCGGTGCGGCGGACGAGTTCGGCGACCACCTTGGTGCCGAAGCCGGCCGGCGCGTTGAGTCCGGTGCCCACCGCGGTGCCGCCGATGGGCAGCTCGCCGACACGCGGCAGGGTCGCGGTGACGCGCTCGATGCCGGCCTCCACCTGCCGTGCATACCCGGCGAACTCCTGGCCGAGGGTCACCGGCACCGCGTCCATCAGGTGTGTGCGGCCGCTCTTGACCACGTCACGCCACTCGGTTGCCTTGTCGGACAGTGCCTTCCGGAGATGGTCGAGCGCCGGGACGAGGTCGGTGACGACGGCCTCGGTCGCCGCGACGTGCGTGGCGGTCGGGAACGTGTCATTCGACGACTGCGACATGTTGACGTGGTCGTTGGGATGCACGTCCACCCCGTTGGCCTTCGCGATCGATGCGATGACCTCGTTGGTGTTCATGTTCGAACTCGTGCCCGACCCGGTCTGGAAGACGTCGATCGGGAACTGGTGGTCGTGGTTGCCGTCGGCGATCTCGGTGGCCGCCGCGATGATCGCGTCGGCCCGCTCCGCGTCGAGGAGTCCCAGATCCTTGTTGACCGTGGCGCAGGCCGCCTTCAGCAGGCCCATGGCGCGGATCTGCGTCCGCTCCAGCGGGCGATGGCTGATGGGGAAGTTCTCCACCGCCCGCTGCGTCTGGGCGCGCCACAGAGCATCGACGGGCACCTGCACCTCGCCCATCGTGTCGTGCTCGGTGCGGTATTCCTGCTTGTCCGGTGCCTCGTTCTTGCCCTGTGCCTCGGTCATAGGTGTTCTACTCCTTCGATCGAATCCTTATGCCGCTCAGCGGGACGTTGACGGCCCCACTCGGGTCGGTGAAAAAGTCGTTGCCCTTGTCGTCAACAACGATGAAGGCCGGAAAATTCTCGACCTCGATCTTCCACACTGCCTCCATCCCGAGCTCGGGGTACTCGATGATCTCCTGGCTCTTGATGCAGTCGAGCGCCAGTCGGGCGGCCGGGCCGCCGATCGAGCCGAGGTAGAAGCCGCCGTGCGAGTTGCACGCCTCGGTGACCTGCTTGGAACGATTTCCCTTGGCCAGCATGACCATCGAGCCGCCGGCGGCCTGGAACTGCTCGACGTAGGAGTCCATGCGGCCGGCGGTCGTGGGACCGAACGAACCGGAGGCCATGCCCTCCGGGGTCTTGGCCGGACCGGCGTAGTACACCGGGTGATCGCGCAGGTAATCGGGCATCGGCTCGCCGGCGTCGAGGCGTTCCTTGATCTTCGCGTGAGCGATGTCGCGGGCCACCACCAGGGGGCCCGTCAGCGACAGGCGTGTCTTGACCGGGTACTGCGACAGCTGTGCCAGGATCTCGGTCATCGGGCGGTTGAGATCGACCTCGACCACCTCGCCGCCCGAGATGTCCTCCGCCACACCGGCAGCCGGCATGTACTCGGCCGGGTCGGTCTCGAGCTGCTCGAGGAACACCCCGTCGGCGGTGATCTTGCCGAGCGCCTGCCGGTCGGCCGAACACGACACCGCGATGGCCACCGGGCACGACGCGCCGTGGCGGGGCAGACGCACGACGCGGACGTCGTGGCAGAAGTACTTGCCGCCGAACTGGGCGCCGATGCCGAAGGACTGGGTCAGCTTGAAGACCTCGTCCTCGAGCTCGAGGTCGCGGAAGCCGTGCGCCGACATCGAACCCTCCGTCGGCAGGTTGTCGAGGTAGTGCGCGGAGGCGTATTTGGCGGTCTTCAGCGCGAATTCGGCTGAGGTGCCACCGATCACGACGGCCAGGTGATAGGGCGGGCAGGCCGCGGTGCCGAGCGAGCGGATCTTCTCGTCGAGGAACTCGAGGATGGACTTCGGGTTGAGGATGGCCTTGGTCTCCTGGAACAGGAAGGACTTGTTGGCCGACCCGCCACCCTTGGCCATGAACAGGAACTTGTACTCCGGGCCCTTGGGGCCCTGCTCGGTGGCGTAGATCTCCACCTGGGCCGGGAGGTTGGTCCCGGTGTTCTTCTCGTCGTACGTGGTCAGCGGTGCGAGCTGCGAATAGCGCAGGTTGAGCTGCGTGTAGGCGTCGTAGACACCCCTCGAGATCGCCTCGGCGTCGTCGGTGCCGGTCAGCACGCCCTCGCTCTTCTTGCCCATCACGATCGCGGTGCCGGTGTCCTGGCACATCGGCAGGACGCCACCGGCGGAGATGTTGACGTTCTTGAGCAGGTCGAGGGCCACGAAGCGGTCGTTGCCCGATGCCTCGGGGTCGTCGATGATCTTGCGGAGCTGCGCGAGGTGGGCCGGGCGCAGGTAGTGGCTGATGTCGTGCATGGCCTCGGCGGTGAGCTTGCGGATCGCCTCCGGCTCCACCTTGAGGAACGTCTGTCCGCCGGCTTCGAACGTCGAGACACCCTCGGTGGTGATGAGTCGGTAGGGGGTCTCGTCGGCGCCGATGGGGAGCAGATCAGAGTAGAGAAACTCGGGGGCTGAGGGTGGTTTACTCACGCACCGGATCGTATCGCCCCAGCAAAACGGCCCCACGTCAGAGGTGACCGGACTCGTGAGATGGATCACGGTCGCAGCTCCCCGACGCGGGGCCGTTTGCTCGGTGTGTCAGAGGTCGACGCCGGGCGTCAGAGACTGATGCGGGCGTACTCGCGCAGCTTGGCCGGCTTGTGGACGGCCTCGATGCGGCGGACGGTGCCCGACTTCGATCGCATGACCAGCGAACGAGTGGTCGCACCGTTGGGACGGTAGGTGACGCCGCGCAGCATGTCGCCGTTGGTGACACCGGTCGCGCAGAAGAAGCTGTTCTCGCCGCTCACCAGGATGTCGTTGGTCAGGACCCGGTCGAGGTCGTGACCCGCGTCGATGGCCTTCTGGCGCTCCTCGTCGTTGCGGGGCCACAGCTTGCCCTGGATCTCGCCGCCCATGCACTTCATCGCGACGGCCGTGATGATGCCCTCGGGGGTGCCACCGACGCCCATCAGCATGTCGACGGTCGAGTAGTCGTCGGCGGCCGCCACGGCGCCGGCGACGTCACCGTCGGAGATGAGGCGGATCTTGGCGCCGGCCTGGCGGATCTCGCCGATGAGATCGGCGTGGCGGGGCCGGTCGAGGACGATGACGGTGAGGTCGGCGACGTCGATGCCCTTGGCCTTGGCGACCGAGTTGATGTTCCACTCGACCGACTCGTTGATGTTGATGGCGCCCTTGGCGTCCGGACCCACGGCGATCTTGTCCATGTAGAACACGGCCGACGGGTCGTACATGGTGCCGCGTTCGCTGACCGCGATCACCGAGATCGAGTTGGGGCGGCCCTCGGCCATCAGGGTGGTGCCGTCGATGGGATCGACCGCGACATCGCAGTCGGGGCCCTCGCCGTTGCCGACCTCTTCGCCGTTGTACAGCATCGGCGCCTCGTCCTTCTCGCCCTCGCCGATCACGACGACGCCGCGCATGGAGACCGTCGAGAGGAGCTGGCGCATCGCGTCCACCGCCGCGCCGTCGCCGCCGTTCTTGTCACCGCGACCCACCCAGCGGCCGGCCGCGAGTGCAGCCGACTCCGTCACACGGACCAATTCCATCGCGAGGTTGCGATCGGGTGCCTGGTGGTTGCTGGCTGTCATGGGCTTCGGCTCCTCATGTGTGGCCCCGATCTCAGTGGGTCGCAGCCCCTGGGATCCGTGGGTGTGGCGGTGATCTCAGGGACCATCCTTGCATGTCACACCGGCCGTTCGGTGACTGACCCTGGTAGTGGGATACTCGGCGACATGGCAGACAAACCGCGCATTCTCATCAACGGCAAGGACATGTTCTGGTCGTTGGTGCCGCTGATCGCGCTGTGTGCATTGGTGGCGATCGCGTCGGGGAATTGCTCGGTCGGCTTGAATCAGGACCCCGCAGACAGCAAGGTGCCCGCGTTCGACGTGGTCACCGCACTGGACGCCGACGCCCGGCAGATGCCGTTCCCGATCCGCCGGCCGCCCACACCCGAAGGATGGAAGCCCAACTCCGGCTCGTCGGATGCGATCGAGGGACATCGGGTCAGCACCGTCGGCTGGCTCAGTGCGAGCAAGGCCTATGTGCAGCTGAGTCAGACCGACGCCTCGGAGGACCTGCTGGTGCCGTACCTCGGCGGGAGCGGTGACGAGTACGCGGACACCACCGGCACCGGTACCCGCGAAGCGGGTGGCCGGCAGTGGGTGACCTACGAGACCTCCGAGGGCAAGAAGTTCTGGATCGCCGACTTCGGCGATGTCCGGATCGGCGTGCTCTCCCGGGGACCGGACTCCGACATCGAGACGATCGCGTCGTCGGTGGCGACGCAGCCACCGCTCGATGCCTGAGTGGAGACGATTCGAGTAGCCGACTACTCGCGATGACGAGTGCCTCCGTTCATAGCGTCTGCTCCAGGAGGCGCTCATGTCCGGGGAATTCTGGCACAGGTACAGGTGGACACCGGCGACGTCGTTGTCCGCACAGGCCGACGCCTGGCTGAACATCATGTGGGGACGACTCGTCCTCGTCGCGGTGCTCGTCGCACTGCTGGTGATCGTGGTTCCCGTGTACGGGGCCGGCGCGGCCGTTGCGGCGACCGGCGGTCAGGTCATCAGCGTGCCGTGCGTGCGAGTCGACCCACCGGCCGGCCGCCGGGAACCGCTGGTGCTCACCGATGGTCCGGTTCGAGCCGCCGAGCGGTCGCGGGTGTCCGCGGTCGACCAGCGGGTCCTCGTCGACTTCGACTGAGGTCACTCATCGTCGTCGTCGGCCGAATTCTTCTGTGCGATCACGGTTTCGATGCGTTCACGCGCGCCGCGGAGATGTTCTTCGCAGCGAGTCGCGAGCGCCTCGCCCCGTTCCCACAGGGCCAGTGAGGTGTCGAGATCGAGGCCACCGTGCTCGAGTGTGCTGACGATGTCGGCGAGTTCGTCGCGCGCCTCCTCGTATCCGAGTTCGGTGACCGGTGTGTACTCCTCGTCGGTGCTCACGAATCTCCTTCGTCGTCCGTGGACGTGGATGTGGGTGCCTCGGTGGCGGTGACGGTGGCCCTCGCCGCGCCGTCGGCGACGCGGATGCGTAGTTCGGCGCCCGCCGGCAGATCGTCGAGAGTGCTGACGACGTGGGTCACGTCGGTGTCGGTTCGTTGCACGACCGCGTAGCCACGCGCGAGGGTCTGGGCCGGGCCCAGGGTCGAGAGCCGGGCCGCGAGGTGCTCGTGGCGCCGGTCCTCGGTGTCGACGTGGCGTAGGACGTCGCGCCGCAGGGCACGCACCAGCTCGGCCACGTTCGCGGACTCCTGGTCGACGATCACGCCCGGCCGGGCGAGGACCGGACGTCGCCGCAGTCCGTCGATCACCCCGGTCTCGCGGCGCACCCAGTTGCGCAACGCCTGAGCGCTACGCCGGCGCAGGTCGTCGATCCCGGCGAGTTCGGCCTCGACGTCGGGCACCACTCGCTTGGCGGCGTCGGTCGGGGTGGCCGCACGCAGGTCGGCGACGAGGTCGAGCAGCGGATTGTCGGGCTCGTGCCCGATCGCGCTGACCACCGGCGTCCGACACCGCGAGACCGCCCGCAACAGCGCCTCGTCGGAGAACGGCAGCAGATCCTCGACGCTGCCGCCGCCGCGGGCGATGATGATCACCTCGACGTCGGGGTGGGCGTCGAGGTCGGCGAGGTGGGTCAGGATCCGTGCCACCGCCGTCGGGCCCTGCACGGGTGCCTCACGGATGTCCAGGCGCACGGCCGACCACCGGCTGGTGGCGACGCTGACCACGTCGTGCTGGGCGGCACTGGCCCGCCCGCTGATCAGCCCGATGGCGCGGGGCAGGAACGGCAGCGGACGTTTGAGCCGGCTGTCGAACAACCCCTCGGCGGCCAGCAGCTGACGGAGGCGTTCGATCCGCAGCAGCAGTTCGCCGACCCCGACCGGACGGATGTCGCTGATCCGCAACGACACCGTGCCGCGGCCCGTGTAATAACTCGGGCGGCCGAGGACGACCACGTGGCTGCCGTCGGTCAGCGGAACCTCGGTGCGCGTCAACAGATCCGGGCTGCACGTCACCGATATGGAGATGTCGGCGGCCGGGTCCCGCAGGGTGAGGAAGGCCGTGCGGGTGCCGGGGCGCCGGCTGATCTGGGTGACCTGACCCTCCACCCAGATCTGGCCCAATCGGTGTATCCAGTCGGCGATCTTCGTGTTGACCGTCCGTACCGGCCACGGATTCTCGGCCGAATTCGGCGAGGTCCCGCTCACGCCTCGGTGGAGCGCTTGTTCTGCGAGGCGATCCGGTTCTCGAGCATCGTGACGAACGGTGCGCGACCGCGGTTCGACTTCTCGTAGTCGACGAGGCTGGTGAGGTCGTCGGTGCCGACCGCCCGAAGACGTGCCCGCAACTGTGCCAGGGTCAGCGTGTCGTAGTCGATGAGTTCGACGATCTCGGGCGTCGAGCCGTTCTTCGACGCCGGGGCCGGGGTCGCCGGCGTCTCCGCGGCGTCCAGGACGTCTTCGGGCGCGGAGCTGTACAGCGCGAAACGGCCGGCATCGGCACGCGGCGGTGCGGCGGTGGTATCCGTGGCATCGGCGGGCTGGTCGCCCGGGTCGTTGCCGTCGGCGGCGGCCTCGATCTCGTCGTCGATGGTGGTGGCCTTCGTGGACGGCCTGGCGGGCTTCGCGGGCGTCTCGATCGGTACGTCGCCGGCGTGGGCGTCGGCGTCGGGGGCCGGGGTCTCGACGTCATCCTCGTCGAAGCGGGCCCACTCGGGCTGCTCGCTGGGCTTGTCGAAGATCATCTCCAGGACGGCGTCGCCCTTGATGGCGAGTTCGGCGATGTTCTGCTGGGCCCGCATACCTGCCTGCAGGGTCTGGCTGACCGCGGTCATCGGGAGGGTGACGAACAGCGCGGGAAGCTTGCGCGTCTCCTCGAGGGCGGTGACGATCAGACCTGCGGCGATACGGGCCGGGTAGGGTGCGCGATGCATGCCAACACTCTGCCATCACGGGCACCCGTCTGTAACCCGTACCCTGGAAGCATGTCTGTCACGAAGCGTGTCCTGCTCGCCGAACCTCGCGGCTACTGCGCGGGTGTCGACCGCGCGGTGGAGACGGTCGAGCGTGCTCTCGACAAGCACGGCGCTCCCGTCTATGTCCGCAAGGAGATCGTGCACAACCGCCACGTGGTCGAGACCCTGGCGGATCGCGGGGCGATCTTCGTGGGGGAGACCGACGAGGTGCCGGAGGGGGCGATCGTCGTGTTCTCCGCACACGGTGTCTCACCGCAGGTCCATGCGACCGCCGCGGAACGCAACCTGAAGACCATCGACGCGACCTGTCCGCTGGTGACGAAGGTGCACCAGGAGGCCAAGCGGTTCGCCCGCGACGACTACGACATCCTCCTGATCGGCCACGAGGGCCACGAGGAGGTCGAGGGGACGGCCGGTGAGGCGCCCGAGCACATCCAGCTGGTGGACGGCCCGGACAGTGTGGACTCGGTGACCGTGCGTGACGAGTCGAAGCTGGTCTGGCTGTCGCAGACCACGCTCTCGGTCGACGAGACCATGGAGACGGTGAGGCGCCTGCGCGAGAAGTTCCCGCTGCTCAACGATCCGCCCAGCGACGACATCTGTTACGCCACCCAGAACCGGCAGGTCGCCGTCAAGGCGATGGCCCCCGACTGCGATCTCGTCATCGTCGTCGGTTCCAAGAACTCGTCGAACTCGGTTCGCCTGGTCGAGGTGGCCCTACAGGCCGGCGCCAGGGCCGGCCACCTGGTCGACTACGCGCGCGAGATCGACGATGTCTGGCTCGAGGGCGTGAGCACGGTGGGCGTCACCTCCGGTGCGTCGGTGCCCGAGGTCCTCGTCCGCGGCGTGCTCGACTTCCTCGCCGAACGCGGCTACGACACGGTGGACACCGTCAACACCGCCAACGAGACACTGACCTTCGCGCTGCCGCGCGAGTTGCGGCCCGCGCGTACCACCAGCTGATCAGAATCTGTCTGATCAGAACTCGTCGGGGTCGAGCTTGCGCACCCGACGGTGGGGCAGCGCGATCGCCAGCACGGTCGCGATGAGCGCGGCGCTGACACCCGCCCCCGCGACGGCGACGTTGCGTGCGGTGTGGTCCGGCGGCGTCGGGGGTGCCGGTGCGGCGATCGGGGCCGACTGCGGCCCGGCCCGCTGATCGGCGGGTAGTTCCGCGGTCAGGGCGGAGACCGGGTCGACGACCCCGTGACCGATCCGCTGGTCGTGTCCGGTTCCCGGGGCGTGGGCGGTCGCCACGATCCGATCCATGACCTCCCGTGCGCTCAGGTCGGGGAACCGTGCCCGGACCAGAGCTGCGGTACCGGCGACGTAGGGTGCGGCGAAGCTCGTCCCGATCAGCGGCAGCGGCCCGTTCTCGCTCCGTTGCGCCGACACCAGACGGCCCGAACCCTTCGCGCTGTCGAGACTCACGATGTCGGTGCCCGGTGCCGCCACACCCACCCACGGGCCGTGGAGGCTGAAATCGCTCGGTGTGCCGGTCGCGGCGTCGATCGAGCCGACGGTGAGGACGTACGGCGAGTACCACGCGGGACTCGCGATCGTCGTCACCGCACTCCAGTCGTCCGGGTCGCCGGCGAGAGGCGTCGGATTCTGGCTCTGGCAGGCGCCGTCCCGGGTGATGTTGCCGGCCGCCGCCACCACCACGACGTCGCGGTCGTAGGCGTATCGGATCGCCGCCCCGAGTGCGCGGTCGTCGACCTTGTCGGCCGCCGACGCGCACGCGACCTCGGAGATGTTGATGACGGTGGCGCGCAGATCGACGGCGCGGACGATGGCGTGGGCGAGAGTACGGACCGAACCGTAGCCCGAGCCGACCGCCGGTGCGCCGTCGTCGGCGCGGCGATCGTTCTTGGCCTTGAAGGCGCTGCTGGACTGGCGGATGCCGATGATCGAAGCTGCGGGCGCGACCCCGGCGAAGGCGTCCGAGGTGCTCGGCCGGGCGGCGATGATGCCCGCGACCAGGGTGCCGTGGGCGTCGCAGTCCTCGAGTCCGGTGCCGTTCGAGACGTAGTCGCCGCCCGCGGTGACGCGCCCGAGTCGCGGGTGCGGTGTCACGCCGGTGTCGATGACGGCCACCCGCTGTCCGGCGCCACGGCTGAAGCGCCAGGCCTCCTCGAGATTCATCATCGATTGGGCGGCAGTCGGATTCGCGGTGTTGCGGGTGAGGGTCGCGGTGTTGCACAGATGGCTCTGCTCGGTCGGTTCCGGCGGTGCGACAGGTGCCGAACGGATCAGTGCCGATGCGTCGACCCGCGGCGGCGTGACTGCGGCGGCGGGGGAGGAGGTCAACCCGAGCAGGGTCGCGGTCAGCGCCAGCGCGAGAGGCGCCGCGATCCGGGTGCGTGCCCGGGACATCAGATCTCCCGGACGATCCGGTACAGGTCGAGCAACCACAGCAGCAGCGGGACGATGAGCGCGACGAGGATGTACTCGCCGATCTCCGCCCACCGGCGCATCACCGGGGAGAAATCCTGATGAGGCGCAACGACTCCGAAGACGAGCGCGGCGATCAGGACGACGCTGCCCAGGGCGAAGGACACGATCGGCCACCGGCCGTCCCCGAACGCCAGACCGACCAGCAGGGTGAGCACCACGAGCGAGCCGCCGATGATGAGGATCGCCGCCTGGAAGAGGTCGCTGTGGGACCGTCCGCGCAGGCACAGGACCACGCCGATGATCGCTGCGTAGGCCGCGTTCTTCCATTCGAAGCCGGCGAGGGGAGCGGCGGTGAGCACCGCCGAGATCGCGACGATGCCGGTGAGGCCGCCGATGATGCCGGTCAGGTACGCGTTGGCGATGTATGAGCGACGTTCCAGCGCATCGGCCTTCGGCAGTGCCGTGGCCCCGATCGCGCCGATTCCCTCGATCGACGGCTGCGGTTCGATGTCCTTGACGTCGATGGCCGCGCCCGCGGTGGGGACCGGCGGCAACGGCAGTTTGGCGAGCAGGATCGTCAGTCGTGGGGAGAGTCCGATCAGCAGCAGACCCACCGCCGCGACGACGGCCGCGACCTCCGCGACGTCGGCGTCGATGAGCATTCGGGCACCACATCCCAGGACGCCGACGAGTGCGGCGCTGGTCACCGCACTGTGGGCGGTCGCACCGACCGCGGTCATCCGGTAGGTGATGACCGCCGTGGCCAGGGTCAGCGCGAATCCGAGGGTCAGATGCGCGGCACCGAAGGAACCGGGCGTGAGGATCATGCCGGTCACGAATGCCATCGGCGCCGCGCAGACCGAGAGGATCGTCGAGCTGAGCTGATCCCGGTAGTAGCGCGCGACGATCGTGGCCGCGGTGATCAGTCCGATCACCGCCAGCCCGGATCCTCCCGCGGGCCACAGTGCGCCGCTGTCGAGTCGACTCGCGGCGAGCCCCGCCGCCGCGGCGACCGCCGCGACCAGGGCCAGTGCATGACCCACATACCTCGCCGAGGTCGCGGTCCAGCTCATGAACTGGGATTCGTTCAGTCGCGCAACGGCATCGACCACGTCGTCGAACAGGATCGGCGACTCACCCGTCCGGGTGGAGGTCAGCAGGAGAAGGTCGCCGTCGCGGATTCCCGACTCCGACAGCGAGCGGTGCAGGGCCAGCGGTTCCTGACCGACCAGGGCCAGGGTCCAGCGGTTCTGCCGGTCGTGCGGGCGGCCGCGGCCGCGGGAATCCGAGTCGGGGTCGTCCGGGTCGTGACGGTTGGGGTTGCGCGACTCGATCTGTGCGACGAGGTCACCGATGAGTCCGGCGATCGGGATGCCCGCGGGCAGTCCGACGTCGAGTTGGGTGTTGCCGCCCAGCACCGAAACACGTACGAGCTGCGGCTCGATTGCGGTGTCCGCGCGTCGACGGTCACCGCCACTGCCGTCCGCGGCGGTCGTCGGGTGTCCCGGCGCGAATCCGTCCACAGGTGACATACAGGTCAATCCTCCCCCAGGTTTCAGCAGCTAACATAGCCAACTTCAGCGGGTTCGCCCGCCCGGGGATACACAGCTCGAGGTGTCAGGGGGGATCGAGTGGTCACGACCACTGAGGGATTCGTGCGTCGGCCACGCATCACGCCGCCTCGAATGCCGGGCGGCGAGGTCAACATCCAGGCGCCGCCGGACGTCCCGCGCGTGGTGCCCGGCAACCTGCTCATGAAGCTGCTGCCGGTGGTGATGATCGTCGCCGTCGTCGGCATGATCGCGCTGATGATGGTCACCGGTGGCCGCAACATCCTGACCAATCCGCTGTTCATGATGTTCCCGCTGATGATGCTCATGTCGATGTTCGGCATGTTCGCCGCCGGTGGGCGCGGCGGCGGCAAGCGCGCCGCGGAACTCAACGAGGAGCGCAAGGACTACTTCCGCTACCTCGGCCAGTTGCGCGCCCAGGTCTTCGACACCGTGGAGAACCAGCGCGCCGCCCGCACCTGGAGTCATCCCGATCCGCACGCGCTGCTCGACGTCGTCGGCAGCCGGCGGATGTGGGAGCGACGCCCCGCCGACAACGACTTCGCCCATGTGCGTGTGGGAGTCGGCGTCCAACGCCTCGCGACGCGGCTGATGCCGCCGGAGACCGGCCCGCTCGAGGACATCGAGCCGGTGTCGATGGTGGCCCTGCGTCGCTTCGTGCGGACCCATTCCGCGGTGTACAGCCTGCCCCGGTCGATCTCGCTCCGCGGCTTCCCGGCGATCAACATCGAGGGTGCCCGGCAGGAGACCCGCGAACTGGTCCGTTCGATGATCGTCGAACTCTGCGCCTTCCACGGCCCCGACCACCTCCACATCGGCATCGTCACCGGCGACCCCGCCGGCGAAGCCTGGGACTGGGCGAAATGGCTTCCGCACGTAGGGCATCCGACGCTGCGCGACGGTATCGGGCCGATGCGGATGATCTATCCGACGCTCGCCGATCTCGAGAACGCGCTGGCCGCCGACCTGCTGGAGCGTGGTCGGTTCAGCAGGTCGGCGCCGCCGAACGGGAACCGCGCCCACCTGGTGGTCGTCATCGACGACGGTTACGTCGCCGGCGACGAGCGCATCCTCAGCTCCGCGGGCATGGAGGGCGTGACCGTCCTCGACCTGACGGCACCGCCGGACGGTCTCGCGGCCCGGCGCGGCCTGCAACTCGTGGTGCGCGGGGGGAAGGTCTCGGCCCGGAGCGTCGCGGGCGTCGAGGAATTCGCGGACATGGACTCGCTGACGATCGCCGAGGCGGAGGCGATCGCACGCCGCATGGCCCGGTACCGGCTGGCGACGGCGGCCACCCTGGCGAACCTGGAATCGGAGGCCACCTCGACCGATCCGGGCCTGCCCGCCCTCCTCGGCATCGACGACGCCGCCCGTTTCGACCCGGCCACGGCCTGGCGCGGACGCACCGGTCGTGAACGTCTGCGGGTGCCGATCGGATACACCCCGAGCGGCGCGCCGGTCGAACTCGACATCAAGGAGAGCGCCCACGGTGGCATGGGACCCCATGGCCTCTGTATCGGTGCGACGGGTTCCGGCAAGTCGGAGTTCCTGCGGACCCTCGTCCTCGCCATGCTGGCCACGCATTCGCCGACCGAGCTGAACCTGGTCCTCGTCGACTTCAAGGGCGGCGCGACCTTCCTCGGGCTCGAGTCCACACCGCATGTCGCGGCGATCATCACCAACCTCGAGCAGGAACTGTCGATGGTCGACCGCATGAAGGATGCGTTGTCGGGCGAGATGAATCGCCGCCAGGAGGTCCTGCGTGCGGCGGGCAACTACGCCAACGTCGCCGACTACGAACGTGCCCGCGCCTCGGGTGTGCGCCTCGAACCGCTGCCCGCCCTGTTCATCGTCGTCGACGAGTTCTCCGAACTGCTCTCGCAGAAACCGGATTTCGCCGAACTCTTCGTCGCGATCGGTCGCCTGGGCCGCTCGTTGCACATCCACCTGCTGCTGGCCTCGCAACGTCTCGAGGAGGGCAAGCTCCGTGGGCTCGACTCCCACCTGTCGTATCGAATCGGCCTGAAAACCTTCTCCGCCAACGAATCCCGGTCGGTACTCGGTGTCCCCGACGCCTACCACCTACCTAGCGTGCCCGGTTCGGCCTACCTGAAATGCGACTCGGACGACCCGGTCCGGTTCAACACCTCGTATGTCTCGGGTCCGTACTATTCGCCGGCCGTGGCCTCAGACACCTCGGACACCATGACGTCGGGGATACCGCGACTCGGGAACCTCAAGGTCTTCACCGCGCTGCCGGTCCCGCTGGACGAGGGTTCCCCGCGGTCGCTGCTCGATCAGGCGGCGAGCCTGCTCGACGAGGAGCCGCCTTCCCTCGACGCCGCGCCCGCCGACTTCGAGCCGACCTCGGTGTCGGTGCCGACGCTGATGCAGACCATCATCGGTCGCATGGAGGGCTCCGGCCCGCCGGCTCACCGGGTCTGGCTGGACCCGCTCGACGATTCGCCGACCGTGGAACACCTGGTGGGAGCACGCGACTGGATCAAGCCGACGGTCCCCGGCAACCTGGCCTTGCCCATCGGTCTGGTCGATCGCCCCTACGACCAGCGCCGCGACCCCCTCGTCATCGACCTGGCGGGCGCGGCCGGCAACGTGGCCGTGGTCGGTGGCCCGCAGTCGGGTAAATCGACGACGCTGCGCACGATCATCATGGCCGCGGCGGCCACGCACACGCCGGAACAGGTGCAGTTCTACTGCCTGGACTTCGGCGGCGGCAGTCTCGCCGGCCTCGCCGGTCTCCCACATGTTGGTTCGGTGGCGTCCCGCGGCGACATGGATGCCGTCCGCCGCACCGTCGCCGAGGTCGGGGCGGTAGTCCGGGCACGGGAGCTGTTGTTCGGCCGTCTCGGCGTCGAGTCGATGCGTGATTACCGGGCCCGCCGTGCGGCCTGGTTCGCCTCCGGGACCCTCGCGCCCGACGATCCGTTGGCCACCGACCGGTTCGGCGACGTCTTCCTCGTGCTCGACGGCATCAGCGTGCTGCGTTCCGAACTCGAGTCGCTCGAGGAGCAGATCACCACGATTGTCTCTCAGGGGTTGTCTTTCGGCGTGCACGTGATCGTCAGCGCCTCGCGGTGGGCCGAGATCCGCCCGGCGGTCCGAGACCTCCTGGGTACGCGCATCGAACTGCGCCTCGGCGACCCGTCGGACTCCGAGATGAGTCGCCGCGCCGCTGCGGGCGTCCCGCAGAACCGTCCCGGTCGGGGTCTCACCGCGGAGGAGCTCCACATGCTCATCGCCCTGCCGCGCCTCGACCCGGTCAGCAGCGCCGAGTCGCTGCCCGCCGGTGTTGCGGCCTCGGCGGAGAAACTCGCCGCCGCGTACCCGGGCCGTTCGGCGCTGCCGGTCCGCAAGCTGAGCACCGAGATCGCGATGTCGGCCGTTCAGAACGGGCTGGCCGCGGCCGGGGTCACGTTGTCGCTGAACCAGGTCGCGATCGGCGTCGGCGAACTGGAGCTGGCCCCGGTGGTGCTCGACTTCGACGCGCAGCCTCACTTCATGGTGTTCGCCGACGTCGAGCACGGAAAGACGAACGTGCTGCGCGCGATCGTTCGCGGCCTCGTCGCCGGCGGCACCCCGGAGCAGGTGAAGATCGCGTTCATCGACTACCGCCGCACGATGCTCGGTGTGGTCGACGGCGATCACCTCGCCGGATATGCCAGCTCGCACGACAATGCCATGACGCTGATGAACCAGCTGGCGGCATATCTCAAGGACTGCATGCCCCCGAACGATGTGACCGTTCAGCAGCTGCGGGAGCGTTCGTGGTTGGTCGGCAAGCCGGAGGTGTACCTCGTGGTGGACGACTACGACATGGTGGCAACGTCGTCGGGCAATCCGTTGCTGCCGGTCATCGAGTACGCATCGCACGCCCGGGACATCGGTTTCCACATCGTCCTGGCGCGTCGATCCGGCGGCCTCGGCCGGGCGATGTTCGATCCCGTGATCGCGCGGCTGAAGGACCTGTCGTCCGACATCCTGCTGATGAGCGGCGACCGCGACGAAGGTTTCATCACCGGACGCAGCCGCATGCAGCGGCTGGTGCCCGGACGCGGTGAACTCGTCTCGCGGGTGCGTCCGCAGGAGATGATCCAGGTCGCCCACCTACCGGCCGACGACTAGCGACGGATCTGCCTTGGACGACACGGGTACGGGCAGGAGCGGGGTGAGCCGACGCCGTCCGACGGTCGTCGACCTCGCGTTCGGGCAGCCACGGATCTGGGATCCGGTCACCGGGCTCAGGTGCCCTGACCGCGATCTGCGCCCGCTGCTCCTCGCGGTCGACGAGATGACGGTCGTGCTCGACGGCCGGCGCCGGCACCTGCGGCAGGCGTGGCAGCAGGCGTTCGACGAGATGGGTGTCCACGCCTCGGATCCGGGCCGGCCGCTGATCGTCGGGCATCCGAGTACCTGGGGACACCGGCGCGCGTCGTCGCTGGCCGATGCCGGAGGGCGGAGGGCGGGCCAGGCGCCACTGACGCTTCTCCCGCGTGCGGTCCTCATCGCGCGCAGCCACGCCGACATCACCGTGCGGCGCTGTGCCGTCGTGGAGACCACGCACCTCCCGGAACCGCCCCACGATCCCGCCCGTCCACGCCCGGCTGCGTGGGATGTGCAGATCGTGCGGCGACACCCCCAGGGCTGGGACATCGAGCGCAGTGGGGTGATCGAGCCGGGGGACCGGGAGGCCGAGGGGCTCTCGATCATCGACGACGCGGTCGAAGCCGTCTTCGTCGACGGTGACGATCCGCGGGAGGTGGCGGCGGCGACAGAGCTGGTCGCCGCGCACGCGATCGCGGGCCGTGTCGTGCCGGTGGACCGCGACCTTCTCGTCCGTCTGGGCCGCCGGACCGGTGGTGTCGCCGACGACGCCGTGCCGGTGGCCGACGGGCCCGCGATGCCGGCGCCGGACGCGTCGAGGCGACGCAGCCGTCGTGTGCTGGCCGGTGCTGCGGCCGCGGCGGTGGTGGTCGTCGCCGTCGCCTTCGGGGTCGGGTGGTGGCAGCGGGACGACCCCGCGCCCGCTGCTGCCGAGGTCGCGGTCGGCCGCGCCACGCTGTCGGTTCCCGGGAACTGGCGGGAGTCCGGGCAGGACACCCCGAGCGGCGACACCACCGACGACCCGACCACGACCCGCGCCGTGTTCGTCTCCGCCGACGACGGCCGGCGGATCATCGCGGTCCTGACCGAGCTGCGCGACGGGTCGACCCGGCAGTCCGTCGCCACGAGTCTGCGTAATCGCATCGACCAGCGGGGCGACGACGTCGTCACCGAGTTCTCCGCGGACACCCGCTACGCCGGACGCGACGTCATCAGCTACCGGGAGGCGCCGGCGTCGGGCAGCGCCATCCGCTGGTATGTCATCGTCGACGACGGTCTGCAGGTGTCGATCGGGTGTCAGGCCGGGACGGCCGCCGAATCTGTGGACCGCGAATGCGCGGAGGCCGTCAGATCGGTACGGGTGGGGCAGTAGGGGACGAGCGTGACGGGTCGGCTCGGCGTTTTGACCCTGACCTGCACGGTCGCGTAACCTGGATCGCTGGTGCTCGGCGCCTGTCGCATACACGCGTGCACAGGCAGAAGAGGCCCGGGTCCCCACTGGTCGCCGGGAAGAACCTCCGCCGTACATCCGACCAGCACCCACAAGACAAGAGTTGAGGACCAACTGTGCCTACCTACACCCCGAAGGCCGGTGACATCACGCGTACGTGGCACGTCATCGACGCCACCGACGTGGTGCTCGGCCGGCTGGCCGTGCAGAGCGCGAACCTGCTCCGCGGCAAGCACAAGCCGACCTACGCCCCGCACATGGACGGTGGCGACTTCGTCGTCATCATCAACGCGGAGAAGGTCGCGCTGACCAGCAACAAGGCCGAGCGCAAGCTGAACTACACCCACTCGGGGCATCCCGGTGGCCTGAAGTCCCGCACCACCGCCGAGCTGCTCGAGACCTTCCCCGAGCGCGTCATCGAGAAGGCCATCAAGGGCATGCTGCCCTCGAACAAGCTCGGCCGTGCGATGGCCTCGAAGCTGAAGGTCTACGCAGGCCCGAACCATCCGCACGCGGCTCAGCGCCCCGTTCCCTTCGAGATCAAGCAGGTGGCCCAGTGACCAACGAGAACATCAACGAGGCCGTCGAGGCCGTCGAAGAAGCTGTCGAGGTCGTTGAGGCCGTGGAGGCCGTCGAGGCCGCTGCCGACGATTACGACACCGCTGCCGCTGTCGAAGAGGTTCGCGAGCCGGTAGTGATCGACCGTCCGATCCAGACCGTCGGCCGCCGCAAGGAAGCCGTCGTCCGCGTTCGCCTGCTGCCGGGCACCGGTGAGTTCAAGCTCAACGGCCGTTCGCTGGAGGAGTACTTCCCCAACAAGGTGCACCAGCAGCTCATCAAGGCTCCGCTGGTCACCGTCGAGCGCACCGAGTCGTTCGACATCTACGCCAAGCTCGTCGGCGGCGGCCCCTCGGGCCAGGCCGGTGCGCTGCGTCTCGCCATCGCTCGTGCCCTCATCGAGGTCACCCCGGATGATCGCCCCGCCCTGAAGAAGGCCGGCTTCCTCACCCGTGACCCGCGTGCGGTCGAGCGCAAGAAGTACGGCCTCAAGAAGGCCCGCAAGGCGTCGCAGTACTCCAAGCGCTGATCTTGGCACGCCTTTTCGGTACCGACGGCGTCCGAGGCCTGGCCAACGCCGAGCTCACTCCCGAGCTCGCGTTGCGCCTGGCCTCGGCCGCCGCGGTCGTTTTCGAAGACCTGTCCGACGATCACTCGCGCCGCCCGCGTGCGGTGGTCGGTCGCGACCCACGAGCCTCCGGCGAGATGCTGGAAGCCGCCGTGTGCGCGGGACTCGCCGCGACCGGCGTCGACGCCATCCGCGTCGGCACCGTGCCCACCCCGGCGGTCGCCTTCCTGACCGCGGACTACCACGCCGACTTCGGCGTGATGATCTCCGCGTCGCACAACCCCATGCCCGACAACGGGATCAAGTTCTTCTCCGCCGGCGGGCACAAGCTCGACGACGAGGTCGAGGACCGTATCGAAGCGGCGATGGACGACGACTTCGTCCGGCCCATCGGTGCGGCGGTCGGTCGTGTTCTCGACGCACCGGACGCGGGAGACCGCTACCGGCGGCACCTGGCCCAGGCCGTCGACGAGCGTCTGGACGGTCTGACGGTCGTGGTCGACTGCGCACACGGCGCCGCGTCGCAACTCGCGCCGCTGGCCTATGCCGACGCCGGTGCCAAGGTCATCACGATCCACGCCGATCCCGACGGCCTGAACATCAACGCCGACTGCGGTTCCACCCACATGGACAAGCTGCAGGCCGCCGTCCTCGAGCACGGCGCCGATCTCGGTCTCGCCCACGACGGCGACGCCGATCGTTGCCTCGCAGTGGATTCCACCGGTCAGATCGTCGACGGCGACGCCATCATGGCGATCCTGGCGACATCGCTCGCCGACAAGAACCGTCTGCACGAGAACGTCCTCGTCGCCACCGTCATGAGCAACCTCGGCCTGCACATCGCGATGCGCGAGGCGGGAATCACGGTGCGTACCACGGCCGTCGGCGACCGCTACGTGGTGGAGGAGCTGCGTCGCGGCGGGTACTCCCTCGGCGGTGAGCAGTCCGGCCACATCGTGGTCCCGGGATCGGGAACCACCGGCGACGGCATCCTCACCGGCCTGATGATCATGGCCCGCATGGCGGCCACCTCGTCGCGACTGGCCGACCTGTCCGGCATCGTGACGGTGCTGCCGCAGGAGCTCATCAACGTCCGCGTCGCCGACAAACACGCAGTCGCGGAGTCGCAGTCGGTCAAGCAGGCCGTCGTCGACGCCGAGGCCGAACTGGGCGAATCGGGACGAGTTCTGTTGCGTCCCTCCGGAACCGAACAGCTCGTCCGGGTGATGGTGGAAGCCGGCACCGCGGAGCAGGCGGGCACGGTCGCCCGTCGCCTCGCCGATGTCGTCGCCGCCGCCGGCGCATGACCCCCGATCTCGTGGACAGGGCCAGCACTCCGCGGGCGGTCCTGTTCGACTTCTCCGGCACCCTGTTCCGCTTCGAGGCGCGCGACGACTGGTTCGTCGATCTCCTCGACGATGCGGGCGAGGCGTTCGTCCCGGAGCGGCAGGCGGACATCATCCGCCGCATGGTCGCGCCGGTCGGACTGCCCGAGGGTATCGAGGGCGACGACCGGACCGCTTGGGAGCGAAGGGATCTCGATCCGGAATTGCACCGGGTCGGGTACCTCGCCCTGCTGCGCACGGTCGGGATGAGCAACGCCGGTCACGCCAACTCGCTCTACGACCGGGTCCTCGACCCGGAATCGTGGGTGCCGTTCGCCGACACCGTCGAGGTGCTGACGCGTCTCGCGGACACCGGGGTGCCGATCGGCATCGTCAGCAACATCGCCTTCGATCTGCGCAAAGTCCTTGCCCTGCACGGCATCGACCACCTCGTGGACGCCTACGCGCTCTCCTATGAGGTCGGCGCGATCAAACCCGAACCGCGCCTCTTCCGCGCCGCCCTCGACCCGATCGGCGTGCCGGCCGGCGACGTGCTCATGGTCGGGGACAGCGAGAAGGCCGACGGCGGTGCGCGTGCGCTGGGGTGTTCCTTCGCGCTCGTGCACGATGTGCCGCCGGCCGATCGCCCGACGGCGCTGCTCGACGCCGTGGCCGCTCATGGCATCGAGCTGCGCGACTGAGATCTCCTCTCAGAAGTTGCCCTTGGCCGACCAGCCGCCGTCGACCGGGTAGATCTCGCCGGTCAGGAAGTCGCCCTCACGCATGAGATAGGCGACCATCGAGGCGATCTCCGACGGGCGGCCCAGCCGACGCACGATGTGCGCGTTGGCATTCGCCTGCCGCATCTCCTCGGTGATGTCGGCCAGGATCGGGGTGTCGATGGTGCCCGGTGCGATGGCGTTGATCAGGATGTTGTGCGGGCCGTACTCGTAGGCGGCCTGCTTGGTGAGGCCCACGACGCCGCCCTTGGCCGCCGAATACGACGCCAGGTTGGGCAGACCCCGAAGCGCGGCCATCGACGAGATGTTGACGATGCGGCCACCACCGTTCTCGATCATGCCGGGGATGACCGCTCGCATGCCGAGCCACACGCCCTTGAGGTCGGTGCCGACGACGACGTCCCATGCTTCCTCGGTGAGGCCGACGACGGTGTCCTCGCTGATCATGTTGACCACGCCGGCCACATTGGCCAGGAAGTCGATCGAGCCCTGTGAGGCGGTGATCTGCTCCACCGTGGCCGCCCAGTCGTCGGCGACGCGGACATCGAGGCGGACCGCCTCCGCGGAGCCGCCGGCCTCGGCGATCTCCTTGAGGGTGACCTCGCAGTCCTGGATGTCGGCGGCGACCACATGGGCGCCGTCCGCGGCGAGTCGGATGGCCGTGGCCTGACCGATACCCTGTGCGGCGCCGGTGACGATGGCAGTTTTTCCGTTGAGAGACATACGTGTTCGCTTTCTGGTTCGGAGGAGGGGACGAGCAGGGTGCGTTCAGGGCTGTTCGGCGAGCAATTCGGCGAAGCGATGCCGGGCGGCCTCGCGCCGGGTGGGGATGTGCTCGGTCGGCCGGTCGTCGGCCGGTCGTGTGTATCCCTTGAGGTACTGGCGGGCGACGCTGTCGCGGTGCACCTCGTCGGGGCCGTCGTAGAGACGCGCGGCGCGTGCCGCGCGGTACATGGACTCCAGCGGCAGGTCCGCGCTGTAGCCGAGTGAGCCGTGGACCTGGAGCGCGCGGTCGATGACGTCGTGCAGGATCTTGGCGCCGAAGAACTTGATGTGCGCGATGTCCTTGCGGGCGGCGGCCGTGCCCTCCTCGTCGATGCGCCACGCGGCATGCAGCGTCATCAGACGGAGGGCCTGGATCTCGGCCGCGGAGTCGGCGATGAAGTTGCGGACCGTCTGCTTGTCGGCGAGGACCGATCCGTGGGCGTACCGGTAGGTGGCGCGTTCGCACATCATGTCGAATGCGCGACTCGCCTGACCGATCCAGCGCATGCAATGGTGAATCCGGCCGGGGCCCAGTCGTTTCTGGGCGATCAGGAAGCCGTCGCCCCGATTGCCGAGCAGCGCCGTGTCGTCGACCCGGACGTCACGCAGCACCACCTCGCAGTGCGAACCGTAGGTGTGCGGGCGCGGCCGGGGATTCTCGACCGAACCGATGTCGCGGACCACGTCGAGACCCGGTGCGTCGATCGGGATGATGAACTGCGATGTGCGACGGTGGCGTTCGGCGTCGGGATCGGTGACGGCGACGACGATCATGAAGTCGGCGGTGGCTGCATTGCTGATGAACCACTTGTGGCCGTTGAGAACCCACTCGTCCCCGTCGCGGACCGCGGTGGTGGTGAGGTTGGTGGGATCGGCGCCGGCGTTGTCGGGTTCGGTCAGCGCGAACGAGGAATAGTACTCGCCGGCGAGCAGCGGTTCGAGCCACCGCTTCTTCTGCTCCTCGGTGCCGACCGCGGCGAGGATCTCGCAGTTGCCGGAATCCGGTGCCTGGCAGCCGAACACGAGCGGACCGTACGGTGTGGAACCCAGGATCTCCTGCATCAGGCCCAGCTTCACCTGGCCGTATCCCTGTCCACCGAGTTCCGGGTCGAGGTGTGCGGCCCACAGGTCGTTCGCCTTGACCTCTTCCTGTAGCGGGGCGATCGCCTTGCGCAGTTGATCCCAGTCGAGATCGAGGGTCTCGAGCGGGAAGACCTCGGTACGGACGAAATCCTTCATCCAGTCGAGCTTCTTCTGGAATTCGGGTTCCGTGGAGAAATCCCAGGCCATGGTGGTGTGCTCCGTTTCTGTGGGGGATCGTTGACGAGTACGGGTGGGGTGGGGAAGCGCCGGCGATGTGCGGCGGGTCAGGCGCCGGCGATGATCCCGCGTGCGCGGACGAACAGACCGTCGGCGTAGCGGTGCAGCCGTTCACCGACGTCGCGGGGCGCCTTGCCGTCACATGACCGGGCGTAGGTGCCCTCGAGGATGATGCCGAGTTTGAAGCTCGCGAGAACGGTGTACCAGTCCAGTGCGTCGAGATCCCGGTCGGAACGCTCCGCGTAGCGGGCGACGATCGCGGACCGGCTCGGCAGGTTGCCGGCGCGTCCGAGGGCGCTCTCGTAGAGATCGGACTGCAGCGGGTCGTCGGGCCAGATCGCCAGCAGCACACCGAGATCGAGCAGCGGATCGCCGACGGTTGCCATCTCCCAGTCGACGATGGCCGCGACCCGGGGAGCGCGGTGATCGTAGAGGACGTTCGCCACGTGGTAGTCGCCGTGCAACAGTCCGGGTCGGAAGTGGCCGGGACGGTTGTCCTCGAGCCAACCGGCGATCCGATCCAGATCGGGGAATGCTCCGCCCCGATATCCCGGTGTGGCGGCGTACCGCTCGTGTTCGGCGAGCCACCGGGGCACCTGCCGTTCGAGGAAGCCGTCCGGTTTGCCGAAGTCGTCGAGGCCGATGACGGAGTGGTCGACCGCCGCCAGTCCGGCGAGTGCGTCGACGAGGGCGTAACCCATGGCCTCGCGTCCTTCGGCTGTCGCGGCGTACGGGGCCGGCAGCGCATCGGCGGCGTTGAACCCGTGCACCGGCTCCATCAGGAAGAAGGTCGCGCCGAGGACGTCGGGATCGGTGGTGCCGGCGACGAAACGCGGGTGCGCGACCTCCGTCGAGCTCAGGGCCGACAGCAGGGTCATCTCGCGGGCGATCGCGGCGTTCGACTGCGGGCGCAGGTGCCGGGGCCCGCGCCGCAGGACGTACTCACGTCCGCCGCGGCTGACGATCACCATGATGTTCTGGGTACCGCCGTGCAGCGGCCGGAGCTCGGTGGTGTCACCGGTGGGGAGGCCCTGCTCGTCCATCCACGCCGTCAGCGCTGCGATGTCCACCGGGATGGGGTCGGCGGGAGCAGGACGGTCGGGGATCGTGCTGTGGGCCATGAGACGAACCTATGGCGTGTCCGCCTCGCGGAGAACCGTCGTCGTGCTGATCTGTTGGAGGAATCTCCAACCGGCATCGACGCAGTTCACTGACCTGCGAGATCCAGGACCTGGAAGGCCA
Source organism: Gordonia amicalis NBRC 100051 = JCM 11271 (assembly GCF_000332995.1). Lineage (GTDB taxonomy): Bacteria > Actinomycetota > Actinomycetes > Mycobacteriales > Mycobacteriaceae > Gordonia > Gordonia amicalis. The sequence goes on from NZ_BANS01000001.1 coordinate 126,850, forward strand.
TCTTCGCCGACAGCAGGCAGTCCAGCGACGTCGGATCGCGACGGGCGATCTCCTTGATCCGGCCAAGGCGGTACCGGATGGTGTTCTCGTGGACGTCCAGCGCCGACGCGGTCGCCTGCACCTTGCCGTCGGCGGCCACGAAGGCGCGCCAGGTGGCGAGGAGGGTGCCGTCGTCGTGCTGTCGTACCGGCGCGACGAAGGAGTGCGCGAAGTGCAGGGCCTCCTTGACGTGGCCGCTGGACACGATCACCCGGAACAAGCCGAGCTCGTCTAGCGTCATGACCCGCTCGTCCCAACCGAAAGACTTTGCCACCGAGCCCATCTCGCGCAGGTCGCGATGAGCGTGGGGATAGTCGACCGGGGTGCGACAGATCCCGGAGATCAGGGTCGCCCCGAGTGAGAGGTCGCCGGAGAGTCGATCGCGGATCGTCGACACGTGGTCGCGGACGTGCCCGACCTCGTCGAGGTCGTCGGATTCCAGGCGGACCATCACGATGACCGCCCCGGGCAGCCGGACGGCCGGTGGCGGGGAGATGGACATGACCGAGGCGAAGGTGCGCGTGACCAGGGACTGAATCGCCGACGCCGTCAGCCTGTCGGTCGCGTCGTCGACGGCGAAGCGAACGAGCACATGGGGATTGGTCAGGTCGATGCCGAACTGCGGGCCTCGTCGGACCAGGTGCTCCTTGTCGCGGCTGTTGCGCAGTAGATCGGAGAGGTAATCGTCGCGCGCCTGACCCTCGGTCTCGATCTGCCGACGCTCGGAGAGCATCTGGAGCGCCAGGACGGTGGCGCCGCGTTCGGCGATGTTGGCGTCGAGCGCCTCCAGGCTGCGGCCCACCTCGACGATGCCGAGGAAGCCGGTCTGCTTGCCCTCGATCACCATGCGGCACATGAGATGCCGACGACCGAGGCCGACGGCCAGCTGCGCGGGCACGATGGCCGACGGCGTGCTCACCGACAGTTCGGCGAGTGCCTGACGCACCGAGGCGGTGGCCCGCACCTTCTCGCTCATCACCGGGGGAGCGGTGAGCTTCAGCGCGTCCGGCGCGGACCAGGCGAGCACGTCGAACGAGTTGTTGTAGAGGACCACAGGCTTGGCTGACAGCTCCGACAGAAGCTCGACGACGCGGTGGATGTTGGCACCCTCGAGCACCGCGCTGGTCAGCCGGTGATGGACGTCGGCGAGGTAGGCCAGTGTGGCGTTGTTCCGGGCGATCTCGGCGGCCTGACCGCGCAGGCGGGTGTTGAGCATCGCCTGGCTGATGAACAGGGCGGACAGGCGGGCGAACAGTTCGGCCACCTCGATGTCCGCGGGCGTGAACTCGTGTTCGCGTCCGCGGCTGTCGACGAAGATCAGGCCGATCACCGCATCGTCGAAGGTGAGCGGGACGCCGAGCATCGCGCGGACATCCCAGTGCGTCATCGTTCGGCGGTGGGGACGCGGGTCGTTGAGCGCGTCGGCGATGACGACGGGCGCGCGCGTGTTGATGACCTCCTGGCTGAAGAGGTCGCCGTCGAAACCGGAGACCTGCCTCTTCACGGCCTCGGTGATGTCGCCGGCCTCCTGGCAGAAGCCCGCGGCGCCGCGGTAGCTGCCGTTGGCGTGCCGCAGGTACACCGAGCACCGGGTGACGCCGAGAAGTGCGCAGAGCTTCTGGCCGACCAGGCTGAGGAGATCTTCCAGCTTCGTGTCGGTGATCGCTTCGGTCGTGATCTCGGCGACGGCCGCGATGACCTCGCGTTCGCGGCCGGTGGCATGTGCCGATCCGGCGTCCACCCCGTGCTCCACCATGGACGTCATCCGCGCGACCTCCTCACCGACTGCTCATGATGAACCTCACAGTAGCAATGAGTGGTGAGGCGGATCATGCACCTGTCGTCCCGGTCGGCGCCTCGGTGACGGCCTCGGTGGGCAGCACGTGGCCCATCCGCTCCCTCTTCGTGCGCAGATACCGGACGTTGTGCGGGGTCGACACGGTCGGCAGTCCGACGCGTCCGACGATCTCGAGGTCGTGCCCTCCGAGTCCGCCGTACTTCGCCGGGTTGTTGGTGATCAGGCGGACGCGGCGGATGCCCAGGTCCTTCAGGATCGCGGCGCCGGTGCCGTAGGTGCGCGAGTCCACCGGGAGTCCGAGAGCGGTGTTGGCGTCGACGGTGTCGAGCCCCTGTTCCTGGAGTGCATAGGCGCGGATCTTGTGGCCCAACCCGATGCCGCGGCCCTCGTGTCCGCGCAGGTAGACGACTGCGCCGCAGCCCTCTTCCGCGATGGCCGACAGAGCTTGTTCGAGTTGTGCACCGCAGTCGCAGCGCAACGAGCCGACGATGTCGCCGGTCAGGCATTCGCTGTGTACGCGGACCAGCGCGCCCTCGGCGGTGGCGCCGGCTGCGGCCACGTCGCCCATGACGAGAGCGAGATGTTCGGTGTCGTCGATGTCCGAGCGGTAGGCGACCGCGCGGAAGTCGCCGAAGAGGGTCGGCATCGCCGCGGTGGCCATCTGGTGGACGAACGAACCGGTGGCGGTCCGGTGGGTCACGAGGTCGGCGATGCGCAGCACGGGCAGTCCGTGACGTTCGGCGAACTCGAGCAGGTCGTCGCCGCGTCGCATCGTCCCGTCGTCGGCGATGATCTCGCCGATGACCCCGACCTCGCCGGCGCCGGACATGGTCACCAGATCGACGGCGGCCTCGGTGTGTCCGGCGCGGGTGAGGACCCCGCCGTCGCGCGCCTGCAGCGGGAAGACGTGCCCGGGACGGCGCAGATCGCCGGCCAGGGTGTCGTCGGAGGCGAGCGCCCGGACCGTGAGCGCGCGGTCGTGTGCCGAGACCCCGGTGCCGGCATCCCGGTGGTCGACGGTGACGGTGAAGGCGGTGCCGTGCGCGTCCCGGTTGTCCTCGACCATCTGCGGTAGCTCGAGCCGGCGGGCGCGGTCGGCGGTCATGGGCGCACAGATGATGCCGGTGGTGTGCCGGATCAGGAACGCCATCTGTTCCTCGGTGACGGAAGCCGCCGAACAGATCAGATCGCCTTCGTTCTCAAGGACGTCGTCGTCGACCACGACCACGAAACCGCCGGCGGCGACCGCCGCTACGGCACGGGCGACCGCCTGGGTGGACGCCTCGGTCGCGATGGGGGTCGGGGTGCTGGGGATCGTGTTCACGAGGCGACCTCGAATGCTCGGTGGGTGCCGAACACCCGGTCGTGGTAGGTGAGAGGTGCTACGGGGGCGACGCCGGTCGCGGCGATGTTGCCCAGTGCGACAACATGATCGCCGCCGTCCACCAGGGATTCGGTCGTGCAGGCCAGCCAGCCGGAGGTGCCGTCGAGGCGGGGGAGTGCAGACGACTCCGACCAGACGATCCCGTCGAACTTGTCGGCGCCCTTGCGGGCGAACCGCATCGCGACGTCGGCCTGGTCGTGGGCCAGCACGTTGACGCCGAATCGACCGGTGCGACGGATGATCGCGAGGAGGTCGGAGCCGCGATCGAGGGACACCAGGACCATCGGCGGTCCCATCGACAGCGACGTGAATGCGCTGACCGTGGTGCCGTGCGGTCGCTGGTCGTCGAACGCGGTGATGACCGCTACGGGCGTGCAGACCCGGGCCATCACCTCGCGGAACTCGAGGGCCACCTGGTCGATGACGGTTTCGCTCATCGATCCTCCTGGAGATGCGTGAGAGGGTTGGGGTCGCTGCGACGCCGGAGAGTACCGGCGCCGCAGCGACGTTCGGATGGCGTCAGACCCCGGCGGGCGTCTTGGCCTTCATCTTGTGGACCGCGGGTACGACCTTCTCGCCGAAGAGCTTCAGGCTCTGCTCGGCGGCGTCGAAGGGGAGACCGCCGAAGGCGAAGGCCGCGTTGGGCAGGAAGTCGCCGATGAGTTCGTGGCGGTAGGCGTACTTCTCGATGCACTGCTCAGGTGTGCCGTAGATGTTCGCCTCGACGTAGGCGTCGGCGGCGGCCTCCATGCCGGCCTCACGGATCATGTCCGCGCCCGCCTGGTAGGTCTCGTAGCCCTTGGTCTCACGCCAGTGCTTGCCGGCGAAGTCGTAGTGCTTGATGACCGACAGGAAGACCGGTTGATGTGCTCGTAGGCCAGGCGACGGGCCTCCTCCTCGTCCTCGTGACAGATGACGAAGTCCTGGATGACCGGCGGGCCGGGCTCGGTGCCCTGGGCATCGCGGAACATCTGCTTCCAGCCGTTGATGGCCTCGGCATGCTGCTCGAACGGGAACTGCATGAAGGTCATCATCTGGACACCGAGGTCGGCGACCACCGGCACCGAGTCGGGTGACATCGCGGCGGCGAAAAGCCTTCCGTCCCAAGAGGTGTTCGGATTGGGGGCGGGACGCAGCGCGATCTCCTTCTGCGGATACATCGGGCCGTCGCCGGAGACGACGCCGGTGCGCAGTCCGCGCAGCACCATCTCGGCGGCCTCGTTGAAGCGGGGGCGCGCCTCGTCCATCGGGATTCCGAAAGCCTCGTACTCCATCTTCGCCAGACCGCGTCCCATGCCGAGAAGCACACGACCGCCGGACATCTGGTCCAGCATGATGGCCTTCTCGACGACACGCAGCGGATCGTTCCACGGCAGGATCGTGGCACCGATGCCGAGCTTCACCTTCGAGGTCCGGCCGGCGAGGTAGGACAGGATCGCGAAGTTGTCCGGGCACATCGAGTAGTCGTCGAAGTGGTGCTCCGCCGACCAGACCGAGTCGAAACCGGCCTTCTCGGCCAGTACGCCGAGCTCGAGGTCGCGCAGGAAGACCTCTTCGTCGCTCACGTTCTCGTGGTAGTTCTGGAAGACGAGAAGTACGCCGACATCCATTGCATTGACTCCTTGATCACAGGGGTTGGGGTACTGGGTATCTCGAAAGATCGGGTCTTTCGAGGGGAATGGCCGCCGGCGGCGGGATTAGGGTCGGGGACCGCCGGCGACCGGGGGCTCAGCCGAGGAAGACCGCGCGGGTGTGCTCGGTGTCGAGGAATTCCTTGACCTCGTGGATCTTTCCGTCGCGGACCACGAAGACGAAGTGGTAGAGGTTGTTGTAGACCTTGCCGTTGTTCATCTCCGAGTACGACTCGGTCTCGACCGCGACGCGTTCTCCCTCGGCGGTGAAGGCGAGCGGGGTGAGGGCGATGGCACCGGTCTTGGTGGTGGAGGAGAGGCCGGCCAGCATTTCGCCGAATGCCTCTTTGTCCTTGGTCCCGGAGATGCCTTCGATCTCTCCGCCCACCCACCAGGTGGCCGTCGGCGCCAGGTAGGACAGGATGGCGTCCACGTCGTCGCGGGAGAACACCTCCATGAATTCCGCGACCAGAGCCTTGTTCTGCTGCTCCGTGCTGACGCTTGCCGTACTGGTTGACACCGATTGGCCTCCTTCTGACCGCCCCCCGGGGGAAGGCGAGAAACTGTGTGCAACAACGACGTTATGGGTCGATATGGCGTGAGTCACCCTTGCGTTTCGCGTCTCTTGTGGGTTGTCACAACCGGTGCGGGGTGTCGCGAGCCCACGTCACCGGCCACCGCCGCTGAAGGTGTTCATCAGTCCGCCGTCGACGGGCACGATGGCGCCGTACATGTAGGTGGACAACGCGACATCGACGATGACCTGCGCGATCTCCTCCGGCCGGCCGGTACGTCCGGCCGGGATGGACGAGACGACACGCGCCCGCGCCCGGTCGCTGAGTCCCGAGGTCATGTCGGTATCCACAAAACCGGGGATGACCAGGTTCACCCGGATGTCGCGTGGGGCGAGTTCCGCGGCCAGGACCTGGGTCAGACCGCTGAGACCGGCCTTGGCCGAGCCATACGCGACGTCGCCCGGGAATCCCCGGAAACCGACCACCGCACCGACATTCACGATCGACGAGCCCGGTTCGAGGATCGGGACCGTGGCCTTGCACATCTCGAAGGCGCCGGTGAGGTTGGTGGTCAGCACAAGGTCCCAGTCCTCGCGACTCAGATCGTCGACGCGTCCACCGCGGTGCACGCCGGCGACGTTGATCAGGCCGTGGGCACTGCCGTACTCCTCCTTGACCGTGGCCAGTGCGCCGGCCACCGAAGAGGAATCGGTGATGTCGGTCTTCAGTTCCAGGACCTGAGCCGGTCTGGTGAACGGCGTGGTGGACACGCCACGGGCCAGGGACACGACCGAATCGCCTCGGGCTGTGAGGTTCTCGACGACCGCCCGGCCGATGCCGCGCGATCCGCCGGTGACGATCCAGACCCGGGGTCGGGTGCTCATGACTTCAGGAAGCCGGTCAGTTCGGCGAGGTAGCGGTCCCGGTCCTCGAGGAACGGGGCGTGACCGCAGGCGTCGAACGGGACGAGACGAGCGCGCGAGTTGAGTTCGAGGACGGCCTCGGCCCCGGCGAAGGGGACGAAGGCGTCGTCGCGGCCGTGCAGGAGCAGGATCGGGATGTCGAGCCCGCCGAGTTCCTTGCGCAGGTCGGTCCGGGCGAGGTCGCGCAGTGAGTCGTCGCCGACGGGTCCCATCTCCATGAACATCCCCCAGATCCAGTCCAGGACATCGGAACTCGGGGGAGTTGCGCACACCGCCGCGGCCACCCCGCGGAAGGTGTCGGCGCGGTTGGCGGCGGCGCCGGCGAGCACACCCTCGACGTCGTCGGTGGAGCCGCCGTAGGGCCAGTCGTCGGTCGCGGTGTAGCGCGGCGACGCACCACCGGTCAGGACCAGGCCGCCGGCACGCGAGCCGAGTGCGGCGGCGGCAGCGGTGGCGACCGCTCCGCCCAGGGACCAGCCGTTGATGACCGGGGACGACAGGCCGAGGTGTTCGACCACCTTGACCACGTCGGCGGCGAGCGCCGCGATCGTCACATCTTCGAAGTCCTTGTCGGAGCGGCCACAGGCGCGCAGATCGACGAGAACGACCTCGTGGCCCGCGGCCTTGAGCGCGGGAGCGGTCGTGTCCCAGCAGCGGGTGTTGGCGCCCCACCCGTGGATCAGCACGATGGGACGCTCGTCCCCGCGGTGGTGCTCGAAGTAGATCCGGCGATCGTTCTCAACCGCGAGATGGCTCATGGACTTCTCCTTCTTCGTCGAACTCGATTTCGAAAAACTTGTCGGTCTGGGTGGTGGGTTCCTCGTGCCGCAGGGCGCGGGGGACCAGCGGCGGGGCGTCGGCGAAATGCGGCATGACATGGTCGGCGAGCAGTTCCATCGACCGCACGACGTCCTCGTGTGCCATGCCGCCGAACCGCATCCAGCAGATGAGATGGTCGAGACCCGTTTCCTCGCGGAGGATCTCGATGTCGCGGATGAGCCCCTCGGGGTCGCCGACGTAGCAGATCCCGCCCTCACGCAGGCCGGTCAGTGACATCGCACCCTCCGCGGCGGCCTCTGCCAGCGCGGCGTATCGCTCGTAGCCCGCGGGTGTAGCGGCGCCCTGAGGAACGGCGGACATGACGTTGTCGAAGTACCACTCGAGGCTCGGTCGTGCCCGTCGGACGGCCAGGGCGTCGTTCTCGGCCAGATGGATCTGCCAGTTCATCGGGAAGTCGAGGGACAGCGGATCGCGACCCCGATGCATCAGCGTGCGTTTGGCGCCGACGACGTGCATGGTCCTTTCGCCGACGGTGTGGTCGGTGTCACTCTGGGCGATGGATGTGACGACGGGAAGGGCCCATCGGCGGGGTCATTGTCGGAAATCCCAAGGTCCGCGGATGCCGACCCGGGAGATGGAACCGGCAGCGTCCCGTGAGCGTCCAACAGATGGCGTGTTCCGGGCGGAGACGGCGAGCGCGCGGGATGGGTACCATCAGGCATCGTCATGGGGGTGGGCATGGACAGCGCGGGGTCGAACCGGATCGCGATGGACGTCGAGCAGGTGTCCGCGGTCGCGGGCTATTACCGGCGTTCGTCCCTTGTTCTGAACGCGGTCGCCGACGACCTGGCCGCGCACGACTTCGGCCGGTGGGCGCGCACCGATGCGGACCGCGGCCCGGTGTCGTCGCTGGGTCCGTCCGCCGCGGCCTACGCCGAGATGAGTGCCACGCTCTCTGTCCGACTCCGAACGCAATCACGCGCGGCGGCCGTTCTCGCCGACACCCTGCGGAACTCCGCGATCATCATGGCCGCGGGCGACGCGCACGCCGCGGACGAGATCACCCGTGCGGCACCGGGATCGGGGGCGACGACGGGATGAGGCGGGGTGCGGATTCGCTGGCCACGCTGCGGAAGGACGCGCAGGACGGTACCGGGGCGCTGACCGAGTTGCTGGCGGTCGGACGGCTGATGGGTGTACCGGTTCCCGACGACGTGACGATCCGTGCGGGGCTCCGTGCGGTGGACGACTTCGACATCGCGGCGCTCGCGGCGGACAGCCGGGTGCTGGTCTCCGCTCATCGAGCCGTGTCCGATCAGCTGCATCACCTGCCCGAGCAGCGGGTCCGGCTCGACGACGGCTGGCACGGGGAGACCGCGTCGTTCGTGATCGAGACCGTCGTCGACCATCAGCGGCGCGCGGAATCCGACCTCTATCTGCTGCACACGATCACCGACGCCACCTCCGCGGCCGCATCGGGGATCGACCGTCTGTTGCGCTCCTTCTATCTGGCCCTCGCGCGTCTGTCGGCACCGAATGCCGCGGGAACCCCACCGGCCGAGCTCCCACAGGCCGTGCTCTCCGGACGTGTCCCGCTCAATGTCGCGGTCGAGGACATCCGGTCGCGCGTGGCACTGTTCACCACCTCCCTCGACGCGACATTGCGCGGGATCACCGGAATCCTCGACATCCTGAACCGGTCCCTCGACGGGATCGACGACGATCCCTATCCCGTCGAACCCGAGCCCGTCGAACCCGAGACCCGGCCCGTCGCGCGTGCTGCCGAGCCGGTCCGGCCCCAACCCGCTCCGACCGAGCCGCCCCTCCCGCCGACCGAGACGGTGCTACCTGTGCGCGAGTCCGACGAAGGGGACATCCCGTTCCGGTTGAGCGGCTCGTCGGCCGCGGAACCCGAAGTCGCGCAGAAGGTTCGTGGGGCCGAACCGGCTGCTTTCGAGAGCAGGCCGGCGGCCGGTCCCGGACCGCAGACGCCGACACCGACCCACATCGTCGCCGACACCCGCAGCGGCCGCACATCTCCGGCCGCCGGCGGGGCGTCGAGCTCACCCGAGCGATCGACCGGAGATCTGGCCCTGGCGGGTGACCAGTGAGTCTCGCCGATCAGATCGAAGCGCTGGCGCGCTCTGCCACCGCCGAGGTCGCCGATGCCTCACACCGTTTCTCCGCGGCACAGCGCGATCTCGAGATCGCGATGACCGACCACCGGCGCACCGCCGAGCAGTCGGCGGCGCAACGGCTTCGTGCCGAACTGGAGCACGAGGCCGACGCCGCCGACGCATTGCCCGGCATCATGCTGCCCGCCGACATGGCCGACGCCAGTCCGCATCTGCCGCCGCCGAACGCATAGGCTGTCAGCTGTGCCAGGCAAGAAGCGTCCGAAACCATCGCAGTCGCCCGCGAAGCTGATGACCGCGCTCGGCCGTCGGGGCCCAAATCGCGTTCTCCACGGCGATCTCGGGATCGTCGGTACCCGCGGCGAGGTGTTCACCCCTGCGAGCGGGGAACGACTGCCCGCCATCGCCTTCGGGCACGGCTGGCTGTCCTCGCCGAGCCGCTACCGCGACCTGTGCCAGCACTTGGCGTCGTGGGGCATCGTGGTGGCGGTCCCGGCCGGTCAGCGGGGGGTACTGGTGTCCGACGACGCGATGGCCGCGGAGCTGCGTTCGGCGTTGTCGATCGTGACCCGGGTCCGGCTGGGCTTCGGCGAGATCACCGTCGACCCCGCGAAGGTGGGCTTCGCCGGTCACGGTTTCGGGGCGTCCGCCGCCGTCATCGCTGCGTCGGAGGGCATCCTGCACGGCCAGCGGCAGCCCGACGTCCGGGGTGTGGTCGCGCTCTTCCCGGCGCCGACCACCGCCGGGCTCCTGCCCGCGGCACGTCGAGTGACCGCGCCGGGGCTCATCGTCTCCTCGATCGGCGAACTCGACACCATCGACGGCAACGCGCTACCGCTCGCGCAGGCGTATGGCGCCGACCACACATCAGACGACGAGCGCCGCGTGGTGCTGCGCACGCCGCCCGGAGCGACGTCGCGGGGCCTCGTCGAACATCGCACGATCGGCGCGCTGTGGGGGAGCAACGGGGCCGACAAGAAGACGCACGGCGCCGCGCGTGCGCTGACCACCGGATTTCTGCTCCACACGCTTACCCAGGACCCCGAGTACCAGGCGTTTTCCGATCCCGACACCGTCCTCGGCAAAGTCCCGGCCGTTGACCTCGACGATCCGCCGGAGGCACAGGACCGAATCGCCAAACTGCTCGGCGCCAAGGAACGCAGGCGTCGTCGCGCAGCGTCTCCGGTGCCCGCCGCGGCCCCGAACGTCGTGGTCCCCAAGACCCTGGAGTGACGCCCCCGCGCGCGAGCGCATCGTCCGCACCGCGCGCAGGTACGCTGACTAGCTATGTGTGGAATCGTCGGATACGTGGGGCGCCGCGATGCCCTGGACATCGTCGTCGAGGCATTGCGACGGATGGAGTACCGCGGGTACGACTCGGCGGGTGTCGCCATTCTCGACGGCACCGGTAACACCGCGATCCAGAAGAAGGCGCTCCGCATGGAGAACCTGGAGAAGCAGATCGCGACCGTCGGCCGGGAGTCGCTGTCGGGGACCACGGGCATGGGGCACACCCGGTGGGCCACGCACGGCAAGCCGACCGACCGCAATGCGCATCCGCACGCGAGTGACGACGGCAAGATCGCGGTCGTCCACAACGGCATCATCGAGAACTACGCCGAGCTGCGGGCCGAGCTGGAAGAAGACGGCGTCGAGTTCGGCTCGGAAACCGACACCGAGACCGCCGTCCACCTGGTCTCCAAGTACTACGCCCTCGGCCCGACCGCCGGCGACTTCGTGGCCAGCGCCTATGCCGCGCTGCGCCGGCTCGAAGGTGCGTTCACCCTCGTGTTCACCCACGCCGACCATCCCGACACCATCGTGGCGGCACGCCGGTCGACCCCGCTCGTGGTGGGTGTCGGGCAGGGCGAGATGTTCGTCGGATCCGACGTGACCGCGTTCATCGAGCACACCCGCGAGGCCGTGGAGCTCGGCCAGGACGAGGTCGTCGTGATCACCGCCGACACCTACACGATCACCGACTTCGACCGGAATGAGCGCGCGGGCAAGCCGTTCCACATCGACTGGGATCTCGCGGCGGCCGAGAAGGGCGGCTACGACTTCTTCATGCTGAAGGAGATCGCCGAGCAGCCGCGCGCGATCGCCGACACCCTGCTCGGACACCTGCAGAACGGGCGCATCGTGCTCGACGAGCAGCGACTGACCGACGACGACCTGCGCGATGTGGACAAGGTCTTCGTCGTCGCCTGCGGTACGGCCTACCACGCCGGACTGCTGGCCAAGTACGCGATCGAGCACTGGACGCGTCTGCCTGTCGAAATCGAGCTGGCGAGCGAGTTCCGCTACCGCGACCCGGTCCTCGACCGGTCGACGCTGGTCGTGGCGATCTCCCAGTCGGGCGAAACCGCCGACACGCTCGAGGCCGTCCGGCACGCAAAGGATCAGAAGGCACGAGTCCTCGCCATCTGCAACACCAACGGTGCGCAGATCCCGCGCGAATCCGACGCGGTGCTGTACACCCACGCCGGTCCGGAGATCGGTGTCGCGTCCACCAAGTGCTTCCTCGCGCAGATCGTCGCGGCCTATCTGGTGGGTCTGGCCCTGGCGCAGGCCCGCGGCACCAAGTATGCCGACGAGGTGGCCCGCGAGTTCGCGGCCATCGAGGCGATGGCCGACTCGGTCGCCGAGGTCCTCGAGACCATGGAGCCGGTGCGCGAGCTCGCGCAGTCGCTGGCCCACCACAATACGGTGCTGTTCATCGGCCGTCACGTCGGCTATCCGGTGGCCCTCGAAGGTGCGCTCAAGCTCAAGGAGCTCGCGTACATGCACGCCGAGGGCTTCGCCGCCGGTGAACTCAAGCACGGGCCCATCGCGCTGATCGAGGACGGTCTGCCCGTCATCACCGTCATGCCGTCCGCGGACGGTCGCGCGGTGCTGCACTCGAAGATGGTCAGCAACATCCGCGAGATCCAGGCCCGCGGTGCGCGCACGATCGTCATCGCCGAATCCGACGACGCCGCCGCCCGCGCGGTCGCCGACGAGTTCATCCCGATCCCGAAGACGCCGACGCTCCTGCAGCCGCTGGTCTCCACGGTGCCGCTGCAGGTGTTCGCCGCCAGCGTCGCCCAGGCGCGCGGTTACGACGTCGACAAACCGCGCAACCTGGCCAAGTCGGTGACCGTCGAGTAGACCGGTCCCGATGTCGACCCGGTACCTGACCGCCGACGAGGTCTGCGACGCCGAGCGGGCGTCGGGGGACCTCCTCGCCAACGGAACGCTGATGCGCCGCGCCGCGCACGGCGTCGCGCAGGCCGTCGTGGGGGAGTTGAACCGGACGGGCGGATGCTACGGGCGGACGGTAGGAGTGGTCGTCGGGGCGGGTGACAACGGCGGCGACGCCCTCTTCGCCGCCGCCGAACTCGCCCGCCGCGGAGCAGCCGCCCATGCGGTGCTGCTGGCACCCGACAAGGCGCACCCGGCCGGGCTACGGGCGTTCCGGTCGGCCGGCGGGCGTGTCGTCGACTCATTGCCGGGGCATCCCGACGTCGTCATCGACGGTGTCGTGGGCATCGGCGGCCGCGGACCGCTGCGACCCGCCGCGGCGGCGGTCTTCGCCGGTCTCGGTGCCGAGACCACGGTCGTGGCAGTCGATCTGCCGTCCGGTGTCGACGCCGACTCCGGCGAGGTCCACGACCCGTCGGTCCGCGCCGATCTCACCGTCACCTTCGGCTTCCCCCGGCGCGCACACCTTCTCGCCGCGCCCCGGTGTGGTCGCGTGATCGTCGTCGACATCGGCATCGGTGGCCCTACGGAACCGGCTGCGCAGCAACTCATCTCGTACTCCGACGAGGAGATCGACTGGCCGGTGCCGGGACCTGCCGACGACAAGTACACCCAGGGCGTGGTCGGGGTCGTCGCCGGCTCGCACCGCTATCCGGGCGCGGCGATCCTGGCCTCCGGGGCCGCGGTGGCCGCGACCTCGGGCATGACGCGGTATGTCGGATCGGCTCACGCCGAAGTCGTTTCGCACTTCCCCGAGGTGATCGCCGCTCCGGACCTCGCCGACGCCGGCCGCGTCCAGGCATGGGTGGCCGGTCCGGGAATGGGCACCGACGCCGCCGCGACGGCGACGCTGCGTACCGTCCTCGACTCCGATCTGCCGGTTCTCGTCGACGCCGATGCGCTCACCATCGTCTCGACCGATCCCGCACTCGTCGACGGCCGTCGGGCGCCCACGCTCCTGACTCCCCATGCCGGGGAGTTCGCGAGGCTGACCGGGACCGAGGTGGGCGCCGATCGGGTGTCCGCGGTCGCCGACCTCGCCGCCCGGTGGGGTGTCACGGTGCTGCTGAAGGGCCGGATCACGCTGATCGCCGACCCGTCGGGAAGGGTCGTCGGAAACGACGCCGGGGCGTCGTGGGCCGCGACCGCCGGCGCGGGCGACGTGCTGGCCGGGATCGCCGGCTCACTGCTCGCGGCGGGTCGGTCACCACAGGAGGCGGGTGCCGCGGCGGCCCGCGTCCACGCCCACGCCGCCCTGCTGGCGAGTCGGGGAGCCCCGATCGGCGCCTCCGCGCTGCTCGCGGCCCTGCGACCGGCGATCCGCGAGTTCGCCACACGACGAGCAGGAGCGGAGCCGCCGACGCCGTCACGCGCATCATCGTGACGTCCGCCCAACCGTGTCCCCGGTGCGCCCGCATCGGTGTGATTCCTCATAGGCGGCCGGGTGAAACGGCTGGTCACGGCGCTGGGCAGGTCTCCGCGCACAAATCGTTCGCGACGATCTGGGAGAATGGTCGGCGATGACTTCCCCTGCTCTGACCGCGACCGTCGACCTCGGCGCCATCGCGCACAACCTCGACGTGTTGCGGACGACCTCGAATGCTGCCGTGATGGCCGTCGTGAAGGCCGACGCCTACGGTCACGGCGCCGTGCCGGTCGCGCGGACCGCACTGGCCGCGGGCGCCGCCGAGCTGGGCGTCGCGCACATCACCGAGGCCCGCGCCCTGCGTGCCGCCGGGATCGACGCCCCGATCACCGCCTGGTTGCACACCCCGGCCGCGGACTTCGAGGGCGCGGTCACCGACCACATCGAGATCGCCCTGTCCTCGTCCACCCAGCTCGACGCGGTGGTCGCGGCCGCCCGTGCCACCGGAGTCGCGGCGAGTGTCACGGTCAAGGTCGACACCGGACTCAACCGGAGCGGCGTCGCGGCCGACGAGTGGGACGACTTCGCCGTGAAGATCGCGAAGGTGCACGCTGAGGGAGCCGTCACCGTCCGCGCGGTGATGTGTCACCTCGCCCGCGGTGACGAACCCGACCATCCACTCAACAGCGAACAGGCCGCCCGGCTCGACGCCGCAGCCGCCGACCTCGCTCGCCTCGGCGCGGCGCCCGAGATCATCCACATGGCGAATTCACCTGCGGCACTGACTCGTCCGGACCTGGCGCGTGACATGGTCCGGCCCGGGATCGCGCTCTACGGTCGTACCCCGGTCCCCGAGCGCGGCGACTTCGGGCTCATCCCGGCGATGACGCTGTCGGCGCAGATCGCCCTGGTCAAGCGCGTCGCCGCCGGGGAGGGTGTCTCCTACAGCCAGACCTGGATCGCACCGCACGACACCGTCGTCGCGGTGATCCCCGCGGGTTACGCCGACGGGGTCCCGCGCCTGCTGTCGGGACGACTTCGCGTACGGATCGGTGACCGGCTCTTCGGCGGGGTCGGCCGGATCTGCATGGATCAGCTGGTCGTCGACCTCGGACCCGACGCGGCCGGGGTGCGGGAGGGCGACGAGGTCGAACTCTTCGGCACCGGGGCCCGCGGGGGCCTAACCGCCAAGGACTGGGCCGACGCCATCGGCACCATCGACTACGAGATCGTCTCCCAGATCGGCAGCCGCGTGGTCCGGCGCTACGTGAACGCGAGCCCGGCTCGCGGTGACGCGGTGGCCGACGAGTGAGCGGGGTGAGTGTGGTGGACGATTCCGGAC
This sequence comes from Gordonia amicalis NBRC 100051 = JCM 11271, assembly GCF_000332995.1. Lineage (GTDB taxonomy): Bacteria > Actinomycetota > Actinomycetes > Mycobacteriales > Mycobacteriaceae > Gordonia > Gordonia amicalis. Next base: position 142,006 of record NZ_BANS01000001.1, read on the forward strand.
GCGTCGGACTGCTGGCCGGGCTGGCCGGTGTCGCGGCACTGGGCGGTATGGCGGCGGTCGGCGCCGCGCGCAACATCGCGCGCAAGAGCGTCGTCGGCAAGTCCGATCCCCACGCCGACATCGACCTCACCAGGTTGTACGACGAGCAGGCGCGGACGGTGACCACCGACGACGGACTCGACCTCGCGGTCCGGACCGTCGACCTCGGTGACGTTCCCGACGGCACACCTCCCGAGCTCACCATCGTCTTCGTACACGGATTCAGCCTGCGGCTGGCGAGCTGGCACTTCCAGCGCGACCAACTCGCGGCGGAGTGGGCCGACCGCAACTACCGTTTCGTCTTCTACGACCACCGCGGACACGGCGAGAGCGATCCCGCGCCGGTGGAGACCTGCACGATCGCCCAGCTCGCCGACGACGCCGCGGCCGTGATCCGTTCCACGGTGACCGCCGGACCCGTTGTCGTGGTGGGCCATTCGATGGGCGGCATGACGGTGATGGGGCTGGCCCGTCGTCATCCGGCCCTGTTCTCGTCGACGGGCCCGGTTGCCGGCGTGGGTCTGGTCGCGACCGCGTCGCGTGGCCTCACCGAGGCGGGACTCGGTGAGGGACTGGGTAATCCGGTGGTCGACGCTTTCCGCCTGAGCGTCCGACGCGCGCCGCGCCTGGTCCAGGCAGGTCGTGGCCTGACCCGCCAAGCCCTCGAACCCGTGCTCGTCGCGGCCAGCTTCGGGCCGGCGTTCTTCAGCCCGGCACTCGGTAGTGCCGTGGAGAAGATGATCCAGAACACGCCGATCGAGACCATCGTGAACTTCCTGCACGCCTTGGAGATCCACGACGAATCGACGGCACTGCCGGTGCTGGCGCAGGTGCCCACGACCGTCGTGTGCGGCGACAAGGACCGGCTGACAACGCTGCCGAACTCGGTGCGCATGTACTCCCAGCTCGGTCCGGATTCCCGCCTCGTGGTGGTCAAGGGGGCCGGCCACATGGTCCAGATGGAGGAACCCCGGATGGTCAGCGACGCGATCGTCGATCTCGTGGACCGCGCCCGGATCGCCCGGCCGGCGCCCCGTCGGCGCTGGTGGAAGAAGCTGGGGAAGGCATGAGCCCAGAGAGATCGCACACCGACGGAATCCACCCGACACCGGTCACCGACCGCACCGGAACCCGTGAGCTGCCCGAGGTCGCCGACACCGAGGCGTTCGGCGCCGAACTCGCCACCGTGTTGTCCGCCGGTGACCTGGTGATCCTCGACGGCCCGCTCGGTGCGGGCAAGACGGCCCTGGCCCGCGGAATCGGCGCAGGTCTGGGGGTCGAGGGCCGGGTCACCTCGCCGACCTTCATCATCGCGCGCGAGCACCGGCCGGGCCGACCCGGTGGCCCGGCGATGGTCCATGTCGACGCGTACCGGCTCGGCCTGGCCGGCAGCGACGAGGCCGGTGGACCGGCACGAGGCGGCCTGGACGAACTCGACGCCCTGGACCTGGACACCGAACTGACCGATGCGGTCGTCGTGGTCGAATGGGGTGAGGGTGTGGCCGAGCGGCTGGCACAGCGATACCTGGTGGTGCGGTTGCGCCGCGACGTGGACACCGATGTGCGACACGTGGAATGGGAGTGGGTGACCGATAAATGAGTTCGGCTGAACGGGGTGTCGACGCGGCGCGGACGGTGCTCGCGATCGACACCGCGACCGACTCGGTGGTCACCGGCGTCGTCGAACTGACCGGCGAGACGATCGGGAGCGTGCGCGTGCTCGCCGAACGCGTGGTCACCGACCACCGCCGGCACGCGGAGCTGCTGACCACTCTCATCGCGGAATGCCTTGGCGAATCCGGGATCTCGCGCGACGCCCTCTCCGCGGTGGTCGTCGGATGTGGTCCCGGACCGTTCACCGGCCTGCGTGTGGGTATGGCCACCGGCGCGGCGTTCGCCGATGCACTCGGCATTCCCGCACACGGCGTGTGTTCGCTGGACGCGCTCGCACTCGAGACGACTCCGCCGGCCGGGCGTCCGGACGTCCTCGTCGTCACCGACGCCCGGCGCCGCGAGGTGTACTGGGCGCTGTACCGCGACGGGGCGCGGGTCCGCGGGCCTGAGGTGTCTGCGCCGGCGACGGTCGCCGAAGAGCTGGCCCCGGTGTTCACCACCGGCGAGGTCGGTGCGGTGTCCGGGTCGACGTCGCATCTGGAGCTGGTCGGCTGGACCGGTGTGCCCCCGCAGGTGACCGTGCCGTCGGCCCGGGGGCTCGTCGCGGCCGCCGCGTCGGCAATCGAGGCCGGCGTGGTGCCGGAACCACTTGTGCCGCTGTATCTCCGACGCCCCGACGCGGTCGAGCAGAAGGCCAGGAAGCTGGGAGCCGCGCGGTGACCGCCCCCGAACTGATCATCGACGCGCTGACCTATGGCGACATCCCGCACTGCGCGGCGCTGGAGAAGCAGATGTTCGCCGAGGACTCGCCCTGGCCGGCCTCGGCGTTCCGGGGCGAACTGAACGCGCCGTACAACACCTACTTCGCGGCGCGGGAACGTGCGGGCGGTGAGGTCATCGGCTACGCCGGGATCTCCACGCTCGGTCAGCCGGATGCCTACGAATGCGAGATCCACACGATCGCAGTCGATCCCGCCCACCGGGGGCGGGGGATCGGCAAGGCGTTGCTGGAGGCGATGCTGACGGTGGCCGACGCCGTCGACGCGCCGGTCTTCCTCGAGGTGCGCACCGACAACGACGTCGCGATCACCCTGTACTCCCGGCACGGCTTCAGCACCGCCGGGTTCCGCCGTAATTACTACCAGCCGTCCGGCGCGGATGCGTACACGATGTTGCGGGCCCCGAGTTCGGGACGGCCGCTCGATCCCGAGGAGGGCCCGGCGTGATCGTCATGGGCATCGAGAGTTCCTGCGACGAGACCGGGGTCGGCATCGTGCGCTGGACGCCGGCCGACGGTGACACACCCGGCCATGCGACGCTGCTCGCGGACGAGGTCGCCTCGAGCGTCGACGAACACGCCCGGTTCGGCGGCGTCGTCCCCGAGATCGCCTCACGCGCGCACCTCGAGGCCATCGTGCCGACGATGCGCCGCGCCCGCGAGGCCGCCGGCATCGACAGGCCCGACGCCATCGCGGTCACCATCGGACCCGGACTGGCCGGTGCGCTGCTCGTCGGCGTCGCGGCCGCCAAGGCGTATGCGCTGGCCTGGGACGTACCGCTGTACGCGATGAATCACCTCGGCGGACATGTCGCGGTGGACACGCTGGAGCACGGACCGATGCCCGAGTGCGTCGCCCTCCTCGTGTCGGGTGGACACACACACCTGCTGCACGTCACCGATCTCGCGGAGCCCATCGTCGAACTCGGCACCACCGTCGACGACGCGGCGGGGGAGGCCTTCGACAAGATCGCCCGACTGCTGGACCTCGGGTTCCCCGGCGGCCCGGCCCTCGACCACGCTGCGCGCGACGGCGATCCGAAGGCCATCGCGTTCCCTCGCGGGATGACCGGGCCGCGCGATGCCCGCCATGATTTCTCCTTCAGCGGTCTCAAGACCGCGGTCGCGCGTTACGTGGAGAAATGTGAGCGCGACGGGGTGGTGGTTCCGGTGGCCGACGTCGCGGCGTCGTTCCAGGAGGCCGTCGCCGACGTCCTCACCATGAAGGCCGTCCGCGCGTGCGGTGATCTGGGTGTCGACACGCTCGTCCTCGGTGGCGGTGCCACCGCGAACTCGCGGATCCGGTCGCTCGCCGAGGAGCGCTGTGCGGCCGCCGGCATCACGCTGCGCGTGCCGAAGCCGAGACTGTGCACCGACAACGGCGTGATGATCGCGACCCTGGGCGCACATGTGATCGCCGGGGGCGCGGCGCCGTCGCCGCTCACGGTGGCTTCCGATCCGGCGATGTCGGTACGGGTCAGTCAGCTCTGAAATCCGCATCGCGGCTCTGGCGCTTCCTGAGCTGCGATCGCGGGGAGCGAAACTCCGGCATTTTGCACCCACCACCCTTGAGTGCTGGCACTCGCACGTATAGAGTGCTAGCTGGCGCTGAACGAAGCCTCGGACACCCGCGACGACGAGGTTTTGTCCCAGGGCCATGAACGTGCAGATTCTTTCTCAGTACGAAAGTTGAGGACTCACATCGTGGCGAGCGTGAACATCAAGCCGCTTGAGGACAAGATCCTGGTGCAGGCCGTCGAGGCCGAGACGACCACCGCCTCGGGCCTGGTCATCCCGGACTCCGCCAAGGAGAAGCCGCAGGAAGGCACCGTCATCGCCGTCGGCGAGGGCCGGGTCACCGAGCAGGGCAACCGCGTCCCCGTGGACGTCAAGGAAGGTGACACCGTCATCTACAGCAAGTACGGCGGCACCGAGATCAAGTACGCCGGCGAGGAGTACCTGATCCTGTCGGCGCGCGACGTCCTCGCCGTCATCGGCAAGTAGGACTCGGGCCACACAGACCCCGCGAGTCGTTCGCGATTCGACGCACCGCCCCGGCTCCCCGTGCAGGGGTACCGGGGCGGTGTGCGTTGTCTCGACCGACTCCCGTGAAGAAAGAGATTCATGGCCAAGCAGATTGAATTCAACGAAACCGCGCGGCGGGCGCTCGAGCGAGGCATCGACCAGCTCGCCGACACCGTGAAGGTCACCCTCGGCCCGCGCGGCCGGCACGTGGTCCTCGCCAAGGCATTCGGTGGACCGAGTGTCACCAACGACGGTGTCACCATCGCCCGCGACATCGACCTCGAGGACCCCTTCGAGAACCTCGGTGCCCAGCTGGTCAAGTCGGTTGCGACCAAGACCAACGACGTCGCAGGTGACGGCACCACCACCGCAACGGTTCTCGCGCAGGCGATGGTCAAGGCCGGTCTGCGCAACGTCGCCGCCGGTGCCAACCCGATCGCGCTCGGACAGGGCATCAGCAAGGCCGCCGACGCACTGAGCGAAGCCCTGCTGGCCGCCGCGACCCCGGTCGCCGGCGAGCAGTCCATCGCCCAGGTCGCCACCGTCTCCTCTCGCGACGAGGAGATCGGCGAGATGGTCGGCAAGGCGATGTCCGTGGTCGGCGCCGATGGCGTCGTCACCGTCGAAGAGGGCTCGGGGCTGCAGACCGAACTCGAGATCACCGAGGGCGTGCAGTTCGACAAGGGCTTCCTCTCGCCGTACTTCGTCACCGACGTCGACAGCCAGGAAGCGGTCCTCGAGGATGCGCTCGTGCTGCTGTACCGCGACAAGATCAGCTCGCTGCCGGAGTTCCTGCCGCTGCTGGAGAAGGTCGTCGAGGCGGGCAAGTCGCTGCTGATCGTCGCCGAGGACGTCGAGGGCGAGCCGTTGTCGACCCTGGTCGTGAACTCGATCCGCAAGACCATCCGAGCCGTCGCGGTGAAGTCGCCGTTCTTCGGTGACCGCCGCAAGGCGTTCATGGAGGACCTGGCGGTCGTCACCGGCGGCACCGTGGTCACCTCGGACGTGGGCCTGAGCCTGTCGACCGTGGGCCTCGAGGTCCTCGGCTCGGCACGTCGTGTCGTCGTCACCAAGGACGCCACCACCATCGTCGAGGGTGCGGGTACCAAGGAGGCGATCGCCGGCCGCGCCGCGCAGCTGCGTCGTGAGATCGAGGAGTCGGACTCCGACTGGGACAAGGAGAAGCTCTCCGAGCGTCTGGCCAAGCTGGCCGGCGGGGTCGCCGTCATCCGTGTCGGTGCGGCCACCGAGACCTCGCTCAAGGAACGCAAGCACCGCGTCGAGGATGCCGTCGCCGCAGCCAAGGCCGCGGTCGAGGAGGGCATCATCCCCGGCGGTGGTTCGGCGATCGTGCAGGCGTCGAAGGTGCTCGACGAGCTCGCCGCCTCGCTGACCGACGACGAGGCGCTGGGCGTCCGCGTGGTGCGGGATGCTGCCAAGGCGCCGCTGTACTGGATCGCCTCCAATGCCGGTCTCGACGGCGCCGTGGTGGTCGACAAGGTGTCCAACCTCGGCAAGAACGAGGGCTTCAACGCCGCGAGCCTCACCTACGGGGACCTCGTCGGCGAGGGCATCATCGATCCGGTGAAGGTGACCCGTTCCGCGGTCGTCAACGCCGCGTCGGTCGCCCGCATGGTGCTCACCACGGAGACCGCGGTCACCGATCGACCCGCCGAGGAGCCCGCCGGCCACGCCGGACACGGTCACTCGCACTGATCGAGCGGTAGTTCACCGATCGAGCGGTGATACACACACAGGAGCCGGGCATCCTCCGAGGATGTCCGGCTCCTGTGTCGTTCGCGGTGGTGTCCGCAGGGCCCTGCTCGCCGTCCGCCGGCGGCTACGGACTGCTCAGCTCGCCATGCGGCGACCGACGCCGCGCTTCATCAGCATGCTGCGTTCGGACTCCGAGAGTCCGCCCCAGATCCCGTAGGGCTCGGCCACTGCCAGCGCGTGCTCGCGGCACTGGGCGATGACGGGGCACTGGTGGCACAGCTCCTTCGCCCGACGTTCACGCTGGGCGCGCGCACGGCCACGTTCACCGTCAGGATGGAAGAACATCGACGAGTCGACGCCGCGGCAGAGGCCGGACATCTGCCAGTCCCAGATGTCTGCGTTGGGGCCGGGGAGATGATTGGGCTGAGGCATGGCAGCTACTCCTTGTCTAAGGCCGCACCGAGGTGCTCGGTCGAGAAACGTCGATTTCCTGCAACGCTTGGGCTCACATTAAGCGGCCCTGAGAAATGGCGTCAATACCGTCGAAATCAGACATCGGGGCAGTGAAAGTCTCCTAAATGTTAACGGCGGGTTAGATGAACGGATGGTGCTAGCACAGCGGGGTCGAGGGGTTGTCACGCCCTCTGATCGGACGAAGGTAATGGGCCGCGACCTGCGTAGATGGAAAGACCAATGCTTTCCTCGACGAGTGAACACGACCTGATCATCGAACGACGGCCGTGTCAACGGTTAACACCGAGGAAATCTGGTTATTATCCGCCGGTGATCTGGTCGCAGGATTAACGTTGGGAATCGTTCGTTAAATTCATGCAAACCAAAAGAGAAGTAGTGATCAAGACCACTTCACGGGGCCTCGACAAGGCTCTTGAACTGCGTTGGGAGGCCGCGGTGGAGGCGGGAGGCCGCGGTGAATACGCCGCGGCGCTCACCATGCTGGCGCGGTTGGACGAGGACGTGAGGTCCACACAGGGGTCGACGCCCCGCGGACCCGCCGCCGCGTTGCTGTCGCTGTGCCGGAGCACGACGGCCTCGCTGCTGCGGCAGGGCGGACGCCACGATCTCGCGCTGGGACTCGACGGGGTCGCCTTCGCAACGGTCGCGGGTGTCCATCCGGTCGCGGACGATCTGGGACGGGATGACTCGGCTCGGATCGACCCGGTACGGGCCGCACAGTCCGATGCTCTCATCGGACTGGCTGCCGACAATCTCGGTCTCCTTCGTTTCCGGGCGTCGGCGCGACTGCTCGGTCGTGCTCGGGAGCAGCTGTCCGGGCCGGGCGGGTCCGGCCCGGAGGGGTGGGCCTCATCGGAAGCCGTGGACTGGCTCACCCACGGCCGGTGCCGGCTGCGCTGGGAATGGGTCAGTGCCGAACTCGGGCTGTACTCCGGAGACGTCGCCGCGGGGTTGGCTCATGCAGAGGCCGCCGACCGGCTCGTCCGTCATCTGGCCGGCACCTCGGACGTGCCGGTCCGGCATCGCGTGAAGACCTCTCTCATCCACGCGGCGGCCCTCGCCGGGGCGGGGAATTCCGAGGCATCGGCCGCGCGGGCCCGTCGCGTCGTCGTCGATGCAGGTGAACACGGTTTGATGCCCCTGGAATGGGCGGCGACGAGCCTGCTCGTCGGCACGGGCGTGGCGTCGGCGTCGGAAGAGGAGAGATGTCGAGAACTGCGCGCCACGCTGAGCGGCAAGGGCATGGCACTGACGCCCGCGGAGTGATGGCTAAGGTGTTTGAGGGTCTGCCTCGTGCGTTGCGGTGACGTTCAGGGGTGTCGCGGCCCGTAACAGGACCGCCTCACGACGGTCAACCGATCTGTAACACGGGGATTCCTACGCGCGATGAAGCTGTCAGGTGGTGAGTTGGACGACGCTGTCCGGGCCGCGGGCCATGGCGATCGTGCAGCTCTCACCTCTGTCCTCGAAAGCGTGCAGGAACCGATCCTGCGCTATTGCCGAGGGCGAATCGGAGTAGGAGAACGTCATCTGTTCTCCGCAGACGACATCGCGCAGGAGGCTTTGATGGCGGTGATGACCGCGCTGCCCCGTTATCGGGACCAGGGCAAGCCGTTCATGGCCTTCGTCTACGGCATCACGTCACACAAGGTCGCCGACGCCATGCGGGTGGCCGCCCGGGTCAAGTCCGATCCGGTGGAGGATGTGCCCGAGGTGGGTCATGTGACCGGCGGACCGGAGCAGTCCGCTCTCGACGCCGACGGCAGTAGGCAGATGCGCGCGTTACTGGACATACTTCCGGACAAGCAGCGTGAGGTGCTGGTACTGCGGCTGGTCGTCGGCATGTCGGCCGAGGAGACGGCCCAGATGATCGGGAGCACCGCGGGTGCGGTTCGAGTGGCCCAACACCGGGCGCTGGCGAAGCTGAAAGACGAGTTGAAACGGACAGGAGGTCACGATGAGCGGGGAGTCTGACTGGCGCGATCGTCGCTTTGTCCACGGACGCGAACATCTCGGCCGTCCGGGTCAGCCGTCGAGCCGAGGTCGAGGACCGGGACCGAGCGGCCCGTCCACCGGAGGTCCCGCCACCGGAGGACCCGCAACCGGCGGTGACGCTCTCGAGCACGAAGCGGGTGCAATCGGTGCGGAATCACTGGACTTCGCCGAGGTCGGTTTCGACGAGAACTTCCTCGACGCGCTTTCCCACGATGTGCCCGTCCCCACGCGTGACAGCACCGAGTACCAACTCGCAGAACTTCTCTCGGGGTGGCGCAACGACGTCGTGTCGACCCCGGTGTCGCAGCTGGTGTCCGTCGACGACGTCGAGCGCGCGATCGCGAGCACCGAACGCGCGAGTCGTGGCCGCCGTATGGTGCGCCACCTGCGCGTGGTGTCCGGCGCGGCCGCGATCGTCATCGTGGCAGCGGCCGGCCTGACCGTCCTGTCCGAGGGCTCGCAACCGGGCGACCCGCTGTGGGGCGTCAAGCAGGTCGTGTTCGCCGAGGCGGCGTCGGAGACCCAGGCCGCCCACGATGTGCGCGCGGACCTCGAACGTGCCGAGGCGGCGATCGCCGCAGGCGACACGCAGGCGGCCGCGAGCTTCATCGCGAAGGCCCAGAGCAGCATGGGGCCGATGCGCGACAAGGACAGCCGGGAGGAGATGTCGGACTGGATGAACCGGCTCCGCGCCGGGGTCGGCCTGCCGCCGACCCGGGATGCGACGTCGTCGGCCGGTCAGTCGGAATCCGCGGCGACCGAATCCGGCGCAACGACCACCGATCCGGACGTGCGCAACCGGACCGACCAGAGGTCGCCCTCCGACAGTTCGGTGACCACGACGCCGACGACCGAGGTGCCGCCTCCCGCGGAGGAGCCCGGTCAGACCGAGGAGCCGTCACAGTCGGCCCCGCCGAGCGAGCCGACCACCGGGCCCACCGAACCCACGACGAGTTCCTCGGTGTCGCGTACACCCGCCGACTTCCCGGCCTTCCCGTGGACACCGCCGCCCGGTGTCGACGCGTCGGACGGACGGCCCCGCTAGATCCGCAGGAACAACCGCAGACGACTACGCCCGTACCGAGATCGGTACGGGCGTAGTCGTCTGACGGGGAGATGTCGGTCTGGTGGGCGGTGGCCCGCTGGTGTCAGCGGCCTTCGTCGAAATGGTTGCGGGCGTCGGCGTAGCCGCGGCAGTAGTCCCAGGTGACGTAGGCGTCGGGTCGCGGGTCGACGGCCGGCTCGTGCGGCCGGACGGTCCCGTCGATGAGCAGCTGGATCAGGTTGGCCCGGAGCATGTCCCAGTCGTGGTAATGGTCCTCGTGGCAGTCGTCGCAGACGACGACGAGACCGCGGACGCCGCGGTGGGCGAGCAGCGCCTCGTAGACCGCGAGATCGGCCAGGTCCTCCTCGACCGCCAGCCGCTCGTTCTCGTCCAGAGGGATGCCCGGTTCCACACTGTCCAGTGCGGAAGCGGGATCGCTCGGGTCGTCGGCGAACGGATCCGGCGGGAGGCCGGGTGGCAGGTGGTCACGCACACCACCACCGTAGCCGATCCGGGCGCTGTTCCGCCGTAGCCCTCCAAAGGTATTCCGAAGGTATCCGAGCCGGTGCCGGAGGAGGTTCCCGAACGTGGGAACGCGGGGTCCCGGACGCCTCACCGGCGCCGGAGTACACGTGTGACGATCGCCGCATCGGTCGACTCGATACGATGGACCGATGACGCATGTTCGCACCGGTGGAGACGATCCCGGCAAGGTCGCAATGCTCGGCCTGACCTTCGACGACGTCCTGTTGCTGCCCTCGGCCTCGGACGTGATCCCCAGTGAGGTCGACACCTCCTCGCGAGTGACCAAGAACGTGACGCTGCGGGTGCCGCTGGTGAGCTCGGCGATGGACACCGTCACCGAGTCTCGCATGGCCATCGCGATGGCGCGCGCCGGCGGCATGGGCGTGCTCCACCGCAACCTGTCCATCGAAGCGCAGGCCGCCCAGGTGGAGACCGTCAAGCGGTCCGAGGCCGGCATGGTCACCGATCCGGTCACCTGCACGCCGTCGCACACCCTCGCCGAGGTCGACGCGATGTGTGCGCGGTACCGGATCTCCGGGCTGCCCGTCGTCGACGACAAGGGTGAGCTCGTCGGCATCATCACCAACCGCGACATGCGCTTCGAGGTCGACCAGAACCGTCCGGTCGCCGAGGTCATGACCAAGGCGCCGCTCATCACGGCGCAGGAGGGCGTGTCCGCCGAGGCCGCGCTCGGGCTGTTGCGTCGCAACAAGATCGAGAAGCTGCCGATCGTGGACGGCAACGGTCGACTCACCGGTCTCATCACCGTCAAGGACTTCGTCAAGACCGAACAGCATCCGAATGCCACCAGGGACTCCGACGGTCGTCTCCTCGTCGGCGCCGCGGTGGGTACCGGTGGGCCGCAGTGGGACCGCGCGATGGCCCTGGCCGACGCGGGCGTCGACGTGATCGTCGTCGACACCGCCCATGCGCACAATCGCCTCGTGCTCGACATGGTCGCCAAGCTGAAGGCGGAGGTCGGCGATCGTGTCGACGTCGTCGGCGGAAACGTCGCGACCCGCGAGGCCGCCCAAGCGCTCATCGACGCCGGTGCGGATGCGGTCAAGGTCGGCGTCGGACCGGGCTCGATCTGCACCACCCGCGTGGTGGCGGGCGTGGGTGCCCCGCAGATCACCGCGATCCTCGAGGCGGTCGCCGTGTGCCAGAAGGCCGGTGTGCCGGTCATCGCCGACGGCGGTCTGCAGTATTCGGGCGACATTGCGAAGGCGCTCGCCGCCGGTGCGTCGACCGCGATGCTCGGCTCGCTGCTCGCCGGCACCGCCGAGGCGCCGGGCGAACTCGTCCTGGTCAACGGCAAGCAGTTCAAGAGTTACCGCGGCATGGGTTCACTCGGCGCGATGCAGGGCCGCGGCCAGGCCAAGTCGTACTCGAAGGACCGCTACTTCCAGGACGACGTCCTCAAGGAGGAGAAGCTCGTCCCCGAGGGCATCGAGGGTCGCGTGCCGTTCCGCGGTCCGCTGGCGCAGGTGATCCACCAGCTCGTCGGTGGCCTGCGTGCCGCGATGGGCTACACCGGTTCGTCGTCGATCACCGATCTCCAGACCGCACGTTTCGTCCAGATCACCGCGGCCGGGCTCAAGGAGTCGCATCCCCACGACATCACCCTCACCTCCGAAGCGCCCAACTACTATTCCCGCTGACATCCCCGCGGCCGTTCCCGCCGGTCCCTCCGGACCGGGGACGCCGTAGGGTCGTCGTGCAGTTGAACTCCGCAGAAAGGCGCACTGGTGCGTGACCTCGTCGAAATCGGCATGGGCCGGACGGCCCGACGGACCTACGAACTGGACGACATCAGCATCGTCCCGTCCCGTCGGACCCGTTCGTCCAAGGATGTCTCCACCGCGTGGCAGATTGATGCCTATCGATTCGAGTCCCCGATCCTGAGCCACCCGACCGATGCCCTGGTGTCGCCGTCGGTGGCCATCGAGCTCGGCAAGCTCGGCGCGCTCGGCGTCATCAACGGCGAGGGACTGTGGGCGCGGCATCGCGACGTCGAGGCCAAGCTCGAGGAGCTGGCCGCCATCGCCGCGGGCGATCCCGATCCGTATGCGGCGGTGCGTCATCTGCAGAAGCTGCACGCCGCACCCCTCGACAGCGGTCTTCTCGCCGAAGCGGTTGCGCAGGTTCGCGACGCCGGTGTCACCACCGCGGTGCGCGTCAGCCCGCAGCACGCACCGGAACTGACCCCCGCCCTCCTCAAGGCGGGTGTCGAACTCCTCGTGGTGCACGGCACGATCATCTCCGCCGAGCACGTCGCGCAGGTCGACGCCGACGGGGCCCAGCGCGAACCGCTGAACCTGAAGACGTTCATCGCCGACCTCGACATCCCGGTCATCGCCGGCGGCGTCCTCGATCACAGCACCGCGCTGCACCTGATGCGCACCGGTGCGGCGGGCGTCATCGTCGGCTACGGCTCGGCAGCCGGAGCGACGACCACCGGTGAGGTGCTGGGCATCGGCGTGCCGATGGCGACCGCCATCGCCGATGCGGCCGCCGCCCGTCGCGACTACCTCGACGAGACCGGTGGACGCTACGTCCACGTCATCGCCGACGGCGACATCCACACCTCGGGTGACCTGGTCAAGGCCATCGCCTGCGGTGCCGATGCCGCGGTGCTCGGTACGCCGCTCGCCGCCTCGGCGTCGGCTCCCGGTGGTGGGTGGTACTGGCCGTCGGCCGCCGCTCACCCCGACACCCCGCGCGGGGCGCTGCTCCAGGTGGCCGGCAACGCCGACCGCCCGAGCCTCGATCGAGTCCTCAACGGCCCGTCCGACGATCCGTTCGGCGAGCTCAACCTCGTCGGTGCGCTGCGGCGCGCGATGGCCAAGGCCGGGTACTGCGACCTCAAGGAGTTCCAGCGGGTGGGGTTGTCCGTCCACGCTTGACCGCTCCCTGAGTACCGTCCGGAGCTTGCGGAGACCCGTCGCTCGCTCCCTGAGTACCGTCCGGAGCTTGCGGAGACCCGTCGCTCGCTCCCTGAGTAGCGTCCGGAGCTTGCGGAGACCCGTCGCTCGCTCCCTGAGTAGCGTCCGGAGCTTGCGGAGGACGCGTATCGAAGGGTTAGGGTGACCTGGCTTATCCCATGTGACAACAGCTATTAGTATGGTTTCCATGGGTGTGACAAAGCGATCCGACAGCTCCACCGACTTCGACGTCCTCGTCGTCGGCTCCGGATTCGGTGGCAGCGTGAGCGCGCTCCGACTGGTGGAGAAGGGTTACCGCGTCGGTGTCGTCGAGGCGGGACGCCGCTTCGAGGACGAGGAGTTCGCCAAGACCAGCTGGCGGCTGAACCGTTGGCTGTGGGCCCCGAAGCTCGGTCTCTACGGCATCCAGCGCATCCATGCGCTCAAAGACGTGATGATCCTGGCCGGCGCGGGTGTGGGCGGCGGTTCGCTGAACTACGCGAACACCCTGTACAAGCCTCCGACACCGTTCTTCACCGACCCGCAGTGGAACCACATCACCGACTGGGAGGACGAACTCACCCCGTACTACGACCAGGCCCGGCGGATGCTCGGCGTGGTCACCAACCCGACCATCACCGACTCCGACCGGATCGTCGCGGAGGTGGCGGAGGAGATGGGCGTCGGCCATACCGTGACGCCCACGCCCGTCGGCGTGTTCTTCGGTGCCAAGACCGGACTCGAGGGTGCACCCGGCGAGACGGTGCCCGACCCGTACTTCGGCGGCGCCGGACCCGACCGCACCGCGTGCACCGAATGCGGTGCCTGCATGACCGGCTGCCGCGTCGGTGCGAAGAACACCCTGCTGAAGAACTACCTCGGACTCGCCGAACGCAACGGCGCCACCATCATCGACCGGACGACGGTCGACTCCCTCGTCCAGCGGGCAGACGGCTCGTGGGAGGTCGGGACACACCACTCGTCGTCGTGGGGACCGTTGGGACGTCGTCGGCGCACGTTGACCGCCGGCCAGGTGATCCTCGCCGCGGGGACGTTCAACACCCAGCGACTGATGCATCACGCGAAAGTCACCACGCTGCCGCAGATCTCGGATGCGATGGGCCGGCTGACCCGGACCAACTCGGAGTCGATCCTGGGCGCGATGGGTTCGCGGGTCGACCCCGAGCACGACTACTCACGCGGCGTCGCGATCACGTCGTCGTTCTATCCGGAACCGAACACCCACATCGAGCCGGTGCGATATGGCAAGGGCTCCAATGCAATTGCCTACTTGCAGACGCTGCTCACCGACGGCGGCACGCGCCGCAACCGGTTCGGGCAGATCCTCAAGCAGGTCGCGAAGAACCCGTTCCTGCTGGTGCGGCTGCTCGTCGTGCGCCAGTGGAGTGAGCGGACGGTGATCGCGCTGGTCATGCAGAACAACAACAACTCGCTGACGACCTTCGTGCGCAAGCGCGGACCGCTGCGTTACATCACGAGCAAACAGGGTCACGGCGAACCGAACCCGACATGGATTCCCAAGGGCAACGAGGCAACTCGCCGGATGGCGACCAAGCTGAACGGCGGCGTCGCCGGCGGCACCTGGGGCGACATCCTCAACATGCCGCTGACCGCCCACTATCTCGGCGGGTGTGCGATCTCCGACGATCCGGACAGCGGTGTCATCGATCCGTATCAGCGCGTGTGGAACTACCCGACGCTGCACGTCACCGACGGCGCGTCGGTCTCGGCGAACCTCGGTGTGAACCCCTCGCTGACGATCTGTGCGCAGGCCGAACGGGCGGTCGCGTTGTGGCCCAACAAGGGTGAGGAAGACCGTCGGCCCGCGCAGGGGGAGAGCTACCAGCGGATCGACCCCACGGTCCCGGCGGCGCCCGTCGTCCCGGCGGACGCTCCCGGCGCGCTGCGGCTGCCGATCACACCGGTCACGGGCCCGGGCGTCACCGCGTAGATTCCGAAACTCATCAGATTGCGTTTTGTCCCGGAGACCGGGACAAAACGCGACCTGATCCCCACCTCCCGCGCTAGTCGAGCCCGCGCGCGGTGAGTGTGTCGGCGAAGCCGTCCGCGGTGCGGAGGGCGGCGAGCACGACCGGCGCGACCAGGATCCGCGGACCCGGCCGGAGCCCGCGGGCCTGGCGTGCCTCGTCGACCTCGCGCACCACCTCGACCATCAGCGGGATGGCGCGGATCGTCAGTGCGAGCGCGATGGCGATGAGGTCGGTGCGCACCCCGATCCGTCGAAGCGGACCCAGGGCGCGCACGATCGCATCGAGCATGTCGGTGGTGCGGGTCGTCAGCGTCACGACCGTCGCCAGGGCGACCGACAGCGCCAGGACGCCACAGATCACCACCGCGCGCTGCCAGTCGGTGAAGATGACCTGAAAAGCGAAGATGGACAACAACATCCAGGTCAGCGGGCGGAGCTGACGCCAGGCCTCGAGCGGGCCGATGCCGGCGAGCGCGAAGGTCGCCGCGACACCGAGGGTCGCGACCCCCAGCGTGAGCAGTGTCCCCACGGTCAGCGACATCACGAGGATCGCCACCGCCATGGCGACGAATTTGACGCCCGGTGGAAGCCGGTGCAGCAGGGTGTTCCCGGGACGGTAGACGCCGAGGACGTTCACGACATCAGGGTCCGGTAGAACGCGATGGCGGGAGCCGGCTCGTCGTCGGCGACCACCCGGCCTTCGTCGATCACGATGACCCGGTCGAAGCCATCGAGGATGTCGAGGTCGTGACTGACGACGATCAGCTGTTCGTCGAGTGACGCGAAGACGTCGGTGAGCATGCGGGTGTTGCGCAGATCGAGCAAGGTCGTCGGCTCGTCGGCGACGATGATCGCCGGGTCGGTCACGAAGATCGACGCGAGCGCGAGAAGTTGTTTCTGTCCGCCGGACAGTCGTTGAGCGGGATGGTCGGCGTGCTGGGCCAGACCGAAACGCTCGAGTACCTCGAGGGCCCGGACGGCGCGCTGCTTCTTGTCGAGGTCGGTACGGCGCAGCGACAGTTCGATGTCCTCGATGACCGTCGGCATGATGATCTGCCGGTCGGGGTCGGAGAAGATGAACCCGACACGGCGTCGGACCTCACGTTTGTGCCGGGCGACGAGAAGACCGTCGACGGTCACGGTGCCCGAGACCGGCACGACGAGCGCGTTGATCATCCGCGCCAGCGTCGACTTCCCGCTGCCGTTGGCCCCGACGATCCCGATCCGGTTCTCGGTGAGATTCAACGAGACGTCACGCAGCACGACCCGATCGTCGTAGGAGTGCGAGACGTTCGTGAACTCGATCATCGAGGTGTGGCGCCGGCCGGGTCGGCTCAGCTGTCGGCGCCGGAGCGCCGCAACAGTCGGAGCGGCTCGATGAGGCCGGGGCGGCCGCGGTGGATCTGCGCGGCCACCAGTGCGGCGACGACGACTTTGATCACGTCGCCGATGAGGAACGGGCCGTTCGACGTGATCGCCGCCCACACCGTCAGATCGGTGCGCAGGATCAACCCGAGAATGCCGAACAGGTAGATGACGAACATCCCGCCCAGTGCGTTGATCCCGATGCCCCAGAGCACGCGGTACCGCGGCCGGTCGCCGACCGCGAGCATCGCCGCAGTCAGCACACCGATGACGATGACCGCCGGCAGCCAGCCGACGAAGTAGCCGGCGGTCGGGGAGGCCAGGGCGGTGAGGCCGCTGCGTCCGCCGGACAGGATGGGGAGTCCCGCGATGGCCAGCACCATGAAGATGACGACGGCGAGAGTTCCCTTCTTCGGGCCCAGGACGGCGCCCGCGAGGATCACACCCAGCGTCTGGAATGTGATCGGCACGCCACTGGAGCCGATGTTGATGGTCCCGGGCAGGCCGAGCGCGGCGATCAACGCGGCGAAGACGGCGGCCTGGGTGAGGTCGCCGATGCTCAGCGACCAAGCGGAGGTACGGGTAGATGCAGTCATGTCGGTGTCGAAGTATTTCACGTCGAGGTCGACCACTAGACTCGGCCGGGTGACAGACTCTTCTGCCGAGGATTTCCTCGAGGGCCCGCGGCCCGTACTCGTCGTCGATTTCGGAGCGCAGTACGCGCAGCTGATCGCACGAAGGGTGCGCGAGGCGCGGATCTACTCCGAGGTGATCTCCCACGACGTCCCGCTGGCGAAGATCCAGGAGAAGAACCCGGTCGCGATCATCCTCTCGGGCGGACCGGCGTCGGTGTACGCCGAGGACGCCCCGGAACTCGACCCCGCCGTCTTCGACCTGGACATCCCGGTCTTCGGCATCTGCTACGGCTTCCAGGCGATGGCGGCAAAGCTGGGTGGCGAGGTAGCCAACACCGGCGGCCGCGAGTTCGGCCGCACCACGTTCACGGTGAACAGTGGCGGTGTCCTGCACCAGGGCCTCTCCGAGACCCAGCCGGTGTGGATGAGTCACAACGATGCGGTGCAGCAGGCGCCGGAGGGCTTCACCGTCACCGGTTCGACGCCCGGCGCTCCGGTCGCGTCGTTTGAGAATCTCGAGCGCCGCATGGCAGGCGTCCAGTACCACCCCGAGGTGCTGCACACCCCGCACGGCCAGCAGGTCCTCACCCGCTTCCTCTACGAGATCGCCGGTCTCGAGGCCACCTGGACCGCCGCGAACATCGCCGACGCCCTCATCGACGCGGTCGCCGACCAGATCGGCGACGGCCGGGCGATCTGCGGTCTGTCGGGCGGAGTCGATTCCGCGGTGGCCGCCGCGCTGGTCCAGCGCGCCATCGGCGACCGTCTCACCTGCGTCTTCGTCGACCACGGACTGCTACGAGCCGGTGAGCGCGAGCAGGTCCAGCACGACTTCGTCGGCGCGACCGGTGCCAAGCTCGTCACCATCGACGCCGCCGACAAGTTCCTCGAGGAACTGTCCGGTGTCAGCGACCCGGAGACCAAGCGCAAGATCATCGGCCGCGAGTTCATCCGCTCCTTCGAGGGCGCGGTGAGCGAGGTCCTCGGCGAGGAGGCCGAGACGGGCGAGAAGGTCGACTTCCTGGTCCAGGGCACGCTCTACCCCGACGTGGTCGAGTCCGGTGGCGGCAGCGGCACCGCGAACATCAAGAGCCACCACAACGTCGGCGGCCTGCCCGAGGATCTCGAGTTCAGCCTCGTCGAGCCGCTGCGCCTGCTGTTCAAGGACGAGGTCCGTGCCGTCGGCCGCGAACTCGGCCTGCCGGAGGAGATCGTGGCGCGCCAGCCGTTCCCGGGTCCGGGTCTGGCGATCCGCATCGTCGGCGAGGTGACCGCCGATCGGCTCGAGATGCTGCGCAAGGCCGACCTCATCGCCCGCGAGGAGTTGACCGCCGCCGGTCTCGACGCCCAGATCTGGCAGTGCCCGGTGGTGCTGCTGGCCGACGTCCGCAGCGTCGGCGTCCAGGGTGACGGCCGTACCTACGGTCATCCGATCGTGCTGCGCCCGGTCTCGAGCGAGGACGCGATGACCGCCGACTGGACGCGCGTGCCCTACGAGGTCCTCGAGATCATCTCGACCCGGATCACCAACGAGGTCCCCGACGTCAACCGCGTCGTCCTCGACGTGACGAGCAAGCCGCCGGGCACCATCGAGTGGGAGTGACACCCCACATCAGGCCGGCATCGTGATCACGACGCCGGCCTGATGTGTTCACCCCTCGCCTTTCACCTCCGGGTGCGAGTCCCGGAGATGATCAGGATCAGTCCGATCAGCAGCCCGATGCCGACGGCGGCCCAGCCGAGGTCGGCTGCTTCGGGAAGTGCCGGCCCGCCGGCCAGACCCCACCCGGCGACGGCCAGTGCCGCGATCCCCACGATCCCCAATCCCGGTGCGCGGTGGGTTGATTCGGCGTAGTCCTCGGTAGCGGCGGGATCGCCGTTCATCTGCTCGCTCATCGTGTGACCTGAACCTCTCCCATGCCGGTGTGTGCGTCGATCTCGAGAACGGGTCCGTCGGTGCCGTCGCGCCCACCGTCGAGTCCGGTGGGGCAGTCGATGTCGCCGATCCCGGTGTCACAGGTGACACGGACGTTCATGTTCTCGGGCAACGCGACCTTGATGACGCCCATCCCGTTCTGGAGCTCCACCCGCCGGTCCGCGGTGAGGTCGACCTCGCGCAGGTCGAGGGTCATCTCGCCGACGCCGAGGGAGTACTCGGGTTGGATGTCGTTCTCCGTCAACGGCTTCCATACCCGATCGCCGGCCCCTCCGTTCGGGATCGTGATCCCCGAGACCGTCGTGGTGACGATCGTCGCGACGCCCAGCAGAATGGCCACGGGCAGGAGACCGGTGCTGTGCTCGCCGGTGCGTCGTCGGAGGGTTGCGGCCAGCAACAGGCCCGCGCCGACGACTGCGAGGCACAACGAGAGGACTCGGGGCGTGGTGAACCAGTCCACCCCTGCCTGATTCAGGGCGGCCCCGACCGCGCCGACGATGATCGCGAGTCCGAGGACGACCATGGTCAGCGGTGACCGACGGCGCCGAGGCTCGATGGACCTCACCGGGGCGGCGGGTTCGGGCAGATCCCAGGCGAACGGGGCCGCTCCCAACGGATCCCAGGCCGGCGGGGCCGGGTCGAGGTCGTCGGATGCCGGCACCGGAGTCGGCAGGGGAGACCAGCGTTGCCCGGCCGATCCGGTGTCGACGTCGCCCTGGATCATGCCCGTCTCCTTCGTTGCCGCCGCGTTCGGGCCGGTGTCGGTCGTAGACTTCTGCAGGTCGACGGTGGGTGTGCTCGCCGAGCTCGCGGCGGTCGTCCCAGAACCGGTCGTCCCGGAACCGGTCGTCCCGGTATCGCTCATGGTGCGTGGGACCCATCGTTCGAATTGCCCCGCCGATGGCGGTGGGACCACGACGTCGGTGACGGCCACGGTGTCGATGCTGGTGCCGGGTGGGGGCGTGGGCGTGCGCAGATAGAGCAGGTACCACCCGCCGAGCATCAGGATCGCGCCGACCAGGCCACCCGAACCCCAGGTGCGGTTGGGGCCGATCGAGGTGACGATCACGATCGCGAGGACGACCAGCACGATGACCTGTGGGTTGCCCCAGCCGTGGCCGTGACCGTGGCGCCGGTGCCCGCCGTGTCCGCCGGAGTACGCGGCGCGCAGTGCTTCGGCATGGGCGCGCTGGGACCCCGGGAACGCGATCCAGGCCGCCAGGTAGAGGATCAACCCGCTGCCGCCGAAGAAGGCGGAGACCACGAAGGCGACCTTCACGAGCGTGGGGTCGACGCGGTAGCGGGCCGCGATGCCACTGCACACGCCGGCGATGGTCCGGTTCTCCGGACGATAGGGGCGCGTCGACCACAGCTCCCTGAGCTGACTCTGGAACTCCTTGGTGTCCATGGGGATCATCGTGCTCCCTCGAGTGCCCGCAGCACATCGGGTGATCCCCTGATTTCCCCCCGGCCGATCGGGGGTGCGGGTCGGGCACCCCGAGTCGCGGGTGGAGAAACGGGGGTGAACCCCGATGTCCGGATTGGCCTGCCATGGGACCATCGAGGGGTGAGTGGAACGGAGGTGGAGCCTGCGCCGCGGCTGGTACGCCGGGACGGTGGCCGGGTGGTCGCCGGGGTCGCCGGCGGGATAGCCGACCATCTGGGGGTCGACGTCTTCCGCGTCCGGATCGTGTTCGTGGTGCTCGCCGCGCTGGCCGGAGCCGGGGTCGCGGCCTACGGTCTGCTCTGGTTCTTCTGCCCGCCCGGGAAGGACACCGCCCCGCCCGCACCGGGCGAGCGCCGGCAGTCCCTGGGGCTCGCGGTGATCGGGCTCGTCGCGATGTCGGTCGTCGGCTTCGCCGCCTCGGGCACACCTGCGGAGTATCTCGTTCCCTTCGTGTTCATCGCCATCGGCGCGAGCCTCGTGTGGCGGGAGTTCGACACCTCCCACCGCGCGCCCCGCGCCCCACTGCTGACCTGGACACGACTGATCGGCGGCGTGCTGCTCGTCGTCGGCGGACTCGTGGTGATCGTCGTCGCCGGCGATCGCAGCTTCGGCGGCCTCAACTCGACGATCCTCGCGGTGGTGGCGACGCTCATCGGCGTCGTGCTCCTCACCGTGCCGCTGTGGATGCGGATGTGGCGTGCCCTCAACGAGGAGCGCGCCGCACGCATCCGCAATGCCGAACGCGAGGAGATCGCCTCGCACCTGCACGACTCGGTGCTGCAGACCCTTGCGCTGATCCAGAAGAAGGCCCACCGTCCCGAGGAGGTCGCGCGGCTCGCCCGCAGCCAGGAACGGGAGTTGCGTGCCTGGCTGTTCAGCGACCCCGCGCAGGAACGCGGTTCGCTCTCGGCGGCGCTGCGCAGCGTCGGCGCGGAGGTCGAGGACGCCTATGGCGTCGACGTGGAGATCATCACCGTCGGTGATCTGCGGCCCAACGACGCGCGGGATGCGAAACGATGGTCGGCGCTGGCCGGGGCGACCAGGGAGGCGCTGGTCAACGCGGCCAAGCATTCCGGTGAGCGCACGGTCGACGTGTACAGCGAGGTGACCGAGGACCAGGTCGAGGTGTTCGTCCGCGACCGTGGCGTGGGCTTCGACCCGATGGTCGTCGACGACGACCGCCAGGGGATCAGCCGGTCGATCCGGGCGCGGATGGAACGGATGGGCGGTCGGGTGGCGATCACCTCGACACCGGGGCGCGGGACGAATGTCGCCCTGACGATGCCGCGCGTCGACCGTGTACCGGTGGTCGACGAGGTGGGCGCGGAGACCGGCGCACCGCCGGTGCAGCAGGCCCAGACGGAGCAGGCAGAGAAGGAAACAACGGACGACCGGAAGGTGCGATGACCCCCCAGCAGGCCTCGAACTCGATGGACACGACCACCGGCGCACCGGCGTCGGGCTACACCGTGTACCTCGTCGACGACCACGCCGTGTTCCGTTCCGGGGTGCGCGCGGAACTGGCCGACGAACCGGGACTGCGGATGGTCGGGGAGGCCGGTACGGTGCCGGAGGCGATCGCCGGAATCGTCTCCACCGCACCGGATGTGGTGCTCCTCGACGTCCACATGCCGGCCGGTGGCGGGGTCGCGGTGCTGCGTGGCGTACTCGACCGGCTCGGTACCGATGCGGCGTCGATGCCGGTCTTCCTCGCCCTGAGCGTCTCCGACGCCGCCGAAGACGTGATCGCGACGATCCGGGCCGGTGCCCGCGGGTACGTGACCAAGACGATCGACGGCGCCGAACTCGCCGATGCGGTGCGTCGGGTCGCGGAGGGCGATGCGGTGTTCAGCCCCCGGCTGGCCGGGTTCGTGCTCGATTCGTTCACCGGTAAGTCGTCGGCGCCCGAACCGCCGCTGGATCCGGAACTCGACTCCCTCACCCGCCGTGAACTCGAGGTGTTGCGACTGCTCGCCCGCGGGTACACCTATCGGGAGATCGCCGAGGAGCTCTTCATCTCGATCAAGACCGTGGAGACACACGCCTCCAACGTGCTGCGCAAGACCCAGCAGTCCAACCGCAACGCCCTTACCCGCTGGGCGGCGACACGCCACATCGGCTGATCCGCTGGTCGAGCCGTCTCCGCTGGTTGAGCCGCCTCCGCTGGTTGAGCTCGTCTTCGCTGGTTGAGCTTGTCGAAACCCTAGCGCAACAGCGCGATCGCGAGGACCACGAGCACCGCCAGCACGGCGAAGAACACGAAGACCGACACCGCGAGGGCCGTGCTCGAGGTGGCCGAGTTCCGGGACGGTTCCCCATAGCCGGGGTTCATCGGCTGACGATGGGGTGACGACGACTGGGAGGCAGCCGAATACGGCTGCGGCGTCGACATCAGCGTCGGGGAGTGGTGCTCCTGCCGCGTATGGGGGATGTCGCGTGAGCCGCGATCGCCGGCCGCGGTCGGGGCGTACGGCGGCAGGGTCGCGCCGGCCACCGGGCGATGGGGTCCCGTTGTCGACGAGCGGTTGGCGCGCTGCGCCCACACCGGCGTACCTGCCCCGGGGCGGGTGATGAGGCCGGTGAGCACCTGGTCCCTGGTGCCGCGGGAGCCGGCGGCGAAAGCGGTGAGGGCGTCGCGTGCCTCTGCCATCGACGGTCGTTTCGTCGGACTCGGCTCCAACAGACGGAGCAGCACCGGTTCGAGATCACCGGCCTTTGTCATCGGATTGATCCGCGCCCGGGCGACCTTGTGCAGCAACGCGATCGAGTTGTCGTCGACGCCGAACGGTGGCTGGCCCTCGACCATCGTGTAGATCGTGGCACCCAGCGAATAGACGTCGGAGGCCTCCATCGGCTCCGCGCCGCGGGCCACCTCGGGAGCGAAATAGGCTGGGGTGCCGGTGATCATGCCGGTCTGGGTGAGTGTCACATCGTCCTTGGCCCGCGAGATGCCGAAGTCGGTGATCTTGACGAGGCCGGCGTTGCGGCCGCCCTCGGCGATCAGGATGTTGCCCGGCTTGATGTCGCGGTGCACGATGCCGGCCGCGTGGGCCTCGACCATCGCGTCGGCCACCTGCGCACCGATCTGGGCGGCCTCCATCGGCTCGAGCGTCGTTGTGGCGTGCAGGATCTGGGCGACGCTGCGTGACGGCAGGTACTCCATCACCAGCCATGGCTCACCGCGGTCGAGGGCGACGTCGTGCATCGCGATGGCGTTGCGGTGCGAGAGCTTCGCGGCGATGCGACCCTCGCGCATCGCCCGCTTACGGACGTTGTCCGCGGAATCCTCGGTGAGGCCCTCGGTGGAGACGACCTGTTTGACGGCCACGTCGCGATCGAGGAGCTGGTCGCGAGCGAGCCACACCGTGCCCATGCCGCCGCCGCCGATCCGCGACTTCAGGCGGTATCGGCCGGCCACCAGGTACTGGGGACCTGGGGCATGATGGGTTCCGACGGACGGTGGCATACGGCGATGATAGCGGCGAGGGATCGCCGGCGGGCATCGCACTTGACAGTCCGATCGCACATGTGTTCGACTCGCTGGTATGCGATGGTCCGAGCAGGCGGTCGAGGTCGACGACGGGGCACTCCCCGGGCTGAGCCGCTCCGGCCTGGTGCGGTCGGTGCGGACGCCCGACTTCGAAGGTGTCACCTTCCACGAGGTGCTGGCGAAGAGTGCTCTCAACCGTGTCCCGGAGGCCTCGTATCTCCCGTTTCAGTTCACCGTCAACACTTTTCGCGGATGCACCCACGCGTGCCGGTACTGTTTCGCCCGGCCGACGCATGAATACCTCGACCTCGACGCGGGCAAGGACTTCGATTCCCAGGTGGTCGTGAAGCTCAATGTGGCCGCCGTGCTGCGCAAGGAGCTGAAACGACGCTCCTGGACGCGGGAGACCGTCGCGCTGGGAACCAACACGGACCCCTATCAGCGGGCCGAGGGCCGGTACAAGCTCATGCCGGGGGTGATCTCGGCGCTGGCGGAGTCCCGGACGCCGTTCTCCATCCTCACCAAGGGCACGCTGATCCGGCGTGACCTGCCCCTGTTGCGGCAGGCGGCGGCCCAGATCCCAGTGAGCATCGGGATCTCGCTGGCCATCATCGACCCGGATCTGCAGAAGAAGATCGAACCGGGCACACCGTCGCCGCAGGCCAGGCTGTCGCTGATCCGCGACCTCGCCGACGCAGGCCTCGCGCCTCATGTGATGGTCGCACCGGTCATTCCCTACCTGACCGACTCGACGTCGCACCTCGATGCGCTGCTGGAGGCGTTGGCCGCGGCCGGCGCGTCGGGCGTGACGGCGTTCCCGATGCATCTGCGGTCCTCGACCAAACCCTGGTTCCTGGAGTGGCTGGCCGAGGAGCACCCGGCGCTGATCCGCCGTTACCGCGGCCTCTATGGACGCGGTGCCTACGTGACACCCGAGTACTCGTCGTGGCTGCGGGAGCGGATGCAACCCATGGTGCAGCGCCACGGGCTGGCGGGCTCGGGCGGCCTACGGCAGTCCGGCGCGGATGCGGAGCCGGCGGGGTCGGTCGCCGCGCCCGAACTGCAGCACGCGCTCACCCTGTTCTGAGTCCCGGTCGCGCCACAGGTTTGCTTTCTGTGACGAAAGATGCGCCAGTGCAACGTGTTACGTCCGTCGATCGGGTGCTGATGGCTGTCGGTTGACGCTTGTCGGTGGGTGGTTCTACCCTCTGGGTATCGAAACAATGTTCGAATGATCGGCGGACGAGATCACTCTCGGATCATTCCTTGCGGCGGTTCGATAATCAGATGGCGCAGCACCTTCCCGGCTCGCTCGAGTACCACCACGCGACTGGAGAGTGTCATGGATGTGTCGTCCCGTACGGATGAATTGGCCGGACTCCGCCGACGCATGGCGGCGATGTCGGGGCGTCCCGACCGGCACGCGGTGGAGACGCGTGATCCGGCCGCAGGCGTGCTGCCGATCCCCGAACCGCTGTCGGAAATACTGCCGCACAACGGGATTCCGCGTGGAACGGTCGCCCGATTCGACGGTGCCAACTCGTTGCTGGTCGCGATGATCGCATCGGTCGCCCGCGCGGGCGGTCAGGTCGGGATCGTCGGGATGCCCCGGCTGAGCCTGTTGTCGGCGGTGGAGATGGGTGCGGACCTCTCGCGCATCGCCACCATCCCCGATCCCGGCATCGATCCGGTGGAGGTCGCCGCGGTGCTGCTCGACGGCATGGACCTGGTGGTGCTCGGCAAGGTCGGACCGGGGGTGGGCGCGGCGGATGCGGTCGCCCCGTCACGGGCGCGCGTGGTGATGGGACGCGTACGCAAACAGTCGTCGGTCCTGCTGGTCGCCGGTGGCACATGGCCGGGTGCGCAGCTGACCATCGAGGCGCGGGTGCTCACCTACCGCCACAGCCCGTTGGTGCCCGGCGCCACCGACCTGGACTCCGCACGCAGCGGTTACGGCCGCATCGGCGGGATGAGGCTGCAGGTCACGGCCTCAGGACGCGGCAGGCAGTCGCAGAGCACCGAGGTCGATCTCCTGGCACGAGGCCAGGGTGCCGGCCGGACGGTGGAGATGGTCTCGACGACGAGTGCTCGTCCGGTCCTCGCGGTCGCGAACTGATGGCAGGGGTGAACCGATGACACAGCAGGAGCTCGCCAGGCGGACTCTCGCACTCTGGTGCCCGGACTGGCCGGCGATGGCGGCGGCCGCCGAGGCCGATCTGCCGCCGTTGCATCCGGTGGCGGTGCTGTCGGCGAACCGGGTGGTCGCCTGTTCGGCGACCGCCCGGGCCGTCGGCGTCCGACGCGGCATGCGCAAACGCCAGGCACAGGCGGTGTGCCCGGAGATGACCGTGGTCGCGGCCGACGAGGGTCGCGACGGCCGGCTGTTCGATCCGGTGGTGGCCGCGGTGGCCGAGGTGATCCCGACCCTCGAGGTGCTCCGGCCGGGTCTTCTGGTGATCCCCGGTGATCGGGCGGCGCGCTACTTCGGCGGCATGGAGGCGCTCGCCGAGGAACTCGTCGACGTGGTGTCTGCCTGCGGTATCGAATCGCAGGTCGGCATCGCCGACGAGATCTTCACCGCGGTCCTCGCCGCGCGGCACGGCCATCAGGTGGAACCGGGTGGTGACCGGGCTTATCTCGCCGGGCGTCCCGTCGCCGATCTCGCCCTCGAACCCAGCATGAGCGACCCGTCACGTGTCGAGCTGGTGGATCTGTTGCGGCGCTTGGGGATCGGCACCATCGGCGCTTTCGCCGAGATGGACATCGCCGACGTGGCCACCCGATTCGCCCGCGATGCGGTGCTCGCGCACCGTCTGGCCAATGCATTGCCGGGGCGCGTGCCCTCAGGCCGGCATCTGCCGACGGAACTGGACGTCGACCACACCTGCGATCCGCCCGTCGACCGCATCGACGTCGCGGCGTTCATCGGACGTACCCTCGCCGAGAAACTGCATCGTCGTCTGCGGGACGCCGCGGTCGCCTGCACCCGACTCACCATCGAAGCGATCACCGAACGCGGCCAACAGCATTCGCGGACGTGGCATTGTGCACAGCCACTGACTCCGGAGACGACCGCGGACCGCATCCGCTGGCAGTTGGAGGGGTGGCTGACCGGTGGGCGGCGGGGGAACGGCGGCCGGGGAACGAATGGCGGGGGAACGAGTGGACCGGGCAAGGACACCCGTCCCGACTCGCCGATCGTGCGGCTGCGGTTGATACCGGTGGAGGTCGTCGAGGCCGGTGCCCTGCACTATCAGCTCTCCGACGCACTCTCCGGCGGCACAGCGGTCGACCCCGACGTCGAAGAACGCGCCCGTCGCTCACTCGTCCGTATCCAGGGACTGCTGGGTGGCGATGCGGTCCGTATCCCGGTGCTCAGCGGTGGGCGCGGACCTGCCGAGCAGATCACGATGGTGTCCCTCGGCGACGAACGGACACCGCGCCGCGACCCGTCCGCACCGTGGCCCGGCCACCTGCCGCAACCCACCCCGACAGTGCTGGTGGAGACGGCTGTCAGTGTGCTCGACGCCCTCGGCCAACCGGTGCGGGTGACCGACCGGGGAGCGTTCACCGCCGAGCCGGTGACCGTCCGGCTGTCGGAGTCGCCGGGTGGGGGGAAGAGCCGGAAGACGAGCTGGGGGTTGTGCTGGTGGGCCGGCCCGTGGCCGGTCGGCATGGACCGTGCATCCGCGGCAGGGACCACCGAACTGATCGCACGGGCACAGGTGCTGCTCGACGACTCACGCGCTCTGCTGCTGTGTTACCGCGGTGGGGAGTGGATCGTCGAAGGGGTCTACGAATGAGGTCTTCAGCTGTTACGACCCCGCGCGATCACCGGCCACCTGGTGTCCGAGCCGTCGATCGCCACCAGCTCGTCGACCAGGTTGACCGCGTTGCACACGTGGTTCGGCACCACGCGAACGAAGCTCCCGATACCCGGGATGTCCTCGTCGGGAGACTCCGCCGGGAACTCCACCACCGCATGATGTTCCGACAGCAGCACGATGCGGGCATCGTGATGGTCGAGGAGCCGGCCGTACCCGGTGGCCCAGGGTGCGCGGTCGGCGCCGAGGATCTTGCTGCCCGCGTCGAGGACGATCCGGTGGGCGTCCCGGCGCACCACCGTCGCGACCGCGGTCAACGCGACCTCGTCGAAGCCGCACGAGCCGATCTCCACCTGCTGCGCGTCGTTGAACGGATACACGCCGGGGCGGATCTCGGTGAGGACATCCGCATGTCCCGCGTCGAGGAAGCCGACCGTCGGGGTCGAACCGCCGCTCCGGACGCGGGGGTCGACGCCGTTCGCGCGCAACCCGGCGGCCGCCGTCGCCAGCGCGGCCACCTCCTGCTCGGCCGCGGCACGTCGGGTGTCACCGAGACCGTAGGAATGGCCGGGGAAGGTGAACACGCCGATGACGTCGAGTCCCGCCGCGACACCCGCCTCGGCGACGGAACCGGCCAGTTCCGGGGCGACGCCGGTGCGGTGCTGACCGGAGTCGACCTCGACGAGCACCTGCAGGCCGGCCGTGCCGAGCGACCTGGCGAGATGCCGGGCGCCGGCGAGCGAATCGACCCCCACTCGCAGACTGACCCGCTCGGCGAGCGCGCGCAGTCGAGACGCCTGGACGGCGTTCGGCCACAACGGGTATGCGATGAAGATGTCGGTGCACCCGGTGGCATCGGAGGCGTCGGCGAAGGCTTCGGCCTCGCCGATGGTCGCCACGGTCAGCCCCACCGCGCCGTGATCGATCTGAAGGCGGGCGATCTCGGCGCACTTGTGGGTCTTGGCGTGCGGCCGGACGTCGACGCCGACGTTCCGGGCTGCTCCGGCGAGTGTGGCGAGGTTGCGGTCCAGTCGGTCGACGTCGACCTCCAGGTACGGGGTGTCGATCACGCGTCGCGACCACCGGAACTGCGGGGACGCCCCATGGCGGCCGCCGACTCGCCGAACAGCAGGTACTCCTGGTGCAGGATGCGGGTGGTCAAATCAGGGGTGTAGCGATGCCCGAGTTCGGCGATCGTCCCGACGACCGAACTGACCCGTTTGGGCCGATCGATGATGGCGTGCAACACCCGGGACGCGGCCTTGTCGACATCCCAGGTGCCGGGCTGGTTGTCGTACGCCTCGGTGGGGGAGATCATCCGCGTCTTCACCAGCGGCAGACGCACATTGGAGAATGTCACATGATCGGAGACGGTTTCGGTGCCGGTCACATCGCTGAACGCCTCCAGCGCCGCCTTCGACGCCGCATAGGCGCCGAAGCGCGGACCGCGGGACTGCACCGCGATCGACGTCACGTTGACCACATGTCCCGACCGCCGGGCAACCATGTGCGGCAGGAGTCCGAGGATGAGGTTGACCGCGCCGAAGTAGTTGACCGCCATGACCCGGTGATAGTCGTGGGAGCGTTGCACCGAGTTCACGGTGGCGCGCCGGATGGACCGGCCGGCGTTGTTGACCAGCACGTCGACGTGACCGTGCTCCGCCAGTACCGATTTGACCAGCGCGTTGACCGATTCCTCGTCGGTGATGTCGCACTGATACGCCACCGCACGGCCGGGCGGGATGCCCTTCTTGCTGGTCGTCGAATTCAATTCGGCGGCGGCGGAATCGAGTTCGTCGGCAGATCGGGCCACGATGATCACGTTGGCGCCACGTGCGACGCACATCCGGGCGGTGGCCTTCCCGATGCCGCTCGACCCGCCGGTGATGAGAATGTTCTTGCCCACGAGAGGGCCGCGGGGGTCGCGACGCCGGTTGCGGGAACGGTCGAGGTGCGCAGACCAGTACTGCCACAGGCGGGGTGCGTATTCGGCGAATTCGGGGACACCGATCCCGTGCTCGTGGAGGACGGCGATGGTGGCGTCGGAGGAGAAGTCCACCGGCAGCGACACCGCGTCGAGCACCGCCGGTGGGATGCCCTGTTGGGTGGCGAGGAGATTGCGGCCGACGCGGGCCGGTCCCATCGCGGACAGCGCCAGTACCGGCTCGACCATGGCGTGGGGGACGGCGTCGAATCCCCGGGGTGCACCGAAGGACGGGGCGAGCGCGTTGTACATCTCGGTGATGGTGAGCGAACGCCGGTCCCCGAGGTGGAACACGAGTCCGCTGCGCTGCGGTTCCACGGCGATGAGCGCCACCATGGCTGCGGCGACGAAGTCGACGGGCACCATGTTGAGCGTGCCGAGGTCGGGCATCGGCAACCGCAGCTTCGACGGGAGACGTCCGAGCGCCGCGAGGTGACCGAAGAAGTAGTAGGGGCCGTCGATCTTGTCCATCTCGCCGGTCCGTGAGTCGCCGACGACGATCGAGGGCCGGTACACGCGCCACCGCAGGCCCTCGCGTTCGCGCACGACTCGTTCGGCCTCGAACTTGGTCCGGTGATACGCAGTCGGAAAGCCTTGCCCGACTTCGAAATCGGTTTCGTCGAAGCGGCCGCGGTGGTCGCCGGCCACCGCGATCGAGGAGACGTGATGCAACAGGGCGTCGTGGGCGATGGCGAAGTCGGCGACGCGTGAGGTGCCGAGGACGTTGGCGGCCCGTTGCGACTCGGCGCCGGCGGCCATGTCGTAGATCGCGGCGAGATGGACCACGTGGTCGAAATCCGGCAGGTCGTTCGCGTCGAGGCCGAGGCCCGGGCTGGTCAGATCGCCGACGACCGGGGTCACTCGATCGGCGGCACCGAGGTCGTCGAGCAGGGCGGTGAACGTGGATCGAGAGGATTCGCGCACCAGTGCGTGGATGGTCGCGTCGGGGTCGACGGTCAGAAGACGATCGATGACGCGCCGGCCGATGAACCCGCTGCCTCCGGTGATGAAGTAGCTAGTCATGTAGGGATCCCGTCATGTGAGCGGGCATGCCACCCGCTGGATGTCCCGTCCCCCGATGGGAGATGGAATCTGTCTGGTACTCAGAGTTGCACTAACTCGAGCCGGACGCAACGGCCTACGGGGATCGGCGGGGAATCCGGATGTCAATTCGAACTCGTGTTCGATAGACTGTTCGGGTGGGCTGGGATCAGGGACCACCGACGTGGTCGGAGATGGAGCGGGTGCTCTCCGGTCGGGCACCCGACGGCGGACGTCCGGGTACCGCCTTCGGTCCCGATGACAGCGACCACGCGATGTTCCCGGGCGACGGCGGCGACAGCCCCGCCTGGTCGCGCAAACGTGGTGCGTACCAGGCGGATGACATCACGCGGGGATCGTCGTCGGTGGCATACGCCGAACTCCACGCCCACAGCTCCTACAGCTTTCTCGACGGTGCGTCGATGCCGGAGGAACTGGTCGAGGAGGCGCAGCGGCTCGGTCTGGCGGCGCTGGCCGTCACCGACCACGACGGCTTCTACGGGATCGTCCGGTTCGCCGAGGCCGCCCGCGAATTCGGGATGCCGACGGTCTTCGGTGCGGAGCTGTCGCTGGAGCCCGACATCGCACGAACCGGACACAACGATCCCCCGGGAGAACACCTGCTGGTCCTCGCCCGTGACGGCGAGGGTTACCGCCGGCTGTCGCGGACGATTGCCGAGGCGCACATGGTCGCGGGCGAGAAGGGCTTGCTGCGCTACGACCGCGACGCCCTGGCCGGTGCCGGGGACGGGCATTGGCTGATCCTCACCGGCTGCCGGAAGGGCGCGGTCCGACGCGCGCTGGACCGCGGCGGCGTCCCGGCCGCGGAGATCGCGCTGCGGGAGATGATCGAGACCTACGGCCACGGCAACGTCGTCCTGGAGCTCACCGCCCAGGCCATGCCCGACGACGACGAACGCAACGCGGTGCTCGCAGGTCTCGCCGCGCGCGCCGGGGTGCCGACGGTGGCCACCACCGGTGCGCACTTCGCCGCGCCCCGACGCCGCCGGCTGGCGATGGCGATGGCGGCGGTTCGGGCCCGCACCGACATCGAGACCATCGCGGGCTGGATGCCGGGCGTGGCCGGCGCGCATCTGCGCAGCGGCGACGAGATGGCACGGCTGATGCCCGCGCACCTCGACGCGATCGACAACGCGGCCGGCCTCGCCGCCGATTGCGCCTTCCAACTGGGCCTGATCGCGCCGGAATTGCCGCCGTTCGACGTGCCGGAGGGTTACACCGAGGCCAGTTGGTTGCGTGAACTCACCATGACCCGCGCCCGGCGCCGCTACGGCACGCCCACCGAACATCCGCAGGCCTACCGGCAGATCGAGCACGAGCTCGCCATCATCGAGACCCTCACGTTCCCCGGCTATTTCCTGGTCGTCGCCGACATCGTCGACTTCTGCAAGGCCAACGACATCCTGTGTCAGGGCCGGGGGAGCGCGGCCAACTCGGCCGTCTGTTACGCCCTGGGGATCACCAACGTCGACCCGGTCGCCAACAAGCTGCTGTTCGAGCGGTTCCTGGCCCCCGAACGCGACGGGCCGCCCGACATCGACGTGGACATCGAGTCCGACCGTCGTGAGGAGGCCATCCAGTACGTCTACCGCCGGTACGGCCGGGATCGCAGCGCGCAGGTCGCCAATGTCATCACCTATCGCGGTCGCTCGGCCATCCGGGACATGGCGCGGGCCCTGGGGTATGCGCCCGGTCAGCAGGACGCCTGGGCGAAGTCCCCGGACACCGCACCATCGGACGTGACCGATCTGGCCGGTGAGATCCTCGGTATGCCACGGCATCTGGGCATCCACTCCGGTGGCATGGTGATCTGCGACCGGCCCATCGCCGACGTCTGCCCCACGGAGTGGGCGCGGATGGAGAACCGCAGCGTGCTGCAGTGGGACAAGGACGACTGCGCGGCCATCGGGCTGGTCAAGTTCGACCTGCTCGGTCTCGGCATGCTCTCGGCGCTGCACTATGCGATCGACCTGGTCGCCGAGCACAAGGGCATCGAGGTCGACCTCGCCACGCTCGATCTCGCCGAACCCGCGGTCTACGAGATGCTCTGCCGTGCCGATTCGGTGGGCGTGTTCCAGGTGGAGTCGCGCGCGCAGATGGCGACCCTGCCGCGGCTGAAACCGCGGTGTTTCTACGACCTGGTCGTCGAGGTGGCGCTGATCCGTCCCGGTCCCATCCAGGGCGGCTCGGTGCATCCCTTCATCAAACGACGCAACGGGCAGGAACCGGTCACCGTCGAACATCCGTCGATGTTCAAGGCCCTCGAGCGGACTCTGGGCGTGCCGCTGTTCCAGGAGCAGCTGATGCAGCTGGCCGTCGACGTCGCGGGCTTCGACGCCTCCGAGGCCGACCAGCTGCGTCGGGCGATGGGCTCCAAACGGTCGCCGGAGAAGATGGAACGCCTGCGCCAACGCTTCTACGCCGGCATGGAGCGACTGCACGGCATCACCGGCGACACCGCCGACCGCATCTTCGAGAAGATGGCCGCCTTCGCCAATTTCGGCTTCCCGGAGAGCCACTCGCAGAGTTTCGCGTCGCTGGTCTTCTACTCGTCGTGGTTCAAGCTGCACCATCCGGCCGCGTTCTGTGCAGCACTGCTGCGGGCACAGCCGATGGGGTTCTACTCGCCGCAGTCGCTGGTCGCCGATGCCCGCCGGCACGGGGTGGCCGTCCATCGTCCCGACATCAACGCCTCCCTCGCGCACGCGACTCTGGAGAACGAGGGCCTCGACGTGCGGTTGGGACTCGACGGGGTGCGCGGGGTCGGTGAGGAGGTCGCCCAACGCATCGTCGACCGTCGCGCCGACGGGCCGTACACCGACATCACCGACCTGTCCCGGCGTGCTGCCCTGAGCGCCAAGGAACTCGAGGGTCTCGCCGGGGCCGGGGCTTTCGACGGTTTCGGCCTCAGCAGACGTCAGGCGCTCTGGGAGGCCGGTGCTGCCGCGACCGTCCGCGACGATCAGCTGGAACTGCGATCGGCGGGTGCCACCCCGACGCTGCCCGGCCTGTCCGACATCGAGTTGGCGGCCACCGATGCCTGGGCCACCGGCATCACCCCGAAGACGTATCCGACGCAGTTCCTGCGCCCTCGGCTCGATGCGTTGGGGGTGGTGGCCGCAGACCGGTTGCTGTCGGTGCCCGACGGCGCGCGTGTGCTGATCGGCGGTGCGGTGACCCATCGCCAACGACCCGCGACGGCTTCGGGCGTGACCTTCATCAACCTGGAGGACGAGACGGGGATGGTCAATGTGGTGTGTTCGGTGGGCCTGTGGGCGCGGTACCGTGTACTGGCACAGACAGCACCGGCTCTGCTGGTGCGCGGCCGGGTACAGAATGCCGAGGGGGCCGTGACCA
This sequence comes from Gordonia amicalis NBRC 100051 = JCM 11271, assembly GCF_000332995.1. GTDB lineage: Bacteria > Actinomycetota > Actinomycetes > Mycobacteriales > Mycobacteriaceae > Gordonia > Gordonia amicalis. The sequence continues at coordinate 176,252 of NZ_BANS01000001.1, forward strand.
TCGTCGCAGATCGTTTGCAGCGCATGGATCTTCGAGTTGGAACCAGATCCAGAGACTGGCAGTAGCCCGCGGGAGGCCTGCCCGAGTGGGAAGACAATGAATCGGGGATATCGATGTCGCAGCAGGTTGTGGTGACCGTCAAGCCGAAGAGCAGCAAGGGTCCGCTGGTGGAAACCGGACCCGACGGTTCCGTCACCGTCTACGTTCGCGAGCCCGCCACCGAGGGCCGTGCCAACAAGGCCGTTGCCGAACTGCTCGCCTCACATCTCGGAGTGCCCAAGAGCAAGGTCGCGCTCATCGGCGGGGCGACCGCCCGCACCAAGCGGTTCCGGGTGGGCTAGACGGCCCCGGCGAAACCGTTCTGCCGCCATGCCTCGTAGACGACGATGCTCGCCGCGTTGGCGAGGTTGTGTGAACGACGGCCGGCGAGCATCGGGATGCGCACCCGGTCGGTGACCTCGGGTTCGGCGAGGACCTCCGCGGGCAGTCCGGTCGGTTCGGGGCCGAACAGCAGGACGTCGCCGGGCCGGTAGTCGACGTCCGTGTGATAGCGCTCCGCATGTGCGGTGAACGCGAACACGCGCTCGGGCTTCAACGTGGTCCACGCCGTCACCAGGTTGGGATGCACGGTCACGTTCGCCATCTCGTGATAGTCCAGACCCGCCCGCTTGACCTGGGCGTCGGACATCGAGAATCCCAGGGGTTCGATGAGGTGTAGTTCGCACCCGGTGTTGGCGGCCAACCGGATCGCGTTTCCGGTGTTCGGCGGGATGCAGGGCTGATAGAACATGATCCGGAACATGATGTGCTCAGCGTAGTCGCAGGCCTCGCCGGGAGTGACGGCGACGGTTCGTGTCCGCTATAGGTCGAAACCCGTGTTCGCACCGCACAGCACGATGCACAGCGTCGAATCCGGTTCTGTCCGAACCGCTCCGGTGGTCACCGCGGCGACGGCCGCGGCGGTGCCGTGTTCGACGAGGATGCGGTGAGAGTCCCACAGCATTCGTCGAGCGGCGACGAGCTGGTCATCGGTCACCAGCACACTGTCGACGTCCGGATGCTGTGCGGCGGTCTCCCAGCAGATGTCACCGAGGCGGGTCGCACCGAGGGAATCGGCGGCGATGCTCTCGAGTTCGACCGGGACCGGTGAACCCGCTGCCCGTGCCTGGTGAAAACACGATGCCCCGAGGGGTTCGGCACCCACCAGGCGGTCGCCGGGACGCAGGGTCGCCGCGAGACCGGCGAGGAGCCCACCGCCGCCGACGCAGGCCACGGTGGTGACCGGACCGGGTATGTCCTCGGCGACCTCGAGGCCGATCGTGCCCGCACCCGCGACGATGTCGGGCAGGTCGTAGGCGTGGAGAGCCAGGGCGCCGGTGGTCGCGGCGATCTCCACCGCGGCGTCGGCGGCGTCCTGGTAGCGCAGCCCGACGAGATGAACCTCCGCGCCCAGAGTTCGCAGTGTTCCGACCTTGACCGCGGGAGCCGTCTCCGGGATCACGACGGTGCAGGGCACGCCGGCGATCCGTGCGGCCCAGGCCGCGCCGATCGCGGCGTTGCCTCCTGACGCGACGAGCACCCCGGCGTCCGTCAGCGTTCCCTCGGCGCGCGCGTGCAGCGTCGCCCACAGGCTGCCCCGGACCTTGAAACAGCCACCGAGCTGGAGGTACTCGAGTTTGAACGCGACGTCCCGCGGGCCGTCGACGGTCTCGATGGTGCTGTGCGATGTCGGTGTGCGCCGCAGGAGAGGGGAGATGGTCCTGGCGGCGGGGTCGACGTCGGCCCGGGTTGCTCTCACGGCACAGACAGTAGTGGCTCACATCGCGCTCGCTCCGGATGGAAGAATGTCGGGCGTGACCGCGATACGACTGGATGGCAAGACCACGCGCGACGAGATCTTCGCGGATCTCACCGAACGGGTGAACAAACTGCGCGAGGCGGGCATCACCCCGGGTCTGGGCACGGTACTCGTCGGCGACGACCCCGGCTCGCACTCCTACGTCAAGGGCAAGCACGCCGACTGCGCCCGGATCGGTGTCGAATCCATCCGCAAGGACCTGCCGGCCGACGCGACCACCGAGCAGCTCAACGCCGCGATCGACGAACTGAACGCCGACCCGGCCTGCACCGGATACATCGTGCAGCTGCCGCTGCCGAAGCACCTCGACGAGAACGCGGCGCTCGAGCGGATCGACCCGCTCAAGGATGCCGACGGACTGCACCCGATCAACCTCGGTCGACTGGTGCTGGGCAAGGAGTCGACACTGCCCTGCACGCCGCGCGGCGTCATCCATCTCCTCCGGCGCTACGACGTCCCGATCGCGGGTGCCCGCGTCACCGTCGTCGGTCGTGGGGTCACGATCGGACGGCCGATAGGCCTGCTGCTGACGAGGCGCAGTGAGAACGCCACAGTCACTCTCTGCCACACGGGGACCGCGGACCTCCGCTCGGAGGTAGAGCGTGCCGACATCGTCGTCGCCGCTGCAGGTGTACCGCATCTGATCACCAAGGACATGGTGAAGCCGGGTGCCGCGGTCGTCGACGTGGGCGTCAGCAGGACCGACGACGGCCTGGTCGGCGACGTCCATCCCGACGTGTGGGAGGTCGCCGGACACGTGTCGCCGAACCCCGGCGGAGTCGGGCCGCTGACCCGCGCATTCCTGCTCGTCAACGTCGTCGAACGGGCCGAGCAGCAGCTCGCCGCCCAACAAGCCGCTGCCGAGGCCGTCGCCGGGGTCGAGGGCGGCGGCACGGCGTGAGCCCGGACGAGCCGCACGTCGGCCCGGCCGGTTCGGATCCGCCCTCGACGGATCCGAACCAACCGAGACCGCGACCTCCGGGTGACGGAGCTCACGGAGCCGAACCCGTGCCCGAGCAGGTGCACGGGGTGCGTGCGGTCCTCGTTCAGATCCCATATCTGCTGGTGATGCTCGGCGTGCTCGTGGCCGCGCTGTTCGTGATGTTCGACCGATGGCGACGCGGATCTTTCGTTTTCGGCGCGGCGCTTCTCGTCGGTGCGTTGCTCCGGGCGTTCATCCCTTCGTCGCAGGCCGGATTGTTGCAGGTCAGAGGGAAACTGTTCGACGTCTCGGTGATGGCGACGGTCGGTGGTGTGATGCTCTGGCTCGCCACGTCGATCGACTCGTTGGGAACGGATTGATTACAATAGAGACCTGAGCGTGACCTTGAGACGCAGTGGTCGCGCCTGACCAGGCAAATCTCGCTGCCGACAGCACTGAGTACGACGCTGGGCAGACGCATCGACCGCTGGAGTACGTATCACTGCAACACCGACCGATGGCCACGTGAACCGAGTGACGTCGATGGGCGTGTCGGCAGGCGCCGGCATGATCCACTACGTCTTGCTGACGCGTGACGATCTGGGCCGCAGTGTGGTGGATTCGCGCGTGATCGACGTCGACCCGACCGACGGGCTCGACGGCCCGGGGCGCGTGAACGCCGGTATCGACGTCATGCTCAGCGCAGCCCGCGAGGCCGACGCACGCGTCGGCCCGATCGGCGTCGCGGCCCGGACCACAGCCCAACGACGCCATCTGCGATCACGGGGGAGCGGCCCCCGCCGCCAGATCCGTCTCGTCGCCGAGGACGAGGCCGTCGTCGCCTACCTCGCCGACACCGGCGAGATCGATCGCTTCTCCGCGGCCGTGGTCGTGGACTGCGGTGACACCGGTATGACCATGTACACCGTCGACCCGCAGAACCGGCAGATCACCGCCGTCGAACGCTCGACCGTCATCAGCGGCCGGCGTCTCGACCGCGCCATAGCCGAAGGTCTCACCGCCGACAACCCGGCTCTCGGAGATTCGTCGCGCACCCGCGCCGGGCGCAGCGAGTTGCTCAGCGCCTGCCGGACCGCGAAGGAAGAGATCGCCTACGGCGGTGCGGGATCCGGTGGCACCGAGGGTTCGCCGGTGACGCTTCCGGGCGGTTCGGGACGGGTGTCGCTGACCGAATCCCATGTCGCGGGCGCCGTCGAACCGATGGTGCGTGAGGCACGCGAGGTGTTCGACCGCTATGTGGCCGACGTGGCCGCGCGAGGCATCAATCCGGACGCAGTGGTCTTCGTCGGTGGTCTCGCCAATCTGCCCGCGGTCCGGGAGATCACCCAGGGGCATGACTTCGACACAGTGTGCCCGTCCGCCCCGGAACTGGTGGCAGCGACGGGTGCGGCGCTCCTCGCCGGTGAGAGTGGTCCGAGCACCGCGCGACTGGCCTTCATCGGTGGTCGTCCGCAGCGTGAGTGGCTCTCGGCCATGCCGCTCGCGGTCGCGGGCGCGATCATCGCCGCGGCACTGATCACCATCTACGCGGTCAGCTCCTCGTTCGCCGAACGACAGGTCACCGAGCCGTCGCCGTCGGTCGACAGTGTCCCGGCGGTCGCAACGACGAGCGAGCAGCGATCCGATCCGGTGCCCACGACGTCGGCTCCGGTGACGCGCGTCCCAGACCAGCCCGTCGAGCAGACCTTCGAGCAGACCTTCGAGCAGCCGACCGTGCCCCAGCAACCGGTTCCGACACCGGACCGGGACGCTCCGGGCTGGGCCACCACAGAGTTGGCGCCGACCTCGCCGTCGACCGGTACGAGCACGCGTACATTGTCGCCGTATCCGTGGCCGACGCTGCCGTTCGCTCCGGGCACGACGCCGCGCATCCCACCGGATCTGTTGCCGAAGGAGCTACTGCCGTCGAGTCCGGCGCCGACTCCTCCTCCGCCCGATCACTCGGCCACGCCGCGGGCGGAAGCACCTGCCGCTCCGTCGTCAAGCAGCCCGGTACCCGTCCCGCGCTGAGCGCCGAAGAACGGGGACCGGCTCAGGCGTCGCGGCGGGCCAGTTCGACCGTGCGCTTGAGCAGGTCGCTGATGGCGTCGAATTCGGTGAGAAAGCCGTCGTGCCCGGTGTCGGATCGCACGACCTGCAGACCGCCGACGCAGTTGCCCAGCTCTTCGGCGAGCTCGGCCTGTAACCGCAAGGGATACAAACGATCCGAGTCGATCCCGCCGACGATGACGGGGACCGTGCACTCGTTGAGCGCCTTCTTGATGCCGCCGCGGTTGCGGCCGACGTCGTGGTGGTTCAGGACCTCGGTGAGCACGACGTAGCTGCTCGGGTCGAAGCGCTGCATGAGTTTCGACGCCTGGTGCTCGAGGTAGCTCTGCACGGCGTACCGGCCGCCGAGCAGCGGCTGCTCGTCGCCCTGCGGTTCGTTGGCGAAGCGCTCGTCGAGCTCGGGCTCACTGCGGTACGACAGGTGCGCGATCTGACGGGCGATGCCCATCCCGGTCAGCGGTACCTGTCCGGTGCCGTGGTAGTTTCCGCCGTTCCAGGCCGGGTCGGACTTGATGGCGGCGATCTGGGTGGTCTGGATGCCGATCTGGTCGGCGGTGGCACGGGCGCCGACGGCCAGCACCAGTGCGCTGCGGACGCGCTCGGGGTATTCGATCGCCCACTCGAGTGCACGGGCTCCGCCCATCGATCCGCCGAGAACTGCTCCGACGCTGCGGATTCCGAGACGGTCGAGGAGAGCGACCTCGGCGCGGACCTGGTCGAGGACGGTGATCTGTGGGAATCGCGAACCCCACGGCCGACCGTCGGAGGCGAGCGACCCGGGACCCGTCGATCCCTTGCAGCCGCCGAGGACGTTGGCCGAGATGACGCACCATTCGTCGGTGTCGATGGCCATGCCCGGACCGATGAGGCCGTCCCACCAGCCGGGCGCCTCGTGCTCGTTGTCGGCGGGACCGGTGACGTGGGAGTCGCCGGTGAGTGCGTGCAGGGTGAGGATCACGTTGTCGCGGGACGGCGACAACGTCCCCCAGCGCTGGAACGCCAGGGTGACGTTGTCGATCCGTTCGCCGCTGTCGAGAGGCAGCGAGCCGATGCTCATGCCGACGAGCTTCCCGTCCGGGACCGATTCCCAGTCGGGCTGATCAGACGCTTGCGCGTTCAGGTCGATACTCACCGACAAAATTGCCTCACCTGTCTCACTTGGCGGCTGCGAAGCCCTGTTCGAGGTCCGCCAGGATGTCGTCGATTCCCTCGATCCCCACGGCCAGGCGAACAAGTCCCGGGGTGACACCTGCGGCGAGCTGCTCCTCGGGGGTCAGCTGGCTGTGGGTGGTCGAGGCCGGATGGATGACCAGCGAGCGGACGTCGCCGATGTTGGCCACGTGGCTGTGCAGAGTCAGCGCGTCCACGAACTTCTTGCCCGCGTCCACACCGCCGGCGATCTCGAAGGAGATGATCGCACCCTGTCCCTTGGGGGCGAGTTCCTGGCCGCGCTGGTACCAGGGCGAGGACTCGAGGCCGGCGTAGGCGACGGACTCGACCTGCGCATGACCCTCGAGGAACTTCGCGACCTTCTGCGCGTTGGCGACGTGACGCTCGATGCGCAGGCTCAGGGTCTCGAGGCCCTGGGCGAGCAGGAAGGCGTTGAACGGGGCGATGGCGGCACCGGTGTCGCGCAGCCACTGGACGCGGGCCTTGAGTGCGTAGGCCGGCGCACCGAGGTCGGCGAAGACCGCACCGTGGTAGCTGGGGTCCGGGGTGGTGAAGCCGGGGAACAGGTCCTTACCGTCGCGCTGCACACGCCAGTCGAAGGTGCCGCCGTCGACGATCACGCCGCCGATCGCGGTGCCGTGTCCGCCGATGTACTTGGTGGCCGAGTGGACGACGACGTCGGCGCCGTGGGCCAGCGGGTTGATCAGGTACGGGGTGGCGACGGTGTTGTCGATGATCAGCGGCACGCCGTTGCGGTGTGCGACCTCGGAGACTCCCTTGATGTCGAGGATCTCGTTGTTGGGGTTGGAGATCGACTCACCGAAGAACGCGCGGGTGTTCTCGCGGACGGCGGCCTGCCACGACGCCGGATCCTCGGGATCCTCGACGAAGCTCACCTCGACGCCGAGCTTCGGCAGGGTGTAGTGGAACAGGTTGTAGGTGCCGCCGTACAGACGCGGGCTGGACACCACGTGACCGCCGGTCTCGACGATGTTGAGGATCGAGTAGGTCTCGGCGGCCTGCCCGGAGGCCACGAGCAGAGCGGCGACGCCGCCCTCGAGGGCGGCGATGCGCTGCTCGACCGCGTCCTGGGTCGGGTTCATGATGCGGGTGTAGATGTTGCCCGGCTCCGCGAGACCGAAGAGGTTCGCCGCGTGCTGCGTGTCGTTGAAGACGTAGGAGGTGGTCTGGTAGATCGGCAGAGCCCGGGCATTCGTGGCCGCGTCGGCGGTCTGGCCGGCGTGGATCTGCTTGGTTTCGAAGCTCCAGTTGTCGGCCGGATTCGTGCCCTCGTTGGCATCAGACATGACGATTGATCACTTTCTACGGTCGGCAGGGCCAAATTCGACCCTGTTGGGGTCCGACCTTCGGACCCGCGCTTGCCGGGGCTTCGCTGCTGCGATCCCAACCCGGTCATCACCCGGAGCACCCCACCGCGGTTGGAGGGTTGCCGATCAGCAAGCCGGGGCTTGGCGCTGATACTCATGACCTGGCGACAAGGATATAACACGGATGTGAGTGCCTGAGAACCCTCCCGGTCACGCCGAGTCGAACCCCTCACACTGCCTCCGAACCGTGTACTGAGCGTGTGGTCCGAGCGGTTGAAATCGGTCAAACGGCACGGCGAATCCCCAGTACAGCGTCGTTAGCGCTTCTCAGCATCATGTCAGGTTCTTCGTCGTCGCCTTAGGGTTCGGGCAACCCCGGCGGGCTTCCGCACTGGCATGGTCCGGGTTCATCGAGGAGAACACCTCATGGCTGCGCTGGCGCACCTCCGCTCTCGACGGATCTCCGTCCTCGTCGCCTCTGCAACCGGTTTCGCGGTGGCCGTCGCCCTATGCCTCCCCGGTGACGCCCTCGCGGAGGCATCCGAGTCCTGCGGAGCGGGGGCGGTCGTGATCGCCGCCGGCACCAACGACCCCGAGGGGCAACACCTGGTCGGGGTCACACAGCGGTACCGAGGGCTCGGGCCGGACGGGAATCCGGACCCGGACTCCGAGTATGCGGGCGACAACGGATACACGATCATCTACGCCGACTATCCGACGACGCTCTGGCCGCTGGGCGCCACGGGGTACGACTCGAGCGTGGCGCAGGGAAACGCGGCGACCACATCGGCGATCGCCGGCTACCAGACCCGGTGTTCGGGTAAGCCGGTCGTCGTCGCCGGGTACTCGCAGGGTGCCCGGGTCGCGGGTGATGTCCTGGCCGACATCGGCTCGGGTCCGGTCGAGGTCGTGGCGACCGACGAGAACGGCGACCCACTCCTCGACGAGGACGGCAATCCGATCACCGTCGTCATCGACCCGGACGGGATCAGCGGCGAGTTGTACTCCGACCCGCGGCAGGCCGGCGACAAGACCGGACGCGGCATCGAACTGTCCCTGATCGGCGTGATCCCGGGGCTGACGATGTCCGGTCCGCGCGGGACGAGCGGGACCGACGCCGGTTTCGGTGAGCTCGAGGGTCGGGTGGTGTCGGTCTGTATCGAGGGCGACCCCATCTGTGACCTGCCCGATCCCATCCACGACCCGATCGGTGCGATCGACGGGCTCCTCGGTTACCAGGTCAAGCACTTCCTCTACCCGTACGCGATGTACCGGGACCCCGCGTCCCAGTGGGCGACGCGACCGGTCTCGTGCAACGACGCGGGGACGGTCTGCATGGTCGGCGCGAAGTCGGCATTCGCCGAGCTGGTCCAGGGCTGGGCATCCGACCTCGGCTACACCGGCGAGATCGGCGACTTCCTGTCCGGCCGTCCGACGGTCGGCCTCCCGCTCGGGATCACCCTGGCGAACCTGCAGCCCGTCGTCCGCCTGGTCCAGGGTGTCCTCCCGCCGCTGCCGCAGCTCGGTTACGGCGCCTACCTTCCCGACCTCTTCGTCTTCGAGGACATCCTGCAGGGCATCGTCAGCCTGTCCCCGGCGCGACTCATGCGCGGTGTGACCGCGCTGGCCGCCAGCGTTCGCAGCATCGTGCTGCTGCCGGTGAACGCCGTGCGGTACTGGGCGGGCGCGATCGTCGGACCGACCGTCACGTCGCAGCCGAACACCTTCACCGTGCTCGCCGACGACGACTCCGAGGTGCCGGTGACTCTCGCCCGAACCTTCGCCGCCGTCGACGACGATCCCGAGACCAGCGGACCGGAGGTCGAGGCGACCCACGGCGGTTCCGGCATCCCGGCCGTCACCGAGGTGGCGAGCGGTCCGTCCGGAGTCGACTCTTCGGCGGATACGGACACCTCGGCGCCTGCGTCGGCCGCCGAACCCGACGACGGCCCGGCCGGCGGCGGAGACGGCACCGACCCGTCCACCGGTGGCGGTGATCCGGGCGTGACGCGGTCGGAGACCGATTCCTCCGACGCGCCGTCGTCGGACGCCGGGACCCCGGGCTCCGATCCCGACGGCGGCTCCGGCAGCGCCGACTCCGGGACCTCGAACCCGGACGGCTCGGACTCGGGCAGTTCCGGCAGCGGCGGGTCGGATTCGAGCAGCGGTTCCGGCAACAGCGATGGCGGATCGGACAGTTCGTCGAGCGGGGACTCGGGCTCCGAGTAGTCCCGGCAACCTCCAAGGAATCGATCGCCCAGCGATCGGGCAGGCGGGCGGGGTCGTCGGCCCCCTGTGAAGCAACTCACCGGGTCCGGGGGAATTGTGGTCTCCATGGGCCGGTTGGCATGAGGCGTGCCTGACGCTCCCACGACGACCACCGGTGCGCCGGACGACCTCGTTCCGAAGGTGCTCGACGACGCATCGTCGAAGGTGCAGGAGCGTCCCTCGTCGACGATCTCGAGTCGTGCCCGCCGGTTGACGATCCTGGCGTTCGCGCTGGGCGGTTTCGGCATCGGGACCACAGAGTTCGTCGCGATGGGTCTGCTCCCGAACATCGCCGGTTCCCTCGGTGTCTCCGAGCCGACCGCCGGCCACGTCATCTCCGCCTACGCGCTCGGCGTCGTCGTGGGTGCTCCGCTGATCGCGGCGCTCACGGCGCGCATGTCGCGGCGGGTGCTCCTGATCGCGTTGATGGTGGCGTTCACGATCGGCAACCTCGCGACCGTGCTCGCGCCGTCGTACGGACTTCTACTCGTGGCGCGGTTCGTCGCCGGTCTTCCGCATGGTGCGTACTTCGGCGTCGCGGCGCTGGTCGCCGCGCACCTCGCCGGTCCGCGGAATCGGGCCAAGGCGGTCGGGCAGGTGATGCTCGGTCTCTCGGTGGCGAACGTCGTGGGCGTGCCCGCGGCGGCCTGGCTGGGGGAGACGTTCGGGTGGCGCACCGCATTCGCGATCGTCGTCGTCATCGGCATCGCGACCGTCGTCGCACTGGTCCGTGTGCTGCCGACCCTGTCCGGCATGACGATCACCGACCCGCTGACCGAACTCGGGGCACTCAGACGAACGCAGGTGTGGTTCACCCTGGTGATCGGCGTCGTCGGGTTCGGCGGGATGTTTGCGTTCTACACCTATCTGAACTCGGCCCTGACGTCGGTCACGGGACTGCCGGTCTCCGTCGTGCCCTTCGCCCTGATGCTGTACGGACTGGGCATGGTGACCGGGAACTTCGTCGGCGGCTACGCGGCCGATCGGAGTGTGTCCGTCGCCATCCTCGCCGGCCTGTTCACCAGCGCGGTGACTCTCGCCGCCTTCGCGGTGCTCGCCGAGAATGCCTGGGCGGCACTGATTCTCACCTACTTCGTGGCGCTGACCGGATCGACGATGCTGCCGGCTCTCCAGACGCGGCTGATGGACGTCGCTGCCGACGCGCAGACACTGGCCGCCGCCCTCAATCATTCGGCGCTCAACGTTGCCAACGCCGCGGGCGCGTTCCTCGGCGGCGTGGTGGTCTCGGCCGGGTGGGGGTTCCTGTCGCCGTCGGCGATCGGCGCGGTGCTCGCCGTCGGCGGAATCGCCGTCGCGGTTGTCGCGATCGCCACCGCTCGGCGACGGCCGGTCGGCGCCTGAGCGGTCGGCTGCTGTTCGTCAGCCGTTGGACGGGGGAGTCGCGATGGTCTTCGACAGGTAGAGCGGTTCGCCGAGCTTGTTGATCAGCTCGAGTTGCGTCTCGAGGTAGTCGATGTGCTCTTCCTCGTCGGCGAGAATCTTTTCGAGGATGTTCGCGCTCGTGATGTCGCCCTTCTCGCGGCACATGGCGATGCCCGGGCGGAGTCGCTCGACGACCTCGACCTCGACGGCCATGTCCGACTCGAACTGTTCCCGGATGGACTGCCCGATTCGGAGCGGCAGCAGTCGCTGATAGTTGGGCAGTGCGTCGAGGAAGAGGATGCGGTCGGTGAGGATCTCGGCGTGCGTCATCTCCTCCATCGACTCCGCGCGGGTCTTCGCTGCGACCTCGGTCAGACCCCAGCTCGCCTGCATCTTCGAGTGGAGGAAGTACTGGTTGATCGCGGTCAGCTCGCTCGTGAGCTGCTCGTTGAGTAGTGCAATGATCTCGTCGTCGCCACGCATCTGACAGCCTCCCGTTAGCCGATTGTCTGGTGACGAAGTTAACACGGCAAAACGCCCCGCGCGTGTACTCGCGCGAGGTTGTGACTGGAGTTGTCAGTGTCGGATCATGCAGCGCTCGTCGAGGTGGCCGCCCTTTCGCTCAGGATGCTGTCGAGTTTCTCCAGGCAGGTTCCGCAGCCCTCGCCCGCGCCACACCGATCACTGATGTCGTCGACGGTGTAGGCACCGGCATCACAGTGCTCATGTATTTCGTCGACGGTGACGGCGCGGCATATGCAAACGAACATCTTCGGACCTAACGTAGTGCCTGGATTAGGTAATGCTTACATATTCTCCTCGGTGAGCACAAGGGTTGCCTTACCTCCATTTCGTCTCAATCGGAGACCCGTAGACCCGTCTCGGGAGGTATGCGGCGGGCGCGGGATCTGTCGGACCGAATCCGTACTATGTGGCCTCGTGCCACTCTCCATCTCCACGGTCAACGTCAACGGAATCCGCGCGGCGGTCAAACATCGTTCCGAGAACAACCGCGGCTTCCTGCCCTGGTTGGAGGACTCGTCGCTCGACATCGTGCTGTTGCAGGAGGTACGCGCGAGCGAGGACCTCGCCCGGGACGCCCTGGCTCCCGCTCTTCAGGCGGGCTGGCATCTCACGATGAGCGAGTCGGCGGTCAAGGGGCATGCCGGTGTCGGCGTGCTCACCCGCCGGGCGCCGGACGCCGTCCGGATCGGTTTCGGGAGCGCCGAGTTCGACGAACTCGGTCGCTATCTCGAGGTCGACCTCGACACCGATCTCGGACCGGTGACCGCGGCCAGTCTGTACCTGCCCAAGGGTGCGGCGCTCACCGACGCCGAGAAGGACATCGCCAAATTCGAGGAGAAGGCGCGGTTTCTCGACGAGTTCGGCGACCATCTCGGTCGGCTCGTCCGTCGTCGCCGGCACGTCGTCGTCGGTGGCGACTGGAACATCGCCCATGCCGAGGCGGACATCAAGAACTGGAAGGGCAATCTCAAGAGCCCGGGCTTCCTGCCGCACGAACGCGCGTGGGTGGGCGGGCTCCTCGAGACCGGCTGGCGTGACGTCTCCCGTGAGCTCCATCCCGGTGAGAGCGGCCCGTACTCGTGGTGGTCGTGGCGTGGCAAGGCCTTCGACAACGACTCCGGCTGGCGGATCGACTATCAGCTGACCAACCGCTCGCTCGCCGAGCGGGCGGTCAAGACCACCGTCGACCGGGCGGCCGCGTACGACCTGCGGTGGTCGGATCATGCGCCGGTCACCGTCGTCTACGAGTGAGGCGGGCACCCGCGTCAAAGGGCTTTGCGGGTCTGCGAAAATGGACCAATGAGTTCTGACGCCTCCGCATCCGGTGCCGCCCGACCGCGCGTGCTGTCGGGAATCCAGCCGACCAGCGATTCCTTCCACCTAGGTAACTACCTGGGTGCGGTCCGCCAGTGGGTGGCCCTGCAGGACGACTTCGAGGCGTACTACTTCATCCCGGACATGCATGCGATCACGGCGTCGTTCGATCCGAAGACCCTCGCCGATCGCACGCGTCTGTCGGTCGCTCAGTTGCTGGCCGTCGGCGTGGATCCCGAGCGCTCCACGATCTACGTCCAGTCGCACATCCCGGAGATCGCCGAGCTGACCTGGGTGCTGTCGTGCATCACCGGTTTCGGTGAGGCGAGCCGGATGACACAGTTCAAGGACAAATCGGCCAAGCAGGGCGTGGACGCGGCGGGTGTCGGGCTGTTCACCTATCCGATCCTCATGGCCGCGGACATCCTCGCCTTCCAGGTGGATCAGGTGCCGGTGGGCGAGGACCAGCGTCAGCACCTCGAGCTCACGCGCGATCTGGCGCAGCGTTTCAACTCGCGTTTCGGCAAGGTCCTCAAGGTCCCCCAGGCATACATCGTCAAGGAGTTCGCGAAGATCTACGACCTCCAGAACCCGACCGCCAAGATGAGCAAGTCGGCGGAGTCCGACAAGGGCCTCATCAATCTGCTCGACGAGCCGAAGAAGTCTGCGAAGAAGATCCGTTCGGCGGTGACCGACACGGAGACCGAGATCCGGTTCGACCCCGAGAACAAGCCGGGTGTGAGCAACCTGCTCACCATCCAGTCGGCGTTGAGTGGCACTCCGGTGGACGTCCTCGTCGACAAGTACCAGGGCAAGGGGTACGGCGACCTCAAGGTCGAGACCGCCGACGTGCTCACCGAGTTCGTCACGCCGCTGCGTGGCCGCGTCTCCGACTACATGGACGATCCCGCGCAGCTCGACGCGATTCTCGCTCGTGGCGCCGAACGCGCTCGGTCGGTGGCCTCGGCGACCCTCGAGTCGGTCTATGACAAGGTGGGATTCCTGTCGCCGAGGCGCTGACACAGTCCTGAGTTCGACCTCCTCGGCGATTCGACGAGGAGGCGTGCGGTGAGTTCGGTGGTCGATTCGGGGAAGTCACTCGTCACCCGTGCGAAGTCGATCTACGAGGACCGGCGTGAGCGCTGGACCTGGCTCGACCACGTCGTGCGGACGGTGGACCGCTACAACGACCGCCGCGGAAATCTCTACGCGGCGAGCATCAGCTTCAACGGCATCCTCGCGCTCGTCCCGATCATCATGGTGGCGTTCGCGGTCGCCGGCTTCGTGCTGGCCCAACAGCCGGAGGTGCTGCAGGAGATCCAGGACGCGGTCGTGGAGAAGATGCCGGGGCAACTCGGCGATCAGGTCTCCGACATCATCACCTCGGCCATCGACTCCCGTACCACGGTGGGTGTGGTCGGCCTGCTCGGTGCGGCGTTCACCGGCATCGGCTGGATCTCCGGGGTCCGTACCGGAATGACCGAGATGTGGGGTGGTCGAGTACAACGCAACGCGGTCATGTCGAAAGTGTGGGATCTGGTGACCTTCGCCGGACTCGGCGTCGCCTTCGCGGTGACGATGGCCGTGACCGCGCTGGGCAATTCGGGTCTCACCAAGACTGTGCTGGGGTGGGTGGGCCTCGACGACGCGTCGTGGGCGCCGATCCTCGTGCGGGTGGTGTCGACCGCGGTCTCGATCCTCGCGACCTGGGCGTTGTTCACGTTCATCATGGCGCGGCTTCCCCTGGTGCAGTTGCCATTCCGCAACACCCTGAAAGCCGGACTGATCACCGCGGTCGCGTTCGAGATCGTCAAGACGGTCGGCGGGCTCTACCTCCAGTCGGTGCTGAGCAGCCCGGCGGGTGTGGCATTCGGCCCGATCCTCGGTGTCATGGTGTTCGCGTACCTCGCGTCGCGCATCGTGCTGTACGCCGCCGCCTGGTGTGCGACCGACCAAGCGAACGAGGAGTTCCAGGTCGAGGAGGACCCCGACGCGGAACTGCATCGGCCAGTGGTCATCTCGCCGACGGTCGAGGTGAGTCCGACGCCGCGTCCGGCGGCACTGGCGGCCGCGGCGGGTGCCGGCGCGGCGATCGCGACGCTCGTGGGGGTCGTCCGCAGGCGTTGACGTACCCACCGCCCTTCTGAGCAGAAGCAGGTGGGTGGATCACCTGCGGCCGAAAAGCCTGAGTCCCAACAGCAGCAAGACCACGGCGGCGAGCGCCGCGACGAGACCGATGAGGACGCGCACCGACATCGGGGAGGCGGTGTCGGAACCCGAACTCGCGAGGTGGGAGTCCGGGGACGAGGCGGCGCGCGGCGCAGTGGATTCCGCCGCTTCAGCAGTGGGGTCGACGAGATGTCCGACGGTGATCTCGGGACCTGCACGGAAGCCGTATTCGAACATCTCCCGCGCTTGATCCCAGTACATGTCGCCCTCGACCGACAATCCGTACATCTGCACGACGAGGATGCGGTGGCCGTCGCGTTCGGCCACGCCGACGAAGGTCTTGCGCGCGTCGTCGGTGTAGCCGGTCTTCCCGCCGAGCATGCCCGGATAGCCGTCCACGAGAAGCCGATTGCTGCTGTACATGTCGTAGGCCGGATGGTCCTTGTCGCCGGGCACGTCTGGTCGGCGCGGATAGCCGGGGAATCGGAAGGTGGGCTTCGCGATGAGCTCCCGAAAGGTCTCCTGCGCCATGGCTGCTCGGAAGATCAGCGCGAGATCGTAAGGCGAGGAGGACATCCCGGCGGCATCGAGACCCGATGGGCTCGCCGCGCGCGTGTCGGCGGCGCCCAGCTCGCGGGCGCGTTCGTTCATCTTCTCCAGCGTGGTCTCCACGCCACCGAGTTCGCGGGCGAGGGCGTTCGCGCAGTCGTTGCCCGACACCATGAGCAGGCCGGTGAGCAGGTCGCGGACGGTGTAGTGACCGCCCGGTCCCATCCCGCACGAGTCGCCCTCGGTGCTCCAGTCCTCCGCGGTCGGGATGACCGTCGCGTCGAGGTCGAGTTCGTCGAGGGCGATGAGTGCGAGCAGCACCTTGATCGTCGACGCGGGCCGGTACCGCCCGTGGGGGTCCTTGGCCGCGATGACGCGGCCGGAGTCGAGGTCGGCGATCAGCCACCCGGCCGAGGTCAGCCGTGGCGGAACGGGACCGGCCGCCGGGTCGGCGACGACGCCGCAGTACGAGAGATCCTCACCCCCGATCGCGGGTGTCGGGACGGGCAGCGAGGAAGGGGTCGTCGAACCCGGTGCGACCGCCTCGGATTCGTCGACAGCAGGCGGCGTGCCGATCTTGTGCGGACAGTGATCGGTGACCGGAGTGCTGAAGGCGGGCGGGGCGCCGGTGGGGAGCGGGACGGCCCCGGCCGGTCCGACGCCGACCGGTCCGGCGGACATGCACAGAAGCATCCCGAGAACAGCGGCAACGAGTGCCGATGCGGTCCGGCGAGTCCACCCCGAGGTCACCGATCGCACGTTACCAGCGGAACCACGTGGTCTCCGGACGTGCGAACGCGTCGTGTCCGACGTTCGGCCATGCGGACTACAGCAGCGAATACGCCTCGCCCAGGACCGACCGCAGGATCTGCTCGATCTCGTCGAACTCGGCCTGTCCCGCGATCAGCGGCGGCGCGAGCTGCACGACGGGATCGCCGCGATCGTCGGCGCGGCAGTAGAGCCCGGCGTCGAACAGCGCGGTGGACAGGAACCCGCGCAGGATGCGTTCGGATTCGGCTGCCGTGAACGTCTCCTTGGTGGCCTTGTCCTTCACGAGCTCGATCCCGTAGAAGAAGCCCTCGCCGCGCACGTCGCCGACGATCGGCAGGTCGTACAGCTTCTCAAGGGTCGCCCGGAAGGCCGGGGCCTGGGTCTTGACGTGATCGTTGAGGCCCTCGCGCTCGAAGATGTCGAGGTTGGCCAGCGCGACCGCCGCCGACACCGGGTGCCCGCCGAAGGTGTAGCCGTGCGCGAAGGTCGTGGTGCCGTCGCGGAACGGATCGAAGAGCCGGTCGCTGGCGATCATCGCGCCGATCGGCGAGTAGCCCGACGTCATGCCCTTGGCGCAGGTGATGATGTCGGGGACGTAGCCGAAGTCCTCGCAGGCGAACATCGAACCGATGCGACCGAATGCGCAGATCACCTCGTCGGAGACGAGCAGGACGTCGTATTCGTCGCAGATCTCGCGCACCCGCTCGAAGTAGCCGGGCGGCGGCGGAAAGCAGCCGCCGGCATTCTGGACGGGTTCGAGGAAGACGGCCGCCACGGTGTCGGGGCCCTCGAATTCGATCGCCTCGGCGATGCGGTCGGCGGCCCTGCGGCCGAACTTCTTCGGGTCATCGGACAGGTGGTCGTCCGCCCGGTAGATGTTGGTGTTCGGCACCCGGAACGCACCGGGCGTCAACGGCTCGAAGGCCTCCTTGAGCGCCGGCACGCCGGTGATCGCGAGTGCGCCCTGCGGGGTGCCGTGGTAGGCGACCGCACGCGAGATCACCTTGTGCTTACCGGGTTTGCCGACCAGCTTGAAATACTGCTTGGCCAGTTTCCAGGCACTCTCGACGGCCTCACCGCCACCGGTGGTGAAGAAGACACGGTTGAGATCGCCCGGCGCGTAGGCGGCGAGCCGCTCGGCGAGCTCGATGGCCGGCGGTGTCGCGTACGACCACAGCGGGAAGAAGGCGAGCTCCTTGGCCTGCCGGGCGGCGGCCTCGGCGAGTTCGACGCGTCCGTGACCCACCTGCACGACGAAGAGTCCCGCCAGGCCGTCGAGGTAGCTGCGTCCCCGATCGTCGAAGATGCGGACGCCCTCCCCTCGGGTGATCACCGGAGGGGTGATGGCGTCGCCGTGCCGGGCGAAGTGTCCCCAGAGGTGAGCTGCACTGCGGGCGCCGAGTGACTGAGCGGAGTTCGGGGGCGTAGAGGGGGCGGTCACGGTCATCGGGTTCCCCAGTTGTATTGCTGTTTCACGAGTTTCAGGTAGACGAGGGTCTCGGTACCGACGACCTCCGGGTGCACCCGTACCTTCTTGTTGAGGATCTCGAGCAGGTGGTCGTCGTCCTCGGAGACGACCTCGATCAGGATGTCGAAGGACCCCGCGGTCAGGAGCACGTAGTCGATCTCGGGGTGTTCCGCGAGCCGTTCGGCGAGCGCCTGGGTGTCGCCGACGCAACGGATGCCGATCATCGCCTGGCGTGCGAATCCGAGTTTGAGAGGGTCGGTGACGGCGACGATCTGCATGAGACCGCTGTCGCTGAGCTTCTGCACACGGTTGCGCACGGCGGCTTCGGAGAGTCCGACGACCTTGCCGATGGAGGCGTAGCTGCTCCGACCATCGGCCTGCAGGAGCTCGATGATCTTCTTCGCGGTTGCGTCCAGCTGTGTGGATACAGGGTCAGCCACCCCATGATGGTGACGGATTTAGCAGTAAATCGCAACATTGACGACGGAAACCGTAGTGAAACCTGGCTTCAGCGCGTGAATCCGCAACGACATCGGTAGGCTCTGGGGGTATGTCCCCACCAACCAGCATTCCGTCCGGCTGGATCAACGGTAAGCCACATCACTCGACCGGTGCCGATCACATCGTGGTCAATCCTGCCACGGATCAGCCGGTTGCGACTGTGAAACTCGCAGGTCGCGGCGATGTCGATGCCGCGATCGCGAGTGCCCGCGCCGCGCAGCCGGCCTGGGGACGTGCCACCCCGGCCGAACGGGCGGGTGTCCTGCTCGCGTTGGCCAGAGCGCTGGCGGCGCAGTCCGAGGTGTTGATCGCCGAAGAGGTCGCGCACACCGGCAAGCCGATCCGGCTCGCGACCGAGTTCGACGTCCCCGGATCGATCGACAACATCGAGTTCTTCGCCGGTGTCGCACGCAATCTCGAGGGCAAGGCGAGTGCGGAGTACTCGGGCGACCACACCTCGTCGATCCGCCGTGAACCCGTCGGCGTCGTCGGCACCATCACGCCCTGGAACTACGCGCTGCAGATGGCGGTGTGGAAGGTCATCCCGGCACTCGCCGCCGGGTGCGCGGTGGTCCTGAAGCCGGCCGAGATCACGCCGCTGACGACGCTGACGATGGCCCGCATCGCCACCGAGGCCGGATTGCCCGACGGCGTTCTCAACATCGTCGTCGGCACCGGTCCGGATGCCGGCGCCCACCTGGCCGGACATCCCGGCGTCGACATGGTGACCTTCACCGGGTCGAGCGCGGTCGGCCGGCAGGTGATGACGCAGGCCGCCACCACCGGGGCACGGATCCAACTCGAACTCGGCGGCAAGGCGCCGTTCGTCGTCTTCGACGACGCCGACCTGCCGGCAGCGATCCACGGTGCGGTCGCGGCCTCGATCATCAACGGCGGACAGGACTGCACCGCGGCGACCCGGGCGATCGTCGCCCCCACGCTCCACGACGAATTCGTCGACGGCGTCGCGGACCTCATGTCGCGCGTCGTCATCGGCGATCCGACCGACCCCGCCACCGATCTGGGCTCCCTCATCTCACGACGGCACCGCGAGAAGGTGGCCGGGATGGTGGAGCGTGCCCGGGCAGCCGGGGCCCGGGTGGTCACCGGCGGCGCGGTGCCCGACGGTCGGGGCGCCTTCTACCCGCCCACGCTCGTCGCCGATGTCACGGAGAACTCGGAGATCTACCGCGAGGAGGTATTCGGACCGGTGCTCACGGTCAGCCCCTTCATCGACGACGACGACGCGATCCGTCGCGCCAACGACACCCCGTACGGCCTCGCCGCGTCGGCGTGGACGCGCGACGTCTATCGCGCACAGCGGGCGTCGCGCGAGATCCACGCCGGTTGCGTCTGGATCAACGATCACATCCCGATCATCAGCGAGATGCCGCACGGCGGGTACGGCGCCTCCGGCTTCGGCAAGGACATGTCGACCTACTCCCTCGACGAGTACCTGCTGATCAAGCACGTCATGAGTGACATCCACGGCGTCGCCGAAAAGCAATGGCACCGAACGGTCTTCGCCCTGAATGGTCGGTCGGTGTGACGACCGGAACGTGGGCCCGCGAGCCGACCTCCCGGGGCGTCGAGATGGTCGCGCAGGCCGCGGCCCGCCCCTACTGGCTCGATCGGGATCTCCGTCCGGAACCGAGGCCCCGACTCGTCGGTGAGGTCACCGCCGACCTGCTGGTGATCGGCGGTGGCCTCACCGGGCTGTGGACCGCGGTCCAAGCGGCCGAACGGGATCCGTCTCGGACCATCGTGCTCGTCGAACGCGACCGGATCGCCGAACACGCGTCCGGACGCAACGGCGGCTTCTGCGCCGCCAGCCTCACGCACGGGCTCGGCAACGGTCTGCAGCGTTTCCGCGACGAGATGCCGACGCTGCTGCACATGGGGCGCGAAACACTCGACGCCATCGAGGGCACGCTGGCCCGTCTCGGCATCAACGCCGACGTCGAGCGCACCGGAGAACTCGACCTCGCCACCACCGGATGGCAGTACGACGCACTGGCCGCGACCGCGGCCGCGGGCCGGGCGCTCGGCGAGGAGCTCGTGCTGCTCGACGCATCCGCGGCGCGGGAACGCGTCGACTCGCCCATGGTCCGGGGCGCACTCTACGACCCCGAGGTCATGCTGATCGATCCGGCAAAGCTCGCGTTCGGTCTCGCCGACGCCGCGGAACGGCTCGGGGTACGAATCCACGAGGAGACCGAGGTACTGGGACTGTCCAGGGGGCCGTCGGGCCATGGTTCGTCGGGCAGGGTCTGCGCGCGAACGGGATACGGACAGGCGCGCGCCGGCCGGGTCGTGGTCGCGACGTCGGCGAGCAGGTCGCTGGTCCGTAGGCTGCGTCTCTACACCGTCCCCGTGTGGGACTACGCGCTGATGACCGAACCGCTGTCCGACGACCAGCTGGCGTCTCTTGGCTGGTCCGGGCGTGAGGGACTCGCCGACAGCGGTCCACGCTTCCACTACTTCCGGCTCACCGCGGACAACCGGCTGCTGTTCGGCGGCTGGGATGCGCCGTATCACTTCGGTTCCGACGACGATCCGCGTCGCGCGCATCGCCCCGGTGAGTGGGCGCTGCTCGGTGAGCATCTGCTGCAGATGTTCCCGCAACTCGAGGGGATCACCGCGACGCACACGTGGGGCGGGGTGATCGACACCTGCTCGAGGTTCTGCGCCTTCTGGGACACCTCCCACGACGGGCAGGTGGTGACGGCGGTGGGCTTCACCGGTCTCGGCGTCGGTGCCTCGCATTTCGCGGCCGCGACCGCACTCGACCTCGTCGATGGTCTGCAGACCGAACGGACCGCCCTGGAGATGGTGCGCCGCAAGCCGTTACCGTTCCCACCGGAGCCGGTTCGGTGGGCCGGCATCACCGTCACCCGGCAGCAGATCGCGCGCAGCGAACGCCGGAACGGCCGTCGGGGTGCGTGGCTCACTCTGCTGGACAAGGTCGGCTTGGGTTTCGACAGCTGACCCGCTTCCTGCTCGGCAGTTCTCAGCTGTTCTTGGGGACCACGATGACCGGTGCCGTCGTCCATCGGAGGATGCGTGAGGCGGTGCTGCCGAGGAAGACCCGGTTGGACGATCCCAGGTGTCCGGAACCGACGGCGACGATGTCGTTGGCGTCCCACGGCAGGTTGGCGAGTGCCTCGTCGAGAGTGGCGCCGTCGGCGACGAGGACGTCGACGGCGAGTTCGGCGTTCACCTCGGCGCGGGTTTTGTCGAGAAGTTCACGCGCGACGGCGATCTGTGCGGTCCGCGCGTCACGCGACGAGTCGTCGTCGAAGGGGGACTCGAGGGAGACCAGGGACAGCAGCCGGAGGTCGAGTTTTGCGCGTTCGGCGAGCTTCTCGGCGAACGGGAGCGGATTGTCGGCGCCGGGCTTCACCGGCACGGCGACGGTCACCGTGTCGAGGACCGCGTCGACCCGGTCGGCATATCCACGTGGTGCCAGGGCGACCGGAACCGGCGACGAGTGGACGAGTTCGTTGCTGACGGTGCCGAGGGTGTGGCGACGGAGCAGACCGTCGCCGGTGCCGCCGACGACGATCATCCTGGCCTGCGTCGCGACCGCGTGCGATGCGAGGCCGCCGGCGAAGGAGTCGTCGACCGTGACGACGGTGCGATGGGGGAACCCCGCGGGGATGAGTGCAGCCCCCTCGCGGAGCCATTCGGCTGCCTGCGCCTCGATGCGCTGCTGATACTGGGCGAGACCGGGCCGGCCGTCATAGGGGACCGGCCGTACCACGCACACCAGGTCGATCGTCGCCCCGGTGACACGTGCGAGCGCCACGGCCAGGACGACACCGTCGGCGCCGGAGGGCGTCGCGAGGTATCCGACCGTGAGGCGCGGAGTGGTCGGGGGTTCGGTCTCCTCGTCGGGGGGCTCCGACTCGGGCCGGGGCGCGGTCGTGTCAGTGGACATCGGGAACCTTCACCTCGGTGGTCGCGGTCAGTGTCCTGCCCCGGAAGAAGTCACTGTTGTGGGCGAAGCAGGCCAGCATCAGGGGAATGCCGAGGACCAGCATGCCCACGCCGAGTACGAAGACACCTCCGATACCGCCGACCGAGGTGGCGCCGTAGTCCGGCGAGATCATGTCGATCGCCGAACGGATGAAGGCCGCGGCCATCGCGAGTCCGCCGAGGAGTGGGAGAAGGCCGCGCAGGAAGAAATTCCGGGCGGAGCCGAACAGGGTCGACCGGAAGTACCAGACGCAGGCAAAGGCGGTGATGCCGTAGTAGAACGCCACCGCCAGTCCGAGGGAGGAGATGGAGTCGGCGAGCGTGTCCTGGCTGAGCAGTGAGAGGACCAGGTAGAAGGTGAGCGCCGCGGCGCCCATCGCGGCGGTACCGAAGGCCGGCGTCATGTAGCGCGGATGGATGGAGGCGAACCTGTCGGGGAGCGCCTTGTAGACGGCCATCGAGAGGCTGCTCCGTGCGGTGGGCAGGATTGTGGACTGGGTCGAGGACAACGCGGAGACGCAGACGGTCAACAGCAGTGCCGAGGACATGACCGCACCCGCCACCGGATCGCCGAGGATGGTCAGCACGTCCTCGGCGTTCGCCTCGTTCCCCAGTCCGATCCCGGTGTCGCCGAAGCCGGCGAACGACTGGACGGCATAGGCGACGAGCACGTAGGTCGCGACCAGGATCAGACAGGTGAGCACGGCGGCGCGTCCCGGGGTCTTGTCGGGGTCCTTGGTCTCCTCACTGATGGCCAGGCACGCATCCCATCCCCAGTAGATGAAGATGCACAGGATCACCGCCGCCGCGATCTGCGACTGATCGAGACCGTTCGGCCACAACCACGACAACTCGGGGTCGATCGCTTGCGCTCCGGCACGGCCCGTGCCCACTTTGACCAGGGCGATCACGCTCGCGACGATGAGCACCGCGAATTGGATGAACATCAGGATCGCCTGCATGCGTTCGCTGATCACGATGCCGCGGATGCTGACCCAAGTCATGCCGATGATGAAGACACTCCCGAGCAGGATCTTCGCGATCAGGCTGTCGGCCAGACCGTCCAGGCCGAGGAACCGGAACAGGTACAGCGCGGCGATCTCGGAGACGTTGGCGAGCACGATGATCGCCGACACCGCGAGACCCCAGCCGCCGATCCAGCCGATCCATGGACCGAAAGCCTTTGTGCCCCAAGTGAAGGTGGTGCCGCAGTCGGGGGTGTCGCGGGACAGTTCGCGATAGGCGAAGGCCACTAGCAGCATCGGGATGAACGCGAGGACGAACATCGCCGGTGCCTTGTCGCGAACGTTGTCGACCACGTAACCGAGGGTGGCGGCGAGGCTGTAAGCCGGTGCGACAGCGGACAAGCCGATGATGACGTTTCCCATCAGCCCGATCGATCCGGCGCGAAGTCCCTTGCTTCCCGGGTTCTCGATGATGCCGGGCGTGCCCGCGTCGGCTCCGACCGATCCGGCCTCGATGCGCTCCGACATGCCCGTTCTCCGCTCACGTATCCATGACGAGAGCCAGAGTACGATTCTCCGTTCCGGTTCCTCCCGGTAAGTTCGAAACCCGGCTCAATTGCGTGGTCGGCACCTGCTCGTCGGGTGCGGTCCGCGTACCATGTCGTCGGCCACGAGAACGGAGTCGACGCGGATCTCGCATCTGGAAAAGGTTCCGCTGGATTGGAATAGCGCATCGAGTGGTTCGCGCGGCGAAGGTCTCGTGTACACCAGGGTCGCCGACCACAGCTTCGTCGGGCCGTCCTGATGTGCGAGCGGGACGTCGGTTTGCGTTCGCAGCCGGCCGTCGGCGTCGAACCACACGGCGGCACCGTTGAGTTGCCGGTCGGAGGTGAAGGTGATCGTGATCCGGTGGGTGTCCGGCTCGTCCGGAGGCGACGCCGTTGCGGGTGAGAAGACCGCCAGGCACAGCACTGTGCTGACCAGGACGGTGAGTAGAAGGCGGAAGTACAGGACTCGGACCACGTCGGCGCTCCGTTCGGCGGGCTGGATAAGTTCTTGTTGGACGCAGCCGAACGCCGGGCGGTTCCACGGTTCACCGAACGAGTGTCAGCTCCATCGCCGCAGTCTGCCGAAAATCCGTTGTGCGCTGAGCAATCGGGAGATCGCCAGGCGGCCCTGCAGGCGGGCCAGGGCGGCACCGACGCACAGATGGAGTCCTTTGCCGAATGCCAGGTGCGAGCCGTGTCCCGACCGGGCGGTGGCACGGTCGAGGTCGATGGTCGGCGGGGCGTCGAAATGCTCGGGATCACGGTTGGCCGCGCGCCACATGAGATAGACGTGGGAGCCGGCCGCAAGGTGGGTGTCGCCGAGGGTGGTGTCGGACACGACATGCCGGAAGTGGCCGCGGAAAGGGGAATCCAGGCGCAGTGTCTCCTCGATGAAGGCCGGGATGAGCCCGGGCTCGCGGCGGAGTCGCGCGGCGACGTCGGCATGCTGCGTGAGCATCCGGACGGCGCTGGTCAGGAGGCTGACGGTGGAGTCGGAGCCCGCCGCGACCAGTTGCAGGAGGATCATCACCGCAGACGGGCGATCCAGGTCCTCACGGGAGACGGCCGACGCGATGTCGGCAAGCACGCCTCGTCCCGGCGTGCCCGCCCGGTCGTCGTCGCGCGCCCGATCGAGCGCGTCGCCGAGGTAGGCGGTGAGTTCGGCGACGGCGGTGGTCGCGGTGGTGAGCTGACCGGGGGTGATGACGCCGTCGATCAGCACATTGGTTGCGCCCGCCCAGTGGGCGAGATCGCCGACGTCGTCGTGTGAGAGACCGAGCAGTTCGGTGACCACCGTTATCGGGACACGTTGTGCGACAGCGGTTGTCCAGTCGATCGTGTTCTCGTTCAGTCCCTCGGTCCACGCGGTGTCCACCACCTCGGCGACATAGGGCTCCAACGCACGGATACGTGCCGGCGTCAGTGACGGCATGACCAGCGACCGGTGGAGCCGGTGCCGTGGACCGTCCGCGGTCGCCAGGACGTGCATCGCGTCGCCGAGGCCGGCCACCGGGAACTCCGAGACCGACCCGTCCTCGTGGCAGACCATGGTGGCGGTCAGGTTCGACGAGAACTCCTGAGGTCGGCGCACCACGTCGGCGATGAGTTCCCAGGAGCCGACGGCGAAGAACGGGGAGTCGCCGATCCGCTGGACCGGGAATCCGCTGTGGAAGCGCGACAGGAAGGCGGGATCGTCGAGTGCGAGCATTCTCTCAGCGTCGCCGACCGGCATGCAGGGGGCAACGATCCCACGCCAAGTCGATACCCGGCTACTCCGGTGAGCGGCTCCGCTGTCTCACCTGATCGCTCTGACCTGTCGGAAAGGGCGTGCATGATTCGGTCATCTGTCTCATGATGAGAATCGGTGACGGAGGTGCGGGGATGACGGACCGGCTCGTCGGTGGCGATCGAGGCGACGCGGCGCGAAGGAAGCTCGTCTCCCAGGCGGCGGCGCTCATCGCCACGCGGGGACTCGACGCGTTCAGCGTCGACGAACTGGCGCTCCGAGCGCACTGCTCGCGAGCGACGATCTACCGGCACGCCGGTGGCCGGACCGCGTTGATCGAGGCGGTTCTCGCGACCACCGCTGCGCCCGTGCTCGAGGCGATCCACGCAGAGGCGGCCGGCGCAGTGGGGGAGGAGCGGGCGCGGGTCGCGATCACCGAGGCCGTCCGGGCGCTCCGGGCAGACCGGGTGATCCGCCAGTTCCTCCGCCCGGCGAACCTCATTGCGTCGACCCCGACCGTGCTCGCGTCGCCGACGGTGCTGGCCGTGGCAGCGGAACTCGTCGGCATCGACCCCGATGATGCCGTCGCGGCACGGTTCGCCATCCGGTCGGTGCTGACGATGCTGCTGTGGCCGGCCGCGCCGGAGGAGGAGGCGGAGCTGGTGGACTCGATCGTCGCGGGAGTCTCTCACCGACGGGCGTCGGACTGACGTCGTGTGCGATGACACTCAGAACGGGCGACATCGGCCGGTGTCGCCTGGCCGGGTCGATGTCGCACGCGAGTTCATCTCGGCCCGGCCAGGGCACCTCGATGGCAACTCCCGACGTCCGATCCCGTAGGTGCAGCATTAGGTGTCGTCTGGCGACACCTAATGCTGCATGCGTGCGGCCGCCGTTACGAGCGAAGGTGAGAGGTACTCGCTCGGAACAGTTCTCGCGCTATGGTCACCAGGCCCTTCGAGGCTCGTCGCTATCGCTCCTCGCACCTCAGGTAGCGGTGGTGGCTCGTCGACTTCGATGCGCTCCTTCGTCGCTTACTCAGTCCGGCCGCTATCGCTCCTCGCACCTCAGTGGCGGCGAGAGGTGCGACGCGGGTTTCCGGTGGCCGCGAGGCGGGCCTGCGCGCAGGCCCGGCGCCCGGATGAGCAACGGCCCGCACCGAATCGGTGCGGGCCGTTGCCGGGCTGCAGAGAAAGCGTTGGAACCTCTAGCGCGAGAACATCAGTGCGCGCTTGACCTCCGAGATCGCCTGCGTGACCTGGATGCCACGGGGGCATGCGTCGGTGCAGTTGAAGGTGGTGCGGCAGCGCCACACACCGTCGACGTCGTTGAGGATGTCGAGACGCTCGACGGCGCCCTCGTCCCGGCTGTCGAAGATGAAGCGGTGCGCGTTGACGATCGCGGCGGGGCCGAAGTAGGAACCCTCGATCCAGAACACCGGGCAGCTCGTGGTGCAGCACGCACAGAGGATGCACTTGGTGGTGTCGTCGAAGCGGGCGCGGTCGCTCTGGCTCTGGATGCGCTCACGGGTCGGCTCGTTGCCCGAGGTGATCAGGAACGGCTTGATCGCGCGGTACGCGTCGAAGAACGGCTCCATGTTGACCACGAGATCCTTCTCCACCGGAAGACCCTTGATGGGTTCCACGGTGATGGTGATCTCCTTGGACTTGTCCTTGGGGAGCATGTCCTTCATCAGGAGCTTGCAGGCCAGACGGTTGACGCCGTTGATGCGCATCGCGTCGGAACCACACACGCCGTGTGCGCAGCTGCGGCGGAACGTCAGGGTGCCGTCGAGGTAGCCCTTCACGTACAGCAGCAGGTTGAGCAGACGGTCGGTCGGCAGTGCCGGGACGCGGAAGCTCTCGAAGCCCTGGGCGTCCGGATTCTCCGGGTTGAACCGGAAGATCTTGAGCGTGACCATGGTGGCCTCGTCGGGCACCGGGGGCAGTGGCGGCTCGTCGGAGGAGGGTGCGGGCTTGTCCAGAACAGATGTCATCAGTACTTACGCTCCATCGGCTCGTAACGGGTCTGCACCACGGGCTTGTAGTCCAGCTCGATGTCCGAGAGAAGGTCGGTGCCCTTCTTGTAGGCCATGGTGTGACGCATGTAGTTCACGTCGTCGCGATCGGGGTAGTCCTCGCGTGCATGGCCGCCACGCGATTCCTTGCGGTTGAGTGCGCCGACCACGGTGACCTCGGCCATCTCGAGCAGGAAGCCTAGCTCGATGGCCTCGAGGAGATCGCTGTTGAAACGCTTGCCCTTGTCGTGGACCTTGATCTGGGCGTACCGCTCCTTGAGCGCGTGGATGTCGGTCAGCGCCTGCTTGAGGGTCTCCTCGGTCCGGAACACCGAGGCGTTGGCGTCCATCGACGCCTGCAGCTCGGTCCGGATGTCGGCGACGCGCTCGTGGCCGTGCTCGGACAGAAGCAGTTCCAGCCAGCCGTCGACCATCTCGGTCGGCTTCTCCGGGAGGTCGGCGAAGTCGGCGTTGTTGGCGTACTCGGCGGCGGCGATACCTGCGCGGCGACCGAAGACGTTGATGTCGAGCAGCGAGTTGGTGCCGAGGCGGTTGGCACCGTGCACCGACACACAGGCACATTCACCGGCGGCGTACAGACCGTGTACGACCTCGTCGTTGTTGCGCAGCACCTGACCGTCGACGTTGGTCGGGATGCCACCCATGACGTAGTGGCAGGTCGGGAACACCGGCACGTACTCGGTGACCGGGTCGACGCCGAGGTAGGTGCGCGCGAACTCGGTGATGTCGGGGAGCTTCTCGTTGAGGACGTCCTCGCCGAGGTGGGTCACGTCGATGTAGACGTAGTCCTTGTTGGGTCCGGCACCGCGGCCCTCGAGCACTTCGAGAACCATCGAGCGGGCGACGATGTCGCGGGGCGCGAGGTCCTTGATGGTGGGGGCGTAGCGCTCCATGAAGCGCTCGCCGTCGGCGTTGCGCAGGATGCCGCCCTCACCGCGCACGGCCTCCGAGATGAGGATGCCGAGGCCGGCCAGGCCCGTCGGATGGAACTGGTGGAACTCCATGTCCTCGAGGGGCAGGCCCTTGCGGAAGATGATGCCCATGCCGTCACCGGTGAGGGTGTGGGCGTTGGACGTCGTCTTGTACATGCGGCCCGAGCCGCCGGTCGCGAAGACGATCGACTTGGCGTGGAACACGTGGATCTCACCGGTGGCGAGTTCGTAGGCGACGACGCCGGTGGCGACCTGCTCGCCGTCTTCGTTCTCGGTGAGGCAGATGTCGAGGGCGTAGAACTCGTTGAAGAACTCGACGTCGTGTTTGACGCAGTTCTGGTACAGCGTCTGCAGGATCATGTGACCGGTGCGGTCGGCGGCGTAGCAGGCACGACGCACGGGCGACTTGCCGTGGTCGCGGGTGTGCCCGCCGAATCGACGCTGGTCGATCTTGCCCTCGGGGGTCCGGTTGAACGGCAGACCCATCTTCTCCAGATCGAGCACCGCGTCGATGGCCTCCTTGGCCATGATCTCGACGGCGTCCTGATCGGCGAGGTAGTCACCACCCTTGACGGTGTCGAAGGTGTGCCACTCCCAGTTGTCCTCCTCGACGTTGGCCAGCGCGGCGCACATGCCGCCCTGAGCCGCGCCGGTGTGGCTGCGGGTGGGGTAGAGCTTGGTCAGAACCGCGGTGCGGGCGCGCGGTGCGGATTCGATCGCCGCGCGCATCCCGGCGCCGCCGGCGCCCACGATGACGACGTCGTAGCGGTGTTCCTGCATGTTGTTGGTCTCCTTTAGCCGACGCTGTTGACGTCGAAGGTGAGGATCGCGTAGGTGCCCAGCACGAGGGTCAGGATCATCGACACGGCCAGCAGCACGTTGAGCCAGAAGCGGGTCGAGTCCTTGCGCGAGTAGTCGGCAATGACGGTGCGGACACCGTTGCCGCCGTGCAGCTGGGCCAACCACAGCATGGTCAGGTCCCAGATCTGCCAGCCGGGGGAGCTCCACCGCGCGGCGACGAACGAGGCGTCGATGCGGTGCACACCGCCGTCCCAGGCGAGCATGATGAACATGTGGCCGATCGTCAGGAAGACGAGGATCAGGCCGGAGAAGCGCATGAACATCCATGCGTTCTTCTCGAAGTTGCCGCCCTTGGGTTTGCGGGGCGAACGAGGGTTGTCCAGGCTGGCCGGACGGTCGTGTTCCTTGCCGAGGGTCTTCGCGACACCGGTGGCTTCCGAGGTGGTCATCTCTGGTGTCTCCTACAGGTGGCTGAACATGATCTGCAGCAGGCGGATGGCGCCGGCGGCGAACACGACGACGAACAGGGTCATCGCGACCCACAGCATCTGACGCTGGTACTTGGGGCCCTTGGCCCAGAAGTCCACCAGGATCAGGCGCACGCCGTTGAAGGCGTGGAACAGGACGCACGCGACCAGGGCGATCTCCATGAGACCGATGATCGGGGTCTTGTAGGTTTCGATGATCTCGTCGTACTGGTTGGGATCGACGCGGATGACCGCGGTGTCCAACACGTGTACGAACAGGAAGAAGAAGATGGTGACGCCTGTGATGCGGTGCAGGACCCAGGACCACATGCCCGGGTCGCCGCGGTACAGGGAACGTCGACGCACCGGGTCAGGTGCGACTTCGGTCGAGGTGCTCATCGGAAAAGTGGCCTCCAACATCGTCGATGGACGCGTCGAATCGGCATGCTCCGACTCGACCATGGACCCATGACAAGAGACTCTAAACCCATGCCCATTGCGGTGATAAATTGCCCGAACCGATCTGAGGCACAAGACATTACGACTTAGGTTTGCCTTACCCGAGCTTTGGCGGCGATGAATTGCGCATGTCCGGTTGGTTACACGATTTGCCAGGAGGTGGGCGTGCTTACCGAAATACCGTGGAATGTCCTGCGACACAGGGCAACTGAAATGTTGTCCCGTGCCTACGCGCCGTACTCGCACTACCCGGTGGGGGCGGCGGGCGTCACCTCCGAGGGGCGTGTCGTGGCCGGCTGCAATGTGGAAAATGTCTCATACGGCCTGGGTATATGTGCCGAGGTCGCGCTGGTCGCGCAGCTGATCTCACAGGGTGATCGGTCCCTGCGTGCGGTGACGGTCACCGATGCCTCCGGGAAGATCCTGATGCCGTGCGGGCGGTGCCGGCAGGTCCTCCTCGAGCACGGAGGCCGCGAACTCCTCGTCGATCACCCCGCCGGCCCGCGTCCCCTCTCCGACCTCCTGCCGGACGCGTTCGGTCCCGACGACATCGCGGAGGTCGTCTCGTGACCTCCTCGCTCGGGGCTGCGAGCGACGAGGTCATCCACGCCGTCTCGGTGATCGCGACCAAGCGTGGGGGCTTCGAGCTCAGCGACGCGCAGATCGCCTGGGTGGTCGACGGCTTCACGCGCGGCGAGGTCGCGCCGGAACAGATGTCGTCGCTGTTGATGGCCATCTACCTC
This sequence comes from Gordonia amicalis NBRC 100051 = JCM 11271, assembly GCF_000332995.1. Taxonomy (GTDB): domain Bacteria; phylum Actinomycetota; class Actinomycetes; order Mycobacteriales; family Mycobacteriaceae; genus Gordonia; species Gordonia amicalis. The sequence continues at coordinate 207,205 of NZ_BANS01000001.1, forward strand.
CGCGGCATGACCCGGCGGGAGATCGCGACCTGGACCCGGGCGATGATCGACAGCGGACGCCGGATGGATCTGACCGGCCTTCGCCGCGACGGACGTCCCCTGACCACCGTCGACAAACACTCCACGGGTGGCGTCGGGGACAAGATCACGCTGCCCCTGACGCCTCTGGTCGCGTCCTTCGGAGTCGCGGTTCCGCAGCTGTCCGGCCGCGGCCTGGGGCATACCGGCGGCACCCTGGACAAGCTGGAATCCATTCCCGGCTGGCGGGCCGAGGTGAGTACCGAGGAGATGTTCGCCCAGCTCGAGCAGGTGGGTGCGGTCATCTGTGCCGCGGGCGCGGATCTCGCACCCGCCGACCGTAAGCTCTACGCGCTCCGTGATGTCACCGGGACGGTCGAGTCCATCCCGCTGCTGGCGACCTCGATCATGAGCAAGAAGATCGCCGAGGGCACCGGAGCCCTGGTCCTCGACGTGAAAACCGGCTCGGGCGCCTTCCTGCCCGACGAATCCGATGCGCGTGAACTGGCGTCGACGATGGTCGAACTCGGACACGACGCGGGGGTCGACACCCGGGCGCTGATCACCGACATGAGCGTTCCGCTGGGCCTGGCGGTCGGCAATGCGGTCGAGGTCGCCGAGTCGGTCGAGGTGCTCGGCGGCGGTGGGCCCGCCGACGTCGTCGAACTGACCCTGGCACTGGCCCGGGAGATGCTCGACGCCGCGGGTCTGCCCGACGCCGACCCGGCGTCGCATCTCGCCAACGGCCGGGCGATGGACTCCTGGCGGTCGATGATCGCCGCGCAGGGCGGCGACCCGGATGCTCCGCTGCCGGTCGCCCGGCACCAGGAGGTGGTCACCGCCGATCGAGACGGCATCGTGACGGATATGGACGCGCGCGCGGTCGGGGACGCCGCGTGGCGGCTGGGCGGCGGACGGTCGAAACCGGGGGAATCGGTCTCGGCCGAGGCGGGTGTCATCATCCACGCCAAACCCGGCGACCCCATCCGCGCCGGTCAACCGCTGTTCACGTTGCACACCCAGGATGAGGAACGGATCGCCGGCGCGCGCTCGAGCCTCGACGGTGCGTTTCGGATCGAGGACGGGGGCACCGACAGACGCGGCGCCGGCGACCGGCCACTGATCCTCGATTCCGTTAGGTTCACAAGATGACGACGCTGGATCCGGCGCACTTCACCCTTGCGCCCAAGGTGCTCCTTCACGACCACCTCGACGGCGGGCTGCGGCCGGCGACCGTCCTGGAACTCGCACACCAGGTCGGTTACGACGGGCTGCCGGTCGACGACGCGGCCGGGCTCGCGCGCTGGTTCCGGGAGGCCGCCGACAGCGGCTCCCTCGAGCGCTATCTGGAGACCTTCACCCACACCGTCGCCGTCATGCAGACCGTCGACGCCCTCGAACGGGTCGCGCGCGAGTGTGTGGAGGACCTCGCCGACGACAACGTCGTGTACGCCGAGGTCCGCTACGCACCCGAACAGCATCTCGAGGCCGGGCTCACCCTCGACGAGGTCGTCGAAGCGGTTCTCCGTGGCTTCGCCGACGGCGAGCGGATCGTCGCCGACCGCGGGAAGCGCATCAGCGTGCGATGTCTGGTCACCGCAATGCGTCACGCGGCACGGTCGCGCGAGATCGCCGAACTCGCGGTGCGCTACCGCGAGCGCGGCGTCGTCGGCTTCGACATCGCCGGCGCCGAGGCGGGCCACCCGCCGACCCGTCATCTCGACGCCTTCGAGTACATGCGGGCCAACAGTGCGCCGTTCACCATCCACGCGGGCGAGGCGTTCGGCCTGCCGTCGATCCACGAGGCCATCGGCTTCTGCGGCACCGACCGTCTCGGGCACGGCGTGCGGGTCTTCGACGACATCGAACTCCCCGAAGGCGTCGACCTCGCCGCCCATTCCTTCACCGGCGCGAAGCTCGGCCTGATCGCGAACGTCGTGCGCGACAAGCGGATTCCGCTCGAGCTGTGCCCGAGCTCGAATGTGCAGACCGGCGCGGTCGCATCACTCGCCGAGCATCCGTTCAACGTGCTGGCCCGACTCCGGTTCCGCGTCACGGTGAACACCGACAACCGGCTCATGGGTGACACCACGATGAGCAAGGAGTTCGGACTGCTGGCCGATCAGTTCGGTTACGGCTGGGCCGATTTCGAACGATTCACGGTCAACGCGATGAAGTCGGCGTTCATCCACTTCGACGAACGTCTGGCGTTCATCGACGACGTGATCAAGCCGGGCTACGCGGTGCTGCTGGGGTGACCTCGATACGGCCCTCGGGTAACCCCTCGGGCCTACTCGGCCGGCGGGGATGACGGCCCTCGGGTAACCCCTCGGGCCTACTCGGCCGGCGGGGATGACGGCCGGCGGCGTAGGTCCTTTCGATACGCCCCTCCGCAAGCTCCGGGGCTACTCAAGGAGCGGGTGTAGCGCCTCCGCAAGCTCCGGGGCTACTCAAGGAGCGGATGTAGCGCCTCCGCAAGCTCCGGGGCTACTCAAGGAGCGGGTGGCGGCGGTTCAGCCCTTCTTGACGAGCCGGTTCTCGAAGTCGTGCTCGAGTGCGCGCCACGCCTCGGCCTCGTTGTCGAACGGTCCGCTCGGGGCCATCCGCTTCGGGTCGGGGTTGACGGTGTAGTCGACGAACCAGCCGAGGGGAGTGGACGATCCCAGTGCCTCGTTGACGGTGTCGTCGCCGGCGTAGTCGGCTGCGTCGGTGAACAGTTCGACGGCCAGGTCGAGCTGGTCGCGGTCCATGCGGCGCGGGCCGTCGGCGATGTCCTCGGCGAGACCGGGCAGCACGTACACGTTGTCGTCGATGACGTCGAACTCGAGCGAGCCGTTGGTCGCCTCGGTGCGGATGTCCTCGAACGTCGACAGGTCGGACAGGTCATGGCTGTTGTCGTCGGCGAGGAAGCGGGAGAGTGCCCGCGCCGAGGTGAACACGAAGATCTTGCCCTTGGTGCCGAGGAAGACCGGGTCGTCGCCGAGGTAGCAGCGCAGCGTCAGGTACTCGTTGCCGCGCGTGACGATCTTGATCGGGTCGATGCCGACCGACGCCCAGAAATCGTCGTCGTCGTAATCGTCCTCATCTTCTTCGTCTTCGTCGTCCTCGTCCTCGGCCTCGTCGTCCGCGGTCTCGACGATCTCGATGTCGTCGTCGTCCGGCTCGTCCTCGTCCTCCGCGGAGGCGGCGGCCTCGAGTTCGGCTTCGGCGGCCTCCACGGCCTTGGCGTCGACCTTCGGCGTGGTGATGACCTCGTCGATCGCGTCGAGGACGTCGTCCCAGTGCTTCGCGATGAGACGTCCGATGCGCACCCACAGGTCGAGGCCCTCGCGACCCTCGAAGTTGCGCGTGCCGGTCGTGACCGCACCCAGGATCGGGTTGCCGTTGAAGAACTTCGTGACCGAGGTCAGCTCGCAGACCTCACCCAGGATGCGCACGATCTCGAGTGCGTCCTCGAGTTCGGCGATGACCTCAGGGGTCGGGTCCTCGGCGGCCAGCTCCGGCACGCCCACCAGGTCGTAGGTGTGGCGCTCGTCCGGCACCAGCTCGTCGGCCTGCACGCCGACGATGGTCGGCCACGCCGGATGCTCGACGAGGTCGTTGTCGTCGTTGGTGCGGATGAAGGCCGCGAGTTCGGCGACGCCGGGCAGGACGTAGAGATCCTCGTCGAGACCGAGGAACGCCTCCCACTCGTCGTCACCCTCCCGCCAGCGGGGTGCCCACAGGGTGAAGCTGTTTCCGTCGGTGAGTCCGAGCTCAATCGGGACGATGTCTCCGGCCATGGGGACACAGCCTAGCGATTGATCGCCGTGGATCCAGTAGTGCCCCCACAGACGCCGAACGGTACTCGCGCCGCATCGTCAGCGCGGCCGGAAGAATCCCTCGAAGGTCTGGTCGAGATTGGCGGTCCGAACCGGTGAGACACCCACCGGATCGCCGGCCTCGATCATCTGATCGTTGCCGATGTACATCGCCACGTGGCCGGACCACACGGCGAGATCGCCCGGCTGTAATTGCGCCCGGGACACGCGGAATCCGGCGGTGTCCTGATCCTGGGCAAGGCGGGGGAGTTCGAGGCCGGCCTGCCGATACGCCCAGCGCGTGAAACCGCTGCAGTCGAATCCGGCGGGCGTCGTCCCGCCCCAGACATAGGGAACACCGCGCTGACTCAACGCCGCCCGGACGGCTTTCGCCGCTCGCTCGTCGGGCGCGTACGCCACCGAACCGTCGGGGAGGGTGATCGGCACGCGTTCGGATGCCGGGGATTCCGAATGCCGCTCGCCCGGTGGTGCGGCGGTCGTGACCGCAGCGGGCGCGATCCGTCGGCCCAGGGAAGTCATCGCGTCGGTGTCGGAGCGGAGGTCGGCGCGGGTGCGGGAGACGATCTCGAGGCCGCGCCCGAGGTGCTCGGCCGCCACCGGCAGCATCGTCAGCAGTCCGGCCGGCGTGAACAGTTCGCTCCCGAACGCGCGGGCACGACGTTCGAGCGAATCCACCAGGGCGCCGAGTTGGGTCGACGCCGACCGGACCTTGCTGCCGGCGCTCTCGACGAGGCGGGCGAATTCGTCGGCGTCGCCCGTCAGCGCGCCCATGCTCTGCTGCAGTCCGACGGCCGCGTCGGTGGCGGCGTCCGCGCCGGACCCCTTCCAATGCGGGCGGACGGCTTCGGTGGCCGCCACCGACCCACGGCGCGCGGCGTCGACGGCCGACGCGGCGGACCGGATCGTCTCTGCCGGATTGCCCGGCGCCAGGACGCCGGTGCCGAGTGCGCCGACGAGCAGGCGCAGCGGTTCGATGAGGAGCTCTGCACCGGGCATCACAGGGTGAACTCCCGGTCCGCGGCCGCGCAGTCGCAGTCGAGGTAGCCTTCGTCGGCGCGCCGGGTGGCCGACGCCAGTTGTTCCTGACGTGCCGCGGTCGTCTCGATACTGCGCCGGTGGATCTGCAGGAACTCGACCACCGCGGCGAGGAACTCCGCGCCGATGATCCCGAACGTGATCGCGAGGTCGACCAGTGCCGCTTCGTCAGCGGCACGATCACCGAGCAGAGCGCCGCCGGCACTGTGGGCTGACGAAAACTCCTGCAGTGCCGCGGAATCCGTCAGCAGCGTGGTACCCGGGGTGTGGTCGGGAGGCGTGAGGGCGGCGGATGAGGTCGTGGATCGCGGGCTCATGGGATTCTGACGCGGCGGACACCCGTTCGGTTCCATCGGACACCCGACGCGGCTCACGGCACGCACTGCGCACGCGGACGGACCCAGGAAATACTCTGGTCGCCATGGAACGCCTGATCGTCGATCATCCCCTGGCCGCCGCGCGTCTGACGACGATGCGAGACGAGACCACCGACAACGCCGGATTCCGTGCGGCGCTGTCGGATCTCACCCAGATGCTCATCTATGAGGCGCTGGCCGGTGCGCCGCGTGTCGACATGCAGATCAAGACGCCGCTGGTCCCGTACACCGGATCGCGTCTGGCGACGCCGCCGCTGCTCGTGCCGGTCCTGCGAGCGGGTCTGGGAATGGTCGAGCAGGCGCATGCGATGGTGCCCGAGTCCCGGGTCGGCTTCGTGGGCATCGCCCGCGACGAGGAGACCGCACAACCGGTGCCGTATCTCGAGTCGCTGCCCGAGGACCTCTCCGGACTTCCGGTCTTCGTGCTCGACCCGATGCTCGCGACCGGAGGGTCGATGCTGCACACGATCGAACTGCTCGTCGCGCGCAACGCCACCGACATCACCGCGGTCTGCGTCGTCGCGGCGCCGCAGGGCGTGGCCCTCCTGGAGGAGTCGGGCCATCCGTGCCGGCTGGTCGTGGCGGCGATCGACGAGGGACTCAACGATGTCAACTACATCGTGCCGGGGCTCGGCGACGCCGGCGATCGTCAGTTCGGGCCGCGCTGACGGGGTTCGTGCCGAGGACGGCGGCCGGTCGCGAGCGGTTCAGCCGGGCAGCGACCAGTAGGCGAGCATCGGTTCGTTCGTCAGCACCGAACCGCCCTCGACGATGGTGAGACTCGCGGGGGACACCAGATAGCGGACCGCTCCGTTGCGCGCCTCGAAGGTGTTGCCGACGCGGGTCGGGAACTGCAGCTCGATGCCGCCCTCGGGTGCCTGGCCTTTGTAGTACCAGCGACCCGTCTGGTTCCCGACCTGGCAGATGACCACCCGGGACCGTGAGGTCTGACCGATCGCGACGGCCGGGTCGTCGGCCGCGTTGCAGCGCGGACCGGTGACGAATCCCTGCCAGTCGGCACCCGTCACGGTCGGGGTCGGACGGTTCGGCACCGGTGGCGGCGTCGTCGTGACGGTCGTCTGGGGAGGTGTCGGGGACCGGGTGACGGTGCTCGTGATCGTCGCGGGCTCCGGGTTGGTGGTGGTCGCGGCGGTCGTGTCGGAGGACTCCTCGTCCGACGGGATCAGGAGAAATGCGGCGAGCACCCCTGCCACGACCAGCAGGACACCGGCGCCGATCGCCACCAGGACCGCGGGCGACGTCCAGGGCGAGCGCGGCGGTTGCGGTGGCGGACCCTGCGGATAGCCACCCGGCCCATAGGCGCCCGGGTACCCGCCGGGCGGGTAACCGCCGGAACCGTCGGGTGGATAGGTCATGGTGCTCCTCGAGATCTGTCGGGACTACTCGGGTGAGGATTCGGCGTCGGGATCGGTTCTACAGCTCGCCGATGATCTGGGCGAGCAGCTCGCCCATGCGTGTCGCCGACGCACGCCCGACGTCGAGCACCTCGGTGTGGCTGAGGGGTTCGCCGGTGATCCCGGCGGCCAGATTGGTCACCAGCGAGATCCCGAGAACCTCGAGTCCGGCCGCCCGGGCCGCGATCGTCTCGTGCACGGTCGACATGCCGACCAGGTCGGCTCCGAGCGTGCGGAGCATCCGGATCTCGGCCGGGGTCTCGTAGTGCGGTCCGGGCAGACCGGCGTAGACACCCTCGGCGAACGACGGGTCGACGCGACGGGCGATCTCCCGCAACCGCGGGGAGTAGGCGTCGACGAGGTCGACGAACTGTGCGCCGACCAGCGGAGAACGAGCCGTCAGATTGAGGTGGTCGGAGATCAGGACCGGCTGACCCACCGACATGTCCTCGCGCAGGCCGCCGGCCGCGTTGGTGAGCACGACCGTGTGGACGCCGGCCGCGGCCGCGGTACGCACCGGGTGCACGACGCGTGCGAGATCGTGGCCCTCGTAGGCGTGGATCCGGCCGAGGATCAAGAGGACTCGGCGGTCGCCGACCCGGACCGAGTGGATCACTCCGCCGTGACCGGCGGCCGCGGGCGGGGTGACGCCGGGGATCGAGGACATCGGCAACGAACGGATCGGCGCGCCGAACGCGTCGGCCGCCGGCGCCCACCCGGAGCCGAGGATGACGGCCACATCGTGTGCGGCGGCGTCGGTCTCGGCGGCGATGGTGGCGGCCGCGACGATGGCTGCGGCGCCGGCGTCGGCAGTGGGATCCATGCGCCAACCCTAAACGGTGACCCCGACGCCGGTGCGGCACCGAGGGATCGTGCGACGGCCGTGCCCGGAGAGGACTCGTCGCGGGGCGATAGGGTCAGGCCATGCCATATCTCAACGAGGTCGGGGAGGTCGTCGAACTCCAGCTCGGGGCCACAGGCGTCGAACTCGACGAGTCGAACCCCGAGAACCGCTTCCGTCTGGAATGGCTCGACGAGGTGGAACGACTGCTCGGTGAGGTGAGCGCCGACCCGAGCCGCCCACTGGTGCTGACCGCGACCGGCAAGTTCTTCACCAACGGGCTCGACACCGACCACATCTTCGCCGCGCCGGATCAACTGCCCGCATACCTCGACCGCGTGCACTCGCTGTATGCCACGATCCTCACGCTCCCCGTCCCGACGGTCGCCGCGATCAACGGCCACGCGTTCGGTGCCGGCGCCATGCTCGCCCTCTGCACCGACCATGTGCTGATGCGCACCGAACGTGGGTTCTGGTCTCTGCCCGAGGCCGCGTTGAACATGCCCTTCACCCGCGGCATGTCGACACTCCTGCGCACGCGGCTCACTGATCGGGCCGCGACCGAGGCGATGTACACCAGCCGGCGGTACGGCGCCGCCGAGGCCGCCGCGGCGGGGATCGTCGACGAGGCGGTCGAGGCGGAGCGGCTGACCGCCCGCGCCGCCGAGGTCGCCGCTTCGCGCGCGGCGACGGCCGGCTCCAACCTCGCCCTGATCAAACGAGGCCTGCGCGGACCACTGCTCGACGACCTCGCCCTTCCGACTCCGGCAGGGGTCCTGTCGTGACCGGCGTGACGGCGGACAGACTCCCCGACGCGTCGCGCATCATCGACGCGTGGCTGGCCGCCCACGGCCCCGAGCTCATCGCGTGGCGGCGCGACATCCACGCTCATCCCGAGCTGTCCCGGCAGGAGGTGCGCACCACCGAGCTGGTGATGGCCGAACTGTCGGCCGCCGGTCTCGACCCGCGCCGGCTCCCGCTGGGCACCGGCGTCGTCTGCGACCTCGGTCCCTCCGGTGAACCGCGGATCGGTCTGCGCGCCGACATGGACGCCCTGCCGGTCACCGAACACACCGGCCTCCCGTTCACCTCGACCGTGGAGGGTGCGTCTCACTCCTGCGGACACGACGCCCACACGGCGATCCTGATCGGCGTGGCCAAACTCCTGGCCTCGGCCGGTCCGCTGCCCGTGGGTGTCCGGCTGATCTTCCAGGCGGCCGAGGAGGTCATGCCCGGTGGCGCGCTCGACGCCATCGAAGCCGGTGTGACCAGCGGACTCGGGCGCATCTTCGCGCTGCACTGCGATCCGCGTCTGCCCGTCGGCACCGTCGGCCTGCGATCGGGTCCGCTGACGTCGGCGGCCGACCACATCGACCTGCAACTCCACTCCGCAGGCGGACACACCTCCCGCCCGCACCTGACCGGCGACCTGATCTACGCGATGGGCACCGTGATCACCGGACTGCCCGGCGTGCTCTCCCGGCGCGTCGACCCCCGATCGGGCACGGTGATGGTGTGGGGTGCGGCCAATGCCGGCAGCGCCGCCAACGCCATCCCGCAGGAAGGCCGGATGCGCGGCACGGTCCGCACCGGTGACCACGACACCTGGGCGGCACTGGAACCGTTGGTCCGCAGCGTCGTCGGCGAACTCCTCGCGCCGCTCGGCGTGCGCTACGACCTCTCCTACTTCAGAGGCGTTCCGCCCGTCGTCAACGACGAGATCGCGGTGGGCATGCTCGAACGCGCGGTCGCCGCGATCGGACCCGAGACCGTCGCCGCCACCCCGCAATCACCCGGCGGCGAGGACTTCTCCTGGTACCTCGAGCAGGTTCCGGGCGCGATGGCCCGACTCGGCGTGTGGGACGGTTTCGGTCCGCAGGTCGACCTGCACGCCCCCAACTTCGACCTGGACGAACGCGCCCTCGCCATCGGCGTCCGCACGCTCGCCGGGGTCGTACTCAACGCACGCAGCGCTGCCGGCGAACTGCCGGAACTGACGCCGCCGTTCGCGCCCTAGAAGACCTCAGGGTTCTACGGGACCAGGCCCGGGCCCGACGTTGCGCGACTCGCGCAACCGCAGATCCTGGACGTAGTCGGCGGGGGCGCCGGCGATCTCCGCGGCCTCGGCCATGACACCGAGATAGCGGGCCGAGGGGAGTCCGCCCTCGTAGGCGTCGAGCACATACAGCCAGGCCAGCACGGGGCCGTCGGCGGTGTCGACGCGCGCGCGGATCTTGCGGTGGATGCCGAGCTCGGAACCCTCCCACCGGTCGAGGAGTTCCTCGTCTTCGGTCGTCACGTCATACAGGACGACGAAGACACGGGCGTCGGGGTCATCGCGGTCCTCGGTGACCGTCGCCAGGGAACCCTCCCAGCCGATGTCGCCGCCACCGAAGGTCAGGCGCCACCCGCGTAGCCATCCGGTACCCGACATCGGCGAGTGCGGCGCGCGTTCCGCCATCTGCTCGGGATGCATGTTGGATCCGTAGGCTGCGTAAATCGGCACGGGTGGAGCCTAGTGGGTCGGCGGCGAGTCCGGAAGGCGACAGGCAGGAGCCGAGGAGTGGCGTACGCCGCATGCGGGGCCACCCGAGGAGTGCCGCGGGACGATCAGGACTAGGTTGTTAGGTGGCGCGACACCACGTGACGGTCCGCCATATCAGAGCGACGCACCACCCCGCGAGGCTCGACCCAGTCGGATCAGCAGTCGGACACCAGCCAGTCGGACGCCCGCCGGTCCGGCACCGACCAGTTCGCCCATTCGACAACACCACGCCGGGCGCACGGTGCCCCACGAAGGCCGCCGCGACGAGACCGGTGAAGGACAGGAGTGCACAGTGACCAGGATCGTCATCATCGGCGGTGGACCAGCGGGTTATGAGGCGGCGCTCGCCGCGGCCGCGTACGGCGCCGACATCACGGTGATCGATTCGGACGGGATCGGTGGTGCCTGTGTGTTGTGGGACTGCGTCCCGTCGAAGACCTTCATCGCCTCCACCGGTATCCGTACCGAGGTGCGTCGCGCCGTCGACCTCGGCATCAACATCAAGACCGACGACACCCTGGTCACCCTCCCGCAGATCCATCAGCGCGTGCGCGACCTCGCCTTCGCCCAGTCCGCCGACATCAAGTCGCGACTCCTCAGTGAGGGCGTCAAACTGGTTTCCGGTACCGCCGTTCTCGACGAGACGCAGGTCGGCGTCTCGACCCACTGCGTCGTCGCGACCCTCGCCGACGGCAGCACCGAGCGCTACGACGGTGACGTCGTGCTGATCGCGACCGGCGCGTCGCCGCGCATCCTGCCCGACGCGCAGCCCGACGGCGAACGCATCCTCACCTGGCGTCAGCTCTACGACCTCGAAGAGCTGCCCGAGCATCTCGTCGTCATCGGTTCCGGTGTCACCGGCGCGGAGTTCGTCCACGCCTACACCGAACTCGGTGTGAAGGTGACGCTGGTGTCGAGCCGGGACCGCGTGCTCCCGCACGAGGACGAGGACGCCGCCCTGGTGCTCGAGGATGCGCTCGCCGAGCGCGGCGTCGAACTCGTCAAGCACGCGCGTGCCGACAAGGTCGTTCGCGACGGTGACACCGTCACCGCGCATCTCGCCGACGGGTCCACCGTCACCGGCAGTCACGTGCTGATGACCGTCGGCTCGATTCCCAACACCGCGAACCTCGAACTCGAGCGTGCCGGGGTCGAGGTCGACAAGGGTGGCTACATCCGGGTGGACCGGGTGTCTCGGACCTCGGTGCCCGGAATCTACGCGGCCGGCGACTGCACCGGCTTGCTGCCGCTGGCCTCGGTGGCCGCCATGCAGGGTCGCATCGCCGTGTACCACGCCCTGGGCGAGGGCGTCAGCCCGATCAAGCTGAAAACCGTTGCGTCGGCGATCTTCACGCGTCCCGAGATCGCCACCGTCGGGGTCTCGCAGAAGGCCATCGACGCCGGCGAGTACCCCGCGCGCACGGTGATGCTGCCGCTGGCGACCAATCCGCGCGCCAAGATGAGCGGGCTGCGTCGCGGATTCGTGAAGATCTTCTGCCGTCCGGCCACCGGCGTGGTGATCGGTGGTGTCGCGGTGGCGCCCAACGCCTCCGAGCTCATCCTCCCGCTGGCCCTCGCGGTGCAGAACAAACTGACCGTCGGCGATCTCGCGCAGACGTTCTCGGTGTACCCGTCGCTGTCCGGTTCGATCACCGAGGCCGCGCGTCAGCTCGTCCGGCACGACGATCTGGACTGACACTTCGTCGAGCGGCGCGATCACGGTAGGGTCGTGGAGAATCCGCCCGGAACCGGGCGCACCGCGACGCAGGGGGAGATGTCGTGACAGGGCCCGTTGCCGACCCGTTTGCGCAGAACAACCGGGGTGTGTCGAATGCGCCGTCGTTCGGCGGGGGACGCACCGACTGGGCCGGCATGGGCATCGACGAGATCATCGACACCCTCCGCACCATGGATCCCGGCCGGGCCTCCGGTGACGTCGAGACGATCCTCAAGGCGATCGAGGCGGTGCGCCGCGCGTCGGATCGCATGGCGGCGATGTTCGGCGACGAGCTGCTCGGCCTCGCCTCCGATGCCGCCCTCGATACGGGAAAGGCGTTGTCCGACGCCATGCAACGGAGCCTGGAGACGGCCACCGTGGTCGGCGAGGCCCTGAGTACCGCCGTCGGGATCGTCGGTGCGACACGGGGTCAGGAGGGGCGGTTGCGAGAACTGCAGCAGCATCTCCGCGACAACCCCGAGGACGCTCCGATGGTGCGGTTCGAGGCGGACCGCACCATGTCGGGCACGTACTCGTCACCGATGCAGCGTGTCCAGCACGCGCTTCCGGAGCCCACCGGGCCCGACGACGTGGTGCGCGGGATCGACGGCCCGTCGTCCGCGGCCGGCCCGGGGTCCGGTTCCGAGGCGCCGCGCGGCCAGGCGGCGAACACCGTCGACGCGGGAGACTTCGGCCGTTCCGGTGGCGCCACGGCCCCGGTCGCGACCGGTGGGCCGGGACCTGGACCGGCGGGAGGTGGACCCACCCCGGTCGCGCCGGTCTCGTCGTCCTCCTCGCCGTCGGGATCGTCCGGCCGCCGGGATGCCGACGACCCCGACGGTCTGCTCCGCGGCGGTCAGGGCACACCGGGCGGTGTCGGCACGCACGGTGTTGCCGGTGCCGGACGATCCGGGAACGATCGCGGAAATGGTTCTGACAGAACGGGTTCCGGCGTCGGGGCCGGAGTGCCGATCGCCCCGGTGGTCGGACCGCTCCCGCTGACGCCGTCGTCGCCCGGAGTCGCCACGCCGACGACGTCGACGCCGCCGGCAGCGAGTGCTGCGGGACCACGTGCGGGGATCGCACCACCGGTGGGCCCCGCCGGCGCGCCGCCCACGGCCCGCCGGCCCGGCGCCGAGGACGACGACAAGCACAAGGCGGCGCCCTACCTGCACAACCGAGAGCACGGCGCGGAGATAGTCGGCGACCTGCCGCTCGTCGGGCCGCCGGTGATCGGCGACTGGATTCCGCACATGGCCCCGGCCGCACCGGAGGCCGTACCCCCGCAGCCGACGCCGGGTGACGCGCTCGCTCCGGCGGTTCGGCACCCCGGTACCGCCGACGCGGGTACCGGCGGAGGCGAGGAACCATCGTCGACGACACGTGGCCGGACATGCTGAGCCGGGTGGACAGGCTGCCCGGCGGTGTCGCCCGGCTCGCCTCCGCGGTGCCCGACGAGGACATCATCCGGTGTCTGCATCTCCTGGTCGCCACCGTCATGGACGTGACCGGAGCGTCGACCCCCGAGGTCCGCGACGTGATCCGCCAGTGGCGCCAGCAGGGGAGTGCCGAGCCGGCGGGCGTGGCGTCGTTGAGGGTCGTTGCCGCACAACATGATTTCGACTCGTTCGCCCACCAGCGACGCGGTGACACCGATCGTCAACTCGACAGCTTCCGCCGTGCCCGGGCTGTTGACTGCGTCCTCGCCGCGATGTCGGTGTCGACGGCCGCGGAGGCACCGCGCACCGCTCTGCGGGAGGCTGCCTACGAAGCCGCCGCCGCGCTCGGGGGCACCGCGGGTGTCGTCGGGGTTCTCGCCGACTATGTCGCCTGATTCACGCCAGATCGAAGCTGCGCTCGACGGCGCGATTCCATTCGCCGTACAGGCGTTCCCGCTCGTCTTCGGCCATGGCGGGTTCCCAGCGTTTGTGTTCGGCCCAGTTCGCGCGGATGTCGTCCTCGCTCTCCCAGAACCCCGCCGCCAGACCGGCCGCGTATGCCGCACCCAGTGCCGTGGTCTCGTTGACCACGGGCCGGACGACCGGGACGTCGAGGATGTCGGCCTGGAACTGCATGAGCAGTTCGTTGACCACCATCCCGCCGTCGACCTTGAGCGTGGACAGCTCGATGCCGGCGTCGGCCTGCATCGCCTCGATGACCTCGCGGGTCTGGAAGGCGCTGGCCTCCAACGCAGCCCGTGCCAGGTGGCCCTTGTTGACGAAGCGTGTCAGACCGACGATCAAACCGCGGGCGTCGGAGCGCCAGCGTGGCGCGAAGAGGCCGGAGAAGGCGGGTACGAAGTAGGCGCCGCCGTTGTCGTCGACCTCCGCGGCCAGCTTCTCCACATCCGACGACACCGGGAACAGGCCGAGATTGTCCCGCAGCCACTGGATGAGCGAGCCGGTCACCGCGATCGACCCCTCGAGCGCATAGCGCGCCGGCTCGTCGCCGATGCGGTAACAGACCGTCGTCAGCAGGCCGTGCTCGCTGAAGACCGGCTCGGTTCCGGTGTTGAGCAGCAGAAAGTTACCGGTCCCGTAGGTGTTCTTGGCCTCGCCGGGTGACAGGCAGGCCTGGCCGAAGGTGGCGGCCTGCTGGTCGCCGAGGATGCCGGTCAGCGGGACGCCGGGGAGTGGTCCGTTGCCTCGCAGCGCGCCGAAGTCGCCGGACGAGCTGCGGATCTCGGGCAGCATCGAGATCGGGATGCCCATCTCGTCGCAGATCTTCTCATCCCAGCTCAGCGTCCGCAGGTCCATGAGCATGGTGCGCGAGGCATTGGTGACGTCGGTGACGTGCTGCCCACCGTCGACTCCGCCGGTCATGTTCCACGCAATCCAGGAATCCATTGTCCCGAAGCACAACTCGCCGGATTCGGCGCGCTCGCGAAGCCCATCGACGTTGTCGAGCAGCCAGCGGATCTTGGGTCCGGCGAAGTAGGTCGACAGTGGCAGGCCGGTGCGTTCGCGGTAACGGTCGACACCGACGTCGCCGGCGAGTTCGGTGCACACGTCGGCGGTGCGGGTGTCCTGCCACACGATGGCGTTGTGGACCGGCCGTCCGGTCTCGCGGTCCCAGATCACCGTGGTCTCGCGCTGATTGGTGATGCCGCAGGCGACGATGTCCTTGGCGGTCAGGTCGGCCGAGGCCAGTGCGGCGGCGCCGACCCGGCGGGTGTTGCGCCAGATCTCGGCGGCGTCGTGTTCGACCCAGCCGGCCCGCGGGAAGATCTGTTCGTGTTCGAGTTGTTCCACCCCGACGACGTGTCCCTTGCGGTCGAAGATCATCGCCCGGGTCGAGGTGGTGCCCTGGTCGATCGCCGCCACATAATTGCCTGAACTGCCCACGCCGTCAGTGTCGCACGCTGTGGTGTGGGCCGGAATCAATTAGGCTCGGCGAACATGAACACCGAGTTCAACCCGGACCGGCCGGCGGACATGGGGTCGCTCTACCACGCCGAGGCGTGGCGGCGGTTCGGGGACGAACAGTTCGACATCGTGGTGATCGGTGGCGGGGTGGTCGGGGTCGGCGCCGCGCTCGACGCCGCCACGCGCGGTCTGCGGGTGGCGCTGGTCGAGGCGCGCGACATCGCCTCGGGGACCTCGAGCAGGTCGTCGAAGATGTTCCACGGCGGACTCCGCTACCTGGAGCAACTCGAGTTCGGTCTCGTCCGGGAGGCCCTCAGGGAGCGCGAGCTCTCGCTGCGCCTGCTGGCCCCGCACCTGGTGAAACCCCTCCCGTTCCTCTACCCGCTCACTCAGCGGGTCTGGGAGCGGCCGTATGTGGCGGCGGGAATCTTCCTCTACGACCGCATGGGCGGCGCCAAATCGGTGCCGGGCCAGCGCCATGTGACACGATCGGGCGCGCTGCGCGTGGCTCCGGCACTCAAGCGCAACTCGCTCATCGGCGGAATCCGGTATTACGACACGGTCGTCGACGACGCCCGGCACAGCCTCACCGTGGCCCGCACCGCGGCCAACTATGGCGCGGTCATCCGTACTTCGACGCAGGTGATCGGCTTTCTCCGAGAATCCGACCGCGTACTCGGAGTGCGCGTGCGGGACACCGAGAGCGGCGACGTCACCGAGGTGCGCGCCCACTGCGTCATCAACGCCGCCGGGGTGTGGACCGACGAGGTCCAGGCGTTGTCCAAGCAGCGCGGTCACTTCAAGGTGCGCGCGTCGAAGGGCGTGCACATCGTGGTGCCGCGCGACCGGATCGTCAGCGAGACCGCGGTCATCCTGCGCACCGCCAATTCGGTGCTGTTCGTGATCCCGTGGGAGACCCACTGGATCATCGGCACCACCGACACCGACTGGAACCTCGACCTCGCACACCCGGCCGCCACCCGTGCGGACATCGACTACATCCTGGAGCGCGTCAACGAGGTACTGGTCACCAAGCTGACCCACGACGACATCGAAGGCGTGTACGCCGGTCTGCGGCCGCTGCTGGCCGGTGAGGACGACGAGACGTCGAAACTCTCGCGCGAGCACGCCGTCGCCACCGTGGCGCCGGGACTTGTGGCGATCGCGGGCGGCAAGTACACCACCTACCGGGTGATGGCCGCTGACGCCGTCGAAGCCTGCAACGACTTCATCCCCACCCGCGTGGCGCCGTCGATCACCGAGCGGGTGCCGCTCCTCGGCGCCGACGGGTACTTCGCGCTCATCAACCAGTGCGAGCATCTCGGACAGCGGTACGGCCTCCACCCATACCGGATTCGACGACTGCTCAACCGTTACGGCTCGCTGATCGACGACGTTCTCTACTACGCGTCCGAGGACAGGTCGCTGCTCGCACCGCTGGGCGCGGCGCCGCAGTATCTCCGCGTCGAAGTGGTCTACGCGGCGGTCGCCGAGGCCGCACGGCATCTCGAGGACGTGCTGGCGCGGCGTACCCGTATCGCGATCGAGTACTCCCATCGCGGCGTCGACTGTGCCGACGAGGTCGCCGACCTGCTCGCCCCGATCCTGGGCTGGACCACCGAACAGCGCGACTTCGAGGTCGCGACCTACATCGCCCGGGTCGAGGCCGAGGTGGCCTCGCAGCAGCAACCCGACGACGACTCGGCCGACGCCCTGCGGGCGGCCGCACCCGAGGCGCGGTCGGAGATCCTGGAGCCGGTGCCCGTCCCCGAGTGAGACCGCCGGCCATCCGGCGAACTCGGAGACTTTGTCCTCTGTCGCCACCGTCTCTCGTAAGGGATCATCGAACTGGGGAAGAAGGGACTGATCATGACGGAGATGCCGGTTCAGATACTCGCTCCGGAAGAAGCCTGGGAGTTGCTCGGCTCCGGGGAGCTGGGACGGATAGCGTTGAGCGTCAACGACACTCCCGACATCTTCCCGGTCAACTACTATGCGGCGGACGGGAAGATCACCTTGCGTACGGGTGAGGGGACCAAGCTCGCCGAGATGGTGGTGAACAACCGGGTGGCGTTCGAGTCCGACGCCCACACCGACACCGGTGGGTGGAGTGTGGTGGCCAAGGGCTCGGCGCGGATTCTGTCCGCACTGAGTGAGATCGAGGCCGCCGACCGGTTGCCGCTGCGTCCGTGGATCGCGACGGTCAAGTACAACTACGTGGAGATCGCGGTCGAGGAGATCACTGCGCGTCGTTTCGAGTTCGGACCCGAACCCGAACGCTACCCCGTCTGACGCCGCCACAAATCCACCGGTTTTCGGCAAACTCTCCACCCTCGAGGGTGCCGGTTTTGCCGAAAACCGGTGGGTTTGCGATCAACTCTGGCAGCGTGGGCACCAGTACACGGATCGCTCGCCACCGGTCGAGGCGAGTTCGCCGCGTTTGACGATCGTCGCGCAGCGGCGGCACAACTGGCCGTTGCGGCCGTACACCCACATGCGCGCGTTCGGTGAGGTGTTGCCGGTGGTGGTCCGGGCCGAGCGCATCCGATTGGCCCACAGCAATCGACGGCTGAGGTCGACCATCGGGCCGAGGTCCACGTCTCCGACCGGACGGCTCGGGAGAACGCCACGCAGATAACAGATCTCGCTGCGGAAGACGTTGCCGACGCCGGCCATCAGGCGTTGGTCGAGGAGTGCCGCGCCGATGGTCTGCTCGGGGTCTGCGCCGAGTCGGCGGATCGCTTCGTCACGATCGAAGTCGTCGGCCAGCAGATCTGGCCCCAGGTAGGCGAGGGCGGCGTCGGGGTCGGCGAGGAGTTCGAGGGTGCCGAGATCGAAGCCGACGGCTTCGTGATCGTCGGTGCGCAGCACCACCCGCGCCTGGTACGAGGGGCGACGCCACTTCTGGCCCCGGCGATGCACATGCCAGACACCCTCCATCTTCAGATGGGAATGAATGCTGACCGCGTCGCCTGCACCGGGCTCGCTCTCCTCGACGTCGATGAGCAGATGCTTTCCCTTCGACCTGACCCCGACGACGGTCCGTCCCGACAGGTCGGCGGTGGCCAGCGACGGGATGCGGAACTGCGTCGAGATGAGTGTGCGTCCTTCCAGACCCTGACGAAGCCGGGCGGCCGCGGCGAAGACCGTGTCGCCCTCAGGCATGGGTTCCGTACCGGAGTCGGATGCCGCGCGGGGTCGTGGCGAAACCGGCCTCGACGAGGACCTTGACGAAGTCGGTGCCGCGCACCGGTTCCGAGTCGATCTGGTCGATCGTCAACCGGGAGATGCGGCCCGCACGGACCAGGGCCACCAGTGCTCCGGCAGCGGATTCCAGGGCGGGGATCGAGTCGGTGAAGGTCAGGAGCGTCTTGCCGCCGCGTTCGACGAAGCACACGAGCTCGCCGTCGACCAGCACCACCAGCGCGCCGGGCTTGCGACCCGGTCGGTGACCGGCATCGGCATCCCGGGACCTCGGCCACTCCAGCGCCGCACCGAACGGGTTCGCCGGGTCGGTGGCGGCGAGGATGGTGGCCTCGCGCGGGGGCTTGCGGTCGGGTAGGGCATGCCGCCGCAACTCGTCGACCGTGGCCGGGGAGGCGAACTGTGCGCCGCCGAGTCCGTCGACGTAGTAGCCGCGACGTACCTGGCCGCTGTCCTCGAAGACGTTGAGCGCCTTGTACACCCGGGCGAATCCGCCGGTCACCTCTTCGGCGGTGACGCTGCCCCGGGTGATCACGCCGTACCGGGTGAGCAGCTGGTCGCACAGTGCCTGCGTGGCGATGGTCGGGTCGATCACGGGTCGGTCCAGTGCGAACCATCGACCGCTCGCGGTCGGCGCGACCGGTGGCCCGGACGCGTGCTCGGTCAGGTAGCGCGCGGAGAGGCGTCCGGCGCGGAGTCGTGGTGCGCGGCCTCGTGCGCGGTGGGCGCGTGCCGACCGTGGAGTCGACGGACTGCGCCGGGGATGGAGCAGCGCGCGCACCGGAGCGAAGGTGTCGTTGCTGACCTGACCGGCCCAGACCAGGTCCCACAGTGCACTCTCGACATCGGCGGCGGGTGTCGTCGTACCCGTGCCGATGTCCCCGGCGATCTGTGGGAACCGCAGTGCACCACCGGGTTCGAGGGCGGTGGTGATGGCGTCGTGGACGGTGGTGGTGTCGATGGTGTCGGACTCGGGGAGGGTGAACGCGGCGACGTCGGCCGGATGCAGGGCCACCCAGCCGTCGGCGTTGCCGATGCGGCCGTGCCCCGACCAGACGACCTCGCCACTGCTCAGCAGCTCGTCGAGCATGGACGGCGCGTAGTCGGTGACGCGTGCGGGCAGGATCAGCGACTCCCAGGCCGACGCCGGGAGCGGATATCCGGCGAGCTGGTCCACGACCGTCGCCACTCCGTCCACGCCGCGCAACTGCGTCCCGGGTGACCCGTGCTGCCACTCGACGAGGAATCTGGTGAGGACCTCGGTGCCGACCGGTGCGACCTCGGCCCGGCTCGCGGCGAGCGACCCACGACGGATCTGCCCGAGGACGTCGGTGTGGCACCACTGGGTCGTCGGTGCCGTCCCCTGAGCCGGATCGGCCGGTCCGGTCTCCGGGAGGAAATCACCTTCGACGACGCGTCGTTCGCCCGCGAGGCGGCCCAGGGTGTCGCGCACGACGGCCGTCGCGATCCCCAGGGCCGCCGCCGCGTCGGCGATGGTGAACGGCCCGTGGGTGCGGGCGTAACGTCCGATGACGTCGCCGATCGGATCGGGTACCGGTTCGAGGAAGGCGGCCGGAATGCCCAGTGGTGCAGGGACTCCGAGTGCGTCGCGCAACCGCGCGGTGTCGTCGATCGAGGCCCAGAGCGCACGCCGGTTGTGGTTGACGGAGATGATCTGACCGCTGCGGTGCAGCTCGGCGAGCACTTCGGCCACCGGCGTCTCGCCGCGGTACCGGACCTCGACCTCCTCGGTGGTCAGCGGTCCGAGCCAGCGGAGCAGGTCGACGATGTCTTCGGCGTCGCGCGCCTGGCGATCCGGGGACAGCCGTTGCAGGCGGGCGATGACCTCGGCGATGACACCGGGATCGAGCAACTCGCGCAGGTCGACGCGGCCCAGCAGTTGCGCAAGCAGGCTGGTGTCGAGTGACAATGCGGCGGCGCGACGTTCGGCGAGTGGTGCGTCGTCGGCGTACATGAAGGCGCCGACGTAGCCGAACAGCAGCGACGCCGCGAACGGCGACGGACTCGGCGTCTCGGTCTCCACGACGCGGATCCGACGCGAGCGGATGAGGCTGAGCAGATCGAGCAGGGCGGGGAGGTCGTACACGTCCTGCAAACACTCCCGCACGGCCTCGAGGACTATCGGGAAGTCGGGGAACCTGGATGCCACCGAGAGCAATTGGGCGCTGCGCTGGCGCTGCTGCCAGAGCGGTGCGCGGCGTCCCGGATCGCGGCGGGGCAGAAGCAGTGCACGCGCGGCACATTCGCGGAATCTCGAGGCGAACATCGACGAGTCGGCGAGACCGTCGGTGACGAGCTGTTCGACCTCGTCGGGGTCGAGGAGGAAGACATCTGCGCCCGGGGGCGCGTCGTCGGTGTCGGGGAGGCGGAGGATGATCCCGTCGTCGGATGCGGTGGTGGCGCCTTCGATGCCGAGCGTCGCGAGAAGTCGCTGGGAGATGGCGCTCGCCCACGGCGCGTGGACCCGCAGCCCGTACGGGGAGTGCAGGATGACGCGCCAGTCGCCGAGTTCGTCGCGGAACCGTTCGACGACGAGTGTCCGGTCGGTGGGGACATGTCCGGTCGCCTCGCGTTGTTCGGCGATGAGGGTGGCGAGGTTGGTGCGGGCGTTCTCGGTCAGCCCGAGCCGCTCGGCGTGGGTGTCGAGCTTCCCGGGGTCGGCGATGGCCCCGGTGAATGCCCCGATCGCCGCGCCGAGTTCGGCGGGACGCCCGATCGCGTCGCCGATCCAGAACGGCAGCCGGCCGGGTTGGCCGAACGCCGGCGACACCAGGACGCGGTCGTGGGTGATGTCCTCGATCCGCCAGCTCGTCGCACCCAGCGCGAACACATCGCCGACCCGCGACTCGTAGACCATCTCCTCGTCGAGTTCGCCCACGCGCGTTGACTTTTCGCCGACCATGAAGACGCCGAAGAGCCCGCGGTCGGGGATCGACCCGCCGGAGGTGACCGCGAGTCGTTGTGCGCCACGGCGTCCCGTGATCACGCCCGCGTCGCGGTCCCAGTTGACCCGGGGACGGAGTTCGGCGAACTCGTCGGAGGGGAATCGGCCCGCGATGAGATCGAGTGTCGCGTCGAAGACCCCCCGTCCCAGATCCCGGTAAGGAGCCGCCCGGCGCACGACCTCGTACCAGTGGTCGACCTCGAGATCGTCGACGGCGGCGGCCGCGATGGTCTGCTGGGCAAGGATGTCCAGGGGGTTCTGGGGAACCTTGATCTCCTCGATCGCACCGTCGAGCATGCGCTCGACGGTGACCGTGCAGTGCAGCAGATCGGTGCGGTGTTTGGGGTAGAGGATGCCCTGGCTGATCTCGCCCACCTGGTGGCCCGCGCGGCCGATGCGTTGCAGACCACTCGCGACCGACGGCGGCGCCTCGACCTGGATCACGAGATCCACCGCACCCATGTCGATGCCGAGTTCCAGCGAACTGGTCGCCACCACGCACGCGAGACGACCGGCCTTGAGGTCGTCTTCGATCTGGGCGCGGTGCTCCTTGCTCACCGAACCGTGGTGGGCACGCGCGAGAACGGCTTCGGCGCCGGAGCTCGCCCCGCTGCCCATCACGAACGCGGGGGCCCCGCCCGCGACCGTCGGATTGGCCCTGGGTTCGGTGGTCGCGCCCTGTCGCCCGGCGTGGATCTCGTTGAGCCGCGCGGTCAGCTTCTCGGCGAGGCGTCGCGAGTTCGCGAACACGATCGTCGCCCGGTTGGCCTCGATCTGGTCGACGATCGACGCCTCGACGTACGGCCACAGCGAACCGGCGGTGGGAGAGAAGGCATCGTCGAGTTCGGCCGGGTCGGCGCCGTCGGGGCCGGGGGCGGGCGGGATGTTGGCCATGTCCTCGACCGGGACGTCGACGCGGAGGTCGAAGGTCTTGTCGGCCTTCGGTTTGACCACCTGGCACGGGGCCGACCCGGACAGGAACCCGGCGACGACCTCGGGTGGCCGCACGGTCGCCGACAGGCCGATCCGCTGAGCGGGCTTCTCGAGCAGCTCGTCGAGGCGCTCGAGGGTCAGCGCCAGGTGCGTGCCGCGCTTGGTCGCGGCGACCGCGTGCACCTCGTCGACGATGATCGCCTCGACGTTCGTGAGACTCTCCCGCGCCGCCGAGGTCAGCATGAGGTAGAGCGACTCCGGGGTGGTGATCAGGATGTCGGGCGGGGTCTTCACCAGGGTGCGGCGGTCGGCGGCCGAGGTGTCGCCGGAGCGGACGCCGACCGTGATGTTCGGTTCGGGCAGGTTCAGTTCCTGCGCGGCGCGGGTGATACCGGTGAGCGGCGCGCGCAGGTTGCGCTCCACGTCGACGGCGAGCGCCTTCAGCGGCGAGATGTAGACGACCTTCGTGCCCGGACGGCGTGCAGCGGTGTCGGCGGCGAGCCGGTCGAGGGCCCAGAGGAACGCCGCCAGGGTCTTGCCGGAGCCGGTCGGTGCGATGACCAGCGTGTTCGCGCCGTCGGCGATCGAGGTCCAGGCGCCCTTCTGCGCCGCGGTCGGCTTGGTGAACGCCCCGGTGAACCATCGCCGGGTGGGGGCGGTGAAGCGGTCGAGTACCGAAGGGCGGGGCATCTCTCCACTATGTCTCACATGTGTGACAGGTCGGGGTATACAGTCATCTCACGCCTGTACGGGGAATCCGGTGAGAATCCGGAACGGTCGCGCCACTGTGAAAGCCGACTCGGGGGATGCGGTCGAGTGATTCGACGGTGCCCAGAGACGACGTGAGTCAGGATGCCGTGCCGGCGACAACTGATCCACAGCTCTCCGACGCGAGATCGGCGAAAGGACAACTCACATGACGGCTACCCGTACGTCCGAAGCAGTCACACCCGCACCGCGCGCTCTGGCGGTACCGAATCTGTCGGTCGCCGGCGCAGCGCTCTGGCTGAGCCTCACCGTGCTGCTGGCCGGGCTCGCCTACTACTTCCTCGGCTACGACCAGGGTGTCGTGTCCGTCTTCGGCGAGGACACGCACGTGCACGAGTTCGTGCACGACGCCCGCCACTTTCTCGGCTTTCCCTGCCACTGAGTCGGTCTGACCCGATCAGCAGGGACAAGTTCACATGGAGAAGAGATTCATCGGCGCAGGCCTGCTGTCGGGCCTGATCGCCGGCATCCTGTCGTTCGTCTTCGCACGTTTCTACATCGAACCGGTGGTGTCGAAGGCCGTCGACTACGAGAGCGCCCGCTCAGAGGCCGAGGAGACACTGGCCCATGCCGCCGAGGCGGGTGGGCACCACCACGGCGACGGCGGTGAGGTCTTCACCCGCGCCATGCAGGAGAACCTGGGCGCCGGCGTCGGCAACCTGGTGTTCGCGCTGTGCATGGGGGCGTTCTTCGCGGTCGCCTTCACCGTGCTGTGGAGCTACCTCGGCAACCGGTATCCCGCCACCGATGCCCGCGCGGTCGCCGGAGTGACCGGCGCGATCGGTTTCGTGGCCGTCTTCGGCGTGCCGTTCTTCGCCTACCCGGCCAATCCGCCGGCCGTGGGGGACGACGACACGATCGGGGATCGGACCGGCGCCTTCCTGACCATCACCATCGCGTCGGTGGTGCTGGCGATCGCGGCCGTCGTACTCGCGCTGTGGCTGCGTCCGCGGATCGGCGGGTTGGTGTCGGCGGTCGTGGGCGGCGCGGCGTATCTGACAGCCGTCGGCATCACGATCGCGTTCCTGCCGTCGTTCGACGAGGTGCCCGAGCCGGTGCGCAACAGCACCGGTCAGATCGTGTTCCCGGGATTCCCGGCGGACGTGGTCGCCGACTTCCGCGTGTACACGATCACCAACCAGGTCATCCTGTGGACGGTGCTGACGGTGACCTTCGCGCTGATTCTCGGCGCGATGGCGCGGTCGAAGAACCCGGCCACGCCCCGGACGGTCGACGCCACCGGGAACTGAACGGCCCCGGACGTTCTCATGCAGATCATCACCGCCGGGCGCACCGGTCCCAACAGATCTGTGCGTTTCGGCGGTGATGCGCCGCTGGACGAGCGCGGGCGGCGCGACATCGAAACGCTCGCCGCATCGGTCGCCGGACCGGTGACCCTCTGCGGACCCGAGGCCGCGACCCGCGAGACTGCCCGCCTCCTGGGCGGGCGGCCGGACGTCGACGACGCGCTCCGGACACTCGACGTCGGTTCCTGGGCGGGATCGATGCCCGAGGAGATCGCCCCGAGCGATCTCGCGGCCTTCTTCACCGACCCGACGGCCCGGCCCCACGGCGGCGAGAGCGTGGCGGAGTTCGTGCGCAGGGTGCATGCCTGGCGCGACCATCACGACACCGCGACGGCCTCGATCGTGGTCGCGATGCCCGTCGCCCAGGCTCTGCTGTGCGACGACCCCGCTCGATACTTCGGGGTCGAGGTCCGTCCGGCGGCCTCCTACCTCTGGTCGAGACCCTGAGGAAACGAATTCGCGTAAACGTACCTAGACATCCTGGGTGACTCCTGACACAGTTGAGTCGGCAAAACTGAAACGTGTTCGCCACGGCGGGCACCGGTCTGGGAGAGTGACGATGTTCGAGTGGTCCGAAGAAGATCTGATGGTGCGGGACGCCCTGCGCGCGTTCATCGACAAGGAGATCCGGCCACATCTCGACGAGCTCGAGTCCGGCGTGCTGCCCCCGTACGACATCACCCGCAAGCTGCTGTCGACATTCGGGGTCGACGCGATGGCCAAGGATGCGCTGGAGAAGGAACTCGCCGCAGAAGCCAACGGGGAGAAGAAGAAGTCCTCCGGCGATGGCGGCGGTATGGGCGGCTCGATGTTCATGATGGTCAACATCGAGCTCGCGGGTGTGTGCCTGGGTCTCGTCGCATCGCTGGGTGTGAGCATGGGCCTGACCGCCTCGACGATCCGCGGCAAGGGCACGCTCGCGCAGAAGAAGCGCTGGCTGCCCGAGCTGGTGACGATGGAGAAGGTCGGCGCCTGGGCGATCACCGAACCCGATTCGGGCTCCGACGCCCTCGGCGGCATGAAGACGACCGTCCGCCGCGATGGTGACGACTACATCCTGAACGGGCAGAAGACGTTCATCACCAACGGCCCGTACGCCGACACCATCGTCGTGTTCGCAAAGCTCGACGACGGCAGCGGAACGCCCATGCGTGACCGCAAGGTGCTGTCCTTCGTCCTCGACAAGGGGATGCCGGGGCTCACCCAGGGCAAGCCGTTCAAGAAGATGGGCATGATGAGCTCGCCGACCGGTGAGCTGTTCTTCGACAACGTCCGGGTCGGCAAGGACCGTCTGCTCGGCGAGACGGAGGACACCGGGGGAGATTCCCGTGGTTCCGAAGGTGCGAAGGCCGGCTTCACCGCCGAACGTGTCGGCATCGCCGCACTGTCGCTGGGCATCATCAACGAGGCGCAGCGACTGTCGATCGACTACGCCAAGACGCGCAAGCTGTGGGGTCAGGAGATCGCCCAGTTCCAGCTCATCCAGCTCAAGCTCGCCGAGATGGAGATCGCCCGGATCAACGTGCAGAACATGCTCTTCAGCGCGATCGAGCGGGGCAAGGCGGGTAAGCCGCTGAGTCTGTCAGAGGCGTCGGCGATGAAGCTCTACTCGTCGAAGGCCGCCACCGACGTGGCGATGGAGGCCGTTCAGCTGTTCGGCGGCAACGGGTACATGGCCGAGTACCGGGTCGAGCAGCTCGCGCGAGATGCGAAGTCGCTCATGATCTACGCCGGCAGCAACGAGATCCAGGTGACCCATGTCGCCAAGGGGCTGCTGCGCGGCTGACCCGGCGAACCGCACCGAGCGACGGCCCCGGCAGACGCCTGCCGGGGCCGTCGCTCGTCGTTGTTTGTGGCGAGAAGGCATCGATCTGAGCCCTTTTCGGCGTCATCGCGCGTGAGATGAGTCGTGGCCGTCGACAATACGACGTGATTCGTCGATGCCCCCTCAGGAGAGGTGTGGCAATGTGAGGTCTTCGAGTGGTCGAGGACGCCGCATCCGCTGCCCAGGACGTCGGGCGACTGTGAGGTGAACGATGGGTGGCAAGAAGCATCGCGGGAAGAATTCCGGCAGTGGTCTTTCGGGCGTGGCCGCGGCCGATCAACCGGGCTGCGGTCGGCCGGGCGGGACCGCTGCCCACCCGATGTCCGACAAGGCGTACCGGAAAGCCCTCAAACCGCTGCATGCCGAACTGGTGGCGATGCAGGAATGGGTCCGGTCGTCGGGTGCCAAGGTCTGCGTGGTCTTCGAAGGCCGGGACACCGCGATCTTCGACCGGAGCTGGTACAACCGTGCCGGAATCGAACGTGTCCTCGGGTACTGCACCGAGGAGCAGGCGCGTCAGTTCCTGGAACAGACGCCGACCGTCGAGCGGGCGATGGTCGACTCCGGGATCATCCTCCTGAAGTACTGGCTCGAGGCCAGTCAGGAACAGCAGACGCTGCGCCTCCAGAGCCGCATCGACGATCCGCGCAAGATCTGGAAGCTGTCGAAGGCCGACCTCGAGTCCTACAGCCGCTGGTACGACTTCTCCCGGGCGCGCGACGAGATGTTCCGTTACACCGACACCGGCTGGGCGCCTTGGTACGTCGTGTCCAACGACGACAAGAAGCGCGGACGGCTCAACGTGATCAGCCATCTGCTCGGTCAGGTGCCCTACGACCCGCTCGAACTTCCCGACGTCACGTTGCCGAAGCGGCAGAAGCCGCATGGGTATCGACATACCGACCAGGCGCTGCATTGGATCCCCACGCCCTACCAGGAGCGGTGAGGTGACCGCCGACCAACCCGCGGTGCGGCGTTGCCTGGACGCGGTCGCACTGCGGCGAGCGCGCGCATGAGCGTCGGCAGGTCGGCGCTCTGGCGCCTTCCAGGTCTCGCGACGGCCCGGGGATACAAGCGCGAGTGGCTTCGTACCGACGTCGCCGCCGGGCTGGTGCTCACCGCGCTGCTCATCCCCGCCGGGATGGGCTACGCCGAAGCCGCCGGGCTGCCGGCTTATGCGGGCCTGTGGGCGACGATCGTGCCGCTGCTCGCGTATGCCGCGGTCGGCCCGTCGAAGATCCTTGTGCTCGGACCGGATTCGTCGCTCGCGCCGCTGATCGCCGCGGCGGTCCTGCCACTGGCCGCGGTCGGTGACCCGGAGGACGCTCTCGCACTCGCCGGGATCCTCGCCGTGCTCGTCGGCGCAATTCTCCTCCTGGGCGGCTTTCTTCGGCTCGGATTCGTCACCGAACTCCTGTCCAAGCCGCTGCGACTCGGCTATCTGAACGCGATAGCGCTCATCGTCGTCGTGGGACAGTTGCCGAAACTGCTCGGCTTCTCGGTCGACGCCTCGGGGTTGTTCCAGGAGATCGGTGAGATCGTCACCTCCTTGGTCGCCGGTGACGTCGACACGGTCGCCGCCGCGATGGGGATCGCCTGTCTCGTGGTCATCGTGGTCTTCCGACGCTGGCTCCCGCGGATACCGGGGGTTCTTGTCGCCGTGGTGGGTTCGATCGTGGTGACCGCCCTGTTCGGACTCGACGACGACATCGGGATGGTCGGCGCGCTGCCGGCGGGACTGCCGCTGCCGCAGTACGGCGGCATCGACTGGGACGACGTGCTGTCCCTCGTCGGACCCGCCGCGGGGATCGCGCTGATCGCTTTCGCCGACTCCGGAGTGCTGTCGCGGACCTTCGCCGCCCGGCGCGGCGAGGATGTCGACGGCAGCACGGAGATGAAGGCGATCGGCACGGCCAACATCGCCAGTGGACTCTTCGGCGGATTCCCCATCTCGGCGAGCGGTTCCCGTACGCCGGTCGCCGAACAGGCCGGCGCGCACACCCAGCTCGCGGGCGTCGTGGGAGCGGTCGCGGTACTGGTGTTCGTCCTGGTGGCTCCCGGCGTGACCGCCTATCTGCCCGACGCGACGCTGGCGGCAGTCGTCATCGTCGCGGCGACCGCGCTGATCGACATATCTGGAATGGTCCGGGTGTGGAAGTTGAGCAAGATCGAGTTCGGCTTGGCCGCGGCGGCATTCGTGGGCGTTGCGCTCGTGGGTGTTCTCCAGGGCATCCTGGTCGCGATCGGACTGTCGTTCGTCGCGGTGGTGGCGCGCGCCTGGCAGCCGTACCGAACAGAACTGGTGGAGTTGCGGGACACCGGCTTTCACGACGTCGATCGGCATCCGGAGGGCCACCGGATTCCCGGGCTCGTGCTGGTCCGTTTCGACGCGCCGCTGTTCTTCGCCAACGGCAAGATCTTCGCCTCACACGTTCGGGAAACGTTGGCGCGCCACGGGTCACCTGTCGACTGGGTCATCGTCGCCGCCGAACCGATCACCGGTCTCGACACGACCGCCGCAGATGAACTCGTCGATCTCGACCGCTCGCTCGAGTCGTCATCGATCCGTCTGGTGTTCGCGGAGCTCAAGGGGCCGGTCAAGGACAAGCTCATCCGGTTCGAAATCGATGACCGGTTCGACGAATCGCGGTTCTATCCCACGGTCGAGTCGGCTGTCGAGGCGTACCGGAACCGTGGTTCAGCCACCGCTGAGCCGCGGCCGGAGCAGATCCCGTAACCGGACCCAGTCGAGTTGGGGCGGTGCGACGCGGATCTCGGGACGCTCGCGAGGTACACGGACACGCAACGCACCCGGGGCGATGGTGCAGCGCACCGGAGTCCGGAGTCGCACCGACTCGCCGTCGATGCCGACCGGGATCTCGGCGGCGTCGGCGTCGACGACGACCTGCGTCGCCGTGCGCTGTACGAGGCCTTGTTCGTGGCCGCGCCGGAGCAGGCCCACGGCATGGCGGGTGTCGGCGACCGAGACGGTGACCACGCCGAGTAGTCCGGAGTCGATGCGCGTTCGGCGTCCCAGCCCCGCCAGGTCATTGGTGGCGTAGGGACCGTTGCTCACCAGGATCGCCTGTGGCCCGGTCACGGTGTCGTCCCCGATCCGGGCTCGCAGGCCCGGCCCGGAGTCCGCGCCGAGCAGGTCCGGCAGCATCCGCAGGACCGTTCCGGTCTTGTCGTCGCGGTACTGCGGACTCTGCACGACCTCCGCATAGACGCCGAATGACGCGTTGTTGACGAACGGGCGCCCATTGATCCAGCCGAGGTCGACGTGCAACTCGATTCCGTCGTGAAGTGCGTCCAGACATCGGGTGGGATCGCGCCGGTCCAGCCCGAGGTCGAGCGCGAAGTGATTTCGGGTGCCGGCGCTGATCACGAGGAACGGCACCTGATGTTCGGCGGCCACGGCGGCCACCAGGGCCTGCGTGCCGTCACCACCTGCCACCCCGAGGAGGTCGGCTCCTCGTCTCACCGCATCCCTGGCCAGTTCGGTGACGTCGACTTGTTCCGGCCCGCTCAGCATGGCGACCTCGGCGCCGAGTTCCTCGGCCCGGCGCTGCAGGTCGAAGCGGACGACCTTGCCGCCGCCTGACCGTGGATTCATCACCAGGAAGGGACGGCTCACCGGCGCCGCCGGATGTTCCGGCATGAGTGACTGTGCCCGAGTCGGTCGCAATGCGCGTCGGGCGCAGGCGATCGCGACGACGACCAGTGCCCCTGAGGCGATCACGACCCAGAGCTGGCGTTCGCGGATCAAGAAGATTGCCAGCAGTGGAAGCTGGATGACGGCGACGACAGCGGCCAGCGCGCGGATCGCGCCGCGGCTGATGAGGAACCAGTAGATCGCCACGACGATGACCACGGCACACGCGATGCAGACCAGCAGCAGCAACACCAGTGCCCGCAGTCCCGACACGGCGACCGGGAGCAGCAGCGCGACGATCACCGCCGCGACTGCCGCACGCGCCCACCATCGACGAGAGACCGGTGCCTCCTGGACGGCCGTACCCGGCTCCTGCCTCATGCCGTCGCGTCGTCCTGCCACGCCCGTGCCGGCCGGATCACGATCTCGATCACCAGCAACGCGACGAGTGCGAAGAACGCGATGAGCAGGACGACGAGGCCGGTCGGGTAGTTCCAGAACATGAGCAGCACCGCCGCGATGCCGATGACGGTCGCCCGCAGCGCGATGCGCGCACGGTAGGCGGTCGTCTCGAACGCATTCGGGGGCCGTGCCTTCCGCAGATGTTGCAGGGAGTCGAGACCGTGTGAGAATCCGTGCCGCACCGCGGTCGCAGACGACGAACCGCCGATCAGATAGGCGCCGATCGCGATCACGAGTCCCAGCACGGCAACGGCTCGCAGCGCGAGTCGGAGTGGTTCGGTCACGGTGTCGGCGATGACGGCCGCCGCGTCGGGCGACAACACCTCCGCCGGTATGTCATCGAGATACAGTGCGCGGACGACGATCAGCGAGATCGCCAGGATGAGCATGCCCACCACCAACGACAAGCCGGTGAGGGAGAGGGCGCGGAGTCGTCGACCTCGTGGTGCGATCGCGACGGCGCCCAGGGCACATGCGATCGCCAGCCACGGCAGGACGTCGGCGACGGTATCGAGCGTGGAGACCGCGCTTTGCGCGCGGACCAGTTCCGGTGACCGGAACAGCACGAACTGCTTGTCGACCGTGGGGATCTTCTCGGCGAAGGTGAACCCGCGGTCCAGGAGGCGTTTCTTGACGTTCTCGATCACCGTCCCGAGTGAGATACTCACGGTTCCCGACTCATCGACGGTCACCGAGGACGGCCCGACGTCTCCGGTCACCACGGCGACGAGAGCGTCATGCGCCCTGCGATTCGCCTCCACCCAGAGCGTTTCGAACTGGTCGCTCGCGACCAGGGACGACACCGTCTGCTGTACGAAGGTGCGGGCCTGGCCGGCGAGGACCGGTGCGAGTCCGTCGATCGCACGATCCACGCGGGGCGCGTTCGCGGTGGCGGGAACCGCATCGCTCAGCGCGTTGAGGGCGTTCGCCGTCAACGCCTCGACGTCGATCCGCTGGAAGATCTCGTCGGTGACCGTGTCGGTGATCTCGGCCTGCAACGCCGGTTCCGAGGCCAGCGGTGCGACCGTCGTCAGATAGCGGTCGGTGTCGAGGATCTCCCCGCGCACGAAGCGGGACGTGACCGAGGTGATCGCCAGCAGTGCGACGAGGACGCACAGGATCCCCACTGCGAACCAGCGCCAGCCGGACCGCCGTTTCGCGGTGCCGGCCGACGCTGGTTCGCCCGTGTCGGCCCGTTCGCGCAGCCGGGCCACCTCGGTGCGCAGCTGCTCGAGCTCGGCACGTTCGGACGTGCTGATGGGGGATCCTCCGTGCGGATCCTGATCGCCCTCAGGGGTTTCCGTGTTCATCGAGGGCGCCGATCGGGATCATCAGCGGTAGTCGGCCCGGGGATTCCAGGTCGAGACCGCCCAGATGACGACCACATCGAGCGCGATGATCAGGACCGACCACCACGGGTAGTACGGCAGCCACAGGAAGTTGGCGATGACGGAGAGGCCGGCGATCACGATGGCGGTGAATCTGGCCCAGCCGGCACCGCTGATGAGTCCGGCGCCGACGATGATCGCGATGGCGCCCAACACGATGTGGATCCAGCCCCAGGTCGTGAAGTCGAACTTGTAGACGTAGTCGACTCCGCGGACGAAGACCTCGTCCTCGGCCACGGCCGCAATGCCCTGTGCGAGTTGGACGACACCGACGACGATCAGGATGATCGCCGCGCCGATGGACGTCCCTGCGGCGATACCCTGCTTGGCAGACAGGGTTCCGCCGTCGTCTACGGGTGCAGTATGTGTCATGGTGCCCTCCTCTGGACTGTCGGATTATGAGGAGTGTGCGTCTCGGCGAGGCGATTTCGCAGGAATTCTGCCGAAATGTTTGATCTTTGGTCCCAATTGCCATCCAAATGAAATCTGTTGAGCACCAAACTTGTTAGGGAATCAAAGAAGTGTTTATCCGATGTTGAATGCCTGTTTGCCAGCTCTTTAACTCCGGCGTTTGTCGGCGGATTCGGGGTGCGTGAGCCGCCAGATCCGGTCCCGTGACATCGGCGTCTCGTACGGGCGGTCGTCGAGGGCACGTCGGATGGCGTTCGCCAGCGCGGGAGCGACCGGGTTGAAGGGTGACTCCGACATCGATTTGGCCCCGAACGGGCCGAGTTCGTCGGCGGTGTCGGCGAAGTAGACCTCGGTGAACGGGACGTCGGCCATCTGGGGTACACGGTAGGTGCGGAACACCTTGGTCAGCGGTGCGCCGTGGTCGTCGATCATGATCTCCTCGTAGAGGGCAGAGCCGATGCCCTGCGCCACACCGCCTTCCACCTGACCCCGACACTGTTCGGGATTCATCACGGTGCCGGCGTCGGCCGCGTGGACGGACTGCAGGATCGCGACGGTGCCGGTCTCGGTGTCCACCGCCACCCGGAAGGCCTGCACATCGAATGCGATGGAACGCATCTCGCCCCGTTCCTCGCCGGCGGCGATGGCGCGCGGACCGTCCGGATGCAGCACCCGGTGACGGTCGTCGACCGCGTCGATCAGGTGTCGGAACCCGATCAGCCGATCGTCGGCAAGGGCGCCGTCCGAATGCATTTGGATGTGGGCGGGATCGATACCGGTGAGTCGGCTCGCAGCCCCCACGAGAATGTCGCGGAGCGCGAGGCAGGCGCCGTACACGGCCTTCCCGGCCACGGTGGTACCCGCAGAGGCGAACGCTCCGGTGTCGTGTGGGACAGCGTCGGTGTCCCCGTGCCACAACGAGACCCGGCCCGGTTCGGTCGACAGCGCGGTCGCGACGATCTGCGTGTGGACCGTCGTGGTGCCGTTGCCGAACTCACAGGTCCCGACACCGACGTGATAGTTGCCGACGGAGTCGACCGCCACGGTGACATCCGCGAAATGACCGCGTGGGGCCATGGTGGCGATCGCGGAGATCGCCATCCCTTCGCCGACGCGCCACCGTGGTCCGGGCGGGACGACGGCACCGTTGCCCCGCCGCAGGGCGGACTCGGCCAGGTCGAGGCATTGGTCGAGACCGTAACTGCCGTAGACCAGGTCCACCTCGGGGTCGGGACGTGCGATGAGAAGCGGATCGCCGTCGGCCACGGCATTGCGACGCCGGAGTTCGAAGGGGTCGAGGCCGAGGCGGATCGCGAGCTCGTCCATCGCGCACTCGACGGCGAAGATCACCTGCCCGAGACCGTAACCGCGGAACGCGCCCGACGGCGGGTTGTTGGTGTAGACGACCTCGGCGTCGATCCTCTTGACCGGGCAGTTGTACACCGAGACCGACTCGGCGCAGGCATGGAACATCACGCCGATCGCGTGGTTGCCATACGCACCGGTGTCCGACAACACGTCGACGCGCAGCGCGGTGAGCCGGCCGCTGTCGTCGGCCCCGAGATCCACCGTCACCCGCATCGGGTGGCGATAGGTCGTTCGCGTCATCTCGTCGGTGCGTGTCATCTCGTAGACGCAGGGACGCCCGGTGCGCAGTGTGGCGACGGCGGCGAGATCCTCGGTGAGCATCTCCTGTTTGCCGCCGAATCCGCCGCCCACGCGGCCGCTGAACACGCGGACCTTCTCGGGTGGTAGATCAAGGATCCGGGCGAGTTCGTCGCGTACGAGAAACGGGACCTGTGTGCTGGTGCGGACCACCAGACGTCCGGTGGCATCGGTCCAGGCGATCGAACCGTGGGTCTCGAGCTGTGCGTGGGAGACCCGACCGTTGCGCCATGTCCCGTGCACCGTCGTCGACGATGCCGCGAGTGCTTCGTCGACGTCACCGCCGAAACCCTCGTGGAAGGTGGCGACGATGTTGCGTTCGGCCTCCATCACCCGGTCGTCGACGGTGCGGTCGGGATGGATGACGGGGGACCCGGGCGTGCGTGCATCCTCCGGGTCGAAGACCGCGGGCAGTTCCTCGTAGGTGACGCGGATCAGCGCCGCGGCCTGCTCGGCGACCCCCGGTGTCGAGGCGACGACGGCGGCGACGCGCTGTCCGACGAAGCGAACGACGGGATCGAAGACGAGGGTGTCGTCGGGGTCCTCGAGCCGGTTCTGATGACGTCCGGTGGAAAACCTTGGCGTCGAGACGTTCTCGTGGGTGAGGATCACCTCGACGCCGGGGAGGGCCGAGGCGTCGGAGGTGTCGATCGCGAGGATGCGGGCGTGTGGGTGAGGCGAACCGAGTACGTGGATGTGCAGTGCGCCGTCGACCGGGACGTCGAAGGTGTACGCCTCGGTACCGGTCACCACGCGTCGCGCCGCGGGCGGATTGACCGAGGTGCCCACGCCGGCGCCGACCGCCGGACGGGGACGGGCAGGCGCCAGGGCGTTGCCGATGGCGTCCCGGATCGAACGGTAACCGGTGCAGCGGCAGAGGTTTCCCTTCATCCGCCGCGGCAGGTCACCGAGGTCGTCCGGGGTGAGCGTCGAGGCGGTGACGATCATGCCCGCGGTGCAGAACCCGCATTGGAAGCCGAAGCTGTCGACGAAGGACTGCTGCACGGGATGCAGATCGTCGGGTGTGCCGAGGCCGGCGACCGTGGTCACCGACTTCCCGGCGGCGCGCTGTGCGGGAAAGATGCACGAGTGCACGGGTTGTCCGTCGACGAGTACCGAACACGCACCGCAATCGCCTGCGTCGCAACCCTTCTTCACCTCGAAGTGGGCGTGTTCGCGGAGCAGCATCCGGAGGCACTGTCCAGCAGCGGGTTCGGCGTCGATCGTCTCGCCGTTGACCTCGAACTCCATCGTTCTACCCCGTCCCGGTGAGCTCGAGGCGGATCTCCTCGGCGAGGGCCGCCGACACCCCGCGCCGCCAGTCGGCGGACCCGAGCGGATCGGTGTAGTAGCCGGGGGCGGTGGTGATGTCGTGATGCAGCCGGTCCGCGGTCGGCGGACGGGGATACCGCAGAACCGTGGGCCACTCCGTTGCGGCCGTGATCCCGAAGACCGTGGTGGCGTCGGGGTCGATGCGGCCGGTCACGACGGCCCCGGAGCGTCCCAGGTCGGCGAGGGCGATCTTTCGGAACCCGGTCACCGCGGCCAGTGCGTGCGCCGGGAAGTCGATGGCGCGGAGGACTTCCCCGGGGCCCAGGAGGTTGATGCCGTTGCCGATCACCAGTTCGGCGACCGGCACACACCGGTCGGCACCGTCGGGATTCCAGATGAGCGCCGTGGCGTCGAGTGCGACGGCCAGTGACACCATCGACGCCGCCGCGAAGGACCGGCAGATGTTGCCGCCGACCGTGGCCATGTTCCAGATCTTGAACGACGCGAGAAGGGCGTTCGCGCACTGGGCGAAGAGGGGATGGGCACGGAAGCCGGGGCGTGGCGGCAGTGCGACCAGCTCCGCGATGGTGCAGGTGGCGCCGATGCGGAGACCGCCGTCGGGCAGGTCTTCGACCGATTCCCAACCCATTTCGCTGAGGTCGATGAGACCGGTGGTGGCCGGCTGGGGTTCGGAGAAGACCCAGGTTCCCCCGGCGACGAGTTGTTCGCCGGGGCCCGCGAACACGTCGCCCCGAGAACGCGCGAATCGGTACTGGGTGACGGCGGTGAGATCCATCAGTGTGCCTTGTCGAGAAGGCGGCGGAGCTGCGTCGCGACCGCGGTGGTCAGGTCCCACAGTACGAGGTCGGTGAACTCGCCGGGTTCGATCGACGCGATTCGACGACGCGGTGCCGACCACATGCACCGCTCGGCGCCGGGCCCGACCCGGCCGGCCGATTCCATGTGGTCCGGTGGGGCGCAGCCGAAAGATTCGGCGTCGTAGGCGTTCTCGATGAGCGTCGCAGGGGGCACGGCGTCACGCTACGTGGATCGGCCCGGCCGCGCATCTCGATGACCGGCGACGTCGGCGACGTCAGGTTCGGCGAGGTCCGGTGTCACACGGGGGTTTCGGTGAGTCCGCGCCGCCCCGGGATGGCCATCGCGACCACCGACGCCACGACACAGGCGGTCAGCGCGATACCGGACGCCCACAGATAGCCTTCGCTGGCCGGGACCGAGATCACACCTCCGTCGGGATCGGTGCCATCGGGTCCGGTGACCGTGATCATCGACCAGGTGAGGAGCATGCCGACGACGGCCGAGGCGGTCGAGGTGCCGATGATGCGCATGAGGGCGTTGACGCCGTTCGACTCACCGGTCTGCTCGATGCTCACCGACTGCATGATGAGTGCGGGCATCGCCGAGTAGGCGATTCCCAGTCCGGCGCCGATGCAGCAGGCGATCACCAGCATGTGGACCCAGGTCAGGGCCCACGGGCCCGCGAGTCCGACGATGAAGACGACGTATCCGATGCCGATCACCGCGCCGCCGAGGGCGAGTGACACCCGCGCGCCGAGTGCGGCGTTGATGCGACCGCTGAGGTTGGACAGCGCGAACATGACCAGGCCGCTCGGGGCGAGGATCAGACTCGCGTGGACCATGTCGTAGCCGAAGCCGTTGGGACTGCTGGTGGGTGCCATGAGCAGCTGGATCGGGATGAGCTGCATGGCGTAGAAGGCGAAACCGGTGGCGATCGACGCCAGGTTGGTCAGGAGCAGGGGACGCTCGCCGAGGATGCGGAGATCGATCAGCGGGTTCGGGCGTCGCAGTTCGACCGCGGACCAGACACCGAGGAGCACGACGAACCCGCCGAAGCAGCCGAGGGTGAGCGGGGCGGCCCAACCCCACACCGCGCCCTTCGACAGCGGCAGGAGGAGGCAGACCAGGACCCCGGCCAGGCCGAGCGCGCCGAGGAGATCGAATCGTCCACCGGATGCGGAGGAGCTCTTGGGGACCGTCAACACGACGCCGACGGCCGCCAGGGCGGCGGCGGCGCCACACGACCAGAACAGGGCGTGCCAGCTGACGTGCTGGGCGATGGCCGCGGCGAACGGAAGTCCGAGCGCGCCGCCGATCCCGAGCGAGGCGCTCATCGTGCCGACCGCCGAGCCGAGGTAGCGGGCCGGGACGATGTCGCGCATGACGCTGATGCCCAGTGCGATGATGCCGAATCCGAGGCCCTGGAGACCGCGCCCCAGGATGAAGAGCGGCAGTGAGGTGGACAGGGCGCAGGTGATCGAACCGACCGCGACGAATCCGAGGCTGGCGAGGATCGCGAGCCGTTTGCCGTACATGTCGCCGATGCGGCCGCCGATCGGGGTCGCGACGGCTCCCACCAACAGGGTGATGGTGATGGCCCAGGTGGTGTTGGACGCGTCGGCGTTCAGAAGGGTCGGGAGTTGGGGGATCAGCGGGACGATGATCGTCTGCATCAGGGCGACGACGATGCCTGCCAGGCAGAGCACCGTGACCGCGGCACGGGGGTGGACGTGTCCGTCGGTGGCGTCGAGCGGAGGGCGGATGTCCGACGAGGTGTGCGGGTCTTCTTCGCCCTGCGATCCGTTGGTCTCGGTCCTGCTGGTCACTCGCTCGTCCGACCCATTGTATTCATGCGTCGTTCACACCTCCGAAAGGTCAGACTATCCCGGCCCGGTCGCGGGAGAACGTTTGCGTCCCGGCCCGAGACGTCCGGAGGGAACGGTCTCAGCGTGCGATCAGGGCCGCGCCCGACACGGGTTCGGGCCAGCGGGGCGTCACGCCGTCGCCGGAGGAGATGCCGCGCGCCCGCCGCATCACCCAGGGGCCGAGGAAGGTGCGCGCCCATTCGGCGTTCTGTCGACGCTGCTCGCGGCGGGTCAGCTCGGCCGCGGCCTCGAGTTCGACGGGGGTGATGTCGTGGCCGACACCGAGGAGGTCCAGAACCTCGGCGGCCATGCGGGTGTGGCCCAGAGGCGACATGTGCAGGCGGTCGGTGTCCCACATCCGGTAGTCGTCGTAGCCCTTGAGTCGCCGGTAGTCGAAGACGACGACGTCGTGCCGCTCGGCGACCTCGCGGAGCAGTTCGTTGTAGATGGCGATGCGACCGCGCAGCGTGCGGAGGACCGGGGCCCAGCCCGTGTCGTAGGCGGTGAAGACGACGACCGTGGCGCCGGTGGCGACCAGCTTGCCGAGAGCGGCGTCGTATCGGGCCATCAGCGCGTCGAGGTCGATCGACGGCCGCGTGATGTCGTTGCCGCCGGCGTAGAGGGTGATGAGGTCGGGGTTCATGGCGACCGCCGCGTCGAGCTGCTCGGCGATCACGGCGTCGAGCAGCCGGCCGCGGATCGCCAGGTTCGCGTAGCTGAAGTCCTCGTTACGGGCGGCGAGTTGTTCGGCGACGCGGTCGGCCCAGCCGCGCAGGCCGTTCGGTCGGGCCGGGTCCGTGTCGCCGACACCCTCGGTGAAGGAATCCCCGAGCGCGACGAAGCGTGTGAAGCCCACGATGTTGACCCTCCTGGTCGGCGGTGACGAATGCCGGTGACGAACGGCGACGGCGAATCCGGAGTCGACGCTAGTTGTGCCGGGCCTGCCGAACCAAAGTCTGCGGCGTGCGTCACTGACCGAGGCGAGTGCTCGGGTTGCGCGATTCGGATCGATTTATTCGTAATCCGGATACTGTGCGGCAACAATTCTCGACAGAGCGATCGGTCGGTTTTCGGGCATATTCCGCGCTGGTGATCTCTCACCGTGCCAACCTGCGGTGAGAGCATTCCACAACCCCCGTGCAATCTCTCCCGGTTATGTTGTCCGGCAGTCTGTTTCGGTACTCGTCGGGGAGGTGTCGCGGGATGCTCGGGGTGGGTTGTGTTGTGAGTAGGATCACGTGATGTACTGCACAGGTCCGTCGAGTGAACGGACCCGAGATAACTCGATAAAAATGTCGCAGCGGGAGAAAAGGGAACACCCGATGTTCGAGAAGGTTCTGGTTGCCAACCGGGGTGAGATCGCGATCCGTGCGTTCCGCGCCGCCTACGAGCTGGGTGCGCGCACGGTCGCGGTGTTCCCGTATGAGGACCGCAACTCGGTGCATCGCCTGAAGGCCGACGAGTCGTATCAGATCGGTCTGCCGGGCCATCCGGTGCGGGCGTACCTGTCGGTCGACGAAGTGGTGTCCGCGGCAGTGCGCTGTGGCGCCGATGCGATCTATCCCGGCTACGGCTTCCTGTCGGAGAACCAGGGTCTCGCGGCTGCGTGTGCCGAGGCCGGCATCACCTTCGTCGGACCCAGCGCCGACATCCTGGAGATGACCGGCAACAAGGCCACCGCGGTGGCCGCGGCGAAGGCCGCGGGCATTCCGGTGCTGGCGTCCTCGGCGCCGTCGTCGGATCTCGACGAGCTGCTCGCCGCTGCCGAGGACATGCAGTTCCCGGTGTTCGTGAAGGCGGTCGCCGGTGGTGGCGGTCGCGGTATGCGGCGTGTCGACGATCGTGCCGACCTGGCCGAGTCGATCGCCGCGGCATCGCGCGAGGCGGAATCCGCGTTCGGTGACGCCACGGTGTTCCTGGAGCAGGCCGTGGTCAACCCGCGCCACATCGAGGTGCAGATCCTCGCCGACAACCACGGCAACGTGATCCACCTCTACGAGCGCGACTGCAGTCTGCAGCGCCGCCATCAGAAGGTCATCGAGCTCGCGCCGGCACCCAACCTCTCCGACGAGCTGCGGGAGAAGATCTGCGCCGACGCCGTGGCCTTCGCCCGCCACATCGGTTACACCTGTGCGGGCACCGTCGAGTTCCTCCTCGACGAGCAGGGACGCCACGTGTTCATCGAGATGAACCCGCGTATCCAGGTCGAGCACACCGTGACCGAGGAGATCACCGACGTCGACCTGGTGAGTTCGCAGCTGCGCATCGCGGCGGGGGAGTCCCTGGACGATCTCGGGTTGTCGCAGGAGTCCATCCGCATTCGCGGTGCCGCGCTGCAGTGCCGCATCACCACCGAGGATCCGTCCAACGGCTTCCGTCCCGATGTGGGTCGCATCACCGCCTACCGCAGCCCGGGTGGCGCGGGTGTGCGCCTCGACGGTGGCGCCAACCTGGGCGCCGAGGTGAGCGGGCACTTCGACTCGATGCTGGTCAAGTTGACCTGTCGAGGAAGAGATTTCCCGACCGCGGTGCGTCGTGCGCGGCGTGCGGTGGCCGAGTTCCGCATCCGCGGTGTGGCGACCAACATCCCGTTCCTGCAGGCCGTGCTCGACGATCCGGACTTCCGCGCCGGTCGGGTCACGACATCGTTCATCGACGAGCGCCCGGAATTGCTGACCTCGCGGTCGTCGGCGGACCGCGGCACCAAGATCATCTCGTACCTGGCCGACGTGACGGTCAACAAGCCGCACGGGGAGCGTCCGACGACGGTGTACCCGCGGGACAAGCTGCCCACCGTCGAGCGCTCGGTGCTCGCGTCGCCGCCCGACGGTTCGCGTCAGCGTCTTCTGCAGCTCGGACCCGAGGGCTTCGCCCGCGACCTGCGGGAGAATCCGCGTCTCGGTATCACCGACACGACCTTCCGTGACGCGCATCAGTCGCTGCTGGCGACGCGCGTGCGCACCACCGGTCTGGTCAACGTCGCACCGTATGTCGCGGCGCTGACTCCTGAGTTGTTGTCGGTGGAGTGCTGGGGCGGCGCAACCTACGACGTGGCCCTTCGCTTCCTGAAGGAAGATCCGTGGGATCGGCTGGCGCAGTTGCGGGAAGCGATCCCGAACATCTGTCTGCAGATGCTCCTGCGGGGTGCCAACACCGTCGGGTACACGCCGTACCCGACGAAGGTCACCACCGCGTTCGTCTCCGAGGCGACCGATGTGGGTATCGACATCTTCCGGATCTTCGACGCGCTCAACAACATCGATGCGATGCGCCCGGCGATCGACGCGGTCCGCGAGACGGGGACCGCGGTGGCCGAGGTGGCGATGAGCTACACGGGCGACCTGTCGTCGCCGTCGGAGGATCTCTACACCCTCGACTACTACCTGCGTCTGGCCGAGCAGATCGTCGAGGCCGGTGCCCATGTGCTGGCCATCAAGGACATGGCCGGTCTGTTGCGCGCGCCGGCGGCGACCACGCTGGTCTCGGCCTTGCGCAAGAACTTCGACCTGCCGATCCATGTGCACACCCACGACACCCCGGGTGGTCAGCTCGCGACCTACATGGCGGCCTGGCAGGCCGGCGCGGACGCGGTGGACGGTGCGAGTGCGGCGCTGGCCGGCACCACCAGTCAGCCGCCGTTGTCGGCGATCGTGGCCGCGACTGCGAACACAGACCGCGACAGCGGTCTGGACCTGGCCCGGGTCTGTGATCTCGAGCCGTACTGGGAGGCGCTGCGAAAGGTGTACGCGCCGTTCGAATCCGGTCTGCCGGCTCCGACCGGTCGCGTGTACTCGCACGAGATCCCCGGCGGTCAGTTGTCGAACCTGCGGCAGCAGGCCATCTCGCTGGGGCTGGGCAACCGCTTCGAGGCCGTCGAGCAGGCCTATGCCGCCGCCGACTCGATGCTGGGCCGTCTGGTCAAGGTGACGCCGTCGTCGAAGGTCGTCGGTGACCTGGCCCTGGCGCTGGTGGGTCGCGGGATCACCGCGTCGGACTTCGCCGCCGACCCGAGTTCCTACGACATCCCCGATTCGGTGATCGGGTTCCTGCGTGGCGAACTCGGTGACCCGCCCGGTGGATGGCCGGAGCCGTTGCGCACCCTGGCGCTGCAGGGCCGCGCACCCGCGCCGGAGATGGCGACGCTGACGACCGACGACGAGGCGATCCTGGACAAGCCCGGCCGCGATCGTCAGGTCCGGCTCAACCACCTGCTGTTCCCCGGTCCCACAAAGGAGTTCGAGGAGCACTACGAGACCTACGGCGACACCTCGCGGTTGTCGGCGAATCAGTTCTTCTACGGCCTGCGGTACGGCGAGGAACATCGCGTCTCGCTCGAGCCGGGTGTGGAGTTGATGATCGGTCTCGAGGCGATCAGCGAGCCGGACGAGAAGGGCATGCGCACGGTGATGTGTGTGCTCAACGGTCAGCTTCGCCCGATTGCGGTGCGCGACCACAGCATCGACTCCGCCGTCGCCGCCGCCGAGAAGGCCGATCGCTCCAACCCGAAGCACATCGCGGCGCCGTTCGCCGGGGTCGTGTCCCTGTCGGTCGACGAGGGTGACGAGGTCGCCGCAGGCGCAACGATCGGCACCATCGAGGCGATGAAGATGGAAGCTGCCATCACCGCACCGGTCGGCGGCAAGGTCTCTCGGGTCGCGGTCGGCCCGGTCACCCAGGTCTCGCCGGGTGATCTGCTCATCGAGCTCAGCTGATCTCGGCTTCCTCCGGGGTCTCGCTCACAGGTTCCGTTCCCGCTCACCCGA
The DNA here is from genome assembly GCF_000332995.1 of Gordonia amicalis NBRC 100051 = JCM 11271. Lineage (GTDB taxonomy): Bacteria > Actinomycetota > Actinomycetes > Mycobacteriales > Mycobacteriaceae > Gordonia > Gordonia amicalis. The sequence goes on from NZ_BANS01000001.1 coordinate 249,641, forward strand.
TCTTGGTGAGCGGGAACGGAACCCGTGCGCGGCAGCACTTTTAGAGCCCGTCGATGACCACGTCGGCCCGGGACCGCGTACCCGCGATGAGTTCCGCGTTGGGTTCGTCGACGGTCTCGATCCAGGCGCGCGCCTGGGCTTCGGTCTTCCCGGCGGCGATGTGCCGTTTCAGCAGCCGCTCGCGTCGCACCTCCACGTCGGCGTCGACGTAGACGAGGCGATGGAGGAGGGGCCGTACGCCGTCCCACACTGGTTCGTCGAGCCCGAGATAGTTGCCCTCGACGATCACGAGTCGCGCGGTCTCGGGCACGAGGAGCGACGCCGCGATCGGCTCGCCGACGGTGTGGTCGAAGTCGGGTACGTACACGGTCTCGTTGCCGTCGGCGATGCGCTGAAGCACGGCAACGAATCCCGCGGCGTCGAAGGTGTCGGGTGCGCCTTTGCGGTCGCGGCGGAAGAGTCGATCGAGGACGGCGTTCGACAGGTGGAAGCCGTCCATTGGCACGTACCCGACGGCGTCGGCGCCCGGCGTCGACGAGAAGTCGTCGACGAGCGTCCGTGCGAGCGTCGTCTTCCCGGCGCCCGGAGGCCCGGTGATGCCGACGAGCACTCGGTCGGCCGTGTCGAGGAGAGCCGAGATGTCCTCTCGAACGGGCATCAGCTACCGCGATACGTCGAATACGCGAACGGGCTCAGCAGCACCGGGACATGGTAGTGGCGATCGGCGTCGTCGACCTCGAAGCAGATGTCGATCTCGGGGTAGAACGCCTTGATGTCGTTGTCGGAGAACCAGTTCCCGGTGTCGAAGACCAGGTGGTAGATGCCCGGGACAAGCGGTTCGGGGTTGATCTCGCCGATACGACCATCCGAATCGGTCTGTCCCGAGGACAATTCGGTGCCGGAGGCGTCCTGCAGAGACACCTCGACGCCGACTGCCGGGGCCCCCGACGTCGCGTCGAGTACATGGGTGGACAGGCCGGTCATGCGGAAGCTCCCTCGTCGGTGTCGTGTGTCGCCAGCATACGGATGAGGCGGCTGCGGTTAATCTTCGCCAGTTCCGCACGCATCACGCGTCGTTCGGTCTCGGCGTCGTTGTCGATGCGCTTCTTGAGGATCCCGAGCAGTTCGTCCGCCGGGCGGCCGTTGGCGAAGACCAGATAGACGTGCCCGAACCGCTGCTCGTAGGCCGCGTTGAACTCTTCGAGTTCGGCGAGTACCGAGGGGTCGGCACCGGCGACGCCGGACTGTTCCCGCGCCGACGAGGCGTTGTCGGGCCGGTCGCCGATCCGGGGATGCCCGGCGAGGGCGTCGTCGAGGTCCGTCTCGGTCAGTTCGGTCAGGATCTGATCCGCCCGGTCCAGCAGGTCATGCGCATCGACGTAGGGGCGTGCCGTCGCGACTTGCCGAGCCCAGGTCGGCGAACTGCAACAGGCGAGCAACCGTTCGACGCATGCGTCGACGCTCAGCTCGTTGAAGCGGCGGACGTCTCCTTCGTCGGCATCGCGGCGATCGTCTGGGCGCACGGGTCCAGCCTAGGATGTCGACCCGAGTACCGCCGGTTCACGGGCCCGGCCGACACATGGAAGATGGAACGGTGACAGCGTTGCCGGAGGAGAGCACGACCGGTGCGGTTCTCGGTGTGGTGCTCGCCGCCGGCGCCGGTACCCGGTACGGAATGCCGAAGATTCTCGCCCACGACGGTGACTGGCTGGATGCGGCGACGAACGCGCTGCGGGCCGGCGGTTGCGCGGACATCGCGGTGACCATGGGCGCGGCGGTCGTCGAGCCGCCGGTCGGCGCCACCGCGCTCGTCGTCGACGATTGGGCCGACGGAATTGGTGCGTCGGTGTCGGCGGCGCTGACATGGGCGTCGCGTCGGCCCGGGGTGGGCGGGGTGTTGCTCACCGTGGTCGACACCCCCGACGTCGGAGCCGACGTGGTGCGACGCATCCTCGGGACATCCGAAGGTCGGCGCGAGCGTCTGGTGCGCGCGGTTTTCGACGGCCGGCCGGGCCATCCGGTGTACATCGGTGCGGATCATCTCGGCCCTGCACTCGAGGTCATCTGCGGCGACGTCGGTGCGCAGGCTTACCTGAGGAGCCGGGAGGTGACGGCGGTCGAGTGCGGGGATCTCGCGTCGGGTGAGGACGTCGACACCAGGGGATGAGCCGGCGTGATGTGCCCATTTCGAGACCTTCTCGTCGCCGTTCCGGTGCATGGGGATCCCGCTTCTGGCGAGCGAGGGTGCATAGGGTGCAGACAGAGCCCGCATCGGAACAGCCAGAATCGGTGCACACCGGGCCGAAAGGACCATCACCGGCGAAGAAGGTGATCACGTGGCGCGAGGACACCACCGTCGAATCGTCGCGATGATCGCCGCGCTGGCCGCGGGTCTCGGAGTGGCCGCGTGCTCGGTGTCGCCGGAACCGCAGGCCACGTCGCCCGCCGCCACCCAGGACGCCCATCTGCCACCGGGCTTCGATACCACCTTCCGCTGGTCGGCCACACCGGTGCTCGACCCGCAGTCGGCCGAGGGGACCTTCGTGCGCGCCTACGTCGAGTCCTTCGAGCTCGCCAACGCCGGCGCCTCGGTCGAGTGGGGATATCCGGGATTCGCCGAGGCCTCACCGTCGAACATCGACCAGATGGTGACGGCCTACCCATCCGGCGTCTCGGACGCCCGACGGCAGGTGGGCAGTGCGTTCTATACCGGCATACGGCGCACCGACGACGCCGACTGGACGCGAATCGTGCTGTGCCGACAGGGATATCACTCGGTCGAGCGTGACGGCTCCGGACCCGACCGGAGCTGGGCGATCGGATACGACACGTCCCGGCCCGTCGAGATCGACATCCGGCGCACCGGCGACCGGCCACCGGCTGCCCCGCGTGGTGGTCAACGGACACCGGAGGTGAACGTCTTCGGCGGCTGGTACACCTCGCGATACGACTTCTCTGCGCTGTATCCCACGCCGACCACCGACCAGAAGGTCTGTGCGGCAACGCGACAGGCGGGGATGCCGCACTGGCTGCCGACGCAGGGCGACGACCCGTGGCCGGTGTCACCGGCGGTCCCGGGCTGGTCTGCCTACCCGGGCGTCGGCTGAGCCCGCTCAGCTGTCCGGCAGTCCCTCGAGCAGGTCGTCGAGGTGGACGGGCAGGTCTCGGACGCGCACACCCGTGGCGTTGTAGACGGCGCTGACGACTGCTGCGGCGCTGCCGACGATGCCGATCTCACCGGCACCTCGGGAACCCATCGGCGTCGCGTGTTCGTCGGGATCGTCGAGCCAGATGGCGTCGACGTCGGCGATGTCCGCGTGCACGGGGACGTGGTACTCGGCGAGGTCCTGGGTGACGACGTGACCGAAGCGCGGGTCCCGGACGCTCTCCTCGTACAGCGCCATCGAGATGCCGAAGGTCATCCCGCCGATGAGCTGTGATCGCACGGTCCGCGGGTTGATGGCGCGTCCTATCGAGAACACGCCGAGCATGCGGGGGATGCGGATCTCACCGGTGTCGACATCGACGTGGACCTCGACGAAGTGGGCGCCGAACGAGGCGATGGCGAATTTCTCCAGATCGGGGTTCTCGTGGGTCTTCGCGCTGACCTCGGCGCCGTCCGCGGGATCGTCGCCGAAACGTGTCCGGAAGCGTTGTGCCGCGGTGACTATCGCCGAACCCCACGACGAGGTGCCCGACGAGCCGCCCGCGACGGTGGCGCTCGGCAGGGCGCTGTCACCGATCTGGAGGTCGATGCGGTCCGGCTCGACTCCCAACGCATCGGCGGCGATGAGCGTCAGCACGGTCCAGGCGCCGGTCCCGATGTCGGTGGCCGCGATGCTCACCGAATACCGGGTGCCCCGGTACGAGATCGAGGCTTCGTTGCCCGGGTTCACCATGTGCGGGTACGTCGAGGAGGCGACACCGAATCCGACGAGATGCCGGCCGTCCCGGTGTGTCCCGGGTTCTGGACGACGGCGGTCCCAGCCGAATCGCTCGGCGCCCTCGCGGAGACATTCGACGAGCTGTCGCGACGACCACGGCTTCCCGGTCTCGGGATCGTCGGCGGGTTCGTTGCGGATACGCAGCTCGATCGGGTCGATCCCCACGGCATGGGCGAGTTCGTCCATCGCCACCTCGCCGGCATACATCCCCGGTGCCTCGCCCGGCGCACGCATCCAGAACGGCGGCGGGACGTCGAGTGGTACGACGTGGTGATCGGTGCGCCGGTGCGGCGCGGTGTACATCATCCGCGACGAGACGGCGGCCTGCTCGGCGAACTCCTTGGCATGTGCGCTGTGGGTGTGCGCCTCGTGGATCAGCGCGGTGATGTTGCCGTCGGCGTCCGCGGCGATGCGGAGTCGGGATCGCGTGGGCGCACGGTGGCCGACGTAGGCGAACATGTGCTGTCGGGTGACCGCGAACTTCACGGCACGGCCGGGCACTCGCATCGCGGCCATGGCGGCCAGCACGTCGTGCGAGTGGGGTGAACCCTTGGACCCGAACCCGCCCCCGACATGCGGAGCGATCACCCGCATCTGTGCGGGTTCGAGTCCAAGGACGGGAGCCAACGCGGAGACCACGCCCTGCGTCGACTGCGTCGAGTCGTACAGGGTGAGGAGCTCCTCGTCGGGCGCCCACAATGCGACCACGGTGTGTGGCTCCATCGGATTGTTGTGCTCTTCTGGCGTCGAATACCACTCGTCGACCACGACGGCGCCCTCCGGCGGATCCGCCAGAATTCGGTCGGGTTCTTTTGTCTCGGAGGTGGTTTCGAATCCGCCGTTGACCTTCTGGGGCCGGTAGCGATTGGGGTGGTCGACGCGGAACGCGGTGTCGTGGGGAGCCTCGTCGTAGGAGACCGTCACGGATGCGGCTGCCTCCCGGGCGATTTCGGGTGACTCCGCGATCACCGCGCCGATGAGCTGGCCGCGGTAGGAGACCTCCGGGGACTGCAGGATCGTGAGATCGCCGTCGGAGGTGTCGGCGAGACGCGGCGCGTCGTCGACGGTGAGGACCGTGACGACGCCGTCGGTCGACTCGGCTGCGGCGGTGTCCATCGAGGTGACCCGGCCCCGGGCGACGGTCGCGGTGACCGGCCACAGGTACACCGCGTCGGTGACGTGTTCGTAGGCGTACGGAGCTGTGCCGCGGACTTTTTCGACGCCGTCGATCCGGGCGTGGCCGATGGGGGCTGGAGACGATCCGACGACGCTCATCGGGTGGTCAGCTCCTCGAGAACGGCGGTCAGGGTGCGTCGGACGAGGGGGATCTTGAATTCGTTTCCGTCGAGCGGCCGGGCGGCGGCGAGTTCGGCGTCGGCGGCTTCGGCGAACAGTTCGCGCGAGGGTTGCTGTCCGCGGAGCACGGCCTCGGCCCGTTCGGCGCGCCACGGCTTGTGGGCGACGCCGCCGAATGCGACCCGCGCCTCCGCGATCGTCCCATCGTTCAGACTGATCTCGGCGCCGACGGAGACCAGCGCGAACGCATACGATGCACGGTCGCGGACCTTGCGATAGGTCGACGTCGATCCGGGGGTCGGGGCGGGCACGTCGATCGCGACGATCACGTCGTGGGGCTCGAGAACCGTGTCGCGGTCGGGATGTTCACCGGGTAGCCGGTACAGCGCACGCACGTCGAAGTCGCGTTCACCGTCCGGGCCCTGCACCACGACACGTGCGTCCAGGGCGGTGAGCGCCACGGCCAGGTCCGACGGGTGGGTGGCCACGCAGGTTGCCTGGGCATCGGTGTCGGGCGCACCGAGCACGGCGTGATAGCGCGTGTAGCCGCCGATCGCCGAGCACCCGCTGCCGGGTGTGCGTTTGTTGCACGGGGTCGTGACGTCCTGGAAGTAGACGCATCGTGTCCGCTGCAGCAGGTTTCCGGCGTTGGTCGCCAGGTTGCGCAGCTGAGGGGATGCGCCCGAGAGCAGGGCGCGTGCAAGCATGGGGTAGCGACGGCGGACCAGGGGATGGGCGGCGGTGTCGGCGTTGCGCGCCGTCGCGCCGAGACGCAGTGAACCATCCGGGTTTTCGTCGATCTGGTCCAGAGGAAGTCGTGAGATGTCCACCAGCGCAGGCGGGTTGGCTACGCCCAGCTTCATGTGGTCGACGAGGTTCGTGCCGCCCGCGAGCAGCTTCGCGCCGGGATGGTCGCGGAGGAAGTCGACCGCGCCGGCCACGTCGTCGGCGCGTTCGTAGGTGAAGGGGATCATCGTCCCGCCGCCTGCCGGATCGCCGCGACGATGTTGGGATAGGCCGCGCAGCGACACAGGTTGCCGCTCATCCGTTCCCGGATCTCGTCGTCGCTGAGGGGTTCGTCCGAGGTGTCGGGGTCGAGGTCGTCGGTGGCGTGACTCGGGTGCCCGTTCTTGGCCTCGTCGAGCATGCCGGCCGCCGAACAGACCTGGCCCGGCGTGCAGTACCCGCACTGGAAGGCGTCCTGATCGATGAACGCCTGCTGGAGGGGGTGGAGTTCGTCGGCGTCGGCGAGTCCTTCGGCGGTCACGATCTCGGTGCCCTCGTAGCTGACGGCGAAGGACAGGCAACTGATGATGCGGCGACCATCGACGAGGACGGTGCACGAGCCGCACTGGCCGTGATCACATCCCTTCTTGGGCGAGAAGACGCCCAGTCGATCCCGGAGGCCGTCCAGGAGAGTGGTGCGCGTGTCCACCACGACATCGCGGGCCACACCGTTGACCGACAGAGAAACCCTGGCTTCCACAGGGCGCGGATACCCGCCGGCATGGGGGTTAAACCACGGTCGACGGCGTCCCCTGCCGTATCCGCCCGGTGCGGTGGCGCGCCGCGATGTTCAGCCCGTGGGCCGATCCGTCTGGAACAATCGGCGGAATGGCACCCTCGAGACCCAGAGTCGTCGTCATCGGAGCAGGATTCGCGGGCATGCACTGCGTCCGGCGCCTGCGGAAGGCCGCGGTCGACGTGACCCTGGTCGACCGCGGAACCAGCCACGTCTTCCAGCCGCTGCTTTACCAGTGCGCCACCGGGTTGCTGTCCGAAGGCGCGATCTCCAGCCCGATCCGGCACCTGACCCGGCGTCAGCGCAATCTCGATGTCGTCCTGGGTGAGGCCGCCGGCATCGACGTCGAGACGCGCGAGATCATCGTGGACCGTCTCGACCGGTCGTCGTTCCGTCTGCCCTACGACTACCTCGTCGTCGGAGCCGGTATGCGTACCGCGTATCGAGGCAACGATCAGTTCGCGAAATATGCACCGGGGATGAAGTCGCTCGACGACGCGCTGACGATCCGCCGCAAGATCATGGCCGCCTTCGAGATGGCGGAGACGATCACCGACCCCGCGGAACAGCGATCCTGGCTGACCTTCGCGGTCGCGGGCGGAGGGCCGACGGGGGTCGAGTTGGCCGGGCAGATCCGTGAGCTCGCCACCCGCGCCCTCGAGCGTGAATACGACGCCATCGATCCCGCCCAGGCACGAGTGCTGTTGCTGCACGGCGGGGATCGGGTGCTGCCGTCATTCGACGCACGACTGTCGGCGAGTGCACAGCGAACCCTCGACGCCCTGGGCGTCGAGACGCACCTCGGGGTGCACGTGACCGATGTGGGCGACGACTACGTGGAGACGACCCGCAAGGCCGACAAGCACAAAGAGGTGTATCCGGCGCGGACGACGCTGTGGACCACCGGCGTCGAGGCCGTCCCGTTCGCCACCACCCTGGCCACGGCCCTCGGCGTCGAACAGGATCGGTCAGGGCGGATCCCGGTGGAATCAGACCTCTCGGTGCCCGGCCATCCCGACGTGTTCGTGGCCGGCGACGTGATGGCGTACAAGGACCTGGCCGGTGTCGCCGAGGTCGCCATGCAGGGCGGTCACCACGTCGGTCGAGTGATCGCGGAAAGCGTTGCAGGGCAGCGGGAACGGGCGCCGTTCAAGTACCGGGACCTCGGGACCGCCGCCTACATCGCGCGGCGCCACGCCATCGTGCAGTCGGGGCGTTTCCAGATGTCGGGGTTCACCGGATGGGTCGCATGGGGCGCCATCCACATCGCCTTCCTGGCCGGCGTCCGAAACCGCCTGGGAACCGTGATGACCTGGGGCGCAACCCTGATGACCGATTCCCGCCGGGAACGCGCGATCATCTACGGCGACACCGAGACCGCCCGGACACCGTACGCGCGCCGGGAACCGAAGTAGGTCCGCCGCGTTGTCCGTTGAGAGTTTGTCGTCCGGTCGACCTCATCTCGACCTCCAGACCTCGATCGAAGTCTGGTAGTCGAGACGAAGTCTGGGAGTCGGCGACAACTCCGACGCGTGAACGCCGCGACCGCCGCGCCCTGTTCAGAGATGGCTCAGAAACCAGTCACGGGCCAGGACCGCGACCTGCTCGAGCGCACCCGTCTCCTCGAAGAGGTGGGTGGCACCGGGTACCACGGTGATCTCACATTCGGCGGTGATCGATTCTCGAGCACGCTGATTCAGGTCGAGGACCAGTTCGTCACGTCCGCCGACGATCAGCAGGGTGGGCGCTGTCGTCCGGGCCAGTGCGTCGCCGGCGAGATCCGGCCGACCGCCGCGCGACACTATCGCCTGGACATCCACACCCGGGTCGGTGGCGGCACGCAACGCGGCGCCCGCCCCGGTACTCGCGCCGAAGTAGCCGACCGGCAACGACCCCACGTCTGTTCGGGCGGCGAGCCAGGTGGTGACATCGACCAGTCTTCGTGCCAGCAGGTCGATGTCGAAGACGTTGGCGCGGGTGAGTTCTTCCTCCGGCGTCAGCAGGTCGAACAGCAAGGTGGCGATCCCGGCCGCGTTGAGGACGTCGGCCACGTAGATGTTGCGGGAGCTGAACCGGCTGCTTCCGCTGCCATGCGCGAAAACGACCACTCCTTTGGCGTTCTCGGGAACGGTGAGGTGTCCCGCGACCTTGACCGGTCCCGCTTCCACCTCGACCTCGTGGTCACCCACGCGGTGACCGTCGGCTTGAGAGTTCATGTCTTCTCACCATTCAGGTTGTCTGGTTCGGTTGCGGGCTGTCGTGCGCGCCCGGTCGAGCAGACTGCCGACCTCATCGTCGAGATGGATGGCCAAGTGGCGGCAGGCGTCCGCCCGATCCAACTGCATGTTCGCCTCCGTCCGTGCCGTGAGGGTGTCCGGTCCTTGCAGTATCCATCGGTCGAGAGGGGCAATGTCACCGAATCGCTCACCGGAGAGCTCGGAGGGCGGGGGCATGCGGCCTGACCCGGCGGCCGTGCGGATCTCGGGCCCAAAATGTCCGAACGGCGTGTCGAGCGGGCTGATCGCGTGCTACGGATAGAGGCGTAAGAGGATCGCGGCACAATCCCTGAGGAGCCCTGATCATGAACCGACGTCAGAAAGCGCTGGTTTCGTCCTTTGCCGCGATCACGATCGGGGTCGCGGTCGTGGGTTGTGACAGCGACACCACGTCATCTGAGGACACCACTTCGGCGACCAGCGCGGTGAGTACCGAGACGGGTTCTGCGACGACGGGGAACGGCGACGACTCGGGCGGCGAGACCTTCGGTGGTCTGCCTGTTTATGAGCCGTCCGATGAGGTCAGCAAGGCGCCCGGATCGCTGGTTCTCACCTCGCCGGACTCGGTGGAGAAGATCGGCGAGTTCTACAAGAACGCAGTCCGGGACGGGGACTGGGACATCGTGTCGGAGACGGTGTCACGGTTCGCGGCCAGCATCACGGTGAAGAAGCGCGGCAGGGGAGCGTCCATCAACGTGGCCCCCGGCACGGACGGGTCAGTGATCTCGATCAGCAGCTACCCCTCGCTCTGAGTCCCACAGCCGAGTCGTCGGACTCGGCGTAAGACACGAAGGTCACGTCAGACGAAGGTCAACGAAGGTCAGGGTAGTCAGTCCTTCACCGGCGTCATCTGCTTGCCGCAACAGATCTCCCGGTGTTCCATTCCTTCGGGGCATGGGCACTCTTTCTCATAGACGAGCCTCGCTCCGCAATCCTGGCACTCGTAGCGGTCTCCGGCATTCCGGGGCATCTGAACCTCCGTGGGATAGTTCCGCATCGTCTGGACCGGCACTCACATCATTCGATGAGCCGAACCGGCCGCCGGTCGGTTGAGTTGTTTTCCGGTGACGTCTTCGGATTCAACCACGTCGACTGTCCGGAGGGACGGTCTTGGTCTGAAAACCGTCGCCGGGCCGGACCCGGTCGGGTATCCGATACGCATGTGGCCACTGGTGCACAGCAGCACCTGACTTCTTGCAGCCGCTGTCGTCTGGCGCCCCCCGTCAGGCTGTTCCGCGGAACGCTTGTCCGTCGTCGCGGAGCCTGGTATTCAGATTAGAACACGTTCTAATTCTGACCTGGCGAGGAGTCTGTATGCACACCCCGATCTGCGACGAACTCGGTATCGAGTTCCCGATCTTCGCGTTCACCCACTGTCGTGACGTGGTGGTCGCGGTCGGCAAGGCGGGTGGCTACGGAGTACTCGGCGCGGTGGGCTTCACGCCGGAGCAGCTCGAGATCGAGCTGAACTGGATCGACGAGCACATCGGCGACCACCCGTACGGCGTCGACATCGTGATCCCCAACAAGTACGAGGGCATGGACTCGAACATGTCGGGCGAGGAGCTGACCAAGCTGCTCCAGTCGATGGTGCCGAACGAGACCCTGGAATTCGGGCGCAAGCTGCTCCGCGACCACGGGGTGCCCCTCGCCGAGGACGACGACAACTCGCTGCAGCTGCTCGGCTGGACCGAGGCCACCGCGACGCCGCAGGTGGAGATCGCGCTGCAGCATCCGAAGGTCACGCTGATCGCCAACGCGCTCGGCACGCCCCCGAAGGACATGATCGAGAAGATCCAGGCGGCCGGTCGCAAGGTCGCGGCGCTGTGCGGCTCCCCGAAGCAGGCGCGCAAGCATGCCGACGCCGGGGTCGACATCATCATCGCCCAGGGTGGCGAGGGCGGTGGTCACTGCGGTGAGGTCGGTTCGATCGTGCTGTGGCCGCAGGTCGTCAAAGAGGTTGCGCCCGTGCCGGTTCTGGCTGCCGGTGGTATCGGCAGCGGCGAGCAGATCGCGGCTGCGCTCGCGCTCGGCGCGCAGGGTGCGTGGAGCGGATCGCAGTGGCTGATGGTCGAAGAGGCCGAGAACACCCCTGTCCAGCAGCAGACCTACATCGATGCGTCGAGCCGTGACACCGTTCGCAGTCGCTCGTTCACTGGCAAGCCGTGCCGCATGCTGCGCAACGACTGGACCGAGGCGTGGGAAAACCCCGAGAACCCCGATCCGCTGGGGATGCCGTTGCAGTACATGGTCTCCGGTATGGCGGTCGCCGCGACGCACAAGCATCCCGACGAGAGCATCGACGTCGCCTTCAATCCCGTCGGTCAGGTGGTCGGGCAGTTCCGCAAGGTCGAGAAGACGTCGGCGGTCATCGAGCGCTGGGTGACCGAGTACATCGAGGCGACCGGCAATCTGGACACGTTCGCCAACGCGACGACCTAGACCGGACGAGGGGCGGGCTCATCCGGCGGATGCTCGGACCAGGGCTCGCCTTTCGTTCCGGTCATCGCGGATACGCCGGACCTGGGTTCGCACATCGGCGACGACCTCCCGCGTCGACGACGCGGGTTGGCGGAGTGCGCCGAGGATGAGGCTGGGGAGAGCGGTCAGCGGGAGCATCGACGACGGCGCCTGGACGCGGTCGTAGATGTCGCTCAGGATCTGGGCGTACTCGGGGTGATCCCGCGCGCGGTGGTAGACCTCGTATTCGAGTGGGGAGGGTGGCGAGCCGGACGCCAGCACGTTCGTCCACTGGTAGATCTCGACGCAGTCCTGCTCGCGTCGAGCGGCCCATTCCGCGGTGGCGGCGTCGACCGCGCCGGGGTCGGGACCACCGCGAGAGCCGAGAATCGGGGCGAGTCGCTCGCCGAGCAACCGGCCGTACCGGTAGCCGTCGCGGATTCCCTGCGCGGTGACCGGATCCTTGAAGTGTCCGGCGTCGCCGGGCAGTGCCCATCCCGGTCCGCTCGACCGGCGGAAGTACGACTCGATGCCGGTGCAGGCGCGCACCCGGGACACCATCTCCGCGCCTTCGAGGCGCCGCGCCAGGCCGGGCAGCGCTGCGACGCCCTCGCGGTAGGCATCGGTGACCTTACGTCCGTGGAACTCGTCATCGAGCTCGACAGGTGGTTGCAGCAGGCACAGCGTCTGGCCGGCGTCGCAGGGGAATGCGGTGCCGAGCAGCCCGTCGACCCGCCATTGGGAGGCGATGTGGCGCAGGTCGTCTCGTGGGTCCGTCCAGTAGGCGAAGTAGCACGATCGGCCACTCCGGGAGGAGATCAGCGGGGTCTTCGCTCCCACCTCGCGGGCCACGAGGCTCTTGCGGCCGTCGGCTCCGATGACGATGGGAGCAATCGCCGCCCGTTCGTGGTCGTCGGCATCGGTATAGCGGATGCCGGTGACGCGCCCGTCATCGGAGATCAATCCCGTTGCCCGACACTGTTGCCGGATGTCGGCTTCGAGGGACGACGCCGTCCGGATGAGGGCGTCATCGAGATGTGAACGCCGCAGACACATTCCGTAGTCGATACCGGACACCGGCGAATACCCGGTGCGCCAGCCGGTCTCGTCGAGGATGGCCTCAGCGATCGGAAGCCGCGGTGCGCCGGCCTCCTCGACGGCGGGCAGGGCGCCGAGAGCGTGGATCTCGGCCATCGTCGACGGCCACAGCAGATGCGTGGAGAGTGTGTCGGAAGGGAAGCGCGCCGAATCGATGACCAGGACGTGCAATCCGCGGCCGGCGAGTGCGATCGCGGTGGCAGATCCGGCGCAGCGCGCGCCGACGATGATGGCGTCGAACTCTTCGGCTGCGTTCACTCCGGTGTGGCTCACCGCGACCTCCATCGGCTCGGATCGGCCGCTGGTCAACGAACAGTAGTCGCCGAACGCGCAGGTGCGTGGCGACTTCTGTCCGATTGGCGTCAGAACGGTGGTGGGTTGGCTTGGTTCCACCGGTGTTCGGCCCGCCGGGCTCGGCGGGACCGATCGTCGCGCTGGGTGTCATGTCGGACACGCGCTGGATGATCGGGCGGACGTATCGGTGCGAGGTGGCCGAACAGGTCGCGGCCGTTGTAGGCGTTGCCGACGAACATGTGTCCGGTCGGTGTGGTGAACCAGGCGGTCAGGAACTCGTCTTGGTAGTCCTGCCAACTGGTGAAGGTCTTGATCCGGTGGTGGAACCGGCAGAGTGGTTTCAGGTTGCGTTCGAGGGTACGGCCACCGCGTCGGGGTTGTTGATGGTCGAACGGTCGGGTGTGGTCGAGGTCGATCTGCCAGGCCGGCGCGTTGCATCCGGGGAAGGTGCAGCACAGTTCGCCGGCCCGCACCAGGGCTTGCAGCTTCTTCGACGGGGCATAGCGCAGCGCCGATTCCGGGGTTGGTGCGGTGGTGGGGTGGAGGTAGGTGCGTCGGGCTTCGTTCAGCAGTGTGCGGGCGGTCTCGGCGTCGATGATGCCGTGGCCGTCGAGAAATGCCGGATCATCGTCGATACCGAGGAGGGTGGTGAGGTTCACCACGACGTGATAGGTCGCGCGCGGGGCTGTGGTGTCGACGGTACGGGAACCGGCAGCGGGCGCTGCTTCGACCTCAGAAGCGGCGGCCGCCGGGGAGTCCTCGGGTTCGGTGGCCTCGTCGGCTCCTTGTGCGCCCGTGGAGCAGTCGTCACATGCGCAGGCAAGCGATGTTTCGCTGCGGGCGAGAGCGACGAGCGCGTCGGCGCGGCGTTGTGCGACGGTGCGAGGGTCGGCGCCATGTACTTCGGCCGCCATCGCGGACAAGCGGGCGTCGAACGCGGCAGCGTCGGCGATCGGTAGTGTCCCGGACACGCGGGATTGTCCGGGGTTGAACCGATCGGGTCCGACGGTGACCTTGCGGTCGTCGGTGGCTCGCTCGCGACGCCTGCGGACCGCGTCGGGTGCCCACTTGGCGACGATGGCATCGACCATGGCGGTGAACCGGGTGGTCGACATCGGTGCGCGCGCGAAGATCGCCTCGGCGAGATGGGCGTCCACGGTCTGCATCTCGTCAAGGTCGGTGACCAGTTCGGTGCGCTTGAGCGCGATGAGGAATCGCCTCTTGTCGATGCGGCCACAGGCCAGGGCGTGACCGGTGAACGACAACCGGTAGCGCAGTGCGTCCCCGGCGGTGATGAGTTCTCTGGCCTCGGCGGGGGTGACGGTGAGTGTCGCGCCGACCTCGGCAATGGCCTGTTCGAGCCCGTCCGGGCCGAACTCGGAGTACGGGTCCTCGCCGGCCGCCGCCCGGGCAGCGAGCTCGTCGAAGGCCTCGACGGAATCGAGTCGGCCGTCGTGGATCTCAGCCCGACGCTGCGCGTAATCCATCTCGCGTTCGTCGTGAATGAGGCTGGCAACGGTCATCATTCGATGGGCCGTCGATGCGGCGAGTCCGGCGCAATGATTCAAGACCTCGACAAGTTCGGCGGCCGAGAGTTCGGCATCGGGACGCAGGGTGGGCTCGACAGAGTGCTCTGCGATACCTGTCGAATCCGTGGATTCGATGCCAGCTCCCCGCGCCATGTCACCACAATACTCGAACATGTGTTCGAGTCAAGGGGTGGTCTTCAGTGCGTCAAACCTTCTGGCAGGGTCGCTGAGTGCAGGATCTTGACGCACGGAGCTTGAAGGAAGCTGTGACCGACGCCGAACGCGGCCCTCACCCGTTGCCGGCGGGCGTTGGTTTCGACTACTCGCGGGTGTACTCGGCGAGGTCGATGTCGTGTTCGGCGGCCAGTGCTCGGAGCTTCTCGGCGTCGTCGAGTTGGATGCAGACGCAGGCGTGCAGGCCATCGTCGTCGCGGCGCACGATGTAGTAGGCGTTGCTGTCGGTGAGTTGATCACCGTTGGCGCCATAGAAGATCCAGCGCACCTTGACCAGGCTGATCGCGGCGGTGAGGCGTTCGACGTTCAGGCATTCGTGGCTGACCGATGCCAAGCCGAGTTCGCGGTAGAGCGGGTAGGACTGCTCGAGGCTGTGTGCCATGGTTTCGCGGTCGTCAACCACACCGGCGAAACGATCATCGATGATCATGCCCGGGGTGGCCCACAACTGTGCGGCCGCGGTCGAGTCGAAGGCGCTCAGCGTTGCGGCGTAGCGGGTCAGGTAGTCGTCGATTTCCGCGTCGATCTGGTTCATGTCCCTGAACCTATTACCAACGCCGTTGCAGCTATGTCGGCTTGCGGGCTTGCGGGTTCGAGATGAGAGCGTCAGAGCTTCCCGAACGCATTCTGGGCGTGGCCGAACTGTACGGGCCAATGCAGACAAGCGCTGAGACCTCGGAGGAGACAGCGACACCTGACACTCTCGGTCGATTCAGCCGATCGAACGCGAGAAGGGTTCGGCCACAGTGAGATACAGCGCACCTTCGGCAAACCGCGACACCGGCCCGATCGCAGCGTCGAGCGCCTCGTCGTAGCCGTCGCGCGCCTGACCCCACAACCGGCCCGAGGAGCCGTCCGGCGTCACCCCGATCAGCGCGATCAACTCGCCGGTCGTGGGGATGCAGATGGCCCACACGAAACGCGTCTCGGCGTCCCAGTCGGAGTTGGCTGCCTCGACGTAGTCGGCGGGGGAGTCGACCCCGAGAAGAGACAACGCCGGGACGTCGGTGATCCGGTCGTCCGCACGAAGCGAACGCAGGTACCACGTCCCGGCGTTGATCTCGACTGGTTGCACAGTGGCGTTGACCCTTCGATACGCTCGCAAGCTCGCTACTCAGGGAGCAGGGGAGCTGTGCAAGCTCGCTAGTCAGAGAGCATGGAGCTTGCAGTCGTCGGGGCGAGTCGCGAGAAGGTGCTTACTTCAGCTCGAGCAGCACGGTGCCCTGGGTGACCGCGGCGCCGGCCTCGATGGCCAGACCGGTGACCACGCCGTCCTTGTGGGCGGTGACCGGGTTCTCCATCTTCATGGCCTCGAGGACGACGACCAGATCGCCGGCGGAGACTTCCTGGCCCTCTTCCACGGCGACCTTGACGACGGTGCCCTGCATCGGGGCGGCCACGGCATCACCGGAGACGGCTGAGCCGCCGCCCTTCTTGCGCGAGCGGGCCTTCGGCTTCTTGCGGATGACACCGTTGGTCGAGCCGCCGCCGCCACCGAGGGCGAGATCGCCGGGCAGGGACACCTCGACGCGGCGTCCGCCGACCTCGACCACGACCTTCTGGCGCGGTGCGGCGTCGTCTTCCTCGATCGGCTCGCCACCGGTGTACGGCTCGATCGGGTTCTCCCAATCGGTCTCGATCCACTTGGTGTAGACGTCGAACTTCTCGCCGTCGCCGATGAACGCCGGGTTGGAGACGATGTGGCGGTGGAACGGGATGACCGTGGCGAGGCCCTCGACCTGGAACTCGGCGAGTGCGCGACGCGAACGCTCGAGCGCCTGCTCGCGGGTCTCGCCGGTGACGATCAGCTTGGCCAGCATCGAGTCGAACTGGCCGCCGATGACGTCGCCCTCGACAACACCGGAGTCGACGCGGACGCCGGGTCCGGTGGGCTCCTTGTAGACCGAGATGGGGCCGGGGGCCGGCAGGAAGTTGCGGCCGGCGTCCTCACCGTTGATACGGAACTCGAAGGCGTGGCCGCGCGGGGCCGGGTCCTCGGTGAACTCGAGCTTCTCGCCGTTGGCGATGCGGAACTGCTGACGGACGAGGTCGATGCCCGCGGTCTCCTCGGTGACCGGGTGCTCGACCTGCAGACGGGTGTTGACCTCGAGGAACGAGACCAGGCCGTCGTTGCCGACCAGGAACTCGACGGTGCCCGCGCCGTAGTAGCCGGCCTCGCGGCAGATGGCCTTGGCGGACTCGTGGATCTTGGTGCGCTGCTCGTCGGTCAGGAACGGCGCCGGGGCCTCCTCGACGAGCTTCTGGAAGCGACGCTGCAACGAGCAGTCGCGGGTACCGGCGACGATGACGTTGCCGTGCTGGTCGGCGATGACCTGCGCCTCGACGTGGCGGGCCTTGTCCAGGTAGCGCTCCACGAAGCACTCACCGCGGCCGAACGCGGCGATGGCCTCACGGGTCGCCGACTCGAACAGGTGCGGGATCTCTTCGATGGTGTAGGCGACCTTCATGCCGCGACCGCCACCGCCGAAGGCGGCCTTGATCGCGACGGGCACGCCGTGCTCCTTGGCGAAGGCGACGACCTCGTCGGCGTCCTTGACCGGGTCCTTGGTGCCGGGCGCCATCGGTGCGTCGGCTTTCAGCGCGATGTGACGGGCGGTGACCTTGTCGCCGAGGTCACGGATCGACTGGGGTGACGGTCCGATCCAGATCAGCCCGGCGTCGATGACGGCCTGGGCGAAGTCGGCGTTCTCGGACAGGAAGCCGTAACCGGGGTGGATCGCGTCGGCGCCCGACTTGGCGGCGGCGTCGAGGATCTTGTCGAAGACCAGGTACGACTCGGCCGAGGTCTGGCCGCCCAGTGCGAAAGCCTCGTCGGCGAGCTTGACGAACAGTGCGTCCGCGTCGGGCTCGGCGTACACGGCGACGCTCGCGAGGCCCGCATCCCGGGCTGCGCGGATCACACGGACAGCGATCTCGCCTCGATTGGCGATGAGGACCTTGCTGATTGCGGTACTGGGCACTTGTTCTCCTGGGCCTTACTCGTACTCAGGTGCTCACGACGCGCGGTGGCGCGTGCGACACGGTTGTCGGACAACGGTCAAGACGGGGGTGCAGCCTTCGCCGGCCGGGATGCGGACGGTGAGGGCGCGGACGACGCCGGGAGTCCGGGCGTCGCGACCTTCCGGCAAATACAGTAGCCCACCGAGCAATCGTTCGGTGGAGCCGTGGGTCACAACGCGCGGGAGAATGTGCTCGCATCACCGAGTCGCCGTACGAGTTCGGCGAAATTGTGCAGGTAGGCGTGTACGGGACCGATGGTCGGGTCGATGTCACTCGCCTCCGCGTCGAACGGAAAAGGTGACGCATCCGGCATCGGGGCCCCGACGGGCGGAATGTCGGTCGACGACTCGCCGACGCCGAGTTCGCGGAGCGGGGATTCGCGCGGGAAACGGGCCGAATACCGCAAACCGGACGGCGTCCGGTTGATCCAGATGTAGACCTCGTGCGGTGAGTAGCTGTGGCTGCGGATCACCTTCGCGCGGCCCGCGTCGGCCGCCCCGGCGCCCGGCGCGTACCGGGTGTCGATGAACGAGATCACGAACCGCGGCTCACCGTGGTGGCCGATCAGGTCGGCCACGCGAAGAAAGGGTAGTGAGGCGCCCCGGCGACCGCGCTTGAGGACGGCGGTGGCGCGGGTGACCGCCTGGTCGAAGGTCGGGGAGTCGGACATGTCCATCCAGAACGGCGCGACGCCCACGAACCACCCCAGCGCGGTCAGCCACTGCGCGTCGTCACGGGTGTGCCGGGGCAGCACGCAGCGGAACTCCGCGTCGTCGGTCATCTCGTGATGGACCATCGCGAACGCGGCGAGGACGCCCGCGGTCAGCGTTCCGCCGGCCTCCGAACAGATCGCGGTGAACCGGTTGGCCGTCTCGTCGTCGGCGACGACGCCCCACAGCGACTCCTGCGGGATCGTCGTCTCCTCGCGGTACTGCTGATCGGCTTCGTCCCCGATTCCGCGGCTGGTGCCCTGCGGGGACCGCAGCAGGGCCGGCATGTCGCCGGCGCCCGTGCGCAGGAACTCCGACCACAGGGCCACTGCCGGATGGTCGCCGCCGGTCTGGTCGGCGCGGCGTCGTTCCTCGGCGCTGAAGTCGACGTAGCTGCCGACCGCGGGCAGGTTGGCGGTCCGGTGTTCGCGTGCCGCGCGGTACAGCGAGACGAGCTCCTGCTGGGCCATGATCAGCGAGTAGCCGTCGACCAGGGAGTGGTCCGCGGCGAACAGCAGGGTGAACGAGTCGGCGCGTCCCACCGTCGCGAACAGGTAGGCGGGCCAGTGCAGCGGCGCGGTGGCACGGTCGAAGGAGCCGCCCAGTTGCTCGACGAGGGGGCCGGGCTCGGCGAACCAGCCGATGCGTCCCATCTTGAGTTTCACGGTGCCGGGGTCGGTGGTGAGTCGCTGCAGGCCCGTCCCCGTGATCACGACGTGGCTGCGCAGGACCT
Source organism: Gordonia amicalis NBRC 100051 = JCM 11271 (assembly GCF_000332995.1). Classification (GTDB taxonomy): domain Bacteria; phylum Actinomycetota; class Actinomycetes; order Mycobacteriales; family Mycobacteriaceae; genus Gordonia; species Gordonia amicalis. The sequence goes on from NZ_BANS01000001.1 coordinate 268,758, forward strand.
CGTGACGGTCGATCCACTGGGTCAGCACCGAGCGGATCGCCGGGATCGACAACGGTTCGTCCAACTCGATCGACAGGCCCAGCCAGGCCTCCCGCCCACCCTCGCGCTGGGTCCGCACCCGATAGTCGAAGGCGGCACGCAGATGCTGTTCGTGGTTGTGCGAGGTCAGGCGGGGATCAGGACGCCAGGCGCCCAACCCGCCGGAGACATAGGGGGTCCACTCGACGAGACCCCCCGGTGCGATCGGCTCGTCGCGGATCTGGATGAACTTCATACCCCGGGTGTGTCGGACCCGGAGCCGGCCGTCTGATCGCGCACCTGCGCCTTGATCCGGCCGAGCATGCCCGCCATACCCCGGAGGCGGAGCAGACTGACCGCGCTGCCCAGACCGAGGTCGTAGTAGAAGTCCGACGGGACGTCGAGGATCTCCTGCGCCGACGCGGTGTCGAGACCCTGGTGCAGGATCGCCGCGAATCCGCGCGTCGTCGGCGCCTCACGCGGCGCGGTGAAGTACAGCCGTACCGATTCCGGATCGCCGGCGTCGACGGACAGGAACACCGGTGACTGGCACTCCGGTACCGGTTCCATCGCCTCCTGTTGCAGATGCTCAGGGAGGTCGGGTAGTTCGCCGGCGAATTCCAGGAGCAAGGTGATCTTGTCGGAATCACCTAGTGCGGCAAAGTCTTCGACGATTTCTGCCAGGGCTGGGGGCAAGCTCATCGTCGGTCAGGGCTCACTTGCGGCCGGGCGCGGCACCCGGCTCGTCGCCGACGGCGATGGGTACGCGAACCGCGTTGCCCCACTCGGTCCACGATCCGTCGTAGTTGCGAACCCTGGTGTGCCCCAGCAGGTGGGTCAGCACGAACCAGGTGTGGCTGGAACGCTCGCCGATGCGGCAGTAGGCGATCATGGGCTTGTCTTTCGCGAAGTCGCCGTAGATCTCGTCGAGCTCGGCGCGCGAACGGAACCGGCCGTCCGGAGCAGCGGCCCTGGCCCACGGGATCGACACCGCGGTGGGGATGTGACCGCCGCGCAGCGCACCCTCCTCGGGGTAGTCGGGCATGTGGGTGCGTTCGCCGGTGTACTCCTGCGGCGAGCGGACATCGACGAGCGGTTCGGTGCCGAGCGCCTCGAGGACCTGCGGGGCGAAGGCGCGGATCTTCGTGTCGTCGCGCTCGACGACGGGGTAGTCCGACCGCGGGTATTCGGGGACGTCGAAGGAGGTGTCCCGGTCCTCGGCCATCCACGCGTCGCGACCACCGTCGAGCAGGCGCACGTCCTCGTGACCGAACAGCGTGAGCACCCAGAGTGCGTACGCCGCCCACCAGTTGCTCTTGTCGCCGTAGATGACGACGGTGTCGTCGCGCTCGATTCCCTTGCTGCGCATCAGTTCTGCGAACTGCTCGCCGTTGATGTAGTCGCGGGTCACCGGATCGTTGAGATGCAGGTGCCAGTCGACCTTCTGCGCTGTGGGGATGTGGCCGATGTCGTAGAGCAGCACGTCCTCATCGGATTCGATGATCTTGAGGCCTTTGGCGCCGAGATGAGCCGACAGCCACTGGGTGGACACCAACCGCTCGGGGTGGGCGTACTCGGCGAAGGCCGGATTCGGGTCGGTTTCAACACTCACGGTCTGTTCTCCAGCTTGGTGCGTTCGGGCGTCTCGACGTACATCGCGCGGACCGTGACCGGTCCCGGATACAAAGGGTAGGGCATGGGCGCGTGCGACTGCCCGGTGGCAGATGGGCTCCCGTCTGTCGCAGCTGATGAGGGCGTGCTTCGGTCGGATGACAATCCCCAGGTCAAGGGGTGGTTGCCTGCTAAGTTCGCCCAATGATCGATCGACGTGGGGCTCGCGTGGAGCGCCGGGATGTCTCGCGAATGGTCCGGTGGAGTGTTCCGTTGGCGGTGCTGGTGCTCGCCGTGACGAGTGGATGTTCGCTCATCTCCTCCGACGACCCGTCGAGCCCGGCGCCGTCGGCGTCGGCCTCGACGTCGACCTCCTCGTCACCGGGATCGCCGACACCGAGTACACGGTCGAGCATCCCGTCGTCGACGCCGGGCGACGCCGACCCCAGGGGATGCCGTCCGGACGACTGCCCGAAGCTGGCGACGCCGACGGCGGAACTCATGACCAGCGGGGTGAATTCGTCCAACGTCGACACCGCGGTACCGAAGTACCTCACCACGCTGCTCGACGACCTCGACCAGACGTGGGGTGGATGGTTCGGTGAACTCGGTTGGGGTGACCCCGCGCCGGGACGTGTCCTGATCGAGTCGGGCACCTCGTTCGCCACCGAGTGCATCGACGAGGACGGGGCGTCCAACCGGATTCCGTCCGACGAGGCGAACGCCTCCTTCTGCGGGGTCGACGAGGAACCCAACGGCGACGGCCAGGAGACCGAGGGCAGCATCGTGCTGCCGGTCGACACCTTCGCCGCCATCTGGGACGGGAACGTCTTCGGGGTGCCGTCGCCGATCGTCGGGGACTTCACCGCCGCGATCGTCGTCGCCCACGAGTACGGGCACAACGTGGTGTTCCGGATGGCCGAGGCGTTCGGCATCCCGGAGCGGCGACTGCCTCAGGGCAAGAACAGCGAACTGATCGCCGACTGCCTCGCATCCAACTGGGCGGCCACGGCCTACCAGCGTGATGCGTTGGGCGCCAAGGAGATCCTCCAGGTTGCGACCCTGCTCCCGATCATCGGTGACACCGGCGGCGCGATGGGGCACGGGTCGGCGACCGAACGCGCGCGGGCGCTGACCATCGGCCTGACCGGACCGCAGTTCAATCGTCAGGGACAGCCCGTGGACTGCCTGCAGCGGTACTGGCCGGAGTTCTTCGAGGTGGGGTGACCCTTCGAGG